>NZ_JADBDT010000001.1:2002500-2670000 GCF_014873485.1 Sphingopyxis sp. OAS728 | reverse complement strand
GGCATAATGACGTGCCGTGGGAACTCCGCGGGCAGGTCGGCAATATGATCAACGGCTTCGATTTTAACGACACCACCAAACCCAAGCCCGACGGAACGGTGATGCACACCGACATCCAGCGGCTGCGCAAGGGGCATGTCGGCGCGCAATTCTGGTCGGTCTATGTGCCGTCGAACACGAATGAGCAGGAGGCGGTGCAGCAGACGATCGAGCAGATCGACGTCGCGAAGCGGCTGATCGCGCGCTATCCGAACGATCTTGGCTTTGCATCGACTTCGGCCGAACTCGAAAGCCAGATGAAGGCGGGCAAGGTCGCCGGCATGCTTGGCATGGAGGGCGGCCAGTCGATCGGATCGTCGCTTGCCGTGCTGCGCCAGCTTTATGGCATGGGCGCGCGCTACATGACGCTGACTCACGGCAAGACCACGCCATGGGCCGACAGCGCGACCGACGCGCCGCAGCATGACGGGCTGACCGATTTCGGCAAGCAGGTCGTTCGCGAAATGAACCGCATCGGCATGATCGTCGACCTGAGCCATGTCAGCGAAGCGACGATGAAGGATGCGCTCGAGGTCTCGCACGCGCCGGTGATGTTCAGCCATTCGGGCGTGCGCGGCGTCAACGATCATCCGCGCAACGTGCCCGACAGCGTGCTGCCTGCGGTGAAGGCCAATGGCGGCGTCGTGATGGTCGTGCTCTATGCCGCCTTCCTCGACCCCAAGCTGCGCGCACATGGTCTGTCGCGGACGGCGGAGAAGGCGCGGCTCGATGCGCTGTATGTCGGCAATCCCGATGCCGTCGCCCCGGCGCTGAAAGCGTGGGACGCAGCGAACCCGGCGCCGCAGACGCCGATCGGGATCGCGGCGGACCATATCGACCATATCAAGAAGACGATCGGCGTCGACCATATCGGGATCGGCGGCGATTATGACGGGATGGACGCGACCCCGGTCGGGCTCGAGGATGTCACCGGATATCCGCGGCTGTTCGCCGAGCTCGCGCGGCGCGGCTATACGCAGGCCGAGCTCGAGAAGATTTCGAGCGGCAATATGCTGCGCGTGCTGAAGGCGGTCGAGGCCTATGCGGCGAGCCAGAAGGGCCAGCCGCCGATCGAGACGCCGGTCGCGAAATAAGGATCAGGTGCGGCGGCGGAACGGCCAGTCGGTCGCGCCGCCCGCCCACAGCGCCCACCAGATGATCAGCGGCTGCGCGGCGAGGCGCGGGCCGTGGTACCACCAGCTTAGTGTTTCGCCGCCGATCGCGACATTGGCGAGCGCGTGGTGGAAGTTCGCCGGCCAAACGCAGAGGGCATAGAGCGCGAGGCCCCAGCCGGCGGTCTTGCGCGTCGCCGGGATCATCAATCCGAGCGCGCCCGCGATTTCGGCGATGCCGGTCGCTGCGACGACGAAGTTCGGCTGCGGTACCCATGCCGGGGTGATCGCGAGGAAAGGCGCGGGGGTCGCGAGGTGGCGATAACCCGCATAGACATAAGCGATCGCGAGCAGCCAGCGCAGCGCCGCCCGAATACCTACCCGGTTCGGGCTCACCGCCCGATCGCGGCGAGCATGGCCTCGATACTGGTGAATTTCTCGCGCGGGCTGCCGTCGAGCGCGGCGGCGACCTCGGCCTCCTCGATCTTGCGCCAGTCGCGGAAGGTGACGGGGGTGACCCCGCGGCTGGCGAGCAGCGCGTCGAGCGCCGGACGCCCTGCCTTGCCCGCGCCGCGGCCGATATCCTCGATTACCATCTCGCCGATGCGCGCGCCGTCGGGCTTGTTGGTGCCGATCGTTCCCGACGGCCCGCGCCGCGCCCAGCCGACCGCATAAAGTCCGGGCAGGATCCGGCCGTCGTCGTTGGCGAAGCGGCCGCGGCCATGTTCGTACGGGACGCCGGGGATCGGCGGGGTCTGATAGCCGATGCAACTGATGACGAGGCCGGCGTCGATCGCATAGGTTTCGCCGGTGCCGTGGCTGGTCAGGTCGGCATCGAGCCTCGTGCGTTCGACGATCACGCGCTGGACGCGGCCGTCTTCGCCTTCGAGCGCGACGGGCATCGCGAAGAAATCGAAATCGATCGTTACCGGCTTGGCGACGGGGTTCGCGGCAAAGCTGCGCAGGTGCGTGACCGACTTGCGCATCCCGGGTTCGAGCATCGCATCGTCGCCCTCGGGCGGCAGGTCGGCGGGATCGACGCGGGGGCTGGCGCGTTCGAGGTGACCCAGTTCGCCGAGCTCCTTCGGCGTCATCGCGATCTGGTGCGGGCCGCGGCGACCAAGGATCTGGATATGGCGCACCGCGCTCGCCTCCAGCGCATCGCGCGCGTGCGCGACGATATCGCTGCCGGCAAATTCCTGTCGCGTCTTGGCGAGGATCCGCGCGACGTCGAGCGCGACATTGCCGTTGCCGATCACCGCGACCCCGGGCGAATCGAGCGGCGGGTTCAGCCCGGCGAAGTCGGGGTGGCCGTTATACCAGCCGACGAAGGCCGCGCTGCCGATCACCCCGGTGAGATCGGCGCCGGGAATGTCGAGCGGCCGGTCGTTGGGCGCCCCGGTCGCAAGGACGACCGCGTCATAAAGGGTCAGCAGCTCGTCGATCGTCACGTCGGTGCCGACTGCGACATGGCCGACGAAGCGGACATTGTCGGTGAGTGCGGTGCCCTCGTAGCGGCGCGACACCGCCTTGATCGACTGGTGATCGGGCGCAACCCCGGTGCGGATCAGGCCGTAAGGGACGGGAAGGCGGTCGATGACGTCGACCGCGATATCGTCCGCTTTCTGCAATGTTTCGGCGGTATAATAACCCGCGGGGCCCGACCCGACGATCGCGACATGACGCATCAACCCACTCCTTCGGGTGTCCGCGCGGGCGCGCGGCCCCCTTCTTGTTATGCGGCGATGCTAGCGGCGAAATGCGTCAGGGCAAGCGGACTTGTGCGGGTCGTCGCTGCGGCCTTGACAGCGCGGCCGCGCAATCATATTGGGCCCGCCTCTGCTGCCCTGTCGTCTAATGGTAAGACTGCGGTTTCTGATACCGCCTATCGAGGTTCGAATCCTCGCGGGGCATCCAGTTCTTCTGTTTAACGTGTTGTTTTTAACCAATAAAATTGGTTGGTCGCTCGACCTCCTCCCTCAATTGCTCCCTCATTCGTTCCTGCGCCCATTCTCGGTCGCCGCGGCATCTAAAATTTTATCGTCAAAAGTCTCTTGGATTTAGGCAGCGGTGAATCGCGCCGAACCGAGTTTCGCTCGTCGACGGAGCTGGAGGCCAGTCTGTCGCCCGATTGCCAGACGCTGGATTATGAAACTGCCGCCGTCGCCGACATTAACAGACGCCAGTCACTGGTGACGACGCCAATCTAGTCGTCGAACGCCCGCGTTACGTGAGACGGATTTTTCGCCGCAAATGGCAGGCGATGGGTCCCGGAAATCGAAGCGCTGCGCCGCGTTGTCGCCATTATGCCGCTGCGCGAGGTCATCCGCTCGACCAGTTCCGCTCGATGCAGAAGCTCGTCGGTCAGGGGAGCGACATCGAGACGATCGCCGCGACGTTCATGGTCACCCCCGGCGGTGGTGAAGCAGCGCCTCAAGCTCGCGTCGGTCTCGCCCAAGCTGCACGAGGTCTATGCCGAGGACGGCATGACGCTCGAACAACTCATGGCCTTCTCGGTCGCGAGCGACCATGCGCGGCAGGAACAGGTCTGGGAGATGCTGCAATCGAGGACGACCCAGCAGCCCTGGTTCATTCGCGCGCGGCTGACCGAGGACAGGGTGCGCGCCTCGGACAAGCGCGTCCAAGCGCCGGGATAATTGTGCACGAGCATCGAACCCCGTTCGCTACCGCCGCGCCGGTCGAACGATAGCGCGAAATGATCGAACCCCATGCGCCCTGCAGCATGTGCAAGCGCGGCAAACAACCGCTCCTCCTGCCTAGCATCGGAAATTTCGTGGGCGAGTTCCTCCGTAAGATGAAAATGCTTCACATCGTCGTTCGGCCGCCGGAAGGGTCCCGACCCGCTTGCCCGCGGTCCGCTCCAAGGGCGCCGTCGCCGGTTCCTGTCCGGCCAAGGCGCATGTGGGACAATGCCGACCGGTCCTGTCGCCGCACGTAGCCGCCGTTTCCGCTATCCTTCGAGCGGCGATTCTATCGGTTTGCCTCTCGTAACGGTCTGAATCGATGCGTAAAGGCCGCTCTCCGTGGAGATGGAACCAGATTGACACCTGATCAGGTCGTCAGGCCCGAAACCGGCTTACGGCCCGTTCCATTCGCGCTCCGCGGGCATCGGCAGTGCGATGTCGCCGTCGCGCGGCGCGACTAGGTCTATCCTCAGCGGGCGGACCCGCTCGGCCTTGGCGGCGAAACAGTGCCCGCAGTGGAAGCGGTGCCTGGCATTTCGCAACTCGTCATTCCAGAGACGCCGGTGAAACAGCCACCAGAGCCCATATGGGTTGAAGCTTGCGGCATGTCCGCAGCGGCAGACCGGCTGGACGGCCTGAAACCAGGCAGCGGCTTCGAAGACGGTCGAGGCGCGCCGGCTACCATCCGCGTCCCACCCGCTCACGTCACGAGAAAAGGCTGAGTTGGTCAGGATGGGAGGCGTCGCTGCTGCTCGCTGCCATCTCGAATGGTCGTCGCGACTCGTGCGGTATCGATTCTATCCATCGGCCGATGAGAACATAAAGAGATCAAAGTGGCAAGTCGGCGTGAGCGCCCGAGGCTCGCTGAGGCCGGACCTCCGAATGAAAGGGAAGGGCGGGCGTCTGTCGCGGGACTGAAACAGGTGCGAACAGGCTGAATTATCGCGGCAAATCGAGGAGGTCCGAACCTCGTACCTGAGCGGGCCGTTCGGTCGGCGCAGATCGCTGCGCGGCCGACGTGTTGGCTATTGCAAAGACAAAGCGAGCCGATTACGAAACCAGATTATATATTATCTATGATTCGGAGTTGGCCTTGGTAAGACCTGCACGCCTCGACTTCATTGCCGGCATCGGCGTCGATCGCATGGGTGCGATCGCCGACGGGTCGGGGCGCGACCTTCTGCGCTTGGAAAATCTCGATACCGATATTCCGCCGGAACCAGAGGTCATCGAGCGGACGCGGCGCGCAGCTTTCGAAGACGCTGCGAATTCCTATCTTCCGTTCGTCGGGCAAGACGATCTCAGAGATGCGGCCGCCCGCCACGTGTCGGACCTGTCCGGCATCACCTATTCGCGGGATAACGTCCTCATATCCGCAGGCGGACTGTCGGGCGTGCTGAACACGCTGCTGGCAACCGTCGAGGTCGGCGACGAGGTCATCGTCACCGACCCCACCTATGCCGGACTGCTCAATCGTGTGAGGCTTGCCGGCGGTACGCCAGTGAGCGTGCCCTTCCGCTTCAATCCGGGCACCGAATGGACCCTTGATCGCGCCGCGCTGGCAGCGGCAGTTACGCCGCGCACGCGCGCGATGCTTTTGATGTCGCCCTCCATGCCGAGCGGTGCCATCCTCGATGAAGCCGATTGGGCGGAAGTCGCGCGCCTGTGCATAGCGCACGATCTGCTTCTCATTGTCGATGCCGCGATGGAGCGACTGCTGTTCAAGGGGCGAAGCGTTCTTCACCCGGCCGGGATCGATGGCATGGCCGCACGAACGATCTGTATCGGCGCGGCGTCCAAGGAACTGCGCATGATCGGCTGGCGCGTGGGCTGGATCGTAGCGCCCGAGGCCTATGTGCCGGATCTTGTCGCCGTATCGCTCGCCAATGTCGTCGTCCCGGTCGGCATTGCGCAGGATGCGGCAGCCATCGCGCTCCGTAATTCACGCGAAACGCTCCCCTCCTATGTCGCCGAGCTCGAAGCGCGCGCCGACTTCATCGCGGCCGAACTGTCCGGGCTTCCGTTCGGTGTCCCGGCAGGAGGATGGTCGATGATGCTTCGCGTGTCCGACTTCGGAATCGACGGCGATGTCATGGCCGACCGCCTTTTGACCGAAGGCGTGTGTGCAACCTCGATGAGGGGATGGGGCGCTATGCATGGCAGCGACTATATCCGTTTTGTCTATGCGAACGAGCCCGTCGAACGTCTGAAAGGGCTGCGCGGCAAGGTTTTGCGCGCCCTGGAGGCGGCGGCGTGAAGGCCCCCTCGCGCGCATGGCGCGATGCGCGCCCATGGCTCGCCGACACGCCGGTGTGCGACGGTCTGCTGCCATGGACCGCGCATTTCCTCCCGCCCGGTGCCGACCTCGTCGAAACGCTGCGCCGTTTCCACGCGTCGGGCTTCGACCATATTTCGGTAACCGCGGCGGCCGGGAAGGACGATGCGCTCACCGCGCTCTCTCGTGTCGGCTTTTTGCTTTCCGAACTGCGCCGCGCGCCTGATTCCTTGCGGCACGCCGCGTCGCCTGCGGACATTCTTGCCGCAAAAGCGGCGGGTCAGCTCTCCGTTTCGCTGCACTTCCAGACCGCGACGCCCTTCACCACCGATTTCTCGCTGGTATCTGCATTCAAGGCAGCCGGAATCGATCGCGCGATCATCGCCTACAATCAGGCGAATACTTTTGGCGACGGCTGCCACGAGCCGCGCGACGCTGGGCTTACCGCTGCTGGCGGGCGGCTTCTGCGCGAAATGGACGCGGCGGGAATGATTGTCGACCTCAGCCATTGCGGCGAGCGAACGAGTTATGACGCGCTCGCAACGGGACTGACGAGAACGCCCGTCTTTTCCCACTCCAATGCCCGCGCGCTCTTCGATCACGAGCGCAATATCTCGGACGATCTGCTGCGCGAGGCCGGCCGCTCGGGTGCCTATGTCGGCATTAGCGGCGTCGGCATGTTCCTCGGCGCGGCCGCACAGGAGATTCCGCGCGCTATGGCCGAACAGGCGGCGCACATCGCATCGCTGATTGGAGCCGACAAGGTCGGCCTTGGCGTGGACTTCATGTTGCTGGAAGGCAGCGACTACGGCTTCTTCGATCCGGCGCGCTATCCTCGCGGATACCCGCCGCCGCCGTGGGACTTCCTGCAACCCGAACAACTGCCCGACCTTGTCCAGTGCCTGGAGGACAAGGGCTTCTCGCAAACCGAGATGATGGGAATTCTGGGAGGAAATTACCTGAAACTGGCTGCTTGAAGGCAGTCATTGAAACAACCGCATGCCTCACCCGGAAGCCTGATTCCGGGAAGGGTGACGTGCGGGCTGGAGATGGAGGTCCTTTTGGACGATTTGACGCGGCCCCGAGTCAGCGCGCCCGCCGCAGCGGAGGCGGCCAGCTCGCGCGTCCGGCCGATCGCCGCGGCGGTCGCCGGCAACGTCCTCGAGTGGTTCGATATCGCTCTGTTCGGCTATTATTCGACGATCATCGCGACGCTCTTTTTTCCCGTGGGCAATGCGGCGGTGGCTACTTTGTTCGCCGTGGGCACCTATGGCCTGGGCTTCGTGATCCGTCCCGTGGGTGCCGTCGTGCTGGGCTCGCTCGGCGACACCCGCGGCCGGAAGGCCGCGCTGACGATCACGATCGCGACGATGGCGCTCGGCACGGCCGCGATCGGCCTCGCCCCAACCTATGAGCGGGCCGGCATTGTCGGCCCGATCGTCATCGTTCTGGCGAGGTTGCTCCAAGGCTTTTCCGCAGGCGGCGAGATGGGCAGCGCTACGGCTTTTCTTTTCGAGCATGCGGCTCCGAACCGCCGCGCCTTTGCCGCCAGCTTTCAGCAGGCGAGCCAAGCCCTCGCGATGCTCCTCGGTTCGCTGAGCGCGGCGGCCGTCGCCAGCTTCCTCACGCCCGAGCAGGCGCTGGACTGGGGCTGGCGCGTGCCCTTCCTCGCCGGGCTGATGATCGCCCCGATCGGCATCTACATCCGTCGCCGCACGCATGAGCCCGCCGAATTCGAGGCGGCACGCGCGCAAGCTCCGCTCGCAGCGCACCCGGTCCGCATCCTGCTTCGCGACAATCGGGCCGACCTGCTCGTCGGTTTCGGTCTGTTCACCTGCTGGGCGGTCCTTGTTAATTTCTTCCTCATTTTCATGCCGACCCATGCGGTCACCGTCCTAGGAATCGGGCAGGCCGATGCGCTCTATTCCAACTGCATCACGCTGCTGCTCGTCCTTATCCTGACGCCGCTGTTCGGCCTGCTCGCCGACCGCATCGGTACGATTTCATTGCAAACCACCGCAGCACTGGTCCTGCTTTTAGGGTCGCTTCCGGCGCTTGAATGGCTGGCAGCGGCTCCGTCGGCCGCGCGGCTCCTCGCCGTCCAGCTTGCCATCGCGGTGCCGATCGCCGCCTTCACGGGCCCTGCGCCGGCCGCGCTCGCACGCCTGTTCCCGGTGCAAATCCGGTCCACGGGCATGGCGATCAGCCACAGTGTCGCCGGAGCGACCTTCGGCGGTCTCGCGCCGTTTGCGACGACGTCGCTGACCCTCGCGACTGGCAACCCCGCTTCTCCCGCTTGGTACATCATGTTCGCATGCTGTGCCGCTCTCGCCGCGCTCGCGGCCTCACGCAGGCTCGTCCGGACTCCAGTGAGTATCGGCGACGGACAGCCCAAGGTTCATCGTTCTTAAGAGGGGTATCAGTGATGCGTCAGTTCAAGCTTCGGAGAAACCATGTCGCGCGCGCGGCGATGATGATGGCGCTGGCCTGGCCTGCAAGCGCCTATGCCCAGGATAGCGCCGGAACGGCCCCTGAGGCTGAGGAAGCGCCCGATGAAATTATCGTCACGGCGCTGCGGCGCGATACGAGTCTCGACAAGACGCCGCTCAGCGTCGCCGCAATCTCGGGCGATGATCTCGGCAGCGCCGGGGTGCGCGATTTTATCGACATCGCGTCCTCGGTGCCGGGGTTCACGCTGATCGACAATGGACCGAGTTCGCGCCGTCCGATCATCCGCGGGATCGTCGGCTCCGGCGAAGGTCAGGTCGGCATCTATTATGATGAATTCGCGATCACGAGTTCGCCCGGCGCGACCAACGATGCAGGCCGCTTCTCGCCCGATTTCAAGCTGATCGACGTTGCGCAGGTGCAGATTCTGCGCGGACCGCAGGGCACGTTGTTCGGCGCCGGGTCGCAGGGCGGTACGCTGCAGACGATTTTCAACAAGCCCGATCTCGCCGAGGCGTCGGCTCACCTGTCGGCCGAGGTGGCAGCTGTCAGCAACGGACGGCCCAATTCAGCCATCAATGCCGTCTTCAACCTGCCTCTCGTCCGCGATGTTCTCGGCATCCGCCTGGTGGGCTGGCACGAGACGCAGGGCGGCTATATCGACAACCGCACGCTCGGCATCGCCAATATCAACCGTGGCCACAATGAAGGCGCGCGCCTTGCACTGAAATTCGCTCCGGGCGAGCGGTTCTCGCTCGAGCTTCTCGGTCTCGTCAACCGCGCGCAATATGACGCCGGCAACCATGTGACGACTTCGCTCGGCGGGCTCCAGTCCGACGTTCCGGCCTTCGATCCGCTCGAAGATCGCAACATCCTCGTTGGCGCGACGGCGCGATACGCGTTCGATTTCGCCGACCTGACGGTCAACGCATCTTACTATGACCGCAAGCTCAACTACGACCTTCCCTATCCCAATCTGGCAATTCCCTGGGCCTTTGCGGCCGCGCAAGGCGTCGCGCCGCAGCAGCCGGGCGAGCCCAATGTGGCGACGGGCGACATCCTCCAGCCGCAAACCACCAAGGCTCCAACGTTCGAGCTTCGGCTGAACGCGCCCGAACCCGACAGTCCGCTGCAATGGACGATCGGTGCCTACTATCAGGACCGCAAGGCCTTTACCGAGAGCCGTGTCGGCTTTGTCGGACCGGGCGGGACGCCGACCGACCGATATCCCATTTATCAGGATCGTTTCGTGCGCTCGCATCTCGAGCAGATCGCGGTCTTCGGCGAGGCTTCGTACAAATTTTTCGATTCGCTCACGCTGACAGCAGGCGGCCGCTGGGCCAAATTCAACGTCGACGGCGCGAACAGTGCGCGGATCAACACCGGCGGCATGCCGGTGCCGCAAGTCTGGACCGGTCGCTCCTTCTCGGGTGAAAAATTCGTGAAGCGCTTCAATCTGGCTTGGGAGGCGAAGGACAACATCCTGCTCTACGCCACCTACAGCGAAGGATTTCGCGCCGGCGGCGTCAACCAGCTAATCGCGACCGAGCCGACGATCCCGGCAGGCTTCGGGCCCGACCTCGTCACCAATTACGAAGCCGGGTTCAAGACGCAGTGGTTCGGGCGCAAGCTCACCGTCAACTTCGACGTCTATCGGATGGACTGGGATAATATCCAGGTTCAGAGCACGACGCCGAGCGGGCTGTTCCGCTTTATTTCGAATGCCGCCAAGGCCCGGGTCGACGGCGTCGAACTCGAAATCACCGGCCGACCGACGAGCAACCTCGACCTCAGGACCACGTTCGGCACGACCAACGCTCGCCTGACCGAAGACCAGCCGTTTAACCCCGGGATCAACAATCGCGGATATGCGGGGGACAAGCTGCCTTATGTGCCCAAGGCCTCCATCAACCTGTCCGCCGACTATTCGGTGCCCCTGGGGGATGACCTCACGCTCTCCTTCCATCCTGAGTTCCAATATGTCGGGAAGAGCCGGAACATCTTCAATCCGTTCCTGACGAACACGGCGACGGGCGCGATAACGGGTACGCCCAACCCCGGCTTCGTGGCCATTCCAGACTATTCGCTCGTCAACTTCCGCGCCGAACTCGATGCAGCGAACTGGACGGTGTCGATCTTCACGCGAAATCTCTTCGACAAGCGCGGAATCACGACGGTCTTCTGGAATCCGCCGTTCACCCCCGGCCGGTACACCTATTATGTCACGCCGCGCACCATAGGGATCAGCGCAACGACGCGCTTCTGATGCACGTACCCCGGGCCCTCGGCCCGGGGTTACCGAAAGGATTGAACTTGACCAGTTCCCAGCCGGGCCCGTTCGCCATACCACCGCTGTCCCCGGTCTCCCGCGTCGGCTCTTTACTGCTGCTGAGCGGACAGATCGGGCTCGTGCCGGGGTCGGCTTCGCTTCCTCCCGATATCGAAACGCAGACGCGGAACGCGATCGACAATCTCGAGCGGGTGCTCCGCGCAGAGGGGTGCAGCCTTGCTGATATCGCCCGCGTTGGCATCTATCTAACGGACATGTCGGACTATGGCGCGGTAAACGCGGCTTATGCTGCGCGGTTTGCAGCGCCTTTTCCTGCCCGGACCGCGATAGGTGTCGCCAGCCTGCCATTCGGGGCACGCGTGGAGTTGGACGCTATCGCTCGCGCAAAGAGTTGAGCTAGGAACGTAAGTTAAGCGCTACGGCGGCATCTGCAACGCTATTCGGCCATCGTCGCGGCAAGCGCCAAGCCTGCCTCACGGATGTGCGTTGTCAGGATAGCGCAGGCGGCCTCGCCATCGCCGCGTTCGACCGCATCGAGAATCTCGGCATGTTCGGCGCTCGATCGATCCTGCCAGCCGAGCCGCTCCCAAGTGGCGAAGAGGTGACGGGCGCTTGCCTGGTGAAGATCGTTGATCGTCGCCAGCAAGCGCTTCTGCCGCGACGGCGCGTAAAGGGCGGCGTGGAATCGGCGATTGGCGCTCTCCCACGCCGCGATATCGTCGATTTCGTCGCAGGCGGCCATCTCGAGCCGCGCCTGCGCGAGATCGTCCGCCGTAATGAAAGGCAGGGCGTAGCGAAGCGCGATCGGTTCGAGTGCGGCGCGCATCTCGGTCACTTCGACGATATCGGTCTTGTCGAGCGACGCAACGCGGGCGCCCCGCCGCGGTTCGACGACGATGAGACCTTGCGCCTCCAGTCGGCGAAACGCCTCGCGGACCGGCACATGGCTTGCCTTGAAGCTCGCCGCGATATCATCCTGACGGAGGCGCGCGTCGGGCTCCAGCGTGCCCGAGACGATCTGCGCAGCCAAGCTGCGCGCAATCTCTCCGGCGATCGACCGATCATCCTCTGCGGTGGCGGCGCTTTGCAGCATCGATTTGCATATCCTCGCAAGACGGAAGGGTTGGCGTTGCGGCGATCCTAGGGAGCATCCGCAAGAATGTCGACTTCGCGGCCCGCGGTCACCGCGCAAAGCTGCTCATAGGTAAGTGTGAAAACGGCGTTCGGCGTTCCCGCCGCCGCCCAGAGCGGTGACACATCCGCCAGTGCTGCGGCGACCAGTGTCGTCACGCCGCGCTCCGCCGGAATCGGCGGAACACCGCCGATCGCATATCCGGTGCGCTCGCGCACGAACGCAGCATCTGGCCGTGTTACCGGTTCGCCGACGATCGCCGCGACTTTCGCCATATCGATCCGCGACGGGCCGGGCGCGATGGCGAGGATGCAGGTGTCGGACGTCTTGCCGCGAAGGACGATGCATTTGGCGATCTGCTCCTCGCGGCAACCAATCGTTGCTGCTGCCTCGGCGGCGCTGCGCGTACTTTCGTCAAACTCAAGGACAATGAATTCGCTTCCGATTTCTTCCTGATATCGAAGAGCGGAGGACGAGCTGGCAGGTTTCATAATTCCTCGCATATTATAGATTATCTATAATAATCGAAGCGGGGTGACCGGTCAACGGCTTACCGGACGATAGGCGCGGAGCGATTGATGAAGGCCTTGAGCGCAAAGCTGCTCTGGATGTGGGCAACGCCAGCAGCATTGGTAAGCTGCTCGAGCAGGGCGCGATAATGTTCCAGATCGCGCACCACGCATCGCAGTAGATAGTCGGACCCGCCCGACATGAGGAAGCCGCTCATCACTTCGGGCAAGACCGACACCTCTGCCTCGAACGCGTCGAGCGCAAGCCGCACCTGCTTCTCAAGCGTTACCGATACGAACACGCTCATCGCCCCTGCCAGCTTTCGCTCATCGAGGCGCGCCGAATATCCGGCGATAAATCCCGCCTCCTCCAGTCGGCGCACCCTGCGGATGGTCGGCGTAAGCGACAGACCGATGGCATCGGCAAGATCGCTCCATGTCATCCTGCCGTCGTCGGTTAGATGCTGCAGAATCCGGCGGTCGTAGCTGTCAAGGTCTGGCACTGGATCCCTTCGGAAAGCTTGAGAAATATTTTCTACAGATATCGAGATTATTAGCAATAGTTGCTCAAAAAATTTGGTATTGATGGTTAGAATAGTCCCACTCACTATCCGCTCGATGCTATTCGCGCCTCATGGAGGTTACGATGGATGCGGTAGACGGGCTCGACCTGAATGCGAACTACAACCGGGAAGCGGGCCGGGTATTCCTGACCGGGATTCAGGCACTCGTCCGGCTTCCGCTCATGCAGCGCCGGCTCGACCGGAAGCGCGGCCTCAAGACGGCTGGACTGATATCGGGCTATCGCGGTTCCCCGCTGGGAGCCTATGACCAGCAGCTGTGGAAGGCGCAGCAAGTCCTGTCTGCGCACGACATCCTGTTCCAGCCCGGCCTGAACGAGGATCTCGCCGCGACGGCGCTCTGGGGCGCCCAGATGCACCGCGCATTCGGTGCGTCTGCCGCGGACGGGGTATTCGGCATCTGGTACGGCAAAGGTAATGGCGTCGATCGCTGCGGCGACGTTTTTCGCAATGCCAATATGCTCGGCACCTCGGCGCTCGGCGGTGTCCTCGCGGTAGCAGGCGACGATCATGCCGCCCAATCTTCGATGTTTCCGCATCAGACCGACGGAATTTTTGAGTCCGTGCATATGCCGGTCCTTCAGCCAGCCAATGTCGAGGAGATACTTTCGCTCGGTCTGGCAGGCATTGCTCTTTCGCGTTTTTCTGGTCTCTGGGTCGCGATGAAAACCATCGCCGAGGTGGTCGAATCGGCGGCGTCATTCCATCTCCCCGAATCCTCGCCGATTTTCCTCGCCCCTGAGGGCGCTCGGCCGGCCCACGGGCTTAACTGGGATCCGTCGATCGAATGGCCGCGCGAGCGCGCAGAGTATGAGCGGCGGCTCCTCGATGAGCGGCTGCCGGCCGCCGTCGCCTGGGCCGCCGCAAATCGCATCGATCGCCCCGTGATCGCGAGCCGGCGAAAGCGCTTTTGCATCGTGACCGTGGGCAAAGCGCACCAGGATCTCATGCAGGCTCTCGCGCATCTAGGGATCGACGCGGAGCGGGCGGAAGCCCTCGGACTTTCGGTCTATAAGGTCGGGATGAGCTGGCCGCTGGCTGCCGACCCCCTTCTCGACTTTGCCCTCGGCGCCGACGAGATTTTCGTCGTCGAGGAAAAGTCCCCGACCGTCGAGAACCAGATCAAGACGTCGCTCTTCAACACCTTGGGGCCGCGGCCGCAAGTGACCGGAAAGACCGGTGCCGAAGGCAGGCCTTTACTCCCCGCGGTCTCGGAATTTTCGCCGCTGATCGTCGCCAAGGCGCTCGTCGCCCGGCTCGGCAAGGACGCCGGCGACCTCGAACGACGCCTCGCCGATTGGCAGGCGAGGGCGGAGCAGACAACGCGGGCTGGCTTTCCTTCGCGCAAGCCCTTCTTTTGCGCCGGCTGCCCGCACAACAGTTCGACGGCGACTCCCGAAGGCTCGATCGCGGGCGGCGGCATAGGCTGTCATGTGATGGCCTTGTCGGTGCCTAAGCTCAAGACCAGCACCTTCAGCCAGATGGGCGGCGAAGGTCTGCAGTGGGTCGGCGCCGCGCCCTTCTCGCAGACACGCCATATCTTTCAGAATCTCGGCGACGGCACCTATCAGCATAGCGGACTGCTTGCGGTCCGCGCGGCGGTCGCGGCCGGCACGAACATCACCTTCAAGATCCTCTATAATGACGCGGTCGCGATGACGGGGGGGCAGCCGGCCGAGGGCGCGATCGACCCAGCGCGTATTGTCGACCAGCTTTCCGCCGAAGGCGTGCACGACATATGGCTGGTCAGCGACGACCCTGGAAAGTGGCGGCATTTGCGGTCGGTATCGGTCGCGCACCGTGCCGAACTCGACACCATACAAAGGCGCCTGCGGGAGACACCCGGCGTCACCGCCATCGTGTTCGAACAGACATGCGCTGCCGAGAAGCGGCGACGCCGAAAGCGCGGTACCTATCCCGATCCGCCGCGCCGCCTGTTCATCAATCCCCGGGTCTGCGAGGGGTGCGGCGATTGCTCCGTCCAGTCCAATTGTATCGCAGTCCAGCCATTGCCGACCCGGGATGGCGTCAAGCGGCGCATCGACCAGTCCGCCTGTAACAAGGACTTCTCCTGCTCCAAGGGATTTTGCCCGAGCTTCGTTGAAGTCGATGAGCCGGTAGTGCGGCGTCCCGACCCCGAGCGGATCGCGGCGCTTGAAAGCGGCTATTTTTCGGCCCTACCCGATCCCGCCCTGCCTGGCGTGGACACGGCCTATAATATCTATGTTGCCGGGATCGGAGGGCTTGGTGTGCTCACCGTCGGGGCGCTTCTGGGTTCGGCGGCCCATCTTGACGGGCTCGAGGCGAGTGTGCTCGATTTTACCGGGCTGGCGCAGAAGAACGGCGCTGTCGTTAGCGAGGTCCGTATCCGGCCGGCCGGTGCCCCTCTTCATGCGGTTCGCATCGGTGGCGGCGAGACACATCTTCTGATCGGCACCGACAGCGTAGTTGCCAGCAGTCCCGACGCGCAGCGCAAATTTTCGGATCGAGGCGCACTCGTGCTGAATGTCGACGAGACGCCGACCGCCGATTTCGTCACCGATCGCGATGCCGCGCTCCCCACCGCCGACATGACGAAACATATGATGGAGCGTGCGGGCAGCCGCGGTTTCGCGCTGCGTGCGACTTGCCTTGCCGAGGGCCTGTTCGGATCGAACATCGCGGCCAATCTTCTCATGGTCGGTTACGCCTGGCAGAAGGGCCTCGTGCCGCTGTCGCGGCGTGCGATCGATGCGGCCATCGCGGCGAATGGCGCTGCCGTTGCCCTGAACAAGCGCGCTTTCGACTGGGGACGTCTCGCCGCGATCGATCTTGCGCGGGTGGAACAGGTCGCAGGTCTTCAAGACGATATCGTCGAAGCAGCTGGCAATGACGATACGACCTTCGCGCGTGCCCGCGACCTCGCGCACTATCAGGACCGCCGATATGCGGAGCGATACTCCGGCCTGATGCGGCGGCTCGAATCCGCATCGGCGTCCTATGGCGAGCGCGGCCGAAAGCTTGTCGCTGCGGCGAGCCTTCAGGCCTATCGCCTCATGGCGTACAAGGACGAATATGAGGTCGCCCGCCTGTACAGCGAGCCCGCCTTCCTTGCGGGCCTCAAGGACCAGTTCTCGGACTATCGCCGCCTGTCCGTGCATCTCGCACCGCCGCTGCTTTCGCGCCGAGATCCCAATAGCGGTCGGCCCCGCAAGCGGCGTTTCGGCACCTGGATATTCACCGCAATGGCCCTGCTCGCAAGAGCAAAGAAGCTACGGGGCACGCCGTTCGATCCCTTCGGCCGGACATCCGAGCGACGGACCGAGCGCATGCTTCGCGACGAATATCTCGAGACGGTGCGGTGGATGATCGCTGAACTATCCGATCACAATATCGACGAGATGATCGAGCTGGCCGCGCTGCCCGACATGATCCGCGGCTTCGGCTCCGTAAAGGAGGCAGCGATCGTCAGCTATCGTCTCCAGCGCTCATCGCTTCGCAGCAAGATCGAACGGGCATCTCAGCCGCAAGCGCGCATAGCGGTCACGGAGCAAGCCTGATCAGCGAAATTTGCGGTGAGGCCGGCGCGCGGGCGTCGGCCCGCATCGGTGCGACGCCGGCGATCGCGGCACACGGCGGGCGATCGCCGTGCGGCGCGGTCAAGCCGGAGCCGCGATCTCCGTAACCGCTCCGGCTATGAGTTTGGCGAAGAGGGGCGGCGCTTCCTGCATCGGATAATGGCCGGCATCGGCGATCGGAATGAGCCGTGCCCCGGACTGAATCGGGGCGAGAGCGTCTCCGACTGCGGCAGGCCGCATCATCGGGTTCGGGTCGACTTCGCCGACGATCGCGACGACCTGAGCGGCTACGGGCCTCGTCCCGAGAGGAAGGCCGACGCGCGCGAACATGTCCACATAGCCAGCGACTGCCTCGGGCGCGGCGGCCTCGCGCCAGCGGGCGACCTTGAAGTCGATCCACTCGTTCGAAAGCCGGTCACCCCACATCTGACGAAGCGCCTCGCGGCGGCCTTCGTCGTCGGCGTGCGCAATCGCCTTGGCTCCTACGATAATGTCCGCGGGGGCACCGCCAGTGAAGGGGGGCGGGGTGATCAGCACCACGCCTTGCACAAGCTCGGGCCGGGACTGCGCGAGGTGGAGCGCGACGATGCTGCTCATCGAATGGCCGACGATGACGAACCGCGGGACACCGAGCCCGTCCGCAAGCGCGGCGATGTCCGACGCCGACTGCAGTGCATCAAATGGTCCGGCGAGATGGCGTGATCGACCATATCCCCGCAGATCCGCGAAAATCCACTCGGCCGCGTGCTTGTCGAGATAGGGCAGGCACGGGTCCCATGTCGTGGTGTCGCCGATCCAGTCGTTCATTACGATTGCCTTGACCGGGCCATCACCTATCCGCCGAGCACCGAGCATTTCGACATCCTTTTCAAATAAACCATGGCCGCCTTCTCTCGCCTCGAACGCTTCCGAATGCGCCGCCGAACCAGCGACGGCGGTTGCGGCGGCGGCGGCGAGAAACGTCCTCCGGCCTACCGCCTCGGAGGCGAGGGACGAAAGTGGGGACGGCTGTCCTGGCGAAACTCGCCGGGTCAATATTTGAGACCCGTATCGCAGATCACCGTCGCGACGACGGCGTCTTCGGCAAGAATTCCCGATCGCAGCAGCTTGACGGAGGCGCATATATTCGCCGCTGCCGTGAACCCCGCATAGATGGATTCCTCGCGCGCGAGGCGCGCCCGAAAATCGGTTGCCTCCTCGTCGGTGACGCAGAGGCAGAGGTCGGCGAGTTTGTCGTCCCACAGCGGCGGGCGGATGGCATATCCCGAGCCCTGCAGTTGATGCGCCGGCTTCTCGACGACCTTTCCGGCCAGCACTTCCGCTCCCGCCGGTTCGACGGCGACGCAGACCGTCTCCGCCGCGACGGATTTGAGGTGCCGGGCAACCCCTATGAATGTGCCGCCGGTCCCGACGACCGATACGAAGGCGTCGGGCGCCATGCCGAGTTGCGCCTCAATCTCGGGGCCGGTGCCCAGTTGATGCGCGAGGACGACGCCCTCGTTCGCAAATTGGTCGACGAAATAGGCCCCCATTTCCTCTGCCGCCCGGCGGGCCCGGTCGGCCGCGGCCGCAATGTCTTGGCCTGTGACCATGCTCGGCTTGCCGTCGACCTGCGGGACCAGAACAACCTTGGCCCCCAGCGCACGCATCATCTTGGCGCGCTCGGGACTGTTGCCAACCGACATATAGGCATGAAAGGGATGGCCGAGCATATTGCATACGACAGCGAGCGCCGCGCCCATGTTGCCGCTCGTCATCTCGACGACCGGCTGGCCCTCGGCGAGATGGCCCCGCGTCCGGGCCAGGTCGATGCATGCCCGCGCCGCTCTGTCCTTCATGCTGCCGCCGGGCTGCATCGACTCCATTTTTGCGAAGATACGGCCGGGACCGCGGTGAATTCGGTCGAGGGCAACGAGCGGCGTCCGGCCGATCAGGTCGAGGCTGCTATTCGCTACGGCGGGCGCGCGCCCTTCATGGTCCGATTTCGTCATCGGCGAAGCTTTGCGGTCTCGCTCGCGGTGCGCAACCCCTGTTGCTGGTCAAACGTCCGGCAGATCGAATTTACAGTGTCCGGTCCGTTCATATGCTGAAGCTTTCCCAGCCCTGCCAGAAAGGTCAGCTGCATGTCGCGTGCTTGGAGTCTCGTCCGTCGTCCCACCGGTTTGCCCACTGCCGGGAATTTCGAACTGATCGATCTGCCTGCCGTCCCGCTGAAGGAAGGCGAGTTTCGAGTGCGCAACACATGGCTCTCGGTCGATCCCTACATGCGCGCTCGCATGGAAGAGATCAAATATGCGCCCTGTTTCCAGATTGGCGAGCCGATGTACGGAAGCGCCGTCGGCGAGGTGATCGAAACGCGCAATGCCGCCTTCAAGGTCGGCGACCGGGTCTATCATTCCGAAGGTTGGCGCGAGGAAGCGATTGTCGACCCGTCGCTCGGGGCCAAGGAGGGCGTCGCGCCTTTCGTCCTACCCGATCTTGGCGTCGAAGAGCAGGTCTGGCTCCACAATCTCGGTATCCCGGGTGGAACGGGCTATTTTGCGCTGTTCCGCACTGCTGGCGCAAAAGCGGGCGACATCATGTTCGTGTCGGCAGCCGCGGGCGCCGTCGGCTCGGCGGTCGTGCAAATGGGTAAAGCGCGCGGGATGACCGTGATCGGCTCTGCGGGCGGTCCGGAAAAATGCGCCTTCGTGAAGAGCCTCGGGGCTGACGCGGTGATCGATTACAAGGCGGGTCCGGTGCTGGAAAGCCTTCGCGAGGCGGCGCCCGAGGGCATCGATGTCTATTTCGACAATGTCGCAGGCGATCATCTCGACGCGGCCCTCGCCTGCGCACGCCCGCATGCGCGCTTCGCGATGTGCGGCATGATCGGCGTTTATAATGAAAACCAGCCGCTCGAACTGCGCAACTCGCGCCGGATCATCCAGGCGCGCATCCGCCTCGAGGGTATGTATTTCGGCGAGTTCGCCGACGAGCTTCCGGTCTTTTACGAGGACATGGGCGGCATGATCGCGCGCGGCGAGGTGCGAAGCGTCGAGACGGTGAGCGAGGGGATCGAGACGATGCCTGAGGCCTTCATCGGACTCTTCTCGGGGCGGAACACCGGAAAGATGCTCGTTAAGCTGTGACCCGCGATCTTCTCGGCGCCGCGAACAGGGTCGCGGGAGACATGGTGGATCTCCGCCGGGCGATCCACCGCGAACCCGAGCTGGGGCTCCAGAACCCGCTCACCGCACGCAAGGTGCGCGAGGCGCTCGCCGCGCTCCCGCTGACGTTTCGCGAAGGCGGGTCGACGAGCGGCTTTGTCGCCCGGATCGACGGCGCGAAGCCCGGCCCGGTCGTACTTTTGCGCGCGGACATGGACGCGCTGCCGATTCACGAGCGGACGGGGCTTGACTATGCTTCCACGATCGATGGCGTGATGCATGCGTGCGGCCATGATGCGCATGCGGCGATGCTCGTCGGCGCCGCGCATCTTCTCTGGGAGCGGCGTGACGCGATGCAGGGGAGCGTCCTCCTCATGTTCCAGCCGGGAGAGGAAGGCTATCACGGGGCGCGGCATATGCTCGATGACGGGCTGATCGATCCATTGCCCGATGCGGCGTTCGCCCTGCATATAGCGCCCGATGTTCCCCTCGGCCTCGTGCGCGGACGCCAGGGCCCACTGCTCGCGTCCGCCGACCATGTTACGATCACCGTCACCGGCAGGGGGGCGCATGCGTCGACGCCCCATCGCGGGCGCGACCCGGTGCCGGCCGCCTGCTCGATCGCAATCCACCTGCAAACCCTCGTCACGCGGCGGCTCGACGTATTCGACGGCGCGGTCGTGACCGTCGGCCAGATTCACGCCGGGACGGCTTACAATATCGTCGCGGAAGAAGCAGTGCTCGACGTCTCCGTGCGGGCGCTCTCGGCGGAGACGCGGTCAACGGTGGAAGCGGAAATCCGTCGGCTTGTCGCAGGCATCGCCGCTGCGCATGGCGTTGAGGCCCGCGTCGACTATCGGGACGGCTTTCCTGCAACCATTTGCGACGCCCGCGCCGCCGAGCACGGTCGGCGGACCGTCGAACGATTGTTCGGCGCCGAAGGCTGGTCGACGCTGCCGCAACCTTACATGAACTCCGAGGACTTCAGCTATGTGCTCGAGAAGGTCCCCGGGGCGATGTTCATGATCGGTGCGGGGCAGGGCGGGGACGTGTCCGCGGCGTGCTGCGCGTTGCATTCGGGAGACCTGATGTTCGACGAGGCCGTGTTGCCACGCGGTGCGGCGCTCCACGCGGCGCTGGCGCTCGATTACCTCGCCGAGCGCTTCAATCCTCCGGCGGATGAGCGCGCAGAGCCACCAGCGCACTGACTCCGGCGGTCGCGAACTCGACGATGTCGGTCATGGCGTCTTCGGGCGTCCGGGTGAGATCGTCGTGCATCATATCGTCATAGCGATGGTCGATCGATTGCCATCCCCATATGACCCCGAGAATGAAGGAATAGGTCCAGACCAGATCCTTGCGCGACAGCCCGGGGCAGGCCTGGGCCAGCGCGTCGATCCAGCGGGCAACCGACCGGCCCGCCGAACGGTCGAGCTCGCCGCCCTGCTCGTCTGGCACCCGCCCACGTACGACCTTGAGCTGGGCAAGCTCGCGCTCGTCCGTTCCAAGCGCGCGCCGGATGATCGGCTCGCCAAGCGCGCGCACCAATTCGCGCAGGAGTGTCTCGCCTGTGGCACCGTCTTCGAGCGCGCGGGCAAGCAGCGCGTCGCGCTCGTTGCTGATTTCCAGCCAGATTTTTCGGGTCGCAGCCGCATATAATTCGGTCTTCGACCCAAAGTAGAAATGGATCGTGCCGAGAGCCAGATTGGCGCGGGCCGCCACTTCGCGCAGCGAGGCGCCGGAGAAACTGTCCCGTGCGAACGAGAGCGTCGCGCTTTCGAGCAGCGCATCGATAGTGTCGGCTTTCGACATCTGAAATCCTTCGGCGCCAGCGTAGCAGCGATCGATCCTCCGCTCCAGACCGCTCGGTGCGATTGGGGCAAACACCTGCCAGCAATTCGCCGTGAATGACCGCGGCGGCGATCGCAACGGCAAAACCGCCGCGCGTGGGCCTGCTGGCATAGGGACACTGGACGCTCGTCCGGCGATCCTCCTTGCTTGGCGGGGCCATTCGTATTGTCATCGCAGGCGAGGTTCGGCGGCACTGACGACCGCCGGACCACCAACAATATTCGGGATGGGGAACGAAAGATGCGAATGACCAACAGCGCCAGGCAAATCCACTTGATGCTTTGTCTCACGGGCACGGCGATCGCCGCGGTGCCGGTGTCGGCGGCCGCCCAAACGGCCGATGGAAGCGGCGCGCGCGGGCCGGCGCTCGACGAGATCGTGGTCACCGCGACGAAGCGCAACGAGAATCTCGTCGATGTGCCGATCACCATCACCACGGTTTCGGAGCAGGATATCGCGAAGCGCAACGCTGTAAAGGTCGCCGACCTCATCACTGTCCTGCCGAACGTCTCGCTGCTCGAGGGGGGGCAGACCGAGAGCAATCCGATCATCCGCGGCATTGCTTCGAACACCCGCAACGCGGGTGTCGAGTCCGGCGTCTCGGTCTATATCGACGGGGTCTATACGGGCCGTCCCGAGACTTTCAACCAGAACCTCGAAGACGTCCGCTCGATCGAAGTGCTCCAGGGGCCGCAAGGCACGTTGTTCGGCAAGAACTCGATCGCCGGTGCGATCAACGTGAACACCAACGATCCCGCGTTCGAATGGTCGGGCAGCGCCAAGGTCACGGTCGGCAATTTCGATACCCTCGACCTCAACGCCATCGTCAATGCGCCGATCGTCGACGAGCATGTCGCGTTCCGCGCGAGCCTCTTCTCGAACGAGCGCGACGGCTATGTGAAAAATGCGCTGGGCGGACCCGATCTCGGATCGCGGGACATCTGGGGGGGGCGCGCCAAGCTCCTGTTCCAGGGCGAGTCGAGCCTGCGCGCGGTGTTGAGCTTTGACTATAGCGACGAGGATTCGGTCTATTATGTCGGCGAGCCGCGCTCGGGGCTCGCCCAGACCGTGGCTCCGCCGCAGCCGCTCACCAGCCCTGGTCCCTTCACGATCGACGAGGACCCCGGCCGCTATGCCCAGACCTATTGGGGTACGTCGCTCGCGGTCAGCGTCGGCGATCCGTCGGGCTTCGAGCTGACGTCGATTTCGGCTTTCCGCTACAATCGCTCCCTCCTCGAATTCGGGCAGGACTGGACGCCGGCGGAACGCATCCTGATCAGCTTTCGCGACAAGCAGACCCAGTTCTCGCAGGAGATCCGGCTGGCTTCGCCCAAGAGCGACACGGCCAATTTCATCGCGGGCCTCTATTTCTACGAGCAGCAGTCGGACAGCGCCCACATCGGCATCATCGGGCGCGATTTTTCGGTGCCGCCGCTCGGCATCTTTCCCGGGCCGCGGGGCTTTGCGACCCCGCTCGCCGACGTCCGCACGCGCAGCTTCGCCGCCTATATCGACGGCAGCATCAACATCACTCCGCGCCTCAGCATCTTCGGCGGCGTGCGCGTGACGAACGAGGAAAAGAAGCTCGACTTCCAGGTGACCACTGATGCCCGGTCATCGCCGCTCTTCTACACGATCCCGCTCCAGAAGGACAAACGCCGCCAGACGGATCTGTCGCCGACCTTTGGTGTGAAATACGAACTCGGCAGCAGCGCGAATATTTATGCGAAGGTCTCGCGCGGCTACAAGTCGGGCGGCTGGAACGTCGACTTCGTCGGCCGCTCGGCCGCGCCGCCGCCGACCGTCCAGCAGCTCCGCTTCGAACCGGAAAATGTGACCAACTATGAAATCGGCCTCAAGGGATCGTTTTTCGACCGGCGGGTGCGGGTTGGCGTCTCGGCCTTCCACATGGATTATTCGAACCTCCAGGTGACGCAATTCTTCGGGTTCAATGGCGGCTCGGTGACGTCGAACGCGGCCAGCGCGAAAATCGACGGCGTCTCGCTCGACGTCACCGCGAAGCTCACCGACACGACGACCGTCGGCGCGGTGTTCGGCTATAATGACGCGCGCTATCACCGCTATCCGGGTGCCGGCGCCGCCGGGGAAGCTGCGGACGGGAACCGGCTGAACGGTCCATCGACCACGGCGGGGGCGAATATCTCGCAGGATATCCTGTTCGGTGGCGGCAACCGCATTTCCCTGTTCGGCGAGGTCTCTTATCGGGGCAGCGGTTATAACGAGCCGCTCAACATCGCTCGCCTGAAGCTTCCTGCCCGCACCCTCGTGAATGCGAGCATCACGTTCGAGCCGGAATCCGAGCGATACTCGGTGGGGCTTTTCGCGCGGAACCTCCTCAACAACACTTATCTCGCGAAGCTCGTGAACGATCCCTTCGCGGTGGGGCCGGGCGAAGTGGCGCAATATGGGTTGCCGCGTACATTCGGCGTCAGCGCCTCGGTCCGTTTCTGATGCGGGGGTCTCATCGAGGGGCACTCCTGCCCGGCTCGCGGGCAAATGCCTGCGAGCCGGGACTTTGCCGGGCGGCAAGGCGATGAGCATCGCGCCGGACCAGTTTCGGCAGGTGCGCTATGAACGCCCGGCCGACGGCATCGCCCGGATTGTCCTCGCGCGTCCAGAGAAACGGAACGCGCAAGGCAACCGCATGACGTACGAGCTCAATGCCGCCTTCGACGCGGCAGCGCAGGACGAAACTGTGAGAGTGATCCTGCTCGCAGCCGACGGTCTCCATTTCTCGGCAGGACATGATTTTTCCGAGACTTTCGACGAAAGCTTCGAGCGGGTCAGCTCTTGGGGGGCGTCTTCGACCGACGGCGCGGATGCGCTTTTCGGGGACGAGATGGAAGTCTTCTTCGAAATGTGCGAGCGCTGGCGCAATCTGTCGAAGCCGACGATCGCGCTCGTCCAGGGCAAATGCATCGCAGGCGGCCTCATGCTGGCATGGGCATGCGATCTCATTCTCGCTGCCGAGGACGCGTCGTTCAAGGATCCGACCATCGACATGGGAATCATGGGCGTCGAAACCTTCGCCCATCCGTTCGAGCTCGGAACCCGCCGGGCGAAGGAGTTCCTGTTCACGGCCGATTGGCTGAGCGCGGACCGCGCAATGGCCTTCGGGATGATCAACCGCGTCGTGCCGGCGTCCCGACTTGCCGCCGAGGGACTATCGCTTGCGGCCGTCATCGCCGCAAAGCCGCCCTTTGCAGTCCGGGCCGCAAAGATCGCGGTCAACCAGGCGCAGGATGCGATGGGGCGTTGGCAGACGCTGCGCCACGCCTTTGCTCTCCATCATCTCACCCACGCCAACAACCGGATCAAGTTCGACGCGCAGATCGACCCCGCCTACGCCCGAACCGCCGCCGGCGATCATATCAAGGGCCTTGAAGGCAAGATCCGGGACTTCGGCCCCGAGCGCGCCGGCTGACGCGCGAACCGCAGGTCCTTTCGAATGCCGCGTGCCCTTGCGCGCGGCGCGCAGCAATCTGGAGCATGATCATGGAATCCTCAGTCCGACCGGACGACGCGAAAACGATGACGGGAATCGTCTGCGGTCGGCGTCATTTATCCGAGCAGCAATTCATCGACGCGTGCGGGCGCGCCGCGGCGGGTTACCGCGCGATGGGCTTCAAGCGCGGCGATACCGTCGCACTGCTGATGCGCAACGACGCCGAGTTCCTCGTCGCCCAGTCCGCGGCCACCCTGATCGGCTGTCACGCGGTCCCGCTCAACTGGCATTCCTCGCCGCAGGATATCGCGTTCATTCTCGCCGACAGCAGTGCCGGCATACTGGTTGCGCATGCCGACCTCGTTCCCGCCATCCGGCCGTTGCTCGACCCCGCCATTTGCCTGATCGTCGTGCCGACTCCCGACGAGTTGCTGGCAGCCTATGATCTCCCGGCTGCCGCGGGGACAGTGGACGCCGGGGACATGAGCTGGCCTGCTTGGCTCGCTCATTTCGAGCCGCTTCCGGTCGAGGATTTCGCACGCGGCGGCGGTCTCGGCATCTTCTACACCTCGGGCACGACCGGCCGTCCGAAAGGTGTCGAGCGCGAACCGCTCGATCCTGAAAGCGCTGCGAAGCTCCAGCGCGTCGTCAATGAGCTGTTCGGGCTCACGCACCTGGAATCGGCGCGTATCTTGGTGCCGGCGCCCATCTATCATGGCGCACCCAATTTCTTCGCCAACCGGGGGGCTGCGCCCGGATCGCTGTGCGTATTGCAACCGCGTTTCGAAGCCGAACAGCTTCTCGCGCTTGTCGCACGCCATGCCATCACGCATCTCTACATGGTACCGACGACCATGCTCAAGCTGCTCGAGCTGCCAGAGGAGATCCGCTCGAAATATGACCTCTCCTCGTTGCAGCGGGTCATCCACTCCGCAGCGCCCTGTCCGCCGGACGTGAAGCGCCGCATGATCGAATGGCTGGGACCGGTCGTCTATGAATTCTACGGCGGGACCGAGTGCGGTACGATCACCCTTCTGGGACCTTTGGATGCGCTGGAGAAACCCGGATCCGTCGGACGTCTGCTGGCCGATTGCGCCCTCAAGGTGTGCGGCGACGACGGGAAGGAGCTCCCCACTGGAGAGGTAGGGGAAATCTATGCGCGCAATTTCAACACCCCGCGTTTCTCCTACCGTCACCTGGCCGAGAAACAGTCGGAAGTCGAACTCGGCGAACTGGTGAGCATCGGCGATGTCGGATATCTGGATGAAGATGGCTTCCTCTTCCTTTGCGATCGCAAGCGCGACATGGTCATATCGGCCGGGGTCAATATCTATCCGGCCGAGATCGAGGCCGCGCTCATCATGATGCCCGAAATCGCGGACTGTATCGTTTTCGGCATCCCCGATCCGACGTACGGCGAGCGTCTTTGCGCCCATGTCGAACCCAAGCCGGGGCGCACGGTCGAGGCTGACAGTGTCGTCGCGTGGCTGGAGGGCCGGCTCGCTCGCTATCAGGTGCCGCGCAAGATCGTTATCGACGACGGTCTCCCGCGCGAGGAGAGCGGCAAGATCATGAAACGCCGCGTCCGCGACCGCTACTGGCAGACGGAAGCGCGGCAGATATGACGACAAGTATCACCCGGTGCCCGACATGACCGAATCCGTTTCGCCTTCGCTCACCCGGACCGGCGTGCATCCGCGAGCCCGGCTGGGGCTCGCGATGCTGACACTCATCTTCGCACTCAACATCGTCGATAGGCAGATCGTCACGATCCTGGCCGAAGACATCAAGGCCGAACTTCATCTGAGCGATCTGCAGGTCGGCATATTGACCGGACTGTCCTTTGCCCTTGTCTACATGACGTCGGCGGTCCTCATCGCGCGCCTCGCCGACACGGGGAACCGCCGCAAGATCATCAGTTGCTGCGTCGCAGTATGGAGCGCAATGACGACGCTCTGCGGTTTCGCGACGAGCTTCCCGGCGTTGCTCGCGGCGCGCATGGGCGTGGCCGTCGGCGAAGCGGGATGTTCTCCGGCTTCCTTCTCGCTCCTCGCCGATTATTACCCCCCCGAGCGGCGCGCCTTCACCATCGCCGTCATGCAGGCCGGAGCCGTCGCGGGCTCGGCGGCCGCGCTGCTGGTTGGCGGTCTTCTGGCCGAGCATTATGGCTGGCGCACACCGCTCGTCGCGGTCGGTCTGATCGGGCTCGTGATCGCCGCGCTCGCCTTTTCCACGGTCGCCGAACCGCGCGCCGCCACGCAAGCATCCGCGCAGGCTCGCGAATCCTTTGCAGAGGCCTTCCGCTTCATCCTCCGCATGAGGCCTTTTCAATGGCTGCTCGGTGCCGGCGCGCTCGCCGGCTTCGGGACCTTTTCGCTTCAGGCGTGGATGCCAGCCTATTATCAACGCGTGTTCGGCTGGTCGGTCGGCACGACGGGAAGCGTCCTCGCGGCTGCGACGGTGATTGCTGGCGTGGCTGGCGCGCTCGCGATCGGACGCATCGCCGATCGAAGGCTTGCGGCCGATCCCGGAGCCCATTGCGCCATTCCGGCATTCATGGTCGCACTCGCGGTACCGCCATCGCTCATCATGCTGTTCGCAGACAATGCATGGCTTTCGCTGGCCGGCCTCGTCGCTGTCTATCTTTTCACTAACGGGTGGCAGCCCGGCGTCTTCGCCACCGTGCAATCCTTGATGCACGACAGAACCCGAGCTACCGCCGCCGCGATTCTCGGCCTTGTCGTCAATCTGGCAGGGGTGGGGCTCGGCCCGGTCGTGGTCGGCGGTCTGAGCGACCGGCTGCAGCCTTCGCTCGGCGGCGACGCGCTCCGCTATGCCCTTCTGCCCTCGGCGCTCGCCTTCGCGGGCGCCGCACTTGCACTCGCCATGGCGGCGCGCAGCATCAGACATTCGGTAAAGGGAGCGTCCGGAGAATGACAATGTCGAAACGGGACGCGCGCGAAATAGTCGAAACGCTCTGCACCGAATTTGCCTGGCGCCTCGACCATGGCAAGGCCAGCGAAGCGGCTAGTCTCTTTTGCGAGACGATGCTTTTCGGCCTTAGCGGATCGCAGGTCGGCCGCGGCGCGTTCGAAGAGGAGATGGCGTCGCGCGCTTCCTTGCCGTTCGCTGCCAAACATTATCTTTCCAATTGCCGCGTCGCGCACGCGGCGCCTGCAGAAATCGAGGCGTCGCTCGCGGTGCTCATCTGCAAGAGCGAGTTGATCGACGGCGAACCGCGCCTGACCACCATCTGCGGCGATTGGGAGATCAGGGCGAGGCCGGAAGAGGGAGAGTGGCGCATTGCCTCGCTTGCGATCGTGCCCCTGGTTCCACCCGGTTGAGGTCGGGACGGCGATTGCATGGCGCGCCGATGGCGCGCCCCGCTCCCTTGCCTTATTCCTCGCTCCAGTAAAGGCGCGCTGGATTGCGTATGAGAAGGGCTTCCTGGAGCGCGCTTGTCGGAGCGATGCGGGGGATCATGTCGACGAGGGCTCCATCGTCGGGAATTGCACGCTCCATGTTCGGATGCGGCCAATCGGTGCCCCAAAGCGCTCGATCGGGATAGTCGGCAACGAGCGGCGCGACGGCGCCGGCGAAGGCGTCCCAAGGCGGACCGGCCAGGTCGAGCCGATCGGGGCAGCTGGCCTTGAAGAAAATGTCATCCCGGCTGTCGAGCAGTGCCCTCAGCGCCCGCATGTCGGCCCCGCCGGGTCCTTGCGTCACATCGGGCCGGCCCATATGATCGACGACGACCGGGACGGGCAGGGCGTCCAGAAAAGGACGCAGTTCCGCCAATATGTCCGCCTCGAAATAGACGACGACATGCCAGCCCGCCGGCAGACGCCGGGCGACGTCGAGGAAACGATCCTTCGGCGCGTCGTCGACGAGCCGCTTCAGAAAGTTGAAGCGCACGCCGCGGACGCCCGCGGCGTCGAGCGCGGCGAGTTCCGCCTCGCTTATCGCGGGATCGACAACCGCAACGCCGCGCGCCGTGCCGCCCGACTCTGCAAGCGCATGAAGCATCGCGCGATTGTCGCTGCCGTGGCAGCTTGCCTGTACGATCACGCTCCGCGAAAAGCCGAGACGGTGGCGCAGCGCGAAGAGAGCCTCCGGACCCGCATCCTGCGGCCGATATTTCGCCTCCGGGCTGAACGGGAACGCGGCGGCAGGGCCAAACACATGGCAGTGCGCGTCGATCGCGCCGGGGGGCGGCAAGAAAGCGGGCGTCGACGGCGCATCCGCCCAGCTGCGCACCCGGCCTTCGACATCGATGCTCATGCGAAAATCACTCCGTCCATCAGCTTGCGCGCCGTGCGCAGCATGCCGGCCTCGACCGGCTTTCCATCGTCTCCGACCACGACCACGCATTCGGTGAGGCCGGTCGGATGCTCGACGCCTATAATTCGGTGATGGCCTTCGCCCACGACCGCCACAGTCTTGGCGGGCGAATCTTCGACGAGGCAGGCGGCGGCGACGCTGACCGCGCCCAACACGCCCACCGCGGCATGCACACGGTGCGGGATGAAGGAGCGCACGCTGACCGAGCCGCCGGAGGCGGGCGGGGCGACCAGCATCATCTTGGGGACCGTCTGGCCGCGCACGTCGCCGAGGTTCATCATCGGCCCGGCCTGCAACCTGATCGCTTCCAACCTTGCTTTGAGCGCGCCATTTTCCTCGAGCGTCGCGGGTTCTTCATAGCCGCTGACGCCGAGATCCCCTGCAGCGAGCACGACACATGGCATGCCATTGTCGATGAGCGTGCAGGCAAGGCCATCGATCCGGTCGGCGCCCCGGCCCGTCGGCAGCAGCGCGCCGCAGGTCGAGCCGGCGGTATCGCGAAACAGGAGTGGGATCGGCGCCGCCGTGCCGGGGACACCGCTGATCGCCGCCGCGCCCCCGTAGCGCACCTTTCCGCCCGGTGTGTCGACGGTCGCGACGGCGACTTGGCCGCTATTCTCCATATGGATCGCAACTCTTGTCTGCCCATCGGTCGCCGCGACGAGCCCGCGCTCGATCGCGAAAGGCGCGACGCCGGCGAGAATGTTGCCGCAATTCTGCGTGTCCGCGATGACCGGCCGATCGACGACCGCCTGGAGAAACAGATAGTCGATATCGATCCCCGGCCGATCGGACCGGCTTACCAGCGCGATCTTGCTCGTCAGCGGATCGCCGCCGCCGAGCCCGTCGATCTGGCGCGCATCGGGCGACCCCAAGGCGCGGAGGAGGAATGCATCGCGCGCGGCGCGCTCCGCCGGCAGGTCGCCGCGCAGCATATAAAGACCCTTCGACGTTCCGCCGCGCATCCACATCGCGCGCACGCCGTCAGACATAGCGCAGCCCCATTTCCTTGAGCCGCGGACGCATGTCGTAGATGTCGAGGCCGAGTTCGCCCGCCGCGAGCCTTGCCCGTTTCGAGGTCTCGGCGGCCTCGCGCGACCGCGCTTTGCGCAGCACGTCCGACGCCGCAGCGCGCTTGACCACGCACACGCCGTCTTCATCGGCGACGATGACGTCGCCCGGGTCGATGGGGGCGCCCGCGCAGACGACGGAAATATTGACCGATCCGAGGCTGTTCTTGACGGTGCCCTGCGCGCAGATCGTCTTCGACCAGACGGGGAAACCCATTCGTGCGAGATCGCCGACGTCGCGGATGCCGGCGTCGATCACGAGGCCGCGGCAACCGCGCGCCATCGCGCTGGTTGCCAGGAGGTCGCCGAAATAGCCGTCGCTGCAGGGGCTTGTCGGGGCCAGCACCAATATATCGCCCTCGCGGAGCTGCTCGATGGCGACATGGACCATCCAGTTATCGCCGGGCGGCGCCGAGATCGTGACGGCGCTCCCCGCCATCCGGGCGGAAGGATAGATGGGTCGGAGCCGGTCGGCGAGCAGGCCAGTCCGCCCCTGCGCCTCATGAACCGTCGCGACGCCGGCGCTGCCGAGCTCCTCGATGACGGCGCTGTCCGCGCGTTCGATATTCTGAACCACCACACCCATTGGAGTCTCCTTTGCGGGTATCGGTGCAGCTTCGCGCCGAGGGGCGCCAATCGAAGCTGTCGACGGGCCATAAGTTTTTGCTATGTCCGGCACGCGATGACGAACCCGTTCGAACTCAATCTACGGCATGTCCGGGCGCTGTGCGAGGCGGCCCGCCTCCAGAGCCTCAATCGCGCCTCGACCGCGGCCGGGCTGTCGCAGCCGGCGCTGACGCAAGGGCTGACCAAGCTCGAAAAGCAGCTGGGCGCCGCTTTGTTCGAGCGCCATTCGGGCGGGGTGGCGACGACCGCTGCGGGCGCTGCTTTCGTAGCGCGCGCCGAGCGGGCGCTTGGCCATCTCGGCGTCGCCTCGCGGCGGATCGCACGAAACGCCTCGCGCGGGTTTGCAGCGCCCGACCGGCTGATGACCGGGACGCAGCTCGACGCCTTCCTCCATTTTGCCGATGCGCAAGGCTATGCCGGTGCCGCCGCGGCGAGCGGCATATCGCAGCCCGCGCTTCACCGCGCGGTGCGCGAACTTGAGCAGATTTGCGGCACGCCGCTCGCCGAGCGGCGCGGTCGCGGCATGATGCTGACGACCGCCGGGTCGGCGATGGCCCGGGGCATCAGGCTCGCGCGCAGCGAACTTGCTGCGGGCATCGCCGAGACCCGCCCCGATACCGGCGAACCGGGCCGGATCGTGATCGGCGCAATGCCTCTCAGCCGGGCGCTCGTCCTTCCCCGAGCGCTGTCGCATATGCTTGCCGACAACCCTTCGACCGTGCTGGATATTGTCGAAGGATCGTGGCGCGAGCTTGTCGAGCCCCTGCTCGATGGCGTGATCGACCTGATGATCGGCGCCTTGCGCGATACCGTGCCGCCCGGCGTCGAGCAAATCCCGCTTTTTACCGATCGCCCGGCGATCTTCGCACGGCGCGGCCATCCGCTCGCGCAGCGCAAGGCCAGCGTGGCGGACCTGCGCACCCAAGCCTGGGTGATCGGACCCAAGGGAACGCCGCTGCGGTTCCACTGGGAGCGGCTCTTCGGCGAGACCTTGCCTCCCGTACCGGTCGAATGCGGCTCGGTGATGGTGATCCGCGGCCTCCTCATGCAAAGCGATCTTCTCACGCTTCTTTCGCCCGACCAGATCGCGATGGAGATCGAAACTGGGATGCTGGTTCGCATCGGGTCCGATCTCGGGCGCCCGTCGCGCATGATCGGCATCAGCGTCCGTAGCGGCTGGCGCCCGACGCGGGCGCAAGAACAGCTCATACATCATCTGAAGCAGGCATCAGCCGAAACGAGACTTCCGGAAAGCCAATAGGCTACTCGGCAATTGGATTGGCGGCCGCTGCGGTCCCCCGCCTAGTCCGGCCCCATGTCGACGACCGCCACCTTCATCGGCTTCGGGGAAGCCGGACGCGCTTTCGCCTGGTCGGGCGCAAAGGCCTATGATCGCAAGACAGCGATCGCAGGAGCGCGCGGCGAGATGCTGGCGGCGATGGCCGCGCGCGGTGTCGCCTCGCTTGCCGATCCCGCCGAGCTGGGCCAGGAGCAAGCTGTCCTGCTTCTCGTCACGCCCGACGAGGCGTTGGCCTCCGCACATGCTTATGGTCCTCTGATCGCGCCGGGCGCACTCTGGTTCGACATGAATAGCGTCGCGCCGGGGACCAAGCGTCTCGCAGCCGAGACGATCGAGGCCGCCGGCGGCCGTTATGTCGACGTAGCGATCATGGCGCCCGTCGAGCCGCTTCGCCGCAACGTGCCCTTATTGCTCGCCGGTCCGCACACGGCCGCTGCCGCTGCATATCTGGGCGCGCTGGGCTTCACCGACATCGCCGTGGCGGGACCGCGTATCGGCGACGCATCGGCCGTGAAAATGGTGCGGTCGGTGTTCGTAAAGGGGCTCGAGGCGATTACCGCCGAATGCCTTACCGCCGCCGCGCGCGCCGGCATCCTCGACGCCGTGGTGGCCTCGCTTTCTGCCACCGCCGCGACACCCGGGTGGGCCGAGCAAGCCGATTATGACTTCGGCCGCATGCTCTCGCACGGACAGCGCCGGGCGGCCGAGATGGAAGAAGCGGCCCGGATGCTCGAAGAACTCGGCGTCGAGCCCGCGATGACCCGCGGTACGATCCTGCTGCAGCGCCGTCTCGGCGCGAGGACCGGCGAGCCGCCGGCAGGCCTTGCGGCCAAGCTCGCGCATGCGCTGCCCCGCTGGAATTCTGTAAGGGAGCCGGCCGCATGAGCCTCGTGATCGACTGCCACGGCCATTACACGGTTCCACCCGAAGCGCACGACCGCTGGCGCGTGGCGCAACGGGCGGCGCATGCGGACGGGCTCGCGCCGCCACCCTATCCTGCATTCTCCGACGAGGAGATTCGCGAAACGATCGAGCGCAACCAGCTCCGCCTGATCCGCGAGCGCGGAGCCGATCTTACGATCTTCAGTCCGCGCGCATCGGCGATGGCGCCGCACATCGGGAACGAGACGGTAGCGATCGCATGGGCGGCGCACTGCAACGACCTGGTCGCGCGGGTGGTGGGCCTCTTCCCCGACACCTTCGCCGGCGTCTGCATGCTGCCGCAATCGCCTGCAGCCGACATGCGGGGCAGCATCGCGGAGCTCGAACGCTGTGTCACCGGGCTCGGTTTTGTCGGCTGCAACCTCAACCCCGACCCGGGCGGCGGCCATTTCGCGCATCCCCCGCTCACCGACCGCTACTGGTACCCCTTCTACGAAAAGATGGTCGAGCTCGACGTTCCCGCGATGATCCATGTGTCGGGCAGCTGCAATCCTGCGATGCACGCGACGGGCGGCTATTATATCGCTGCCGATACCATCGCCTTCATGCAGCTCCTCGAAGGCGACCTGTTCGCGGACTTTCCGACCTTGCGATTCATCATCCCCCACGGCGGCGGCGCCGTTCCCTATCATTGGGGCCGCTACAGGGGGCTCGCCGACATGCTGAAGAAGCCGTCGCTCGACCGCCATCTCATGCAGAACATTTTTTTCGACACCTGCGTCTACCACCAGCCGGGTATCGATCTTCTCGCCAAGGTCATCGACAGCAGCAACATCCTTTTCGGTAGCGAGATGGTCGGCGCGGTGCGCGGAATCGACCCGGCAACGGGCCAGTATTTCGACGACACGAAGCGCTACATCGATGCACTCGATATCGGCGCCGGCGAACGCCATGCGATCTTCGAGGGCAATGCGCGGCGCGTCTTTCCGCGGCTTGACGCGCAGCTTCGGGCGCGCGGGCTGTGACCGGCGCGCCCCACGATATCCAGGCCTATCTCGCCGAGCTGGAGGATATACCTGGGACGCTCGTCTTTACGGCAGCGCGCGCACGCGCGGGATATCATCTCAACCAGTTTGCGATGAGCCTCATGGACCCCGACAACCGCAGCCGCTGGAAGGCGGACGAGGAGGCCTATCTCGCGGACTTTCCGATGAGCGACGACCAGAGGGCCGCGGTTCGCGCCCGCGACTACAACCGGCTGCTCGAACTTGGCGGCAATATCTATTTCCTCTCGAAGATCTTTGCCACCGACGGGCTGAGCTTCGTCGAGGCCGTCGCCACCATGACCGGCGCGAGCGTCGACGAGTACCGGGCGATGATGTCCGCGGGGGGGCGTTCGCCCGACGGGCTCAGATCGAAACGAGAGGGCCGCTGATGGCACATATTTCCGCGGGCGTGGCGTCGAGCCATGTGCCGCTCCTCGGAATGGCGCATGACCGGCACCAGGAGCATGATCCCTGCTTCGCTCCGATATTCGACGGGTTCGAATGGACACGCGGTTGGGAGCGCGCGAGCCCGCCCGACGTGGTGATCCTTGTTTATAATGATCACGCAAGCGCATTCGACATGAAGATCATCCCGACCTTCGCAATCGGGTGCGGCGAACGCTTCCGCCCTGCCGACGAAGGATGGGGCCGGCGACCGGTGCCCGAGGTGATCGGCCACCCGGAGCTTGCCTGGCACATCGCGCAGAGTCTCATTCTCTCCGACTTCGACATGACCATCATCAACGAGATGGATGTAGACCATGGGCTCACGGTGCCCTTGAGCCTGATGTTCGGCGAGACGCCGGCATGGCCGTCGCGCGTCATTCCGCTTGCGGTGAACGTCGTGACCTATCCGCCTCCGTCGGGCAATCGCTGCTGGTCGCTCGGCGAGGCCATCGCGCGCGCGGTCGAAAGCTTTCCCGAGGACCTCGATGTGCAGATATGGGGAACGGGGGGCATGAGCCACCAGCTCCAGGGAAGCCGCGCAGGTCTGATCAACCGCGGGTGGGACGCGATGTTTCTCGACGGGCTGATCGGCGACAGCGATCATCTCCGCCACATTCCGCATATCGAATATCTGCGCGAGACGGGATCCGAAGGGATCGAAATGGTCATGTGGTTGATCATGCGCGGCGCGCTCGGGCGCGAGACCCGCTGCCTTCACCGTCATTATCATGTGCCGTGCAGCAATACCGCGGTCGGCCATATCGTTCTGGAGCCGAAGTCATGAGAATTGCTGTCGCCGGCATAGGCGCGTTCGCGGAAAAGCATATCGAGGCGTTGCGCGCGATCGACGGGGTCGAGATCGTCTCGGTGGTCGGCCGCCGCGCGGAGCCGACCCGCGATTTTGCTGGGCGCCACGCCATCGGCCATGCCGCGACGGAGCTTGGCGAGACGCTGGCGCTTCCCGGGCTCGACGCGGTCATTCTCTGCACGCCGACCCAGTTGCACGCTGCGCAGGCCATTGCATGCCTCGATGCCGGCAAGCATGTCCAGGTCGAAATCCCGCTGTGCGATGTTCTCGCCGATGGTGAGGCGGTGGCGCAAAGGCAGGCGGAAACGGGGCTGGTGGCGATGGTCGGCCACACGCGCCGTTTCAACCCGAGCCACCAATATCTTCACGCTAAGATCGCGGCCGGCGAGATCCACGTTCAGCAGATGGACATCCAGACCTATTTCTTTCGCCGCGAAAATATCAACGCGAAAGGCGAGCCGCGCTCGTGGACCGATCATCTGCTGTGGCATCATGCAGCGCACAGCGTCGATCTTTTCGCATGGCAGGCGGGCCCGATCGTCGCCGCGAGCGCGATGGCGGGGCCTCCGCATCCCGAACTCGGCATCGCCATGGACATGTCGATCCAGCTCAAGGCTGAGAGCGGCGCGCTGTGCACCCTGTCGCTCTCCTTCAACAATGACGGGCCGCTCGGTACATTCTTCCGATACATATGCGACGAGGGGACCTGGATCGCACGCTATGACGATCTTGTAACCGGCCGCGAAGAGGCGGTCGACCTGTCGGCCGTCGCGGTCTCGCGAAACGGCATCGAGCTGCAGGACCGCGAATTCGTCGCGGCGATCCGGGAAGGGCGACCACCGCGCGCGAGCGTCGCTGATGTCATGCCCTGCTACCGCCTGCTCGACTCGCTCGAGAAACAGATGCGATGAGCACCACCGGCGTCGCTATCATCGGGGCCGGCCCGGCCGGTCTGCTGCTGGGTCATCTGCTCTGTCAGTCCGGAATCGCGTGCACGATCGTCGAACGCCAGTCGCGCGATCATGTCCTGTCGCGCATCCGGGCCGGTGTGCTCGAGACGGTCACGACCGATCTTCTCACCCGCCTCGGCATCGACCGGCGGATGCGCAAGGAAGGGCTGGTTGAGGCGGGGTTCAATCTGGCGAGCGGCGACCGGCTCATCCGCATCGATATCGCCGCCCTCACCGGGCGCCATGTGACCGTCTATGGACAGACTGAACTCACGCGCGACCTGGTCGAAGCTGCGCCCGAGCGCGGGCTCGAAATCATCTTCGATGCGGCGAATCTCGCCATTCATGACGTTGAAAGCGCATCGCCCTCGGTCTCGTTCGAGAAAGACGGGGCGGTCACCTGTATCGGTGCGCGCTTCATTGCAGGCTGCGACGGTTTCCACGGCCCCTCGCGCGGCGTCGTCCGCCCTTCGGCCGCCCGGGAATATGTACGGGAATATCCCTTCGGCTGGCTCGGTATCCTCGCCGACGTGCCGCCCTGCCACGACGAGCTCATCTATGCGAACGGCGAACGGGGCTTCGCGCTCGCGTCCATGCGGTCGCGGACTCGCAGCCGTTATTATGTGCAGGTGTCGCTTTCCGACCGGCTCGAGGAATGGAGCGAGGACCGGCTATGGGACGAACTCGAGGCGCGGTTCGACGGCCTCAGCAAACATGGCGTGGCCCGCGGCCCCGCGCTCGAAATGTCGATCGCGCCGCTTCGATCCTATGTCTGCGAGACGATGCGGCGGGGACGGCTGTTTCTTGCCGGAGACGCCGCGCATATCGTGCCGCCGACCGGCGCCAAGGGTCTCAATCTCGCGGCATCCGATGTCGCCTATTTGTGGCAGGCCTTTGCGTCCTATTTCGCAAGCGGCGACGAGAGCGGCCTTGATGCCTATGAGGCGACGGCCCTGGCCCGCGTGTGGAAGGCGGAACGCTTCAGCTGGAGCCTGACCAATTTGATGCACAGCTTTCCCGGGGAAAGCCCGTTCGAACGCCGTATGCGCAACGCCGAACTCGACTATCTCGCGGGCTCGCGCGCCATGCAGACCGCGATCGCCGAAAATTATGTGGGATTGCCACTCTGAGCAGGCTGCATGGGACGACCTGCGGTGGCTGGCGACCGTGATCGCCCCGGCCTGAACCATGCGAGCCTCGTAGCCTTGACAGGTCCTTCGCGCCGAGGATCGGCGATAGGGGCGCGTCAGCGAGCCTCTTTTGGCGAACTGATCCCTACTGTGCCGGCCATGCCTCACCTCGCTGTCCGAAACTTCCGGCATCGGCAGCGGATGCCACTGCGACGCGGAGAAAAACATGGAGACGGTGGTCGTTCCGCAACCGGAAAGGACTGGCATATGCGCCTGAAACCCTATCGCGCGCACCGGCGCATCCTCGCTGCAAGTCTTGTCGGCACCGCGGTCGAATTCTATGATTTCTATATCTACGGCACGGCGGCAGCGCTGGTGTTCGGCCCGCTGTTCTTCCCGTCCGAGTCGCCGTCCGCGCAGTTGATGCTGAGTTTCATGAGCTTCGGGCTCGCCTTTTTCGCGCGCCCCGTCGGCGCGATCGTCTTCGGCCATTATGGCGACCGCATCGGACGCAAGTCGACGCTCGTCGCCTCGCTGATGCTGATGGGGGCATCGACTTTGCTGATCGCCTTCCTGCCGACCTATGCGATGGTCGGCTGGGTCGCGCCCTTGCTGCTCTGCATCCTCCGCTTCGGCCAAGGTTTCGGCCTCGGCGGCGAGTGGGGCGGGGCGGCGCTTCTCGCGGTCGAGAATGCGCCGCCGGGTTGGAAGTCGCGGTTCGGCATGTTTCCGCAGCTCGGCGCTCCGGTCGGGTTCATCGCGGCGAACGGATTGTTCCTGCTGCTCGGTCTTGGTCTCAGCGATCAGGAGTTTGCAAGCTGGGGTTGGCGCATCCCGTTCCTCTTCTCTGCGCTGTTGGTCGGGCTTGGTCTGTGGGTTCGGCTGAAGATTGGCGAGACCCCCGATTTCCAGGAAGCGCTGGAGAAAGAGGCGCCGGTCGGCGTTCCGCTCGGTGAGCTCTTTCGCCATCATCTGCTGCCGACCTTGGCCGGCACCTTCGCGGTCGTGGCCTGTTTCGCGATCTTTTATCTAGCGACCAGCTTCGCGCTCGCGCACGGAACGACCGCGCTCGGTTATCCCAAGGAGCAGTTCCTGCTGATCCAGCTCGGCGCGATCCTCTTCATGGCGGGCGGGATCGTCTTCGCGGGCTATGTCAGCGATGTGACGAGCGCGCAGCGCGTGTTGACCTGGGGCTGTGGTGCGACCGTACTCATTGGCTTCCTGTTCGGGCCGGCGCTGGCCTCGGGCGGCTGGCTCTCCATCTTTCTTGGTCTCGCTTCGGCGTTGTTCGTCATGGGCCTCGTCTATGGCCCGCTCGGCAGCTGGTTGACCGCCTTGTTCCCTGTGCAAGTCCGCTACACGGGTGCGTCGGTCACCTTTAACGCGGGCGGCATATTGGGCGGCGCAATGGCTCCCATTATCGCGCAGGCTCTCGCCGATCGCGGCGGAACCGAGATGGTCGGACTGTATCTGGCGCTCGCTGGCGTCGTGAGCTGGCTCGGCCTGTTGATGGTGCGGCGCTTCGGTCCGCAGGACAACAAAGGGTAGTGGACCGCGACGCGGGATTGACTGCTCGTCGCGCTAAATTGCCGCCGTGCGCGCTCGTTCAAACATCGCAAAGACAGAAGGAGAGTGAAGCCTGACGGACGGTCGGGGCCAGCAGGGGATGTTCGCAGAATTAGATGACAAGCCGGTCTTCAAAGCGACAAAAACGCACGCGCTCGATTATGTCGCGACCGTTCGCGACCGCAGCGTCTTCCCCGATGCCGCCGCGCCGGAGGGACTTGCCGCGTTCGATGAGTTGCTGCCCACGGTAGCCGGCGACGCGCTGGCGATCGTCGAGCAATTGCACCCCGACGGGTCGCCGGCGACCGTCGCTACGACGGGGGGGGGGGCGCTATTCCGGGCTGGTCTGCAGCGTCCTGTCGGGCTCGGGGTTCGCCGAAATCTGGTCCTGCCTCAAATATCTCGAGCGGGGGGGTCTCGATGAGATGGTAACGGGCTTTCATTCGCGGATGGTCGAGCTATGCGACCGGATGCCAGGGGAAGGTTTCTGCATCGCCAACGATCTGACTTTCAACGAGCTACTCGTGTCTGCCGGCGATGATGCGGTCCCGCGCGCGATGGCGGACCGCTATAGGCGTTGGGCGAATGCGGAGCGGGCCTCTCGGAATGGTTCCGGAAGCCGGTCGTTCGCGTCAGTAGCTGCTCGTGGGCGACCACCGCCGACGACGTCCGCCGAACTGCCGATGCATTTGTTGCGGCGCGTGACGCCGCGCGAGCGGCGCTCTGCGACACCTCCAGAGAGACCGGCATCTGAGCCCGAGCGTGACGGGCTCGATGGGTCGCGCAACTGTGGTGCGCGCGGCACTATTCGGAGAGCCAGCCGTGCTGCAGCGCATAGGCGACGGCCTGCATGCGAGTCCGCACGTCGAGGCGCAGGCAGATTTCCGCGACGTGATAATCGACGGTACGTCCCGAGATATTGAGGATGGCGCCGATGTCGGTCGAACTCTTGCCCCGGCTGATCCATCGGAGGCATTCGAGCTGCCTTTCGGTCAGATGGACATCGACGACCGCGCCCTCCCGGTCGCCTGTTTCCAGCGTGCTCATGACTTGGTACCCCGCACGCAGCCGCCCCTGGTCAAAGCGCGGATTATGGGAAAATGACGCTTTCCGTTCGGCGCGGCTTCCGCGCCTCCGGCGGCGCCAGCCCTTTTTTGCGAAGGCGGCGCGAAGGATGCAGACATGAGACCGGGATGCCCTCTCGCCTCAGCGAGCCGCCGTGCCGGACGCCGCGGCACATGGCCGAAGGGCGGCGCCGCTAGCTCCGGACGCAAGAGCTTTTCTCTGGTCGGCTGCGGGCGGTCGGCCCAGGAAATTGAGCCAATATATGCGAGGAACAGGTCGCATCTTATCGGCCGAGCGGAGGCGCGGTATCGCCATCAGGACGCGATGGCGGCCGTCGCGATGCGGCAGACGATCGGCTCGGACGGACAGGGGCAGGCGGCAGTCAATATCCAGGCGCAATGCGACGAGTCACGCGAGACGTCGAACGGGGTGATGCTTTGGAGAAAAAGCGTCACCGACAGAGCAAACAATAGCGACAGGATGAGAAGCGCGACGGCGACGAATGCCGATTTGCAAGCAAATCGCGTGAGATGCGCAGGTTTCGACCGATGCACATTGCACAGCGCCTCATGCGCCCGTGGATCGGTCATGTCTCGTCCCTCCGCATCCCGCTGCTCCGTTCCAATATGGATACTCAATCTGTCCTCCTACCGGTGCGATGGGGCGTGCCACCCTGTCAGACTTACGAGGGCGGAACCGGCGGGCGGTCCTGCCGTCGACGCTGCCCCGGGTGGAGCCGCCGAAATGCTCGCGCCGTGCGTCGGCAGCTAACGGCGCGGCGTTCATCTGGCTGGTAAGGCTCATAGGGCTCATCGCCGTGCGAGCGGCCTAGCCCGACAGACGCGCTTGGTGCATGCCGATGAAGCGCGGCGGCAAGGCTTTGAAATCGACAATCAGCAAATGAGAATATGCGTATGATGGGCCGGACGTTAGTGCTCGCCATTCTGAGGGCGGCATTCCTGCCTCCAGCAGTCGGCATCGCGGTGCAGAGGCCGCGACCGCAGCGGCTCGCCTGCGAGCGGTCCATCTATCTTTCGAGCGACGACTCCGCGGTTGCCGGGGCGGGGGGAGAGAGGGAGATCGCGCCGCGTTGCAGGGCCACGGATTGACTCGGGCGGTTCAGATCTCGATCCACCCCAGTGTCACGGCCTGTTTGACAGCCTGCATCCGGGTGCGAATGTTGAGGCGCCGGCAGATTTCGGCGACATGATAGTCGACCGTGCGGGGCGATATTCCCAGGATTGCGTCAATATCGGTCGAGCTCTTGCTTTCGCTGATCCACGCGAGACATTCAAGCTGGCGCCCGGTCAGCGGTGACAGTGGGTGTGCCGCCCGCCCCGTGTAAGGCGAAACCGGCGGCCCTCCGACCAGGCGACGCATTTCGCCCCGCTCCGGCGCGGCACCGGGCTGCACGCCTCGCGCAGGGGCGGCGCAATCTGTGGCAAATATTCTTCGGCGAAGCATCAAGGAGTCATTCGCCGCAGGAGGAAGCGAACGCCTCGGCGATCACCGACGGGGAAAAGTTGCGAGAAAGAGCTTCTGATGATTCGGTTTCAAGGCAGCGGAGGCGGGCGTCGAGCGACGGAAGTCCCGCGGTACCGAAGCTCTCCACATAACGTCCGGCCTCACCGGCAGCCAGGACTTCGACGAGGACCACCTCGTCGATCCACAACTTAACGATTCGGAACATTCCGGTCTCGACGTCCTGTGCGTGCCATCCCGCCTCGGCCGCGATCGCAAGCAAATGGTCGCGCGAGTGCACCGAGCTGATCAGGACATGCGCGGCGCTGCAGCCCGGGCCTTCGGGACGACGGCTGAGGCCGAGCGGCGACTTTGGGTCGAACGCCGCCGTCCACGGCAATATCTCCAGCGACAATCCGCGCTCGTCGCCGGAAACGACGAACCAGGTTCCGGCCAGAAAAAGGGGGTGAAGGCGCGCGAATGGCCCGCGCACCGGCAATATCCGCGAGGACAGTTGACGCGGTCCGGCTCGCGCACCGCGAAGGACGAGTGGTGAATCATCCCCGGTCTCCCTTGGTCGTCACACCAACCGCCGCGTCTGCGGCAAGGTCTGTCTTGTGGCGCGCAGCGTCGATGAGCGCTTCCACGCCCGATTGCGCGGCGCGCGCGGCAGCGGCTCTGTCAAGCTGCCAATTGTCCTTCATCATCTCCCAGCCGCTCGCCGAACAAATCGCACTTATCGAAGCCAACAACCCTATGGAATCGTCTTCGCCAAGTCCGGCGAGTACCGGTTGCAAGGCGTCTCGGAACTTCGCTCGCCGGGCCTCCGCATTGTCGATCCGGACCCGGCGCCCATGCGGATCGTGCACCATCGCCCGCACTAGCCGGTCATCCCGATCGAACGCGGCGTATAGCGCGGGGATGTGCGCGACGAGATCGGCGGGCGATGCAGAGGCTTGGGGCGAGCTGTTCGCGAGGGCTTCCAGGAGAGGGCGTATTTGGTGACATGGCAGTAATGCTGCCATCGTGACAGTGACACTGTCAGGTTGATTGTCGTGAGCCGCGCTACCGCCTCTTGGCTCGACTGCCTGTGCCTCGCCCCCCCGCCTCGATACCTCGCTAGGCCCGACAGCCCCCGGCACCGTCTAACGGGAGGCGCGGCCGACCGCCGATGTCTCAGACCAGTCAGGATTTCTGATGTCCGATCCCGTAATTATTTTTGTCATGTGGCTCATTCTCACCGCATGGGTGGCGAGCCTCACTTGGTTCGTCCAGATCGTGATCTACCCGCTTTTCGCCAAGGTCGGCGTCGGGGAATATCGCGACTATCACCGCTTCTACACCAGCCATATCTGGTTCGTCGTGATTCTTCCCGGCTTCGCCACCTTCCTTCTGCCCGTTCCGTTGGCGCTATTCGGGCCATCGGTGCCGGCTTGGATGGCTATCGCCAACATCATTCTCGGGCTGGTCGGTCTTGCGCTCACGCTCGCGCTGCAGATCCCTCGGCATAATCGTCTGGAAGCGGGCAAGAATGATCGCATGATTGCCGAACTGATTCGCTTCAACTGGCCGCGGACGCTCTCGACCACGTTGCAATGCGCGCTCGGGGTGCCGATGCTGCTCGCGGTGCTCGCCGGCGCCTGAGTTGCTACGCAGCGGAGCCGGTCTGTGGCCGAGCTTAGCAGCATTCGATCGCAGCTTGGGGGGAACGCCGCGTCATATGCTGCGGAGCGCGAGGCAAATGCGCGGAAAGGCGGCAGGGAGGATGAAGAATGCGCTGCGCAATTGGTCGGAGATCCAGCCTCTGGCCGATGGGCGGAATGGCCCGCCCAAGCCTGGCTCGTCATGCTCCGCTACCCATGATGCTCGAAACGGACGCGCGAGCTGGCGCGTCCGTTTCGAGCATTGCGGTCCGGTGACGTACGTAACCGGTTGTTGCTATGAGATTGGCCGGGGCCGGGCATGACGTCCGGTCAGGCAGTCTCGAGCCAGCCACGGCGCACGGCATGAGCAACGGCCTGCATACGCGTCCGGACGTTGAGGCGCTGGCAGATTTCGCCGACATGATAATCGACCGTACGGCCCGAGATGCTGAGGATCTCGCCGATATCGGTCGAGCTTTTGCCCTCGCTGATCCACGCAAGGCACTCGAGCTGGCGATCGGTGAGCGGCGTGCGGCTGCACGACTGGGCCGAGGCGATCGGAGGAAAGGGTACGGCGGCGGGCGGGAAAGCAGTCTGGGTCAGCATTGTCTTGTCTCACGGCTAGGTGGGCATGGGCCCCTGTCGAGGCGCTATTGACACGTTGGGCAGTGCTGAAGCCAATGGTATGAATTCATCAATATCATGCACGAAATGGGATGACGTTTTGGGACGCGGCGTCTATCGCCCTTCTCGCGGCGCCTGACAGCCACCGAACCGCGTGGACTGGCCGAGACCGTCCCGCTTTGATGAAAGCCGACCATGAACGAACTCGACCTGTCCCGTGCCGATCTCAATCTTCTCGTCCTGTTCGAGGCCGTATTGGAGGAGCGCCACGTCGGCCGTGCGGCCGATCGCCTCAATCTCTCTGCCTCTGCCGTCAGCCACGGCCTGTCGAGGCTCCGCCGCCTCTTGAACGATCAGCTGTTTCTCAAGACACCGAAGGGCGTCGTGCCGACCGACCGGGGGCTCGAGCTCGCCGAGCCGGTCGCCGCTGTTCTCTCCCAATTGCGATCGATCCTGGCCACCGCGGAACCTTTCGACGCCGCAAGTTCGCGCCGGCGATTCTCCGTCGGTGCGCCCGATGGGGTGTCGGCGGTAATTCTTGCGCCGCTGCTTGCGTCGCTCCGCCAGATGGGTCCCGGCATCGATATCTCGCTTCGCCAGGCTCTTCCCGCCCCGGGCGAGACGAATATGCTTCGGGCCTGGACGCCGGCCTTCGCCGACCTCGAGTCGCGCGCGACCGATATCGCGATTATCCCTACCGACGAAATTCCGGCCCGTTTTCACTGGCGTACGCTTTACGAAGAAGATTTCGTCATCGTCGCCCGGCGGGGTCACCGCCTCGAGAAAGAGCCGGGCCTCGAAACTTATCTTGCCGTGGAGCATCTTGTCGTGTCGATGACGGGGGACCCGATGGGGTTCGTCGACCATATCCTGGCGAAAGACGGGAAGGCCCGGCGTATCGCGCTGACCCTCCCAAATTTCATGTTCGCATTGGCGGTGGTCGCCGATAGCGAATTCGTCTGCGCGGTGCCGCGGCATTTTGCGGCCATGCATGCCGACAGGCTCGGTATCGTCATCCTCGAAGCGCCGTTTCCGATGCCGGCCTTCCGGCTGAACGCCGTCGCGCTTCAATCCGCGATGCGCGATCCCGCCATTTCCTGGTTGCTCGACCTGCTACCGGGCGGTGAATCTCTGAAGTCGCAGGCCGGCGTGGTCGGTAGCCGCGGCCTTATTGAAAACCGGCACCCGGCGTCTCGGTAAACCGGGGATCGCCCAAGTGGGACCGCAGGAACGCGATATAGGCGTCTTGGGCCCGGACGAGATTCTCGCGCTTGCGAAAGCCATGCCCCTCGTCGGGAAAGAGCAAATATTCGACAGGGGTGCCATTCCTGCGCACGGCGGCTACGATCTCGTCGCTTTCAGCCTGCAGCACGCGCGGATCATTGGCACCTTGCACGACCAGAAGTGGACGCCGGATGCGATCGGCATGGAACAGAGGCGAGATTCGCCGATGGCGCTCGCCATCGGTCGCGGGATCGCCCATCTCTTCGTAGAGTGCGACGCGCAGACTCTCCCACCAAGGCGGGATCGAGGTCAGCGTCCGCTGCCAGTTCGAGATACCGAATATGTCGATCCCCGCCTCGAAGGCATCCGGGCGAAAAGCGAGCGCCGCGAGCGTCAGAAATCCGCCGTAGGACCGGCCCATGACCGCGACCTTGTCGTCGGCGACCCAGTCCTGCGCACGCATCCAGTCGCCCGCCGTCACCACATCGGCGAGGTCGGCGTCGCCGTGCGCGCGGTCGTCCGCCTGGAGAAAGCTCTTTCCGAAACCGGTCGAGCCCCGGAAATTGGGCGCGATCACCGCAAAGCCCTGACCGACCAGATGTTGCAGCGTCGGTGCCCAGCCGTGGCGGCTCTGGTCGGGACCGCCATGGACCCAGACGACGGCGGGGACCGGATGTGCCGCCGTCGCGCCGTGCGGGCGGTAGACCAGCGCGGGTATCGCGTGGCCGTCCGGACCCGGGATGGTGACATTATCGGCGCGAACCAGACGACGTTCGTCAATCCGTTCGCCAAGCGCATTCGTCAGTCGGCGCGCCGCGCCAGTTGCCAGATCGGCAATATAGACGTCGGCCGGCGACGTATCAGAAGCAAGGGTGAAGACGATGCGGTCCTCGGCCCGATCAAACTGGAGATTGGTGATCTCGCCGTCGGGAATGCCGCTGAGAGTGATCGGCTTGCCTCGATGAAGGTCGACAAGCGCCAGCGCCGTCCGGCCATTTTCGTTGAACGCCGCGGCGCGGTATCGGCCCGACCGCGACAAGCGCAGCCAGGCAAGGTCCCACTCGCCCTTCAGATATGGCTGCATTGATTCGGCTTTGAGATCGTAACACCACGCCTCGGCAAACTCGCCATGCGCGTCGGTGGCAATGATCAGCGAGCTGCCGTCAGGCGTGAAACCGAAACTGCCGTAGAGCGCGCGCCCGCTGTGGGGCGTGATAAGCCGCGGCGCAACGCCGCTCCCGATCTCGGCCAAAAAAAGATTGCTGTCGGCCGATCCGGTCCGGGCGATCAGGACCGCGTGGCGGCCATCGGGCGACACGTCGAGAATTTCCCGTTCGTCGGCCATGAGGATCATGCGTGCTGCATAGGTCCTGCCATCGACCGCATAAAGATCGGCCTGTCCGGGATCGCGCGCGTTGGAGAGAATGTAGAATTCGCCGCCGTCGGCGTTCCAGCCGAGAAAGTCTGCCTTGACCTCGTCGCCGGGGGTCAGATCGCGAACCGTTCCGCCGACTTCTCGCGCGAAGATGTGGGTGCGCTCATCGCCACCCCTGTCGCCCGCGAGCAGCAACCGGTCGTCCTGAGGAAAATAGCTGACCGCAACGAGACCATCGGTCGCCGAGCGCGTCATCGCCATTGCGGGACCGCCGTTGGCAGGCGCGATATAACTGTTCAAAATTCCGCTCTGGTCGCTCGAAAGCAGGATCGAATGTCCGTCGCGCGAGAAGGCGATGCCGCCCACGTCCGGCAGCGCGATCGTGACGGTAGCGAATATATCCTCCGAACTATAGGCGGGCGGCGCCGCGGGGACCGCGATCAGGGTACCGGATGGCGCTTGGGTCTGGGCCGCGGCGGGCGACGCGGCGGCAAGGCAGATCGCCAGGCAGGATGTGACACGCATGGAGCATTTCCTTCATTCTCGATGTTCGGATTTTAGGGGACGCGACGCGGTAACAGCCGCGCAGGACGAACGCCCTGCGCGGCTGCGCATCCGGAGCCTCAAGAGGGCCCTTTGACCCGGACGCTGCGGCGAACCGCCCTCCCGTCCCATGGCGTGAGGGCGGCCGCTACCTCAGAAGCGGAAGCCGACGCCTGCGCTGACGCCGCCGGTACCGTGCGTGTCGAAGCTCGCCCCGAACCTGACGGCGGTGCCGCCGGTCAGGATCTTCGATGCGGCGATCGCGAACGCTGCCTGGTCGCGCCAGCTGCCGACGCCCATTGCGATCATGCCGTCGCCTTCGCTCGTCGCCTGCGGCAGACCCGCGGCGGCCATCGCCGCTGCGGTACCGGCGTCGGCGCGCTTGCCGACGCGGTCAATGCGGCTGTCGAGGCGGCTAATGTCGAGGCTGATGCGATCGAACCCGGCCTGTGCGAAGGCGCGCTCGGCGGCGAGGCCCGCCTGGAGTTGGCCGACCGTCGACACGTCGCTGGGCGCGACACCGTCGGCGACATTGGTGACACGGCGGCGGTTCGTCGCCGAACCGACCGAGACAACATTGTCTTCAACTGCAGTCGAGCCGGTACCGATGGCGACCGAGTTGGCGCCCGACGCCGTTGCCTGGTCACCAACGGCGACCGACGAGGCGCCGCTCGCGACCGAGCGATTGCCCGCGGCGAAGCTGTTGGTGCCGCTCGCCGTGTTGGCCCAGCCCACCGCGGTCGAGAAGGTCGCGCTGGCGCGGTTGCGTCCGCCGAGAGCCGTGGCGCCGCGGCCATCCGCGTTGCTGAGGAACCCGTTTGACGTCGCCTCGAGTCCTGAAGCGCTGCTGTTGAGCCCGATCGACACCGACGAATTGCCGAGCGCTTGAGCATTGCTTCCCAGAGCGACAGAATCATTGCCCTGTGCGACCGCATTGGTTCCGCCTGCGAAACTGTCCGCGCCTGCGGCAAAGCTGAAACGCCCGACGGCGGTTGCCTGAAGCCCGCTAGCCACCGCATTGCTGCCGAGAGCGGTGCTGCCCTCATCGAGCGCAATGCTTCCCGCGCCAAAAGCGCTCGAGTCCTCGCTGGCGGCAGTCGCTTCAGAGCCTACCACCGCGCTTCGTGCGCCGAGAGCGCGCGCCTCGTCGCCAACCGCAATCGAGCTGCTGCCTTCGGCAGTGGCTTCGGTCCCCGCGGCAAAACTGCGGCTGCCGCTTGCAACATTGAGCCGTCCGACCGCGGTCGATCCGATACCCGTAGCGCTATTTGCGTTGCCAACAGCCGACGACCCTTCCGCTTCTGCCCGGTTGGCCGCACCGATGCTGAGAGACTGGTCTCCAGCCGCTACCGCATCGTCGCCGATAGCGGTGGCGGATACGCCTGCCGCGATTACGTTGCTCCCGCCAGCGAAACTATTCTCGCCATTTGCTTGGGCGCCCGAACCCACCGCTGTCGAGAAATTGCCTCCGGCGTTGCTCCCGAAGCCGAAAGAGTTTGCGTTATCGCCCGTTGCCCTGGCCGCTTGGCCAAACGCCGACGATGCCAGTCCCGAGGCTTCGCTCGCGGTTCCGACCGCCATAGCGTCCGCGCCCGTTGCGCTCGCACTTACCCCGACTGCGATTGCACGGTTGCCCGAGGCCGTGGCATTGTCGAGAGCCGCAAACGCATCAGTTCCCGACGCGGACGCCTCGCTGCCGATCGCGACGCCCCGCTCACCCGATGCCTGCGAAAGATTCCCGATGGCAACGCTCTGGTTTCCAAACCCGTTCGACCCGAAGCCAAGCGCGACAGCCTGCTCGCCGCCAGCGCCGCTCGAATTGCCCACTGCCACCGAGTTGGTCCCAAAGCCGTTAGCATTGCCGCCGATACCGACCGCGCCTGCGCCATCCGCCGTCGCGCCGTCGCCGATAGCGATGGAACCCGAACCATTGGCTTGCGATTCGACACCGGCTGCAAAGCTGCGGTCCCCAGCCGCGATGTTGCGGCTGCCGAGAGCGGTGGCAGCGGCACCGGAGGCGTTGCTTCCGGATCCGAAGCTACTGGCTTCCGCGCCGCCGGCGAGCGAATTTCGCCCCACCGTAGTCGCGCCTACGCCGCCCGCTGAAGCATTCTGGCCACCCGCAAAACTGCCGTCGCCGTTAGCACGCGCACCCGGACCGAAGGCAGACGACAGCTCGCCGGTTGCAACGCTGCCGAAGCCCAGTGCCGTGCTGATTTCGCCGGTTGCCGATGCAAACTGTCCGAGGGCAACCGAACCGCCAGTCGCGGCATTGCTGTCTGCGCCCATCGAGATTGCGCCGGCACCCTCTGCCCGGGCTCGCGCCCCGAGCCCGATGCCATTCACGTCGACCGCTACAGCGGCGCTGCCCAGCGCGACCGAGCCCTCTTGGCCTGCGGCCGCGTTCGCTCCGGCGGCGAGCGACCCGGCACCATTCGCGCTTGCCGAATTGCCCAAAGCGGCCGAGCTCACGCCCGACGCCCGTGACGAGGCGCCTACCGCGACCGAAGAATTTGCAAGTGCGCTCGAAAGCTCGCCGACTGCCACCGCCCCGTCGGCGGCGCTGCTCGCGAGCGATCCGACGCTGACCGAACCGACGCCGTTCGCCGCGGACTGACGACCAACCGCGGTCGAATTCAATCCGATCGTCACGGCGGACGTCCCGACGGCGGTCGAGCCGGTGCCGGTTGCGTTGCTCAACTCCCCGACAGCAACGGTCTCAGGATTAGGAGCGCTGGCGCCGACACCGAGGGTGACCTGCGCATGCACGGCCCCTGTCGAGAGGATGGCTGCGATTGTCAGGGATGAAGCCGCCGCGAGACGCACCGCAGCCGGTTTGGAGCCTTTGATATTCGTCATGATAAAGAACCTTCAGACTTCGCTCCGATCCCGCGCCTGAGGGCGCCACGGGAGCAATGGGAATGGGAAAAATGCCGGTCGTGCGCTGGGCGAACGACCGGCGAGGGAGAGAGTGTGCCGCTCCGGGATGGGAAGCGGTGGCGGCCTAATGACGCCGCCCGAGGTGTGGGTCGCCTCGTAGGTCTCACAGCCCAGACGGTTCAGGGGCGCCTCAACAAGCCTCTGATATTGAACGGAGAATCGCGCGCGTACGCGAGGGGGACCCGGGGCCTCGTAAGCCTGACAGGCTTCCGCTTCGTGGACTGCCGCTAGAGGGGCGGCGTGGTGAGCGCGCTCCGTCCAGACCCCCTACCAGTGGGCGGCGGCGCGCTCTCCGCAACGGGTCGCACCGGCGCGTGGCCATTCGGCTGCGCGCCGGTCCTACTTTTCTCTCCCATGAAAATCGGAAACTCCCATCCATGTCTCACATCACCATTCGTCTGCTTACCGTCGCCGCTCTCGCCCTTCCGGGCGTCGCAGCAGCTCAGGAAACGGCCGCACCGGAGGCGGTCCTCGACGAAATCGTTGTCACCGCGCAGAAGCAGGAGCAGTCGCCCATCGAAGTGCCGATCGCTCTGACCGCTTATGACAGCCGCGCGCTCGAGCGCCTCGGCATCCAGGGCCTCGACCAGCTGGCCCAGTTCACGCCGGGCTTCGAGGTCCAGCAGCAGTCGCCCAACAATCCCGGCTTCATCATGCGCGGTGTGAGCTCGAGCGTCCTCGAGACCGCTTTCGAGCCCCGCGTCTCGGTATTCCAGGACGGCGTCTCGATCTCGAAGGGCGAAGGCAGCTACGTCGAGCTGTTCGACATCGAACGCGTCGAGGTCGCCAAGGGGCCGCAGTCGACGCTCTTCGGCCGCGGTGCGCTCGTCGGCGCCGTCAGCATCATCCAGAACAAGGCCGATCCCGACCGCTTCGATGCCCGCGCCAGCGCCGAGGTCGGCGACTTCTCGCTGCTGCGCCTCGAAGGCATGGTCAATGTTCCGCTCGGCGGTGGCGTGGCGCTGCGCCTTGCCGGCGTGACTCGCGATCGCGACGGCTATGTCAAAAATGCACTGGGCGGCGAGGATTTCCAATCGGTCGACACCAAGGCGCTTCGGGCCTCGCTCGGCTGGCGGACCAACGGCGGCGCGTCGCTCGATCTCATCGCCAACTGGCAGCGCGACCGCCCGTCGGGCACGGCCTTCAAGTCGATTCTCTTCGACCAGACCGATCCCGCGACGGGCGCCGTCGTCAGCGACCGGCGTGCGCATGACGCCGCCGCGCTCGTACCGGGGGCCGGCTTCATCGACGACCGATATGGTGTGGACCGTGAAGTCTGGGGCGTGACGCTGCTCGGCTCGGCGCCGCTCGGCGACAAATTCACCATCTCGACGATCGGGGCTTATCGCGAGTTCGATTCCACCGAGATCAACGATCCCGACGGTCTTTCGCTCTCGCTGCTCACCGCCGCCAACCAGGGCAAGGCCGAGCAGTGGAGCCAGGAAGTGCGGGTCAATTTCGATGACGGCAATCGCTTCCGCGGTTTCTTCGGCGCGAGCGCATTCCGCTTCGACGGCACCCACCGGACGCCAATCCAGATCGACGAGCGCATCCTGCTCGCAACGCTGACCCGCCAACTCAACGGCGGCGCGGCCGGCTCGGGGCTCCCCGCAACCACCCCGGCTCCGGTGTCGCTCCTCACGAACCCCGCCTTCAACGCCGCACTGCTCCAAGGCCTTGTTGCGAGCGCCTCTGACAATCCCGCAACGGCGGCCGTCGATCCGCAAATCCTGCTGAGCCCAGCCCAGGCGCTGGCGCTGGCCGGCAATCTTCGCCCAAACCACCGCGAAACGCCGGTCGATAGCGCGCGCCTCTCTTCCTACGACCTCTTCGCCGACGGGACGTTCCAAGTCTCCGACGCGCTCGAGATTTCGGCGGGGCTACGCTATACGTTCGACCGGCGCCGCTCCTCCTACAGCGCATTCCTGACCGGCGGGCGCAGCGTTCTCGGCGGCACCATCGGCGCGGCGCGCCTCGCCTCGAGCGGCTCGCCGCAGGCGATCGCCCAGGCGCAGGCCGTTCTCGCAGCGCTCCGGAGCCCGGCCGTCCAGTCGATTCCGGCGAGTGCGCTGCCGCTCTTCGGGGCGATCTTCCAACCGACTGCCGGCAATGGCGGCGTGTCGAGCGGCAAGATCGACGACAGCGGCCTGACCTGGCGTCTTGCCGCCCGCTACGCGCTCGATGAGGACACGAGCCTCTACACTACCTATGCACGCGGCCGCCGCCCCGAAACGCTGTCGGTTACCGGACCCACGGTGCCGTTCGGCGCCCCCCAGTTCGTCAACCTCGATGCGGAAACCGTCGACAGCGTCGAGGTCGGCATCAAGTTCCGCCGCCCCGCCTCGCGCTTCGCGGGCAACGCCGCCGTCTATTATTACAGCTACGACAATTTCGAGACGGTCGAACGCGACGGTCTGCGCCTCGTGCCGACCAACGGCGGCAGCGCGGAATCCTACGGGGTGGAGTTGCAGGGGGAGTGGACGCCCTTTGCAGCGCTGAGCCTCTACGGCACCTACGCCTATAACCACAGCCGCTTCACCAGCGGCGCGTTCGACGGCAACCGCTTCCGTCAGTCGCCCGATCACAGCGCGTCTATCGGCGCCGTCCTGCGCGTCGGCAGCGAGATCGAGGTCCGCCCGACCTTCACTTGGCAGTCGAAGACCTTCTTCGAGGACGACAATGACCGCTCGGACTTGCAGCAGCCGCCGGTTGCCTTTGTACCCGACACGGTGGTCGACGAGGTGCAGAAGGCATTCGGCCTCGTCAACCTGACGCTGTCCTACAGCCCCGACAGCATCCCGCTGACCTTCGACCTGTTCGCGACCAATCTCACGGACCGGAAATATTTCATCGATGCGGGCAATTCGGGGGATCGCCTCGGTCTGCCGACCTTCGTGGCGGGCGCGCCGCGCATGATCGGTGCGCGCCTGACTTGGCGTCTGCGCTGATCGCGCCGGAGATGACCGTGCTGCGCGCTCTCGCCGCGATCGCAATCGCGATCTCCGCCGCCTCGGGCCTCTGGATTTCCGCCGACATGTCTTCGTCGGCGGGACCCTCGCAGCCTGGCGAAGTGCCCGATCTTTATCGGGCGTTCGCCGGGCGCGAGCCGGGCCGCGGCGAATGGCTGGGATCCGAGCCGCTGCCTGCCGCGCTCGGCCTCCCGGGGGCGGCACGGCAGGCCCGGTTTGTCTACGGATCGACCGACGGTCGTTCGGGGACGCGCCCGGTCGCGGTCTCGGGTGCGCTCTTCTTGCCGATAGGCGATCCCCCGGCCGGGGGCTGGCCGATAGTCGCCTGGGCGCATGGCACCGTCGGCATCGCCGACACCTGTGCGCCGACGGTCGCGGGCCGGTCGCCGCGCGACCTCCAATATCTCGGCGCATGGCTCAATGCGGGCTATGCGATCGTCGCGACGGACTATCAGGGCCTCGGTACCCCCGGCGCGCACCCCTATCTCGACAATCGCGCCGCGGCCTACAGCATCCTCGACGCGCTACGCGCCGCGCGGAGCCATGAGCCGGCGCTCGCCAACCGCATCCTCCTCGTCGGCCAGAGCCAGGGGGCGGCGGCCGCTATCTCCACGGCCGCGCTCGCGCCGGGCTATGCGCGCGAGCTTGGCGTAGTGGGCACGGTCGCCACCGGCGTTCCCAACGTCACCGCGTCGCTCAGTCCCGCCAACCGCGCGGCGCGCGCCGAGGCTGCATTCGATCCGGCCGTGGCTTATCTCCTCTATCTCGCCGCGTCGGCGAGCGAGGGCGATCCGCATCTCGACCCGGCGGACGGGCTCACGCCGCAGGGCCGCACCGCGCTCGATGCCGCCCGCTCGACCTGCGCCTTGCCAATGCTGCAAGAGGTTCGCGCGGCGAGCCTCCATCAGGGCAATGCCATCACGCCGCTCTTCTACGAAATCTTCCGCGAGGCGATCGACGCCGCGCGCTATCCGTCGCTCGCGCTCCAGCAGCCGCTGTTCGTCGGCATCGGCGCCGACGACGTCGACACGCCTGCCAATGGCCAGCTGGCCATCGTCGCCGACGCCTGCCGCGCCGGAGCGAGGGTCGAAGCACATCTCTATGCGGGCCGCGACCATAGTTCGGCGGTCAACCCGTCGTTTCGCGACTCTTCGGAATTTGCCGCGCGTCTGATGCGCGGTGAGGGCGTGCCCGCGTGCGCGCCGGTTCAACGTCATGAGGGCTCAAGATGATGCTGAGATCCACCTTACTGATCGCGGCGGGCTTGCTCTCCGCGCTGCCGGCGAGCGCTTTCGCGCGCGACTGCGCGCCGCTTGCCAAGACGGCTGATGTGCTTGAGCCTCCCGGCTTGCAATATCTCTTGGTCGGCGAGACCCACGGCACGAAGGAAGCGCCTGAGCTCTTCTCCGATCTCGTCTGCGCGGCGGGGTCCCGTCCCCTTGTCGTCGGCGTCGAATGGCCCGCGGCCAGCCAGCCGGTTCTGGAAGCCTTTCTCGCCGAGCGCGACGCCGGCGCCGCGCTGGACATCCTCCGCACGGCGCCAGCGCTCGCGCGACCCGACGGCCGCGGCAGCGCTGCGATGGTCGACATGCTGCTTGGCGTCTGGCGTTTGCGGCAGGCAGGTCGCTCGATCGAGCTCGTCGCCTTCGACCATGAAATCGCAGGCGGCGGAACGAGCGACGGGCGCGAACGTGCGATGGCGGCCCGGCTTCTCGCCGCGGGGGCTCGCCACGGCGGGGCGCTGCTGATCGCTCTTACCGGCACCGGTCACGCCGACCGGAACGGATTCCGGTCCTACGATCCGCCTTTCAAGTCGATGGTTCAGCATCTTTCGGCAGCAAAGACCCGCACGGTCGCCATGCTGTCGGTCGGCGGCGAAGCGCTTGCGTGCCGGCACATTCGCCCGAGTGGCGAGGAGCGCTGCGCCACGGCGCCGCTGCCGGTTCGCAGCGACATGATGGCGCGCGGCATCGGGGCGGGGCGGGCCGGCTTCGACGCTGTCGCCTCGCCGGGCAGGCTCTATTCCCAGTCTGTCGCGGGGCAGGGGACTGAAGGGTCCGCGGCGCGCGCATCGGTCCCGCATGCGGCCGTCACCGCGATCGGGACTGGTGCCGCCCTTGCGCGGCGGTCTCCTGTCTTCGAGGCTGCCGTGAAGCGCGCGATGCAGGCCGTGCCGGTCGCCGCTGGCGGTGCCACCGGCGCCCGGCGGTGACTTATCGGGCTGGCGCCGCCGCAGCTTCGGCGGCCATGCTGGCTGCCTGGACCCTGTTTGCCGGGTGCGCGGCCGCCCGCGACGTCGGGTCGGTCATCGTAGCGGAAAATCCCTCTGCGCGCTCGGCTCAGGAGAAGCTCGGCTATTCCGAGGCGATCATCGCCGGCGATACCATTTATCTGTCGGGCGTCGTCGCGGTACCGCGCGCTGGCGACCAAGGCCCCGAGCCTGCTTTCGAGCGAATGTTCGAGCGGATCGAAGCGACCTTGAGGCGCGCCGGCGCGACCTTCGACGACGTGGTCGAGATGACGAGCTATCATGTGGATATGGCCGGGCAGATCGATGCGTTCGTGCTGGTCAAGCACCGCTATGTGAAGGCGCCGTTTCCGGCATGGACCGCGGTGGGGAACGCGCAGCTTTACCGCGGCGACGCTGTCGCGGAGGTCAGGATCGTTGCGCGCAAGGCGAACTGACCGCGCTCGTTTACGGCAGTGAGGCGCAACTTTGGTCCGATCTCACCGACTTCGACACGCGCTCGGTACGCATCGAAGCATTGCCTGATTCGAGGAATGATCGCCACATCGATTGCCAGCAAGCTTGCAGCCTAGCGCGGTTCGAGCCGCGCAAGATAATGACCGCCGCGCGACGACAGGATCGTCGTCGACCAGCCCGCCGCGGCCGCAGTGATTCCAAGCGTTTCGCGATCGACATGCAGCACGGGAAATATGTCGCTCTTCGTCCCGCGATATTCGAACTGCAGGTCGAGTTCGCCGACATAGCGCCCTTGCTTTTGCCGCGCTTCGATGCGCGCACGATCTTTCGGATCGGCGGCCGCGCCAAGGTCGAAGCTGTCCGCGAGCAATTGTCCGCCGGGGGCGAGCAGCGTGCGCATACGATCGAGAAAATAGGGAAGGTCGGTAAGACGGCCGACCTTGTCGAGGCCATTGCAGAGGCACGCGATCGTATCGAACCGTCCATCGGCGAAATCGTAGAGGTCGGCGACGCGGGCGTCGGTGACGCCGCGCTCGCGCATGATCACCACGCACGCGGGCGAAATGTCGACCGCGACGACGTCGAAGCCGCGGCGCTCGAGTTCGATCGCGTGTAGTCCCGACCCCGCGCCGAGATCGAGCACGCGGCCGCGGCAATGGTCGAGCGCCATGGCTTCGAGCGGATCGAGCGTCTCGCGGAGCCAGAAGGCGGCGGGAACATCGTCGCGCTCGCCGTCCTGATAGACGAGCAGCGTTGCCTGATCGTCGCCGCGATAACAGTCGAGAAGCGCGGCGCCATGGAGATCATAGGGAGCGACGCCGCTCGAGGCGCGCGTGCGGGTGATCGATGTCGCGTTCATTGTCCGGGCTTTGCCTGCTGCACCGCGGGCGGCGGTGCGGCAGGGGTCGGCGCGGGCCGTGCCGCAAGCTCGGCGGCTTCCTTCATGGCAATGCCGCCGACGAGCGGATCGGCGTGGCGATGGGCGAGCGTCCAGCCCTTTGCATCCCGCTTGTAGACGAGCGTGACGCGCAGCGCCCATTCCTGCTCGGGGACATCGCCCACCGCCACATGCGAGCGCTCGATGAGCGCGAGGGCAACCATGTCCTTCGAAGCCCAGCCGTTGACCAGTTCGAGACGGAGGTCGCCGTTGCGGAAGAAGCGCCCCATCCGGGCCATCGTCTCGGGCGTGATGTCGCGCGCATGGGTCGGCGTGCCGCCGAAAGGGGACATCAGGAGGAAGTCGTCCGAAAGTGTGAGGAGCGACTGATATTTGTCGATCTCCCCCTGCATGAGCGCGGCATTCGACGCACGCGACAGTTCGAACAGCTCGGGGATCGCCGCCTCTTCGGCGGGTGCGGCCGCACCCGTGAGGAGCGGCAGCGAGGCGGCGGCAGCGAGAATATGGCAGCGAAATTGCGACATGGTTTCATCCTGGTTTTTTCGGTGCTGCCTTTGTCGCAAGGGCGCGGCCGAATTGCGACTGGGAAGCCTACGAGGCGCACAATGCGTGGCGTGCGCGCTAGACGGACATCATCGCAACGACCGTACTATCCGCCGTCATCCGATGGCGCTTTGCGGGCGGGGGTGCGACATCCACGGACCTGCAGCCGCGCCGCTTGGCCGACGGCTGCCGGATCGTTTCAAACAAATGAGGGGTGTGCCATGTCATCGCTGACCATCGAGAAAGAATTCCTGCTTCCCGCGCCGCGCGAGCGGATTTTTGCCTGCCTGACCGAGCCCGTCCGGATCGTCCGCATATTTCCCTTCGAGCATGTCGAGATCGAACCCCAAGTCGGCGGACTCATCCGCTTCGACGGAACGGCGGACGGGCGTCCCTTCTGCGACAGCGGCACGATCGAATGTTTCGAGGCGCCGACGCTTTTCCAGTATCGCTACTGGAGCGACAATCATGACACGGTTCGCTCGCCCGATACCGAGGTGGTGCTGCGCTACGAACTGGCCGACGCGGAGGGAGCAACGCGCCTGACCGTGCGGCACAGCCAGCTGCCCTCCGAGGCCTATGCCGCCATGATGGACGCCGCATGGGACCAGCTGCTTGCAGGGTTCGCGCTGGCGCTCGGAGATCCACGGCTTTGACCCTGTTTTCCGGCCTTTCCGCTTTCCCGCTCACCCCTGCCACTGCTTGCGGTGAGGTCATGACGGCCGCGCTCCAGACGCAGGTGGAACGGCTTGCCGACGCAGGCGTCGATTCGATCGGCCTGCTCGGAAGCACGGGCATCTATCCCTATCTCGCTCCGGGGCAGCGCCGTGCCGCAATCGAAATGGCGGTACTCGCTGCCGGCGGGGTACCGATCATGGCGGGCGTCGGGGCGCTGCGCACCGACGAGGCTTGCGCGCATGCAGAGGTCGCGGCCGCAGCGGGCGCAAGCGGGCTCCTCCTCGCCCCCATCAGCTATATGCCGCTGACCGATGACGAGGTTTTCGACCATTATGCCGCCGTGGCCGCAACGACGCCGCTTCCTATTTGCGTCTACGACAATCCCTCGACGACCGGCTTCAGTTTCAGCCGCGAGCTCATCCTTCGCCTGATGGATCTCCCGACGGTCAAGGCGTTCAAGCTTCCCCTTCCCAAGGCTGGCGACTTCGCCGAAGAGTTGGGCGCGCTGCGCACGAAGCGCAGCGTTTCGGTCGGATATAGCGGGGACTGGGGCTGCGCCGAAGCGCTGTTTCGCGGCGCCGACGCTTGGTACAGCGTCGCCGGCGGGATTTTTCCGTCGCTGGCCTCTGCGCTGGCGCGCGCCGCCCGCGCGGGGAACCGCCTCGAAACCGATCGGCTGCAGCAGCTCTTCGAACCCCTCTGGGCCCTGTTCCGCCGGCATGGAAGTCTTCGGGTGATCTACGCGGTCGCCTGCATCCGGGGCTATTTCTACGCGCATCCCCCGCTTCCGATCCAGCCTTTGAAGCGCGAACACTGGAGCGAACTGCGCGAAGCGATCGCGCCGCTTTCCTAGCCAGGCGAGCATCCGGACGAGCCCGCGCAAGGACTTATTAATCTTTATGTTCCGCCGCGGAACAGCTCGACTTTTGGCGCCGCGGCAGTGCGAACGAATTTTACGACGAGACCTTGTCCACTGGTAGGTCAACGAGGGTCAGCGCGCTCTTCGCGCTCGGTACGCGTGGCCGCCTCGACCCGGTCCATGGTGGACCGGATATAGGAGGGAGTGCAATATGGCCACGATCATAGTGTCCAACAGCGGCGCTGCCGGAGCGCCGGGATCGGTCGTCCAGCCGGTCAAGACGCTCGCACAGGCGCTCGCGCTGGCGAAGCCGGGCGATACGATCATGCTTCGCGAAGGCGAATATGCCGGGGGGGTGACCGTCGAAGCGCCGAACATCACGATCAAAAACTATCCGGGCGAGCATGCGGTCATCTCGGCGGGCACGGCGAGCGGTTCGCCCGACTGGGTCGTGCGGTTCGGCGTCGATGCGCATGGCGGCGCGCTCGACGGGCTCGAGATCAAGGGCGGCGAATATTATGCCGTCAAGCTCGAGAGCACCTGGGACTGGGGCGGCAATTATCCGCAGGACGGCGTGCACAACATCACGATCCAGAACTGCGTGCTGCACGACAGCGGCCGCGACGTGATCAAGGTGACGCCGGGCTGCGACGGCCTCCAGATCCTCAACAACGAGATCTACAATTCGGGTCGCCGCGACGGGTCGAACGCCGAAGGCATCGACGTCGTGAACGCCGACAATGTCGTGATCCGTGGCAACTATATCCACGATACCGCGACGACGGGCGTCTATATCAAGGGCGGCGTCGAAAACGGCGTCATCGAGAATAATTATATCAAGAATACCGGCACCGGCGGGGCCGGCGGGTTCAGCTTCGGCGATCCGCCCAACTCGGGCGCCGGCATCATGCTCGGCTACGGCACCGACCTCGAATATTTCGACAACGACAATCCGCAGCTCTACCAGACGATGAACAGCATCGTGCGCAACAACATCGTCGAAAATACCGGCGACGGCGGCATCCTCGTCTGGGGAAGCCTTAACGCGCAGGTCTACAACAACACGCTGCAGAATGTGTCGACCCACCCCTGGTATTTCGGCGGCGGCATCATGGTCGCCGGGATCAATACTTGGACCCCGTCGGGCGACGTGTTCACCAAGTCGGTGAACCCGCTCGTGATGAACAATATCGTCACGGTCGCACCGCCGGTCAGCGGATCGCCGGGCTATGTCACCCATGCGGCGCTCGCCGTCATCAAGAGCGGCGTCACGGGTCCGATGCAGCTCGACCATAATCTGCTGAACGGCCTCGGCAATCATGGCGGGAAATTGTTCGACTTCGGCAATGGCGAAATCACCCTTGCCCAGTGGAAGACGCAGACCGGCGGCGATGCGCACAGCATCGTCGGCACGCCCGGGCTCGACGGCACGCTCCATCTGGCCCCCGGCTCGGCGGCAATCGATGCCGGCACGGCTATCCCCGGCCTGAACCAAGACTTCGACGGTCGTCCGCTGACCGGCGGCGCGATCGATATCGGTGCCGATCAGAGCGATGCCGGGCCTGCTGTCGGACTGCCGCAGTCGGGCGGGATCGGAAAGGCGCCGGGCAAGGGGGCGATGCAGCCGGGAGAGGGCGGCGATGGTCGGCCCTCGGGTGGCAATCCGCCGCCTCCGCCTCCGCCGCCGCCCCCGCCGCCGCCCGAGGATCCGGAGGAGCCCGATCAGCCTCCTCCGCCTCCGCCTCCGCCGCCCCCGACCGGCGATGTGTTCACGCCGCTCGTCAAGAAGGTCGCGGGGATTGCCGGCATCAACGCCGGCGCCGATCCCCACAAGATGGCGCTCGACGGCAATATCAAGATCAAGCTTACCGCGGCTGGGTCCTCGGACTGGACCGCCGGCCGGCTTCGAATCATCGAGGAGCCGTCGGGGAAGGTTGCCGGCGAAATCGACTTCGTGAAGGGCGATGCCTATGACGGAAAGCAGATCCTCGACATCGATCTGGCCGCGTTCCACCTGAAGGCGGGCGTCACCTACAGCATCGTGACGACGAACGACTTCATCCGCGTCAACGCTGCCCCGTGGAAGGCGGGAGCGATCGCGCGCGGTGACTGGCAGATCACGATGGAAGGCGAGGCGACGCCGGACGTTCCGCCCCCGCCTCCGCCGCCGCCACCCCCGCCGCCCCCGCCGCCGCAGGACCCGGACAATCCGGACCAGCCGCACCAAGGCGAAGGCATTCCGGCGAACGCCGTCTTCGCGAAGCTCGCGAAGGCCGTGGCCGGCGTCGTCGGCGTCTGGACGGGCAAGGATGCGGCGCATGTCGGTCTCGACGACCATATCGGCATGAAGCTCGTCACCGCGGGGATCGGCGAATGGTCTGCGGGCCGTCTCAAGATCGTCGAGGAACCCTCGGGGAAGACGATCGGCGAGATCGACTTCGTGAAGGGCGACGCGTTCGACGGCAAGCAGGTCATCGATATCGACCTCGGCCAGTTCGACCTCAAGCCGGGCACGACCTACAGCGTCGTGACGACGAATGACTTCATTCGCGTCAACGCGGCGCCGTGGAAAGCCGGAGCGATCACCCGCGGTCAGTGGCAGTTCACCACCGAGACCGCGGCGCCGGCACCGCTTGCTCCAGCCGCCGAGCTGGATCAGGCTCCTGCCGAACATGGCGGACCCGATGTCGCCCATCTGTTTGCCGACGATTTGCCGGCAGGCGGGCATTACGCCATGCTCCCCACGCTCGAAGAGGCCGTGCGCCTTCACGGCGTGACGGACTTCCATCTCGTCTAGCAACCGGGTTTCCGGGCGCGCCTCTCCGGCGCGCCCGGATTTTTTATCTATGTCCATGACCGAACGCGGCGCTGCCAGCCGCATCCTCCACGAGCAAAGGCGCGCATTCGCGCTGACCGCTGCCTTCAGCGGCGCCATCAACCTGCTCGGGCTGACCTCGCCCCTGTTCATGCTCCAGGTCTACGACCGGGTGCTTGCGAGCGGCAGCACCGCGACCCTCGCCGCACTGCTCCTCCTCGCCGCTCTCTTATATGCGTCGCAAAATGGGCTCGAGCGCATCCGCTCGCGCATCTTCGCCCGGCTCGGATTGCTCGTCGACCGGCCGCTCGGCAGGCTCGCATTCGCCGCGGGTCTGCGCGGCGCAAACGCCCGCGGCGCCTCCGCCCGGACGCAGGATGTCGACAAGCTGCGCAGCTTTCTGGCCGGCGGGGGACCTGCGGCGCTGTTCGACCTGCCCTGGACCCCGCTCTATCTTGTCCTTCTCTTCCTGCTGCATCCCTATCTCGGCCTCATCGGCCTCGGCGGCGCGGCCTCGCTCGCCGCCGTCACATGGGCGACCGATCGCGCGACGGGCCCGCTCCAGATGCAGCACTCGCTGCTGTCGATGCAGGTGCAGTCGGCCGCCGACAATGCCGGAGCGGCGCGCGATACGGTGCGCGCGATGGGGATGACCGCGGCGCTCCGCGACCGGTGGGAGAGCATCGCAGGCGCCGCCAATGCGGCGCAGCTCCGCAACGCCGACGCCATCTCCAACTTTTCGACTCTCTCGAAATTCATCCGCCTTTTCCTGCAATCGGCCGTGCTCGCGGCAGGCGCGCTGCTCATTATTGCCGGCGATGCGACGGGCGGGGTCATGATCGCCTCCTCGATCCTCCTCGGAAAAACGTTAGCGCCTGTCGACCAGGCGATCGCGCATTGGCGCAGCTTCGTCGGTGCACGGCAGGCGATCGCGCGCCTCGACGAATTGTCCGACCCGGGCGCCGGCGCGCTGATCCCGGTCGCATTGCCCTTGCCGGCGCGCGATCTGAAGGCAAGTTCGCTCACTTTTGCCGCCGCCGGCGGCGACGAGCCCATCCTCGAAGGCATCTCGTTCGAACTGGAAGCCGGAGACGTGCTCGGCGTCGTTGGGCCGAGCGGCGCCGGCAAATCGACCCTGCTGCGCGGCCTTGTCGGATTGGTCGCATCGTCGGCGGGGGAATATCGCATCGACGGGTCGACGATCGATCAATGGCCCGAGGAGCGCCGCGGAGCCTTTATCGGCTATATGTCGCAATCGATCGATCTCGTCGGCGGGACCATCGCTGAAAACATCGCCCGCTTCGATCCGGGCGCTAGTTCGGAGGCGATCCTGGCCGCCGCCGAGGCCGCCGGCCTCGACCGGATGATTCGCGGGTTCGACGAGGGTTTCGATACGCAGGTCGGTGACCATGGGCAGCGGCTCTCGGTCGGGCAGCGCCAGCGGATCGCGCTGGCACGCGCCCTCTATGGCGATCCATTCCTTCTCGTCCTCGACGAACCTAACTCGGCGCTCGACCGCGACGGCGATGCGGCACTCGCCGACGCGGTCGCGGCGGCGCGGGAGCGCGGGGCGATCGTGATCGTCGCTGCCCACCGGGCCGGTGTCCTCGGACAGGCTACGAAGATGCTGGCGCTGGAAGCCGGGCGCCAGCGTGCGTTCGGACCGCCCGGCCGCGTGCTGAGCGCCGCCAACTCCGAACCCGCGCCGTTACGGAGATTGTCATGACCACATTACCGACCTTGCGCGCGGGCCCGTTCGAGGACTTCGGGCTTTCCTCGCACGGAAAACAGGGAAAGATTCTCCTATTGCTGCTTGCCTTGCTCATATTGGGCTGGGGGCTGCTCGCGCAGATTTCGAGCGCGGTGGTCGCGCAGGGGACCGTGATATCGCGAACCGGGGCGATCTCGGTAGAGCATCCGGTCGGCGGCCGGATCGAAACCATCCTCGTGCGCGAGGGACAGCAGGTGAGCCGGGGCCAGTTGCTCGCGCAGCTTGCCCCCACCGCGGTGACCGCTGCTGCCGATTTTTCCGAAACGCGCGTGCGCGAACTCGACGCGCAGCGCCTCCGCCTTCTAGCCGAGCGGGACGGCACCCGGATACGAAGCGATGCGGGCCACGCGCCCGGCGATCCCGTGCTGCGCGCCGAGGTCCGCGTCTTCGAGACCCAGCGGCGCCTCGAGGCGGAAAAGCAGGCGCAGATACGGGAGCAGATTGCGCAAACGCGTTCGGAAATCGCCGGGCTGCAGGATCAGATCGCCGCGGGAGACGGCCAACGCCGACTGATCGTCGGCGAGCTCGACGCTGCCCGCACGCTCTACGAGAAGGGCTATGCGACGCTGACCCGCGTCAACAGCCTGGAACGCGAGGCGCACCGGCTCGAAGGCGACCGCGGCGCCCAGCGCGCGGCGATCGCACAGGGGCGCGCGCGGATCGCCGAACTCGAGGTTCAGGCACTACAGCTTCGCTCAGAACGGCAGAATGTCGTCATGACCGATTTGAAAGAAACGCAGCTTCAGCTAGCGCAGGCCCGCGCCCAGAATCTCACCGACGCCGATGCGCGCAGCCATCTAGACATCCGCGCGTCCGCAGCGGGACGCGTGCAGCAGCTTGCGCAGCGGACGGGCGGCGGCGTGCTCGGCGCAGGGGAGGCGCTCCTCCTGCTCATTCCCAGCCGCGAGCGGCTGATCGTGGAGACGAGGATCGCGCCCGACAAGATCGACCGCATATCGGTCGGGCAGTCCGCCAAGATACTGTTCCCCGCCTTCGCCTCGGCGACGACGCCCCAGTTCGCGGCCAGGGTGACGCGCATCTCGCCCACCGTGCAGCGCGACGAGCGGAGCGGGGTCGACTATTATCTCGTTGCCTGCGAACTATTGCCCTCGTCGCATCCCTCGATCCGGCGTCTGCGCTCGGGCATGCCCGCCGAAGCGCATATCAGCGGCGGGAGCCGCTCGGCGCTCTCCTATTTTCTGAAGCCCCTCATCGACCAGATCGGCCGGCTGTTTCGCGAACCCTGAGGGCCTCAACCCATACTGCAACGATTTCACCATCTATGTGAAATTACATCACTGGATACAGCAGGAGTAGCAGGGCAATGCCCGCGCAAAGGGCCACGCCCGCGCCCGTCAGCGAAGCGCAAATGCCTCGCTCCGCACGATCAAGGAAGTCAAAAGTGCCGTTCAATATCCTTTCTCCCGACCGCGCGCGCCCGGCGCTGCGGTCGATCCTTCGCCGCGCCCGCCTTGGCGCGGTCATCATGGTGACGGCCGTCTCGGCGGGCTGCGCGACAACTCGCGAGGCCGCGGTCTGCGCCGCTGGCGAGGAAAAGATGATGTTCGCCCAGCTCTTTTTCGGCCGCAATATCGGTGCGGTCCCCGCCATCAGCGAGGCGCAGTTCGGATCATTCGTGGACGAGGTGCTTTCGCGCCGCTTTCCCGAAGGCATGACGCATCTGAGCGGGACCGGCCACTGGCGCGGCGCCGGCAAGGCGCCGGTGCGCGAGCAGTCGGAGGTCGTCACCCTCGTGCTCCCCGATGTGCCTGCAAGCTACACGAATCTCGAAGGCGCGCGGCGGGAATATATGGCGCGTTTCGGCCAGGAGTCGGTGCTGATGACCTACCAGCCCGTCTGCACGCGGGTCTGATCGCGCATCGAGCATGGCGATAAGCACAGAGCGCCCCGACTTGATCACTTTCCCCGCCAAGACCCTCGTAGACTAGGGAGGTCCGGCTGCGGCGCGGCTGTGCAATGCAACCCGCGAACATAAATACCGCACTGGAGCCTCCGATGAATTTGCCGAAACCTTCCATGTCGACCCATGCCCTCGCATTCATGATGGCGGCGCTTGTCTTTCTCGGCTTCGGCATTGCTCTCGGCCTCTATATGGCGGCGACTGACGATCATTCGCTGAGCCCTGTCCATGCCCATCTCAATCTTCTCGGCTGGGTGTCTTGCGCCATCCAGGGGTTGTTCCACGCCCAGATGCGCGATCTTTCCAGCAAGAGGATCATGCGCTGGCAATTCATTGCCTATGTCGGCGGCGTCGTCCTGATGATGATCGGCCTCGCCGGCGTGCTCCGCGCCGACGAACGTCTCGCGATGCTGATCGCCCCGGGCACCATGGCGACGCTCGCGGGATTGGCGCTATTTGCCTGGTTCGTGCTGAAGGCGTTTTCGGCGAGCCGCGCAGCCGAAGCGCGCGACTGATCGGCACTCGACGCTCAGGGCGCGGCCTTCCTCCCGTCACCCCCTGGGAGTCCGTCGCGCCTTGCCTCGCAACCTTGCCCCGAAGAGGCCGTCAGTCCGACGGACGGCACGCGAGCGCAAAACAAAACCCTAATCCGCAGGAATGAAACATGTTCAAAAACCCTCACCGGCAACAGGCTGGTATCGATCAGCATGCCAAGGCGGCTGGTGAAGCCACGATTCTTACTGGCGCCAGCTCTACCTCTGCGATGCAGCCGGTGCACCACCGGATGGCGCATATCGATGCGCTTCGCGGCCTGGCGCTGCTCGGCGTGATCGTGATGAACATCGGCTCGATGGCAATGTCGATCAACGCCCCGCACGTGCTGGCGGGCGCATCGCTCGCCGAAATGGGCGTCCTCGCCATGGATATCCTGCTGATGTTCGGCAAGGCGCGTGCCAGCTTCGCCTTCCTCTTTGGCGCAGGCTTCGCGATCCTTTTGGCCCGTGCTTCGGCGAGCCACGCGCAGTTCGGGAGCTTTTATACCCGGCGTCTGCTAGCGCTGCTGCTCTTCGGAATCGTCAACCAGCTCTTCCTGTTTTATGGCGACATCCTCGTCACTTATGCGCTGCTCGGCTTCGTCCTGCTGCTGTGCCGCGGCGGGAGCGACGCCGCCCTGCTCAAGACCGGCCTCGTCCTCGCCGTGGTTCCGCCAATCCTTCATGCAGGCCTCGAGCTTTTGGCGGGGGGGGCGCTGCCGAACCTCGCCGATGGTTCGATCGCCGATCGGATGGCGCGCGGCCTCGCCGCCTATTCGAGCCCTCATTATGCCGATGCGGTTCGCGAGAATTTCATTCTCGGCGTCACGCGCCACGCGACCGCAACCGCGCCGATGGTGGTCGGCGATCTCGCGCTCCTCGGGCTCTTCTTTCTCGGGGCCTGGTCGGTTCGCACCGGTCTTCTGACCGACCCGTCGCGGCACGCCGCGACCCTGCGCCGCATCGCGTGGGTCTGCATCCCGGCCGGCTTTGTCCTTAGCGCCGTCAACATGCTGCCGATGCTGGGCATTCGTCCGGGCGGCATTGGAGACGCGCTGATCACCGCCTCGGCACTGACTGCACCGGTCTTGGCGGTCGGATATCTGGCCGGGCTCACTCTGCTGTTTTCGCGAACCGACGGGCCGCTGCAAAGGCTGCTCGCGTCGGCCGGTCGCATGGCGCTCAGCAACTATCTGCTCTCCGGCGCGATCGGGACGTGGGTGCTTTATGGATATGGCCTCGGCAAACTCGACGCGTTCGGCATCGCAGGCCTCACGCTTTTCGGAGTGTCGCTGTTTCTTGCCCTTGCGCTCGCAAGCCGACTGTGGCTGCGCGCCATGCCCTTCGGCCCGGCGGAATGGCTTTGGCGCCGTCTCAGCTATCGTGTCCGCCGCTGATCGGCTTGTCGTTGGCCGGGTTGAGCAGTGCTGAGATTGGTTCAGCAGGTTCGTGAAATCGTGTCAATGGATTCATGATTAGCTTTCCCGGAAAGGCGGCAGCGCGGAGTTGAAGGGCCGCGCACTGCGGCCGTCGCCGTGAGGCTATTGTGGGGCGGCTCGTCCCAAACGAAGGAAATGAAAGTGAAGCCGAAAGTCATTGCCATCGGCGGCGCTACGTCGGCCTCCAGCGGGGTCGAACCCGTCCTTCGACTGGCCGCAGATCTCGCCAAGCGGCGGGGCGGCGAAGCGATTTTTTCGGAAGCGACTATCTCCTCGCGCTGCCGCATTACCGCGGGCCGCAATGTTCGGTGCGGGACGGGGCGGAACTGGTCGCCGCCGTCCGCGAGGCGGATGGGCTGATCATCGCAGCCGAAGCACCGTATGGGAGCGTCTCGGTGCTGGTGAAGAATGCGCTCGAATATATCGAAGACCTGGCCGGCGACGTCCGACCCTATCTGGAGGACCGTATTGTCGGAATCATCGCGCTGGCGCACCGCGACCAAGCGCGCGCGGGCGCGGTGCAAGCGCTCCGCGGCGTAGTGCATGCCCTGCGGGCTGGCCGACTCCGATTGCGGCGAGTTTCTCCTACGACGGACGCTCCGTTAACGCGGCGGCAGGACCCGCAGCGGATCTGACCGCGCAAGTTGAGCGGGTGGTTATCCAGACGGTCGGCAGCGCCCGCAGCCTCGCCGCGGTTCGCGCTCCCATGCGCCAATCGGCCGTCGTCACGAGGCTTCGCCCGTGATGTTTCGTGAAAGCAAAACCGTCGCCAGCGCTCAGAAGCGCTGGCTTCTCCAACCTGGAATCGCGGGCCAGCGGCCCTCTGATCTTGCGCGCTCAAGACCTTTGGCCTCCACTTCCGGCGACAGGCCGAAGCCGGCGCCCGCAAAGTCGAAGTCAGCGGGATAATTGCGTCGGAACCAATCCCAGTTCGATTGGATCGAATCGCGAAGGCTGCGATAATGAAGGCCGGCGGCGCGGGCTTTTCGCGGATCGAAGGCTGCGAAGGCGGGGGTGTCGTTGTACATCGGCATCTCCCCTAGGTCCCGGCCGCTCCAGATGACCGGGGCGCTCCCGCCGGTCACCTTGCGCGCCAGATCGACATAGTGGCGGGTGGTGAAGGGCTCTTCGGGGCCGATCGCATTAAAAATGCCCATCTGGTCCGTTTCAGCGATCAGAAGAATGAAATCGGCCAAGTCCCTCACATCAATCGACTGAAGCTTTTGCGACCCGTCACCGGGCGCAAGGATCGGCTTTCCGAGAGCCAGTCGTGCAGGCCAGAAGAATTTATTTGGGTCGTCGTCCTCAATTCCCGCTCCGATGATCCCGGTAGCGCGAACGCTGGCCCAGCGTTGGCCAAAGGCGGCGGCAACGGCGTGCTCGCACGCGACCTTTCGGGCACCATAGCGACGGCCGCCTGCCGCCAGCGGATATTGCTCGGGCACCTCTTCAATTCCGACAGGCCGATGGGCTGGCGAGGTTTCGGTCATGCCGAGGAGCGACCAGTCGGAGTAAGCCGCGATGCTAGAAACCATGATGTATCGGGCCGTACGGGGCGCCAATAGATTGGCGGTAGCCGCAACATTCCGCGGATAATAGGCGGGAATGTCGATGACGGCGTCCCATTCACCGCTCCGCAGCGAATCCAAGCCGGCATCTCGTTCGGGAAAACGATCGCCTCGCCTGCGCTCCAAGTCCTCAAAGAGGGTCGGACGCGTTATTCCGCGATTGAACAACGTAAGCCGATGACCGCGGGCACGGGCCGCTCGAACGAGCGCCGGGCCCAAATAATTGGTCCCTCCGAGGATGAGCAGGCGCAGCGGGCGTCTGGGGGCCGACCGCGCCGATGCCTGAGGCTTGCACGCGGTGACGATTGGGCTCGCGGCCGCAAGTTGAAGAAAGCTCCTTCGGTCCAATGTCGTCTCCTTTTGTTGCCGCGGAGCTATGGGAGGGGAGACCGATCAACGTGCCTCGTAAGGCTGCGAGTTGAAGGCGTCGGTATCGTTTGGGGCCGCACCGTATAGCGTTGCCCGGCTTATAGCCGACCGGGAGGATGGGCACCGCGCCGATCTCCAGTCCGTGCGGGCCCTCCCACTCGATTTCCCGCTGCTCGCCGAGCGCCGCGCGGACGGTATTGAGCTTGCTCGTCGGCGCCGAACCGATCGTCCGAGCCGGCCGCAAGAGAGCTCGGGGCATTTGACATCATGAGCGCCTGAAAGCGAAGCCAGATTGGAAACGACCATTCCCGCAGAGGCATAACATGGCACATCGACGAAAAAGGCCCTGTCTTTCGACAAGCGGAACGCATCGACACACGACTGATCGACGCGTGGCCTCGAGAAACGAAAGCTGACCGGTCACGATTCGAGAAGCTCAAGGAAGCCTACATCAAGGCGCGTTATTCAAAGGATTATCGTATTTCCGAAGAGGAACTGATTTGGCTCGGCGCCCGCGTCGAGGCGCTCGCCGCAATCGTTGAGATCGTCTGCACCGAGCGTATCGCGCAGCTCGAGGAAACGGCCCGAGCGGCGGGATAATATTGGCCCCTTTCCTGGCCGCCATTTCTCGTTCGGCTAGTCATCCCGTCATATCCAGCGGAGCGGGGCTGAGGGCCCGCCCTGTCCGGATGCGATCCGGACAGGGTGGGGCGTCCTTCCGCGGCCCCGCGGGCACACCGGTTCCGGCCACACAGAAGTGTGGCGGTCCTGTGGCAGCCGACACGCCCCGGCTGCCGGACCGCTCGCAAAAATGGAATTCGGCCTCCATCCAGAGTGCCAGTCTTGGCGCGGCAGGCGGGAACCTACCGCGTATTATCTTAGTGAGGCAACGAGAGAGGTGGCGCCGCCTGGGCGATGGAGGGGCGATCTTGTGCCTCTTTGGCAACGTCTTTTGCCGCATGGGAACACGCTCCGTCCGAAGGGAGGATTTCCCAGACATTGCCGATCGTCTTTGCCATCCGCACGAGCAATTTGTCGCCTTCCCAAAGCTCGACTCCGGTCCCGTCGGCCTCGTTGCGCGCGATCTGGAACGCGTGGTCCGGGCCTTCGGCATGGAAATCGATCCGGCGGGCGTCGCGCCGCGACGGACAGTGGAGCAACATGTGAAACGCCGGCATGGGAATCTCCCATCATTCTTCGCCGTCCTTATCGGATGCGGCATTGCGACCAGCCCGGGATCTCGCGTTGGGGGATCAAACCGAGTCTGTGTTCCTTTTAGCAGAAATCGTCGCTTTTGCCGATAGTCCGGATTGACAGGTGATGCCCGGAAGCGGTTGTTCGCCGGAACTTTGCTCTCCCTGACCGGTTGCTCAAACTGACGCTCGTTTCGCAAGACTGACGGGCGCCGCCCCGCTTCCGCGGCCGAAAGGACGAAACATGGCAACCGGCGAGACTGTGTCCGCGAGCAAGCGCGACGATGGCAAGGACAAGAACCTGCCGCCAATTCCTCCATCGGACATGGTGCCCCCGGGCTCCGAGCCATTGAAGCCGCTTCCTGTCGACCCAGACGTCAGGAATGGCGTTCCGCCGAAGCCGACGCTGCAATAGAATTCACAGGATCAGGAAATTTCCATGGCTGATACCGACACACTTTCGTTCCGCCGCATTCTCATCATGGCAACCGATGGTTTCGAGCAGTCCGAGCTTGAGGTGCCGCTTGAGAGGCTCGAAGATGCCGGCGCCGACGTCGACATCGCGTCAATCGAAATGGGCGAAATCACTGGATGGGATGAAGACGATTGGGGTGAGGACATCGAGGTCGACCTCACTATCGCGGATGTGAAGGTCGATGATTATGACGCGCTTGTCCTGCCCGGCGGGCAGATCAATCCCGACCTCCTTCGTGTCGACGAGAAGGCGGTCGCGCTCATCCGCGATTTCGCTTCGGCCGGGAAGCCGATTGCCGCCATATGCCACGCACCCTGGTTACTGATCGAGGCGGGGCTTGCAAAGGGGCGACGCCTCACGAGCTATAAATCGATCCGGACCGATGTCGCCAACGCTGGCGCCGAGGTCGTCGATGAGGCCGTCGTTATCGACGGGAACATCATCACGAGCCGATGTCCCGACGATCTTCCCGACTTTTGCGACGCGATTATTGCCATGCTTACAAAGGTCCCGCTCGGATGAGGCGGTGGTGCGCCGACCGCGCTCACATGGTGAGGACAAAACTGAACTCAGCTGAAGAACGGGGTGTATTTTTGGCTGGTTCATGTCTGCAGGGAGTTCGGTGTGCGCAACCGCAACGGCCGAGCTGCGTTTACTTCGCGCCGGGGTTGGAGCGTAGCCCATGGCGGAAAAGGCGGAGCGGCAGTTCCGCCTTTTCTTTCATCATAGAACCATAATCTGCGAATCCGAAGTTATCCGTAGGGTCAGCACCCAATGATTTGCGGTAGCGATTATGATTCAGGCGACCACGAAGGAGCCTGAATTTGAGATTTATTCTGGCTGAGGACGAGCAGATGGCGCGTCTTCAGCCCTATTTTCCGAAGGGCCATGGCCGCAAGCGTGTTTTTAGCGGCATCATCTTCGTCACCCGCAATGGCTGAGGTAGCGCGATGCGCCGAGGGAGTATGGCCCGGCGAAGACACTCTATAATCGCGGGAAGCGGTGGAGCGACAAAGGCATCTTCATCTGCATGATGGAGGGCTTGGCGACACCGCAGGCGCCAGAGCGCAAGGCGATCATGATCGAAGCGACCTATCTCAAAGCGCACCGCACGGCGTCGAGCCTTGAGGTAAAAAAGGGGCTCCGGGACGCGTGGTCGGCCGTACGAAGGGCGGCATGAACACCAAGCTTCATGCCGTAACCGATGCAAATGGCCGCCCGATCAGTTTCTTCATGACCGCCGGGCAGGTCAGCGATTACACGGGCGCGGCCGCTTTGCTCGACAGTTTGCCCAAAGCGCAATGGATGCTCGCCGACCGGGGCTATGATGCCGACTGGTTCCGCGATGCCTTGCAGGAAAAGGGCATCACGCCCTGCATCCCGGGCCGGAAAATACGCAGCAAGACCGTCAAATATGACAAGCGCCGCTACAAACGCCGTAACCGCATCGATATCATGTTCGGCCGCCCGTGGCTCTCGCCGCAACCGTCATCTTCTGGCTCTGATCAATGAGTCCTGGCCCTAGAGCGCGATAGCAAGGCGGCTTTACATCTTCGCCAACGGCGGTGCGCCATCCACATCGTTAGATGCAGATGCCTGTAAGGATTCCGGCTGGGCTGCAAGGGGCCTACCCGTCCATCACGCGCGGGTGCCGGTCCGCCCATTTGGACTTGATCGCGGGTCGTCGAACTGTCCAATGCACCGATGACTTATGATCGCAAAATGCTTCGAGCAATGATCCAGAAGGCCCTGCGCACGGGCGACCCTTCCGCGTTCGACGCGATTTCGGACTATCTCGCGTCTCTTCCTTTCTATGCGGGCGAGACCCCCGCCGTTCAGTTCGGAAGCATGTTATCGGACGCGAGACCGGTGAGCATCGGTCGACTTCTCGTCAGCGTCGCACGGCGCGACGGCATCGATCACGCCTTGGAGGGTTTCGACGAGCTCCTCGCGCTTGAGGAAAACGATCTGATGATCATGGTGTATGTTGATAATGTAGAAACGTCGGAGCCGGTCGATCTGGGCGATGGGGTTGTTGCCCTGCCGTCGACTACCGCGCCGACGGCCGACTTCGGGAAGGCGATCCGGGATTTCCGTAACCCCTCCATCCACAGAAAGGGCGCGATCCTCGTGACTGAGGCTCGCCAGAGAGCGTTTCGCCGGCTCGATCCGGCGGCCGACTTTCCGCAAGCCGTGGGTGCGATTGCGGAACCGGTGCCAGGTATCGATAAGATCCAGGCGGCACTCAGGCTGATGGTGCTTGACGGTCCCTCCGCGCCGGTCGTCCGGCTGACGAGCTATCGGGTGCAAAGCGGCGTACCGAGGCTTTGGGAGCAACCCACTGGTGTGAACGTTGAACCAATCGGCGGTTATGTTCGCTCGATGCCGCACGTGATCACCGGCAAGGTTCGCGAGCTGCGTCCGCGTTACGCGGCGCTACCTGTCGCCGATCGCAAGCGTATCGATCTCGCGCTCGTCCGGCTCGGACGAGCGGTCCTAGCCGACAGTCCAGCCGACGCGATCGTCGAGACCGCGATAGCCCTCGAGGCTGTCCTAGGGGACGCGCGGCAGGAGCTCAAATATCGCGTCCAGCTCCGCGCGGCGCTTCTGCTTGAAACCGAATATGCATCGCGGCTCGCGACGAAGCGCACCGTTGGGCGGCTCTATGACGAGAGGAGCGCCATCGTTCATACGGGCACGCTTCACTCGGGTGACCTGGAGCTTTCCGCGCAGGGGATCAGAGTGACAGCGCGGCTTCTCGAGCGGCTGCTGGAAATCGGCCACATCCCGGATTGGAACATGATCGAGCTTACGGGCGGGGCGATATCCCCGGCGGCGAACTCGGTTTGAGCGCTGCGGATCGAGACGGCCGCGAGTCCGTCCAACATGGTTCAGCGTAAAATTGGTCTCAGTCTGAGCGTTCCTCTATCGTGACTCACTCCGAACTTCGCGCTATTCTGCGCGCGCCGGCTGACACCCTGTCGTGAGAAGCGGGGGCCGAAAGGCGACGTCTTGAGCTTTGGTCAAAGCGTCAGCCGGTACGTGGGGCTAGCATGATGACAGCGCATCCTGTGAAGTCCCGGGATCGACCGCATGAGGTTTTTGGTCTTCCGAAATCCAAATTCGACTGGGTCGCCGCGGGCGATTACGAGGGCGAAGTCTTGCGTCGAGGGATCGTCCGCAATCAGCAATCTCTTGCTACGACTCGAATCCGAAAAATATCCTGGCAGCTAATACTGACTTCTAAATAGGTCCATTTCTGGACCCACTTAGCGTTGCTAATGGCGGTCGTCCTGATGAGACAAGCCGACGCTCATAATGAACTTGGGCGAGTGACCGGGTTCCGCCATGTATGTCCAGGCAATAGCTAAAGATGGCGGTGTGTGCTCCAGACGCACGTTTCCTTTGCCCGGTTGCCTTTTTAGGATGTCTGGTCGGCAATAATAATCCGATTATAAAATGGATGACCTTTTCATGGAGGCATAGCTTCGGACTGCGACTCATTTCTGTCGCGAGTTGAAGAAGGGAAATGCCATGAAAACGAATGACAACAGCGTCGTCGATCTCGGCGATGCACGCACCGAAACCCGTGGCGTCGACGTCGAGGGTCCGATCGACTTTCAGACCCTGCTGAAGATCCGCAACGGCGGCATCCAGGCCGAAGACTGATGCGTCCGGCGTGCGGCCCTGCGGGCGCCGCACGCCTTGCTCTCTACGGCGGCACGTGACCGGAAGGAATGATCATGAAAAACTATGACCAAGATGCACAACTCGTCGATCTCGGCGATGCGCGAACCGAAACCCGCGGCGTCGATGTCGAGGGTCCGGTGGATCTCCAGACGCTGATGAAAATCCGCCACGGCGGCATCAGCGACGACGACTGAGCGATGCGGCGTGCAGCAATCGACCGGCTGCACGCCGATCTGTCCCAAGCTATGACAGCCTATCGGCTTCGCACCTCGCTCCGCTATTGTGCCATCGGCGCACGCTTCGTCTTTCTGGATATCGCCGGGAGCCGCTATTTCCTTCTCGAGGGTGGCGCGGCTGGATATTTCGCCGAATTTTTGGCCGGCGACCGTAAGTCCGACGCCATGTTGTGGTTGATCGAACGAGGGTTGATCGAGACTGGCGAGCCGATCCCGCCACGCCGCCTACCAACCGCCGCAAATGCCAGCCTGTTCGAGGAAACTCTTCCTGCCCCAAGCCTTGCCCTCGTTGCAGAAGCCCTGGCCCAGCAGGTTATTGCGAGGCGCCGGGTCAGGCGAGAGCCATTATCGGCGCTCCTTGCACCCTTGCACGCGGGCAAACCCGACATTGAACTCTGTGTACCGCTCGCAGCCGCCTTTAGCCGTGCCGCGCGATACGCAAACGCGGAGGACCAGTGTCTCGCACACGGTATAGCGATGCGAGCGATGCTCGCCCGCCGCGGCTTGGCGTCGGAGCTTGTCATCGGAGTGAGGCTGCCGTTCGCCGCGCATTGCTGGGTGCAGCTGGGCGAGACGGTGCTGAGTGATCCACTCGACCGTGTTCAAAACTTCAGACCGATTGTGGCGGTGTCGTGAGTTTCTGGTTTCGGGCAGAAGTCGCCGCGGGCGGTCTTTCGCCGACTGCCGACAGCGAGTCTGCACCGGACTATGCGACGCCGAGTTTGCGCGTCTGGAGCGGTCTGCCGCTGATCTCGCTGGGGCGGGCGGGCTGCATTGCGGGCTATTTGTTTCGCCGCGAGAGCCCCTGCGGTCGCATCACCGAGCTTGATCCTTCCGCGCAGCAACGGATCATCGCGACCCGCGGCGCTTCGCTGCTCGATGAATATTGGGGCGGTTATGTTGCACTCTTCATCGAGCCAAACGGCGGAGTGCATATGCTGCGCGACCCGTCCGGCATGCTTCCATGCTATGTGGCGCGATCGGGCGCCAGCGTCCGCGCGGCCAGCGACATGCCCGCCCTTGTTGAACCTGGGGCCGCCAGAGTCGATTTTTCGGTGCTCGCGCGCATGTTCGCCAGCGTCGATGCGCTGGGTCGGAAGACCGGAATCGCCGGCATCGAGGAGCTTCTTCCGGGCGAGTGCCTCAGCACAACCTCCACCGGCTCCGCCATTAATACCGCTTGGTCGCCATGGACGCATGTGCGGAGACGTCCCACAATGAGTTTTGCCGATACGGCTGAGGAACTTCGGTGCGTGGTCAAAGACACGGTCGGCGCATGGACGATTTGCTTCGATTCCATCCTGCTCGGCGTTTCCGGCGGGGTCGACAGCTCGATTGTCGCGGCGTCGGCGGTACCGCGCACGCCAGGCTTGCGTTGCCTCACCATGGCCGAGCCCGGCACCGATGGCGACGAACGGCGCTACGCTGAAGCGCTTGCCCGACAGCTTGGTGTCGGCCTCAACGCCCGCTTCTACGATGTCGCGACGATCGACCTTGCGCGCGCTGTCCTCCCACATAGCTCGATACCGAGCGGCTCGCATCTGATGCAAGCGATCGCAGCCGTCCATGCCGCGCTCGATGAGGAAAAGCCCGTCGATGCTTATTTCACGGGCAACGGCGGCGACAATGTCTTCTGCAATATGCACAGCGCCGCACCACTTGCCGACCGGTTTCTGGCATCGGGACCGACGCCCGGGCTATTCGCGACGGCGCGCGACCTGGCCGATCTAACCGGCTCGCCGCTCGCGACCGTGTGGGCGCATGGTTGGCGGCGCCTGCGTAACCGGCGGACCTCGCACCCGATCCGCTTCGACCTCAGCGGCCTGACGATCGAGGCCGGGAAGGCTGCCCAGGATGCAAGCGACCGCCACCCGTGGCTCGCGGCTGCCCCCGACACGCTTCCCGGGAAGAAGGCCTATGTCGCGATGCTCGCCCGCGCGCAGAAGAGCATAGAGCTCTATCCCAGAGATAATGCGCCGCCGCAGATCGCGCCACTTCTGTCGCAGCCAATCCTCGAACTCTGCCTTTCCATTCCGACCTGGTATGCGGTCAGGGGCGGGCGCGATCGTGCCGTCGCGCGTGCGGCGTTCGCGGCCGATCTGCCGCCGCTGGTGATCGAGCGGCGGACCAAGGGCAGCCCGAGCGGCTTTCTGCGGCGGCTGTTCGATGCGCATATGCCGCAGGCACTCGAGCTATTGCGAGGCGGCCGCCTGGTGGAAGCCGGGCTGCTCGATCCGGCCTATCTCGAGCGGGCGGCAGAGGCCGCTTGGCAGGACGACGGACGCGACCATCGGATCCTCACGCTGTGCGGCGCTGAAACCTGGGTGCGCTGGTGGGAAGGAAAGACCTAGCGTCCGTATTTTGTTTACGCAGGCTGCTTAACGACCGGACAACGCGTCGGCGCGGCTCTCTTCATCCTGTCCCATTCCGCATAGCGGCTCGCCGAAATCGAGGCCGGATCGCGTTCTCCCTTCAACCAGTAGTCGAACCAGGCAATATTTTCCTGCATCGCCGCCATGCGGTTCGACGGGATGTGGAAGATATGGGTTTCGTCCGAGCTGTCGTCTTCCCCCGCAAAGTGGCTGAGCTGGGCTGGCACGCCTGCGGCGCGGAGCGCTTTGTAGAAATCGATCGCGCCTGTGTGCGGTGCGGCGACTTGCTGAAGGATGGCCCCACATGCTTCGGCGGCGCGAAGCGATGGCGACAGCGCGCGATAGTTTGGCAAAAATTTGGGATCGAACGGCGACCCTCCGAAAACGGCATGATAGGAATCCGGCATGTCCGGTTCGTAGACCGGCTCGAGATAGGCACCGTCGCCACTCGACGCAGCGCGGAACATCGTCGAGTGTGTCATCGCAACATTGACCATTTGCGATCCGCGGCTGTAGCCCGCGATGCCGACGCGCTCCTTGTCGATGATCCCTTCTGCCGCGAGTTCCTCGACCGCCGCTTCAAAGCTTGCGACCCCAGAGAGCCAGAGTAGCTTGCGCATGTCCTCCGGCGCGAGCGCCGCCCGCTGAAGCGTCCACGCGTCATACGCGTCGCGAATTTCGGCGTTCTGGCGCGGAGCGGGGTCGTTGACCAACAGGACGACGTAACCGCGCTCGGCCAGCATTTGAACCGGATATTCCCACTGGTTCTCCTGGACGGCAAAGCGTTGGTCGGCGTCCGTCCCATGGGTAACGATGATCGCAGGATAGCGCGCTCGAGCGTCATAATCGCGCGGCCACACGACATAGCCTGTGGCTTTGTGGCCATAGCGATTGATCCAGCTCCTCGGCGTCACCTTGAGAGCCTCGATCTCTTCATGCTGCGGCGATACCGAAGCGACCGGTTCCACTTCGCCGGCATCGACATCGACCTTCACGATTGCTGGCGGCTTTGTTTGTCCCTCGGCAATGCACGCCCCGGCGTCGAGCGTCGGCGTGAAATCGCATTTAGTAAGGCTCGCCTCGCCCCAGATTGTTCGCAATCCTCTGTTTTCGATCACGGCAATCCCATACCGTGCATCCTCGATTGTTCGCGCGTTGACGATCGCGCGCCGGCCATTGGTCGTCCGGAAACCGCCAAAGGCGGCTCCGTGGCCGACAGAGAAGGGAAAAAGACCATAGCTGTGCCGCCTGCCGTGGCCGTCTGTCTCGATGATCTCGCGGCGGTCGCCAAGCCCTTCAGCGGCCAGACCTCCACCGCGAGGGCCGGGTAGCATCCACGACGCAATCTGCACCGTCGAGCCCATTTCGCGGGACCGCTTCTCGGCGAATGACCATGCCATCGTCCGTTTGCGTTGCCGGCCACTTTCTTCGGCATCCATCAATACATACTCGAACCCAGTCGCGGTCCAGTTGACGTCGCCCTTTGAGGCGAGCGTCCGGAGATCGCTTCGCGGCCGTGTGGCAACCAGCTGCGTCGAACCATCCGCGGCGCGAAGATAAAACGAGGCGGTCGCCTGCCCTCGCGGTCGTCGCATACCCCGCAGTTCGGCGACCCGCTCGTCATGCTGCACACCACGCTCCGGGTGGATACCGTCGAGCACGAGGTAGAAAAGCCAGCGTCCGTCGGGCGACCAGCTATAGGCTTTAACCCCTACGCCGAGCGGCGCGTGTGCGAACCCCGGCAAGAGCCAGCCATCGACTTCACCGAACCGCACCGTCGCTGGGTGGACGATGATCGGCACGACCTGCCCGTCAGCCTCGATCCGGTATAGCTGCACGCCTTCACCGCGATCGATCAACGCGCTCCAAGCCTTGCTCCCCGGAATGCGGCGGAGCTGGTCGATCCAATCCGCGCGCAACAATTCGCGGCTCGCACCGCTCTTCAGATCGACCAAGGTCAATCGCGCGACGGTCTTGTCGGTCGCCCTGTCGGCGACGCGCGTCACATAGGCGGCGCTGTCGCCGTCGGCGGCAATCGCGATCGCCCGGAGCTCCGGCACGGTCAGCTGATCGTCGAGTGTCCAGCGCCGCCCTTCTGCCAATGCGCTGGAGGGCGTCGATGCTGCCGCGACGGCGGCCGTCACCCATGTGAGGAGAATGGCCCGAGGGGGCAGCGGGCGCTCCATCGTCACCACTCCTTCCGCAGCGTGATCCCCAGAAATCGTCCCGCCGGCGAATTGTTGGTCGTGTCGTAGGGGGTTTCGGCGGGCGATGCGGTGAAGATCGCCGCGGGCTTTGCGTTGAAAAGGTTGAGCGCGCTCAATGACACGCGGGTTCCGTCAGCGATCCGCAAGTCGCCGTTGAGATCAAAGCTCGTGAGCCCGCGCACCCGCACGGCTGTCGCGCGCCGGGCATCGACCAGCGCCCCCGAATGGCTGACGAAGGCGGCGACCGATAGCTCTTCATTCGCCCAGGCTACCCCGCCCCGCGACCGGAAGCGTGCCGGATGAAAAACTGTGCCGGCGAGGTTCGTCCAAGGCGCATCAGGGCGGAGTTGTTGTCGACTTTGCAGCAGCGTGGCGGCGCCCGACAGCGAGAGCTCGCCTCCGCCAAGCGCGAAGCGATAGCGGAGCGACAGGTCGACACCCCGATAACGCTGACGTGCGATGTTGCGATCGCGCAGATCGAGAAAGGCGACGACATTCGCAGGATCGTAGTCGGCGCCGGTGACATTCTGGAACGGCGGCAGCGCGCCTGCAATGATGTCATCCAGCAGCGCCACGCCGGGCGATCGGACGATCGAGTCCGCAAAGATGGGATTGTCGAGCGCGCCCGCAGGCGAAGAAAAAGGTGTCGCTACCCGGTCGCGATAATCGATATTGAACCAGGACAGCGATAGGTCGAGACCTTCGGCCGGAGTTAGCTGCGCACTGAGCGTCCAGTTTTCCGAGCGCTCGGGTCCGATGCGACTGTCGGGTCCCGCCGCATAGAGCACGGTTGCCGTCGCCGGCAGTCCGGCGCCATAGCGCGACGCCGGCGCGAGGACGGCGGTGTAGCCGCTATATTGCTGTGCGAGGGTCGGCATCTTGAACGAGCGACCCCATGAGACTCCGAGCCGCAGGATCGAGACGGGTTCCCAGACCAGCCCCAGCTTGGGCGTCACGATCCCGTCCGCGTCCGAATAATCCTCGAACCGCAGTGCACCCGTGAGCGAGAGCCGGTGCAGACCCGAAATCCCCTGCGCAGGCGCCGCAAGCGGAATATGCATTTCGCCATATGCGAAGATATTGTCGCGACGCCGGGCGAGCGTTCCCGTCGGCGACACTGAACGAAAGAAATTGCGACGGGCGCCGCCGCCAATTGCCAGACGGACGTCGCCCGCGCGCAGCGCGAACAGCGGACCCTGGAATCCGCCTTCGATCGCGATGTTGCGGTTGAAGAAGTGCCGGTCAAGGCGTGCGAGCTCGGTGCCTCCGGCGAAAAGACGCGTCGCTCCGCCGGTGCGGTCGGTCCCGAAGAAGCCTGCGGTCTTTAACGTCCAGTCGTCGCCGAGTTCGACCGCGAACCCCGGCGCGATGCCGACGATTTCGGAGATGCTCACCGCGTCGAACCCCGATGCCTCGGGTGCGGCGTCAAGTGTGAAGGCGGTTATGCTGTGGTTGTGACTGCGCTTGTAGAGCATGTCGGCGTTGAGGGTTACATCATCCCCAAGCGCCTGATGGCCGCTCAAAAGCAAGCTGTGGCGGCGCTGCGCCGGAAACAAGGTTGTCCCGGGATTGGCGGCGGCGGTGTAGCTGCGGTCGCTGGCGCGGATCGCAGTGGAGCGGCTGAAATCATAGGCGGCCATGATGCCACCGGATGTCCAAACGGTACCGCCGAGCAGACCGGCCTGCGTCTGGAAGTTACCGCCATCGGTCGAAGCGGCGAGCCGGCCCATTGCCGCGAGCCCATCATAGTCGCGTTTGAGCAGGATGTTGACGACGCCCGCAACCGCATCGGCACCATAAATTGCCGACGCTCCGTCGGCGATGATCTCAACGCGTTCAACCGCCGACACGGGGATCGCGCTGATGTCGATCACCGACGACACGCCGGTGTAGGCAAAGCGGTTTCCGTTGAGCAACGTCAGCGTTGCGTTGGGACCGATCCCACGCAGGTTAAAGGTCGAGGCACCATTGACGTTGGCATTTTCATTGCCTGCGCCTTGTCCGTTGCCAACGCCGGGATTCTGGCCACCGCCAAAATTCTGCGGCAAGCTGCGCGCGACCTCGCCAAGGTCGTTTTGGCCAGCTCTCCGGATATCCTCTGCGGTAATTCGGATGACCGGAGCGGCCGGGGCAGCGCCTGCAATACGCGAACCGGTCACGATGATGGGCTCTTCTTCGCTCACGGCATCGGAGCGGGAGGGCGCGAGCGCAGTTTTTGAAATGATGACTGCGCCGGCATCGAACTTGGCCGCGAGCCCACTATCCTTCAGCAGCGCATCGATCGCTTCGCGCGGCGTCATTTCGCCTTTGAGCGGCGGCGCCGTCTTTCCTTCGAGATCGCGCGAAGATGCATAAAGCTCGATGCCGGCGATCGTCGCCGCGGTCCGTAGCGCGGCGCCGAGATCCTGCGCCGGAATGTCGTAGGACTGGCGCTCCCGCTGCGTGGCCAATGCTACGGCCGGTGATAGGCAGGCGGCGCTGCCGACGAGTAGCGCAACCAGCGAGCGGGACTTTTTCAACATATTCACTCCCCCAAATGTCTCGGCCGTGCTTCAGGCAGGCGGCCAGTGGGGGTACGTTGACGGGGCGAAGAGGAGGCCCTTAGGCGATCGACGAAAAAATTATCGGCGGCGCAAATGAATGGCGTCGGCCTCCCGTTCGACCCTGAGGCCGAACAGGCGCGCGATGCGTTCGGCGAACCGCTCGCTCTGGCTGATGTGGAAGCGTCCGGACACATCGAGAGCCGCGATCGAACTGTCGTCGATTATGATCGGCCGCACGGCATAGCGGTTGGCCTCGGCTACGAGTTGATCGAGCCGTATCGAATGATATTCGGCCCAGCCTTCCGGCCAGCTCGTCGGAATGTCAGGGTCCGGTGCCCCGGCATGCTGCAGTTTGCCGTCCCGTCGATAGGTCAGCGCCTGTCCCGCAGACAATGCTGTAGCCGGGCCGATATTCATGTCCGTGCGTAGATCCGCTTCGCCGCGCCGGAGGGCAACGGTCACGGTGCCGGCCTCGTCGACGCTCAGATCGATCTCGGCATCATTCGCGGTGGCCGTGCCCCGTCCCGCGGCAATATGCAGCGGGCCATTCTGCCTGGCGACCGAAAGACGAACCCGGCCTTTGATCAGGCGGATCATTCGCGCGCCGTTTCCAAACTCCACATCCAGCCGGCTGTCGGTATCGAGCGTCGCGCTCGATCCGTCGGCGAGCCGGAACGTGCGGATCTCGCCGCGCTGCGTCACCAGGGGTTCGGCGGCGCGCGCGATCGAAGCGGTGCCAGGCTGGCCGGGAAGCGAGGCCCCCACGGCTCCGAATGCGAGGATCAGCAGCGCCATCGCGGTTGCAGCGGCGCCCCATGGCAGCCAGCCGCGGACGTGGCCCCGCCGCGCTTCGGCATGGCTTGCTCCGTGACGCCGCGATGTCTTGAGAACCGACAGGGCCGACATTCGCCGTTGCGCGCGAACATAAGCTTCGCCATGTTCGGCCGATGCGAGCAGCCACGCCTCAAACTCGCCGCGCAGTGCGCCGGCATCCTCGCCGCGCATCTTGATCAGCCACGCTTGGGCGACCTCGTCGACGGGATAGTCGCCGCCGCTTGTCCTTGTCATCGGCGGCCGTCCACCGCCTTCGAAATCTGATTGAGCGCCTTCATCATATGATATTCCACCGTCGCAATGCTGATTCCAAGCAGCTCATGTATCTCGCGATAACTGAGTTCGTCCACCCGGTGCATCAGGAAGACGCGCCGCGTCTTTGGCGGCATGGCGTCAACCGCGGCTTCGTAAAGCCCTAGCAGGTCGGCAGCTTCGAGGTTCCACTCCTGCGCGGCAGGGGTGACGGCATGGCTGTCTTCGCGCAGCGGAAAGAAGATCGCCGGCGCCGACTTCTGGCGGCGCGCGCGGTCGATCAGCAGATTCTGGGCGATGCGGCGAAGAAATCCGCCCGGGTTGATGAGCTGATGGCGTTGTGCGCTGCCCGCCGCACGCGCGAAGACTTCCTGCACCAGGTCCGGCGCTTCCTCCGGTCCCGCCTTTCGCCGCAGGAAATGAAAAAGCGACGTGCGATGCGTCCGGTAGACGGCGTCCAGATCTTGCCCGGCCCCCGTCCGCTGTTCGACCGGCGGCGGACGATCGTCGGGATGCGCATGGCAGCCCGAAGACACCGAAAAGGGGTGACGCGGCGGTGCGCGGTCGTCGCAGGTACAGGAAGACACGACAGAGTATCCCGGAGGCACAAGCGGGACCAGCCGGTCGCGACCGGATGCCCGTCTCCCAGTGCTGTGCCGCCGTTCGGACGCTCGCGCGGTCCATGGTCCGGTTGGGCCGCCGGTCCCGTTGAGGACTGGCGCTAATAATGCCTGGCGGAAAATTCCGCGCAGAAGCTGCCAGCGATGCTCCTGCGCGGCGGAATCATGTCAATTCTAGGCAGCGCTGACAAGCAAAAGCATCATCCTTCCGCCCGCTGGCGCTTACAGTTGGCGGCCCGGGTGACCCGCAAGCGTCCGGGCGTAGGCCGCCGCTTCATGCGCGCGTCTCTCATGATAGCCGAGCAGAAGGTTGCGGATCTGTGCCTGCGGCTCGGCATCGGCGACGGCCGTGGCGATCGCGTCAATCTCGCCCTCCAGATCGCCAAGTATCATGGCATCGAAATGCCGCGATAGCTGAAGCCGGTCGCCGATTGCCGCGATGCTCGCTACGATCTCGTTGTTCGACGAGCGTTCGGCGATTGCAAGGAATAGGTCGGCGACGCGATCGGGATAGGGCTGGTCGGCGGGCAATGATGTCGCCGGTCCTTTCGGCGCCGTCGCCAGCGCGGCGAGCAACAGGATCAGGTGCAGCTCAAGCAGGTCGCGAAACTCCGTCTCGGTAAGGCGATGGACATGAAAACCCTCGCCCGGCGTGAAGTCGACCATGCGCTCGCCGTTGAGCCGGTAAAGGCTGTCGCGCACCGGCGTCAGGCTCACCCCCAGATCGTCGGCGAGGCGGGCAGCCTCAATGCGCGTGCCGCTGGACCATTCGCCCGTGAGCAGGCGGCGCTTTATCGCCTCATAAGTCGGCTCGAAGACATGCGCGGGGCTCATTGTCCGTTCCTTTCCGCAGCAGCATATTCGGACACAGCGCCGGCCTGGTCGGGACGGAGCGCGTCGATCGCGCCGATTTGGTCGGGAATGTCGTCCTGCAGCAGGATCGACGGGCATTGCCCTTCGTAATTGCCGAGATTGGGGCGATGCTGTGCATATCCGGCGAGCGCGGCAAGCTCGGGCGGGAAATGCCGCGCGACGTCGGGTGGATAGGACAGCCAGAGATTCTCATAGGGCTTCAGCCAGCCGAGGCTGTAGCTGACGAGCACGCCGCGCCGGACCTCCTTGCTGAGGTTGGAGCCCGCCCCATGCGCAGTTGATCCCAGAAAGCAGATCGCCGAGCCCGGCTTGCATTCTGCGAAGATTGGCTGGCCGAGATCGGTTTTCGCCATCCCCAACACGCCGTGGCTTTTCGGGAAAATGCGTGTGGCGCCATTCTCTTTTGTGAACGGGGTGAGCGGCCACAGGACATTGACGAGATATTCCTGGGTGCCGTCGGCCCCGCGCCACATATCCTGATCGCGGTGCGGGAACTGCCGCACCTCGCCCGGATGAATCTCGATCGCCTGGGTGAGATTCAACTGGATCCGGTCACAGCCGGTGCCGAGAATAGTCTCCACGGCCGAAAGGATGAGCGGGTTGAGTACCAGTGCGGCCATGTGCTCCGATCGCTTGAGCAGACCGCCGAAGCGCTTTGTCCGGCAGCCGTAGAAATTGCCCTCGCAAAAAGGCGTCGCGGCAAAGATCGGATCGAGATCCCTGGCGAGGGCGTGGACGCGCCCGATCGCCTCGTTGCCGAGGATGCAATAGCCTTTGCGGCGCAGCTCATCGACGAGCAGGGCAGGAAGATCGGCTTCGGTCAGGTTCTTTTTCATTGTGCGCGCTCCCCGCCTTCCTCGAACTTGAGGGCAAGCGGCGCGTGGGTCCCGGTGCGCTTGAGCCCGGCAATCGTGTCCTCGTCGATGTGGATGTTGAGCGCGAGAAGGTCGCAGATACCATCGGTGTGGACCGGGCCGAGCGTGCGACAGGTCCATCCGAATTTGCTGATCTTGCCGAACCAGCTCTCTTCGGCGATGCCGACGTACTGGCTTATGCCATTCTGCAAAGCATGCTCCGCGAGCGCGGTGACAAGCTGGTTACGGGCGTCGCGGCGCTCGGTACGCGTTTGCGCGGGATCGAGGCAGAAGCGGCTGATCTCCCACACGCCTTCGCCGGACGGCGGGCCGTCGGTGCAAAGCTGGGGATAGACGTCGCCGAGAAGATGCGGCGCCGTTGTCGGCAGGAGCCGTGCCGATGCCCGGTGACGCAGATCGTCAGGATCGAGCAGGATCAGGTAACGGGCATCCGGCGTATCGAAATGGTCGATTTCGAAACGGCCGTCGAGGGCAGGCAGATCCCATTTCAGCTGGTCGATGAAAACCTGTTTGCGGGCTGCGAACATGGCGCGCAAAGCGGCATTCCCGGGCGCATCATGCGCCCGCGTGGATTGAGTGGTCATAAGAATTCCTTGGCTTGTGGAGCCGGAATCAGACCATCAATCCCGCGGGTCGCCTATGCCCATTTCTGGGCAAGCATTTCGCGATTTGCGTCGCGCTCAGTTCGGACGCCACCAGTCGTAGATATCCGAAAAGCCGATTAGCCCGTCGAACAATGCGCACAGGATGAGCATCGAGCGACAATGGACCGAATAACGGTCGCGGGCCATCTTGAGGTGGCGCACCACCGTCTCTTCGCTAATCCCCAGGATATCGCCAATCTCACCTGCCGTCTTGCCGCGCGCCGACCAGAGGACGCATTCGCGTTGACGCTCGGTGAGGACCGGGCGCGGTCGTAAGGAGGCGGACCCGATCAGTTCGCGCGCCGATGCGATCGCGATCGCGCCGAGGATCTCGGCGGCGTGCAGCATGTCCGCCGGCATGACCGCGCGCGGGCTGACCGCGAAAGAGCAGGAGCCGGTCGCCTCTCCGGGCAAGTGGCGGGGGACGGTGAAGCCATCACCTACCCCGCTGTCGCGCGCGACGCTCAGCAGTTGGCGGTCGCCGCGAGACAGCGGGACATAGCGATCGACATCGCGCCACTGGAAACCCGTGATTGAGCGCTCGCCGGCACGCCGGATCGGATCAGTGGCGCTGAGGTCAAGGCCGACATAGACCTTCGCCCAAGCATCCGGATAATTATGGACCAGCATCGAAGCGCCATCGTCTCCTCGCCGGTCGAAGGCGAGGGCGAAATGATCGAACCCCATGCGCCCGGTGGCAGTCGCGAGCGCCGCGAAAAGCTGTTCTTCTCTGCGGGCGCCGGTGATTTCCTGTGCGAGTTCCTCCGTCAAATGAAAATGCTTCACGTCTGATCATCGGCCGCTGGCACGGTCCCGACCCGGCTGCCCGCGGTCCGCTCCATTGGATCGCGCGCCGTCGGTTCCTTTCCTAGGCGCACGAAGGATGGACATTCCACCGACGGGTCCTGACATCGCGGGGCGGGCTGTTCTTTTCGCGGCCTCGACGCGGCGATCGATCGGTCGCCTTGGTTTAACAGTCGGAAAAATGGCGTAAAGACCTCGTGCTGAGGAGATGGGCCCAGTTTGACACTTCATCCGCCGAAAGGCGGGCGTTTGAATGTGTTCCGGCGGCGTCCATCGGATCAGCCGCCGACGAGCGATCGGATCGCGGCGATGAGTCCGGCGATGAACGATCCCGCGACCAAGGCCGAGAGGAGCCAAAACTCGATCGCAATCGCGCGACTTTTCCATTTGGGTTCGCGGGTCATGGCATGAGCATGGCAGTGCTTGATAATGTAGGACATACCAAAAAGGGCCCGTCGTTCGACGAGGCCCTTCCGGCTTTCGATATCACAGGAGCCACATCGAAAGTCGCCCCCCTCTCCGAATCTTCTGGGTCGCATTGAAGATCGAAAAGAGGCGTCCTGGCTAACTCGCCCGACATGAGAGTCAAGGCCTTGTTAACGCTACGGCATCCGGACTTAACACAGGTTATATTCGCAGTTATTTGGCGCCGCGCCGGCGCCATTTCCTAGGCTGCTTGCACCGCGACCAGTTATCTCGTCGGGCTTTGCTTATAGCGACGCTAAAGAAGTGTCGGGGCCTCGACGGCGGGCGGTTTGCGGCTGAACCAAGGAATGTCCGTGCGTTCGACGGCGAGCCGCTCGGCGGGATATTTTGCGACCAGCTGTAGGGCCTCTTCGGGAGGCGCGTACAGCCAGGCGTCATGATCGGCGGCGTGGAGGATCACGGGCATCCGGTCGTGAATGTCGAAAAGCTCCTCGGTCGCATCGACCATCACCATCGTGTAGCAGTCGCCCCATTCATCGGTTGGACGCCAGAGGCCCGCGCAAGCGGCGAGCGGCTGGTCGATGACGCTAAGCCAGGTGCGGGTCATCCGGCCCTTCTCACCTTCGGCCTCGGCAAAGGCCGTGATCGGGATGAGGCAGCGCTGCGCCGGATTGGTGAACCATGTCCGCCAGAAGGTCATCAGCTTGTCGTCGCGCGCATTGTTGACGGGCTTCGGCTTGCTCGTCGGCTTCATATGCTTGAGCCGGACCGGAAATCCCCAAGTCATCGACTGGAGCGCGCGTGTTCCCGCATCCCCGCGGACCACGAAACCCTGGCCGCCGGGATAGACCTCACCGGGCTGGGCATTGGTGAGCGGGCGCCGCGCGCCAAACGCCGATGCCACTTCGTCGACCGAGGCCTTGAGCGTGACGAGATTGCACATGGCGGCGGTCCCCTGCCGTGGTTTGGCTCAGGCCGCTCCGAGCAACTCGTCGAAATTCTGCTGGATCGGCGGCATGATGCTGAAGCTATTCTTGGGGAAGGGCTGCAAAATGTCCAGCGGTGGCCGCGCGCCCATCAGCCAGTCGAACCAGTCGTCGGGACGGACGACGGCAACATGGCGGTCCTTGTGCGGGGCAAGATCGTCATAGGCGGGCACGGTGAGCGCCGCAAAACTCTCAGGCCAGAGCCGGTGCGCCGGACGCCAGACCGCCGCGATGCAGAAAAAGGGCTCGTCGGTGATAAGGCTCGCGGCGTAAACCGTCTTGCCGCGCTTCACGAGCCCGAACTCGTTGGCAAGCAGCAGGCATGGCCGGTCGATGATCGCGGTTTCGGACTTGAGCAGCGGGATCTGGAAGACCTCGGGATCGCGCGACGGCAAGCCCCAGAGCATTTCCTTTTCGCGCTCGCGCTGTCCGTCCCACACCATGACACGGTGAAGCTTGCCGATCCCGACGAGCGCATCGTCCGTTTCGATATCCATCTCTCAGCTCCTAGGCGCGAAAGCGGCTGAGCGCGCGCTTCCATTCGCGTTCGTCGGGCATGGGCAGGGCAATGTCGTCGGGGCCGGGGTCGACAAGGTCGATCCGGACCGGGCGAACGCGCTTGCCCGTTCGCGCGCCGCAGCGGACGCACCAGAATTTATGCCGGGCCTTGGCAAGATTGCCATCCCACATCTTGCATTCGAAGCGCCACCAGATGCCATACGGATTGAAGGTCGCGCTATGCCCGCAGCGGCAGACCGGCCTGATCGCGCGAAACCAGGCCGCGGCCTCGAAGATGTTGGTGGCATTGTGCCGTCCGTCCTTTGTCCAGCCGCCCACGTCACAGGGATAGCCCAAGCTGGTCGGGGCTGGCGGGTTCGCCGCCCGGCTTCACGCTCTCGACAATCGCGCGCGCGAGCTCGAACGCCGCCTCGACCCGGATGTGGCTCGTCGGCGCGGTGATGCCGACGCGCGCCCAACCGGGGGCGGAAAGGATGGTCTCGGCGACTCGGGCGGTATCGATTCTGTCCATGTCCTTATGAGAACATAGGAAGAACATTCTGACAAGGGGCCGATCGATCCGGTCGGCTCACTTCGCCAACGTCGCCGCTGCTCCGGGGTCAGGCGGCGGACGCCGCCGGTCCCCGGAGCAGGAGGAAGAGCGGGGCCCGGGCCGGATGGCGAATGGGTGCGGCGAGAGAGGCTCGCCGCCGGTCCGCCGCAGGAGACCGGACATGGCGCAACAGCAAATCGCGCAAGACAGGCGGGGCCCGCGGGTCCCGCTTTATGAGGAGATCACCAATCGGATCATCGCCGAACTCGAGGCGGGCCGCCTGCCCTGGGTCCAGCCCTGGGGCACCGCGCGCGCCGCGATCGGACTGCCGTTCAACGCGGCAAGCGAGCGGCGCTACAGCGGCATCAATATCCTCACGCTCTGGCATGCGGTCATAGCGCGGGGCTTCACCGGGCATGGCTTTCTGACCTTTCGGCAGGCAGCGGCTCTCGGGGGCTCGGTGCGGCGCGGCGAGCATGGGACCGCGATCATCTACAGCCACCGCGTCGGCAAGGGCGAAGCAAACGGCCGGACCGAGTCCGGCGATCCGCGCGGCGAGGGCAAAGGCGGCTTCTCCTTCCTCAAGCAATTCACCGTCTTTTCGGTCGACCAGCGCGAAGGCCTGCCCGAGCGCCTCTATCGTCCGGTGGAACCCGTTCCGGAAGGATTGATCCTCCCCGAGGCGGAGCAGCTCATCGCCGCGACCGGTGCCGATGTCCGCATCGGCGGCGTGTCGGCCTATTACAGCCCGCGGCATGATTTCGTCGCGGTGCCGCGGCCCGATGATTTCTTCGAGCCGATCAACTGGCACCGCACCGCCTTTCACGAACTCGGCCATTGGACCGGTCATGCGAGCCGCCTCGACCGCGACCAGAGCGGCAGCTTCGGCTCGAAACCCTATGGGCAGGAGGAACTCGTTGCCGAAATGACCGGCGCTTTCGTCTGCGCCGCGATCGGCATCGCGCCGACCGTGCGCCGTGCCGATTACATCGGGTCCTGGCTCGAAATCATTCGCGAGGATCATCGAGCGATCCTGCGTGCAGCGAGCGCCGCGTCGAAAGCGGCGGACTATCTGCTCGCCTTTCGTCCCGACGCCAATGCTACCGACCCCGCAGAAGGTCCAGCCGCGGAGGGGGCTCACGGCGGCGGCGCCACCATGCCGAATATCGCAGGGAGGGTCGCGGCATGAAGCTCCTAACCCCAGAACTCGAGGCCGAGCTTCGCGCCAACGATATCGCGCGGCGCGATGCCGTCGCGCGCGGCGAACGCGAACCCGATCCGCGGCCGGTCCTCCGGCTCTTCAATCCCGTCGGCGCCGCGACCTGGCTCGCGACCGAGATCGACGCCGACGGCATCCTGTTCGGCTTGGCCGATCTTGGCTTCGGCTGCCCCGAGCTTGGCAGCTTCTCGGTCGCCGAACTTGAAACCCTCCGCCTGCCTTTTGGTCTCACCATCGAGCGCGACCTTTGTTTCGCGGCGAGCCACCCGCTCTCGGTCTATGCCGCGGCGGCGCGCGCCGCCGGGTCGATCGTGCTCAGGGAGCAAAGGCTGCGCCGGGGGGCGCGGATGATTTCGGGGCGCGAATGATGCTCTCGCCACATGCCGGGGCCGCGCCGCGGCCCCGGGAGGAAGAGGGGGGCTTCGCCTTCGCGACGGGTCCAGGTGCCGGGAGAGTGTCTCGCGGCGGCCCGTCGTGGAGAATGGCCATGGCCAGTGCAAAGCGTAAGATCACCCTCAGCCCGTCGCGCGATATCCCGTTCGACCGGCTGGTCCTCTCGCAGTCCAATGTCCGGCGGGTGAAGGCCGGCGTGTCGATTGGCGAACTCGCGGACGACATCGCCCGTCGAACCTTGCTCCAGGGTCTCAATGTTCGTCCCTTGCTCGATGAAGCTGGGGGCGACACCGGCATGTTCGAAATCCCGGCTGGCGGCCGCCGCTTCCGCGCGCTCGAGCTGCTCGTGAAACAGAAGCGCCTTGCCAAGGACGCGCCCGTACCCTGCATCGTCCAGCAGGCCGCGGCCAATATCCTTGCCGAGGAAGACAGCTACGCCGAAAATGCCGTGCGCGAGGCACTGCATCCGCTCGACCAGTTCCGGGCGATGCAGGCGATGGTCGACAAGGGCGCCGAGGTCGAAGCGATCGCGGCGCATTTCATGACGACGCCTGCCGTAGTGCGCCAGCGGCTCAAGCTCGCATCGGTCTCGCCGGTGCTGCACGACCTCTACGCCGAAGAAGAGATAACGCTCGACCAGCTGATGGCCTTCACGGTCTCGGACGATCATGAGCGGCAGGTCCAGGTCTGGGAAATGCTCGCGCACAGCTACAACAAGTCGCCGTCCTTTATCCGCCAGAAGCTCACCGAGAACAGCGTCCGTGCAGTGGACAAGCGCGTGCGTTTCGTGAGCGTCGACGCCTATCTCGCCGCGGGCGGCGGGATCGTGCGCGACCTGTTCGAGGCCGACGATGGCGGCTGGCTGACCGACCCCGCGCTGCTCGACCGACTCGTCGACGAGAAACTGAGCGCCGTCGCCGCGCACATTGGCAAGGAAGGGTGGCTCTGGGTCCAGACCGCGATCGATCTGCCGTGGAGCGCGACGAGCGGTCTTCGCCGCCTCGTCAGCACCGAGGTCGCGATGACCGCCGAGGAGGAAGCGACGCTGGCTGCGCTCGAAGCAGAAGCGGATACGCTCTCCGATACATGGTCGGAGGAACCCGACGTGCCCGCCGAAGTGCATGCAAGGCTCGAAGCGATCGAAGCCGAAATCGGCGCGCTGACTGATCGGCCGCTGATCTTCGACGAAACCGAGATGATCTACGGGGGCGCTTTCGTGTCGGTTGATTATGACGGCACGGTGCGCATCGATCGCGGTTTCGTGCGGCCCGAGGATGAACCGGTCGTCGAGACGGGGGATGCTGCGGACGATGGCGAGGATGGACCCGGCGGCGAGGCGGGCGCTGCGCCTGATGCGGGCCCTGACGGTGCGATCGGTTCGGGGGCTGGCGGTGAAGAAGCCGACGAGGAAGGACTGAAGCCGCTGCCCGAACGGCTCGTGTCCGATCTCACCGCCTGGCGTACGCTCGCGTTGCAGGATGCCTTTGCGCAGAATCCGCAGGCCGCATTCGCAGCAGTCCTGCATGCGCTCGTGCTGTCGGTCTTCTACCGGACCAGCCACGAAACCTGTCTCGAGCTGTCGGTCTCGACGGTCTATTTCACCAACGAGCCGGCGGGGCTTCGCGAATGCGGCCCGGCGCGGGCGATCGATGCCCGGCACGAGGACTGGCGCGCGCGGCTTCCCAAGGAAGACGCCGATCTCTGGGAGGCGCTCCTTGCACTCGATGCCAACGAGCAGGCGAGCCTGTTCGCGCATTGCGCATCGCTCGGTCTCAATGCGCAGGCCGAGATCGTCCCCAAATATGGCAGCGGCCGGGTCACCAGCCGGAGTGTCGAACGCCGCATTGCGCACAGCCATATCCTTGCGCGCGCCCTGAATCTGGACGTCCTCACGGCGGGATGGCGGCCGACCGCGGACGGTTATTTCCGGCACGTAACCAAGCCGCGGATCCTCGCCGACGTCACCGAAGCGCGCGGCGAGCCTTTTGCGAAGATGATCGATCATCTGAGGAAGCCCGACATGGCAAGCGAAGCCGAGAAACTGCTCGAAGACAGCGGCTGGCTTCCCGAACCGCTTCGCACGCCCGTTGATATTGACGCTTCCGATGTCGACGGACGCGATGCCGGCGAAGGGGATGACGGTGATCTCGATGCCGTCGAAGCCGGCGATGATGGTGCCGCAGCGGGCGACGCCGGCATTGAAGCTGCCGCCGATCCGGGCGGCCCGATCGATGGCGACCTTGGCGATGAGGACGACGACGGTCTGGCGATCGCCGCCGAGTGAAACGGGCGAGGGCGGCTTCGGCCGCCCTCTCTTGCCCGGCCTTTTGCGACTGCGGTCCAGACTTGGCCGTAGTCGCTTTGTCTTGAAATTTGCGCGGCGCTTGTGGCAACCTTCCGTCATCTGCCGGTGGGGCATCCGGCGCCGCGCTCGACATCGTCCGATAGATCGACGTCGAGCCAGCTGCGCACGAGGAGCCCGATGGACAGCATCTCCGATATCGCCCGACGTCTCGCCGACAATGCCGAGTCCGTCTGCCGCCGTTATTTGCCGCGGGGGCGCCGCGAAGGGCGCTACTGGCTTGTCGGCAATATCCATGGCGCGCCGGGGCGCAGTCTCTACGTCCGTTTGAGCGCCTCGGTCGAGGGGGGCGGACGGGTCGGAAAATGGACTGATGCCGAAAGCGGCGAGCATGGCGACCTGCTCGACATCATTGCCGCCAGCTGCGGCCACCGATCGATGCACGACACGCTGGCCGAAGCCCGCCGCTTCCTGAGCCTGCCGATGCCATGTCATGATGGGGAGGCCTCGTCGACGCGGCGGGCGAGCAAGGCGCCTTCGGGGTCGCCTGAGGCGGCACGCCGTCTCTGGGCGGCTTCCCGTCGATTGGCGGGGAGTATCGCCGACCGATATCTTTCAACCCGTGCGATCGTTGGCGCGCCTGGCGAACCGGCGCTCCGCTCTCATCCGCGCTGCTATTATCGCGCATCCGCCGGTGACGCGCCCGGCGTTCGGCGCGCCTGGCCGGCACTCATCGCAGCCGTCACCGATGAGAAGGATGCTGTCACCGGCGTCCATCGCACCTGGCTCGACCCCGCCGGCGGCAAGGCACCGGTCGCCAATCCGCGCCGCGCGATGGGACAGTTGCTCGGCAACGGTGTGCGCTTTGGCGCGTCCGGTCCCGTCATGATCGCAGGCGAAGGGCTCGAAACCATCCTGTCGCTCCGCCAAATCGCGCCCTCGCTGCCGATGATCGCGGGCCTCTCGGCCGCGCATCTTGCCGCGATCCGTTTCCCTGGGGTTCTTCGCCGCCTTTATGTCGCACGCGACGACGATGCGGCCGGTGAGGCTGCGGTCAAGACGCTGTCAGAGCGGGCGGGGGCGGCAGGGATCGAGCTCGTCCCGCTCCACTCCGTTCGCGACGATTTCAACACGGACCTCTGCGCCCTCGGGCGCGCGGATGTGCGTACGCGCCTCGCGGCCCAACTTGCCGAATGCGACCGCGGGCACTTGCAGTCCGAATAGCATTGGGCCGGAAGGGGAACGGGAATTGGCCGGAAAGGGCAAGGCAATCGGCCGGATAGGGCTGCGGACTTGGCCGGAAAAAGAAGGGCAAACTGACGAGGATCCGTTTCGGCCTGCCTGGTTGCCGACCTCTATCTTCCGCAGGTCGTGAACAGCGAAAGGCCGCCCTTACGGACGGCCTTTGCTTGTCTGGTATGTGCCAGCGCGACGAATATTATTTAGCGGCGACGGTCGAAATGGCCCCGATAGACCTTCACGACGCGGCCGTTGCGCTGGTTGACGAGCAGCAGATCGTCATAGTGACGAACATAGGTCAGATTGCCGCGCGCCTGCGGAATGCCCCAGCGGCGGTCATAGTTCATCCGGTAGTTCGGCGCATAATAGTTGGGGCGGAGCGTCGAGCCTTCGCGGAACTGCTGGTAGCGGAACGGTGCGCGGTAATTCTGGTAGCGCGTGTCACGGCGCCAATCTCGCACTTCGTCACGATAATCGTCGCGCGCATCGCGATATTCTCGGCGTTCCTCGCGAATGTCGTCGCGGTCGCCGTAACGCTGGGCGTCGCGATATTCCTGGCGCTCTTCGCGGGCTTCGCGGCGATCGCGTTCGATCTCGCGGGTCTGGGCCTGTGCGGCGGCGGGGATTATGATTGCTGCAATCAGGCCCGCGGTTAATATTCTGCTTTTCATCGTGCCATTCCTTGTCTTGCTGTCGAAGCGACGTTCGACCGTATCTCTGGAATACGCCCCTCCCGCACAATCGGTCCTGAATGCGCCGTTCATGCCCGGTATAGCGTGGCCGCGAAGCGGTGAGCGGTGAGCGGTCAGCGGTCAGCGGTGTAGCGGTGAGGCGTCATGCGGCAAAACGGCGAAGCGGAGACGCAGCAACCGGTAACCGCTGGGCGGCGCTGCGGCTTTGTTCCCAGTCGGCGCGGAAGGCTGATCGCAGATCGCACTTTGTCGGCGCGGTGTGACAATCGCGAGGGACACGGCGGAAGGCCGCGACGGAAAAGCGATTGCGTCGCATGGCGCCGGGGCTCTTCGAGGTCTGCGCCTTCGGCCTTCGCTGGAGGGCGACTGCGGCCCGCGGCGCGCCTGCCGCAACGGCGACTGCCCGGCTATTTTCCGCCGGGGCTTTGCCCCTTTGCATCGCGAAACAAAATAGCCGCGCAATCGCCATCCTCCGCTGGCGCTGCGGCCGGCGGGGGCCCCGCCCCCTTCGGTGCGGAGACGCGCCGCGCGCCGCAAAGTGTCGCCGCGAAGGCCGCGAAAGGCGCGGCCCCCTGCGGAGACCCGATATGACCGACGCCTTCGACCATCCCGAACCCGGCCCGCCGACCGAGCCTGGCGCCAGCGCAATCCTCCTTCAGGAAATGCAGCTCTACGGTCACCGGCCCTATGACGACGAACCCGACGGACGGCCGCTCCCCGACGACCGGCTCGCCGGCGGCGCCGTGGCAGATATCTTTGATGCGCTCGCCGGATGCCTGCAGGACACGCGGATCGAACCCGATCTCGAGGATCTGCTCTGGAGCGTCGTCAATATCTTCCACCGCGCCGGCGAACGCGTCGAGCGCGAGCTCGATCGCAACGAGGCGGCGCAAAAGCAGCTTCAGCGCGAGCAAGACGGCAGCGAGATCCGCTCGGTCGAACTCGAGCGCGCCATCGCCGAAGGCATCACGATGATCGAGCGCCGCGACACGATGGAATTTTTCCGCGAATGCGCCGCCGAACAATTTCGGATGCATGCCCGCAAGGCGTGGGTCCCGCACAGCGGCTCGCGTGTCCGCCACAAAACGATGACCGCCGCGATGATCGACAGCCGCGATTTCATGAACCGCCGGCTCCGCGAAAAGGCATCCGCGCTGATCCCCGAAGGCACGCGCATCGCTTTCAGCGGCGGGCCGTCCTGCAACGACCATCGGCATATCTGGTCGGCACTCGACAAGGTCCATGCGCGCCACGGCGACATGGTGCTCATGCACGGCGCTACCCCGACGGGGGCCGAGCGCGCTGCGGCCTGCTGGGCCGATGCCCGCGGCGTGCCGCAGGTGGCTTTCCGCCCCGACTGGAACCGCCACAAGAAAGCCGCACCCTTCAAGCGCAACGAGCGGATGATCGATGCGATGCCGGCGGGCCTCGTCGTCTTCTCGGGCACCGGTATCCAGGACAATCTCGTCGACAAGGCGCGCGCATTCGGCATTCCGGTCTGGGATTTCCGGGTACCGGGCTGAATTCTCACCACTTTGAATCGGACGATGCTTGCCATCCGGCGAGCGGGATTACAGGATGACAATCAATGCGAACCGATCTCGATCATCTCCCGGCGAACAAGCAGCGCGAACTCGAGCGCGTGAAGGCGATCATCTTCGAGGAATTCGCCGACAGCATCGCGCTGGCGACGATGAACTGGAAGAAAAAGGGCCGGATCGACAAGATCATCCTCTACGGCAGCTACGCGCGCGGTGGCTGGGTCGACGAGCCGCACACCGCCAAGGGCTATCGCTCGGACTTCGATCTGCTGATCATCGTGAGTGACAAAAGGCTGACCGACAAGGTCGATTACTGGCTGAAGGTCGAGGACCGGCTGAACCGCGAGCTCGCGATCGACAAGACCTTGCACACCCCGGTGAACTTCATCGTCCACACCATGTCGGAGGTGAACGACGGGCTCGCGCATGGCCGCTACTTCTTCATGGATGTCGCGAAAGATGGCATCGCCCTCTACGAATTCGACGACAAGGAATTGCACACCCCGAAGCCGAAGACGCCCGAGCAGGCGCTGGCGATGGCGCGCGAATATTTCGACGAGTGGTTTCCAAATTCCATGAAGCGTTTCGAGAGTGCCCGTTTCCTGATGGAAAAGGGATACACGAAGCAGGCTGCGTTTGATCTCCATCAAACCACAGAGGGTCTTTATCATGGCGTGCTGCTGGTCTGCACTTTCTACACGCCCCATGTTCACAATCTCGGATTTCTGCGCACCCAAGCAGAACGGATCGATATGCGTCTTGTCGATGCATGGCCGCGCGAACTGAAGGCCGATCGTGCGCGCTTCGCGAAACTGAAGGAAGCCTATGTGAAGGCGCGCTACTCCAAGCATTATCGCATCACCGAGGATGAGCTTCTGTGGTTGGCGGGCCGGGTTGAGGAACTGGGCCGCGCCGTGCATGCGATCTGTTCGGAGCGAATAGCTGAACTGGAAGAAGCCGCGCAGGCCGCGGACTAGGCCCGGGCCGTGCGTGTCCGGGATTTCTTTTTGCTCTTCGCGGTGTGCCTGGTCTGGGCGTTCAACAATGTGCTCAGCAAGATCATCGTCACCGACTGGGCGATCCCGCCGCTCTTCTATGTGACCCTTCGCTTCAGCGTCGTCGCGGTCCTGATGTTGCCCTGGCTATTACCGATGCCGCGTCCGGCCTGGCGGATCGTCGCGATCGCCCTGCTGCTCGGCGGCGGCAGCTTTGCGCTTCTGTTCGTCGGCCTGCGGACCACCTCGCCTTCCGCCGCGGCGATCATTCTCCAGCTCGGCGTGCCCTTCACCGTGCTTCTGTCGATCCTCCTACTCGGTGAACGTATCCACTGGCGCCGCGGGCTCGGGATCGCGCTGACGCTGGCCGGGGTAGTAATCGTGTCTTGGCGGCCCGACGGGGTGATGCTTTCTTCCGGACTTTGGCTGGTGGCCGCCAGTGCTTTCGCCGGGGCTGCAGGTGCAGTGCTGATGAAGCAGGTCGTCGGGGTGAAGCCCTTTCGCTTTCAGGCATGGGTCGGGCTGATATCGGCCACCGTCCTTGGTCTGCTGTCATTCGCGTTGGAGGATGGGCAGTGGGCGGCAGCCGGACATATCGGATGGCCCTTCGTTGGAGCGATATTGTTCACCGCGCTCATCGTCTCGATCGGGGCGCACTCGATCTATTATCATCTGATCGGCCATTACGAAGCCAATTTGATTGCGCCGCTGACCTTGATGACTCCGCTCGGCACGATCGCGTTGGGCGTGCTCATCACCCACGATCGTTTCGATCTGCGCATGGGGATCGGCGGAGCCTTGGCTCTGCTTGGCGTGCTGATCGTGGCCCTGCGCCGAAAGCCGGCTACAGAATTGCTCGTCGAGCGTGAGATACGCTGATTTCAAAAAGAGGGTCGGCATAATTTTGAAAGCAAATTGCTGAATCTGTTGCCCTCATGCATCGGTACCGCGTGATTCTGCGGATAATAATCTTATGTGGGTGGCGTAGCTGGGCGGCTGCTGTATGCGCCCGTCGCGACCCGAATGGAGGGCTCCTTCATTCACTCACCTGGCGGCCCTTCGGGGCCGCCTTTTTCATTTTCACTCTGATCTTTGCAGATGGTTTAGCTGGCCTCAGCCGAGGAGACCTGTTCCTTCAAAGGTACTCGGCTCAACCTAGGTACAGGTTATTGCGTGGTAGCCGTTCGCTATCATCCTGACATCACCCCGGCCGAAGGAATGCCTCGATGTTGTCACCCACCCGGGGAAATAGTCGCAGCAAATCTTGAAAAGGTTCACCGATGCTGAAGGATCATGCTTCATCCGCGATCGTACCATGTTCCGATCTGGCGCGAGCAAAGGCCTTCTATGGCGAAGTCCTCGGCCTGCCTCTCATCGCTGATCACGGGGTTGGTTTAGTTTTTGGAACTGGTGCGACCAGGCTCAATGTCTATTTGAGCGACTACGCCGGCTCCAATCGTGCCAATGCCGTCGTGTGGTCGGTTGGTAACGAAATCAAAAAGATCGCAGCGGACCTGCTGGCGAAGGGTGTCACGCTCGAAGAATATCCGGATGGCTACGACGCCGTGATCGACGGCGTCCATACCAGGGGCACGCTGAGCGTGATCTGGTTTCGCGACCCCGACGACAACATCCTGCACGTTTCGAGCGGTAGCGCCAATTAGGCTCATTGCGTCGGCTACGCGCCTCATGTCGGCCGTTCAGGATGGTGCGGAAAGTGCCTAGAAGCGGACTCAACTCACGAGCCAGCCGCCGCCGCTTGTCACGAGCGCGTCGCGCGCGCGGACGTCCAGGCCAAGCGATAGCAACTCGTTCAGAAATTCAGCGGCTGCGCCGATTTGATTGTCGAGCGCCCGCATTTCGACCGGGAAGTTCAACGCCAGCGGTTCGATCGCCTTGATGAGAGCGCCCGCTGACTTGCCGATGATCGTTCGGCTGTTGCGGGCCGGAAAGCCGATCGCGTGCGCGAATTGGTCGAGATCGTCGACGGTGATGTCCTCCGGCAGCGCTGCGGTGCCTATGTTGAAAGCGAGTTCTTCGACGAAACCCGGCACTGTCTGGACCGGCACCAGATCGTAGAAGGGGGCCAGTTCGGGCGCCTCGCCCGGCCTGTGGAGGATCGCGTGGTTCTTCGCATGATTGTCGTTGTTCCCGATCAGCAGGTTGAATAGCGTCATGCGCAAGAAGAAGGCGCGGGATAGCGCGGGGTGACCCGTTGCATCCAGAATGCGCCCGATCGTCGGGGCGTCGAATTTTCGTCCTTCGGCGCCGCGCCTTTCATATTTGAGCTCGGCGGGCAGGCCGGCCGCTTGCGCGAAATCTTCCTGATGAATGCGATAGACCTTATTGCCCTCGACGATGCGGTCGAAGCGCTGAATCAGCAGCACCTCATGCTCGTCTATTATCTGGGCGACACAGGTGCCGACTGGCAGGGCGCAATCATGGGCGAGAAGTGTGACGAAGGCTTCGTCGCGCGCTTCGTGGCGGTGATCGGCATGCGGAATCTTGAGGATATGCGTGGTCGGCGCGCCGCTCCCGGCCTTGGGAAGGCCGAAGCTGCCGTCCGGGAGGGCCGCGAGACTGATCTTGTCGCGGAAGCCGGCGACGGGGGAAGGGTCTCTCATCCCGTCCGGAAGGGGCTTGCCGGTAGCCAGACGATGGACGAGGTCGCGAAACTCCTCATCGGCCAGCGCGTCATAATCGCCATCGAGATCACCCGGCCGCTTTATCGGCGGCGCGTCTTCGGGAAGCACGCTCACAGCTCCGGCACAGTCCGCACCGACATGGGCAAGCAGTCCGGCGATGTCGGTACGCGAAATCCCGTTGCGCGCCATCACCCCGTTGAGCTGATCATTCTCCTGGAGAAGATTGTCGAAGAAGGCGCGCGCGCGCACATCGCCGAACTCCACCTCTTCAAGCGGCAGCGACAGGGAAAGCGGATGATTGGCGCGCGTCTCGATCCAGCTATCCGCATAATGGAATGACAGGGCGCCCTCGTCATTTGCGAGAAGCGTACCGATCGGTTGCTCGGCGCATTCGAGCCAGACGTTGAGCAGGCGCATCAGCCGTGCCGCGGCCGCGCAAAAATATCGATCCCCGCCGCGCGCGCGCACGCCAATACCTTGTCGAACTCGACGCTCGGTTTTCCGCCTTCGAGCTCGGAAAGGAAGCGACGTCCGACCCCCGCATAGGTCGCGAATTCATCTTGGCTCAACTTCATGCGCTTGCGCGCCTTGCGGATGATCTGGCCGAGATCGGCGGCGCTGTCGATGGGGTGCGGCGCGCGCACTTCGCCCGCCGACGTTGGAGGGGTGGAAGTTGCGGGTCCTTTTTGTGTCAGAAATTGACCCGACCGGGAGTCGCGTCCGACAATGTTGCCGCCTGTCTGCCGGGTGGAAGGCGATTGGGTAAGGGCACGCGCAGACGAGGAGCGATATCCCTCTAGTGCGCCCTGATAGGCGCGTAGCGTCTTGTCGCCGCTCGCGCTTCTCACCTGGGCATCGCGGAGATTGATAGCCTCAAGCATACGCTTGCTGGTCCGGTCGTCAGACATTTGATCCCTTTCGGGTGCAGAAATAATGACGAGAGGTGTAAAAGTCAATAATGCACCTGTTCGGGTGCAATTTGACGGATGAGTGAGGCTTTTGCGGCTTATGTTCCCGTTCGGGTTCATTCTGCAGGTCTTGACCAATGCTTCGATGTCAGCAATGTCCTTAGGACATTGCTGACATCGAAGCACCATTAAGATTTGCTTGACTAAGTGGAGGATGGGCACGATGTCCTAAGGACATCGTGCCCATCCTCGAACCATGACCTCGGCTGCAACCCTTATATCTCAAATGGCGCGGGACACGCGGCGCACTGTCATATCCGAATTCGGTCTGCTGCTGCTTGCGCGGCAGCTATTCAGGGATCGAGGCTATGCCGGACAAAGCCTTCCGCAACGGAACGGGCCCCTTAGCACGAAACGGGCGCGCAATCTGCTCGCCGAGGTCACCTTCACGCCATTTCCCTATTATCCCGATCTGGGCGCTCGCAGCGGACAGCTGCTGCGAGACGCAGAATTCAGCGGGCCGATCTTCATTGTGGAGGATGGCGATGCCGAGGCGGTGCTCTTCGACGCCGATCCCTTTTGCTACCTCTCGCACGCTTCCGCCTTAGCCTGGCACGGACTGAGCGCGCCTGAGCCTGACCTGTTCGTCTCGACCGCCGATCGCTCGCTATGGGCGCGCGGGGCCCGCGAGACGGTGGCCGAACTGCTTGACGATGACCTGGATGAATGGGGAGAGGCCGGCTCGCTCTTCAGAATGACCCCGCCGCGCCCGTTTCCTGTCTTGCGGGGGCGCAATCTCCATCGTCACGAGCGTAGCGATCCGGTGCCACCAGGCGACTTCGGCGCCGATGTTGACCGAGTCAGTCCGGTCGGAGTGACGTTTCGCGACTCGATCGCCGCGCCCGGACGCTGCGGTGGGGCTGCCAAGGTTGTCGATGTCTGGCGCAAGCATGCGCTACAACATCTCGAATCCATTATCGCGGAAATCGATCTCAGTGTCGAAAAGATCGTCCGCGTCCGAGCAGGCTATCTTCTGGAGGAAGTCTTGGGCGTCCAGGATCCTCGTATCGCTAGGTGGGTCAATGACGCGCAGCGCGGCAGCTCGCGTAAACTCGAGCCCGCGGCTCCCTATGCAGGACGTTTTTCAAAGCGATGGATGCTGTCAATCAATATCGACGATCCGACTCTTCCTGCCGTCACGGCGTAACGGCGGCGGTTTCTTCTCGGTCGAGGGAGCTTTGCGCCCGGCATCGGACGTTTGCGCGTTTTCAGAATACCTCTGAAAGCGGATGCCGACCCTCTATTTGCCTCAGCATGCTAAAGTCCTACAGATTTATACTCGAGGTCAGGCGGGGTGATCGCGCCCCGTAAGGGCCACCCCGCAGCGCCTCGCGGCGGTTGCAGCCAGAATGCAGCACGTCCTTTCACAGTCATACGGCATAGCCCAAGGCGGTAGTCGAGTCGTCTCAGTTTTTCTCGTCTTCCGGCCGTGCGAACGCTCGTAGCGGTAAGGATTGCTGAACGCTTTCCAGTATCTCTCTTTCGAAAGGCTGGAGTTGTACGTGCCCGAGATCGATCCCTGCCAGGATACGAAGTCCCTGATCGACGTTCTCGATCGCGCCGCTATCGATCATGATTTTCCGAGCTATCTCGGACGGAACCCCATATTCGTCCAGCGCAAACAGTCCAGCCGGCATGAACAGCGAGTCGGCCTGCGCAGCAAACATGGAGTAATCGCCTGGGGCGGCTTTTTTGTACCGCGACAGTACGTCGGCCTGAATTCTGCTCAGTGCCATCAACTGCCGTCCGAACTTATATCCTACATAATTGCGAAGAAACGACAGCGCCTGTTCAACAGCGTCGCTGATCGTGTCATCCTTCCAACGCTCCGCGACCCGCCGGGCAATAAAGTCTTTGAAGTCGTCCGCGCTCATGAGGCTTGTAAGTACGGCCTGCAGTTGATCTCCGGCAAATATCTTGTGCCGGCGTAGCGACTCCCCATGATCGAGATGTTCGTAAATCAGGTTGCAGGCGGCAAGCAATTGCGCCGATTTGGGGACGCCCTTCCACTGAAGGTGGCCGGGATTGGTATCGTAAAGGAGCGAAACGGCCTCGAACAGCGCGTTCTGATCCTCGATCGGAACGTAACGATTTTGCCGGATCGTGGCTTCGCTCAGCTTGGACTCCTCGAAGGCGGCCTTGATCCTTTCCTGCGACAGGGGAGACAGGCTCCCCGTAGGAAGGTCGAGGATCAGCGACATCGGCGTCGTTTCGTCCTGCTGGCCCACGGGCAAATCGACGACATGATCCCCTTCCGCAACCGCTTCCTCAAGGACGAACACCTTGCCGATGAAATAGCGGTTCATTCGCCCCGCACGGCCGGCGATATTCCTGAAGGTGAAGTCATCGATCGTGCTGGTGTTTGTCCGGCGGTCGAAGATTATCACATTCTCGGCGACCGTATTCACGCCCTCTATGATCGTCGATGTGCAGACGAGAATTTTAACACGGCCTTCTTCAAAGGCTCTCACCATATATTGCTGAATCGCCCTTGGAACGTTTCCGTGATGAATGCCAATCCCGTGCTTCAGAGCCTGGATTACCTCCCATTCACTCGGGAAATATTGTTCCAGCCAGTCGACGGCGCTCTTCGTGGCGTCGGTCACAGGAAGCTTCGAGGCTTCATATATCGTCCGCGCTGCATCGCGCGCACTGCGCGGCGACTGGCAATAGACCAGAGTGGGGCTCTTGAGCGATCCGCACAATTGGATAAGCTTTTCGTTCCGCTCCTCGCCACGCTGCTTGAGGTTGAAATATTCAATGTCCAGAGCCACTGTCGAAAAATCGGAAGGCATGAAGACATGCTTGTAGGATGAGGCAAGGCCGTTAACGCTCGCGATATTGGGCCCGATAAGATAAAATTGAGCGCCGTTCTGCGCTAGACGATGAAAGCATATATTGAGATCGATCGCCCGCTCATCGTTCCCATCACGAAGATCCAGCTTGTAGAATTCGTCAATTACGAAAAAATCGGCATCTTCAAGATCGTTGCGCCCAAGTGCCCGTTCTTGGGTGAGGATGTAGACCGTGGGGCGGCCGTCGCCAAGACGAACCTGGCTCGGATGGGTGATGATGTCGTGCGTGCTGCCTAAGGTCGCCGTTATGCGCCGTCTCGTCTCGTCGATGAGCGCGATAGTGGGGACGATGATGACGGCCTTCTTGTGTTGTCGCGTCGCGAGAACAGCGTCGATGACAAGGCTTTTTCCGACGCTGGTCGGCGCGCTCAGAACGACATTTCGTCCGTTCACAATCTCCTGGAAAACCGCCAGCTGAAGGCTGTGGAAAAATCTCTCTTGCCCCACGCCCTGTACGCGGTGCGCTTCGAAGAGCATCTGCTCCTCGATCCCCGCATTTCTCGCTTGATCGGCATAAGGATATAGGCCGACTTCGCGCACCAATGCATCAAGTAAGTCGTCATACCCATCGGTGAGAAGCGCCTTGTGTGGAAGCAGGCGTATGACCAGATCCCGGGCTATAGCGCTTGTGTTCTCCCTGTTGGCAAGCCGCGTTACCTCCCGGAAAATCGGAAAGCGGGCCGCGATCATCTTGTCGGGATTGGCGATACACTGCCGGATATCGTCGAGTTCCATCGTCACTTCCTCAACTTCTGCTCGAAATCCAGGGCGAGCGTGTCGGCGCATTCCACAGGAACTAGAAACAAGGAGATCTGGACAGATGCCAGTTCGTCGCCCAGCAGCGCCTTGATCCTCGCATATTCCATCGCGACTTCTTCCTTTAGACTATCGAGATAGCCCGCGTCGAAGCCGGAGCCGAGGGTCGCGCTATCATAGGCCACCAAAAGGGGCAGGCGCATGACCTTGAGCAATTCCGATGTTTTTCCGGTCTTCGACAGGATCGCGTCCAGTTTGTCGTCTCGCAAGTGCCTCGGCTCGCGCAGCTGGATGATGATGTCCCGCTCTTCCTTCAGCACGTCGCGCGTAAGCCCGGTCCGCAGTTCCGCAAGAACCTCGTCGATCACGGCTTCATGAGACGACGCCGTGACCAGTCGCGAACGGCCGAGCCAGATTTCCTCACCGCTGGGTAACTGGACGATATGGGCGCTGCTTGCCCTCATCGTTCCGCCAATCAGCACGAATATGCGGCAGGCGATCGGCTCTGCGCCAAAATGATGGCGCAGGATGGCGTGCAGCATGAGTGCGGCTATGAGCTGTGGAATATCGGTCGAGCCGCGGCGATCAAGCTCTCTCAATGCCTCGCCCGGCAGTCGCCTTGCGGCAAGATGATTAAAATTTGCTAGCGTTTGTGGCGGGAGCGCAATTTCCGGAAGCCAATCCAGCAGATGATCGATCAGCTCGTCGCGCCGCCAGACATCGCCATCAAACTCGACGTCATAGGCGTATAACGCGCGCCGAATGGTATCTTCATCCATCGAGCAGATTTCCGAGAAGAACTGCGGAACGTTCGAGATTTGGTAAACCTTGACCGACGCATTCGCGGCCGTTCGCATCGCATCGACCCGCGACGCCCACCAGTCCAGGCAGTCATGGCGGGTCCACACTTTCTCCTCGGCATCTGCCGAGGGCTTGTCGCCCATTGTCCGGACCTTGTCGGCTAGCTCGCGATAAACCGCATCCATGGATTCGTAGCTGGGATTGACCCCCTGGCCGCCCGACAACTTGAGGAGGGCATTGATATTGCGCGATATCAACGCGTCCTCTTCACCTTCAATCTCCCAGAACATATTGCTTGCCCAGTCGCCCAAGTTTCGGCCCGACGGCGACTGCACTGCCTTGAATTTATTGGAGAAGCTGACGACGAGAGCTTCAAGGCCCTTATAGTCCGCGCGCTTGGCGCGCGGGCGCCGGAAAGGCTGCAGCTTTGTCGATATTGCGCGCGTGGTTACAAACCTAAACCAGGCGGTTTCCCCGTGCTTGTCGCACAAGAGAGATTTCTCGCATATCGAACTTCCTTGCCTGCCGCCGACGCGTGCCGTGAGCTCCTTGATAGACCATTTTGCATCTATTTCGGTCGTTTTGACCTGAATATATTCTATGATGGTTTGTCCGCCTTCCATACGGCGCAGGACGACATCGTCTCCAGTCTCGCATTCCAGCTGCAAAATCGTGGGATCGTGCAGCATCTCCAGCGCAAGGCGCGCGGCAACATGGTCCTGAATTCGAAAGCCCTTACGCGCAGCGATGCCACCAGCATCTGACGATGCAGCGATACTACTCAAATCATCCGGCACGCGGCCCTTCTCCTTACTGGGTTAGCATTGCGCCTCCTGCCAAAAATGGGAAGGCACGTGGTGGCTGCCAGGTGGATTAAACTTTCTCAATCAGATGGAGTTGGACGTTGAATCCCATCCGATCGATGCGCGCGGCCGCGGCGCGCAGCGCCACTTTGCTGAAGAAAGGAAGGTTGAGGTTTTTCGACTTTTTGTGGGCATGGCGCATCACGCCATAGATTACGGTGAAATTCTTGGCGGTAGGCCTCGTGCGTCCATCCGGAATGAGGGCGGAAAAGCCCTGGCGATTATATTTCACCTCACGCTTTGTTGCGGCCCGCCGAAAGTCGCCCCGAAATTTTGAATCGCCCATAAACGCCTCGGCGGAGATCAACGCTTGGTTCCATAAATGGCTGAGCGGGGCCGATGAGTGGCCGTCCTTCAGATGGATCAGCTCGCTTTGTCTAGAGAGGAAATCGCAGGCCTCGATCTTGGCGGTGGGTGCGCCGGCCGGATTGGAGCGGGTCTGATCGAGGCAAAGAAGTCGCTGGTCGGCGATAAGCTCCGCGATCAACGCCTGCTCAGTTTTCGCTACCGTTTTGGTTAAGAACGACGGTTTCAGGAGGGCTTGGTAGCTGCGTTCGACGTCTTTCTGAAACTTGTCCTCAATCAGATACCATATCCCGTCAAAGAGAACGTAGCTATTGTCCGCCTCGCTCGTCTCGAAGACAAAGCAGGAATACAGCTTTCGGCGATGTGTGCCGTCGCTGCGTCCGTTTTTCATTACGCGAATCTCGTGCGATGGTTTGAGTGCCCGCATGTCAGTGATGGTGTCGAACTTCCCTTTTCTTAGCTCAGAAACGTAGTCCTCGATCGCCAGCTCCAGATAGCTCTCCTTGCCGGAGCTCAGCCCCAGACCAAAATAGCCTATCTCTACCGAGTCCTCTGGACCCAGTATGTCAGGGATTGCGAGATGCAGGTCGGAGGCGCCGCCATCGACCAAGATCTTCAACTCCTCGAAAACCATGTCATCGAGGGCCTGGATCAGCGTACGACTGGAGACGGGCTGCACGTGGTCGATAAAGCCGAAGTCGCGTTGGTAAGACGTCTCGCCATAGAGCTCGAGCGCACGCTCGCATTGAGCAACTATGCGCGTCGGAGCGAGGTGCGCCCGGAATTTTAGCGCGTCGCGGCCGGTAAGCGCCTTGGCAAAGTCGCTCGATGACGGAATGCCCGACGCGAGCCGAACCAAATCTCGGTCTGTATCCACTTCGAAAGCACCAAGATCTGCGTTACGGCTCGCTTGAGTGCGCTTTTGCATAACGGTCGAGTCGAGCTGTGCGCTATCAATGACACGCAGACGATCGCGCGATACGAGGTTAAGCGTAACCTTGAGGCCGAACCCCGTCTCGACGGCGCCGTCGGTTAATGCGTGATGGCCCTGCCCAAAACAAATGGCAAACAGCCGCTTGGCCGGGTGTTTGGTTTCTACGAACAGGACGGCCGAGCAGCTTTGTGTGCGGAACTCGTCGCGCGCTGCCGGTGCAATCTCTTCCAAGAAATTCACCCAACCCGGGGGGTGCGCACCGGACTGGTTGAAATAGAGCTGCCCGATACTGCTCGGCATCGGCGTGAAGTCATGATCATCCTTTAGCGCTTCTTCTGCCGTCGATCCGCGCATAAGTCGCAGCGAAATCTCTACAATGTTCGGCACTGGCCCCACGAGAGCTCCGGCATCAGCCACAGCACATCTCCCTCATCCCGGATTTATGTGACACAATCGAATGCGATTTTAAACTGATTATGCCTACCCTTGATTGCCATAGTGATGCGAAATATGGGCATATCGCCAGAGATATTTGGAGAGGATGGAGAAATCTAAGTTCAGCGACCTCCATTAGGACCAGATTCGGCTGGTCCGAAAATCGTTTCGGTCTGGAATACTTCGGGAAGATTGACCGGCTTGTAACCAGGCACTGCGCCTTGCCGGTCGATCACTGACGTATGCACCCACGCGTCCGGCAAGATCGTGCGTGGCTCACCGCGAGGAAGATAATAGCCGAGAAATGACCGCCGTTCGGTCCAGTCGAGATACTTCTTGGCCTTGGGGACGATCTCGAAAGGGGTCCAGCCCCAGCTGAGCGAGCGATGCAACAGACCGGCGGGATCGGGCTTCATATAGTCTCGTGCGCCTTCGCGCGGCTGACCGCGCGCGATATGATTGACCATAGAGGTGCGAACGCGCAGGCCGTGCTTTTGGGCCTCTTCGATCATCCAAATAAGCGGATATTTGGAGAGCGCGCTTTCGGTTTCTGCAAAGCCGCCACCGACATCAGAGTGACAGCCAGCGAACCAGACTTGGCGGCAATCCTGCGCGGGGAAGGTTTCGTCCTGCGAATAGCGATTGGGCCGAAATTCCTGGGGCTCCTTCCACGGGAGAATGCGGAACATGCGGCGGAACTCGTCGATCGCCATGGCGTGGCGAAACACGGCGACGGCCGGATTGTGACGAGTGAAAGGAAGCTCCTCAAGCGTCGGGTCGGAGAGGGGCGTGCTCCCCGGGACAATTACCGAGGCAACGGTATCCCAGACGCCGAGAAAATTGATGGCGGCCAACTGCGGTCGCACGACGTCGCGAAACTCGCGTGCCGTCGCATGGTCATCGGTCTCGCCTGATCGCTTGTACGCCTTAAGTGCATATTCGGCGAAATTGATCTGATGCTCGCGCAAAAGGCCGACGAGATAGATCATGCCCGCGAGCACGCGCACGGTGTAGGCCCCGCGACTGAAACCGAAGAGATAGATGCGGTCCCCATCACGGTAGTGCCGACAAAGAAAGCAGTAAGCCGCAAGAACGTCGCGATCGAGCCCATGCCCAGTCATCATCTCGAAGAGTGACGAGGTTGTCCGCCGCCATTTTCCCCAAGTGCCCGGCATCGCAATTGTGCCGATCCCCGGGTGATAGTAAGCGATCTGGCGGTCGCTCTTTTCGGCAATCTTGTAGAGCTTTAAGACATTCGAAAGCCGCGTTCCGATTTCGTTATTGGTCCCATCACAGCATATGACGAGATTGCGTCCCTCAGTTCCGTCTTTTGCCATCTTCGTCTCCTGCCGGTTTCGGTTGCGGTCTCGCCGATCCCGGCGAACGCCGGCGCTAGTCACTCAAACTGCTGTAACCTGCGCGGATGGAGCCGTCGGGGCCGATATCGATTAGAATATTGTCGCATCCACCCGGCATCTCGTCGGCGTCCGGCCCGACCTTACGATTGCGCATTTCGCAAGCGCGCGCATCGTCTTCGAGGCGAAAGCCATCTTCGCGGTCGGTTCGCAGGACTTGACCCCGCTGCTCCAGTTCGGAAACGATCTCGGCATCGGGCAGCCTGACGCGGTGATAGGGGTAGGGACCTGACGAAATCGCATAGATTGACGCGCCCACCGCATCGAGAAAAGCCGTTCGGGACGAAGTGAGGCTGCCATGATGGCCTACAATGAGAACGTCGGCCTTGAGATCAGCAGCGCAGCACAGAAGAAGTTTCGCCTCAATACTGCGCGGGCTAGGAGGCGTCGCGGGGAGCTCACGTTCTCCACCTTCAGCGTCCCCCGCTAGCAATATACTTTTTCCGCCGAGATCGAGGCGTACAACGACGCTGTTGCCGTTGGGATCGGAATAGGGGTGCGCGTCGCGATAGAGAAAGCGCATCCGCCCGCCCGTCCCGAGCGCGACCGGTGCCTCACTCATCATCTCGTCCTGACGCACGGTCACGGTGCCGTTGCAGCCGCTTCCGGTGAAGGTCACGTTTCGCGTCGCGTTCGACGCGATCGCATCATGATAGCGCGCGCCCGGCTCCGCCATCGCGGCCTTGAGGAAGTGGCAATAGCCATCGGTCTTGTTCACGCGCCCGGACTCCCAGACGTTGCCGATCCGAAACGCGTCGAAGACTGCAGGCATTAACTGAAGATGATCCTTGTGCGGGTGGCTGAGGATCAGGTGATCGATCCGCGTGAGGTCGGGACGCGCCGCACGGATGTAGGCTACAACGCGGTTCTCATCGCCATCGTGGAGATCGTCTTGGCTTCCCGCATCATAAAGCAGCGTGAAGCCGGGGCCTTCGATGAACACTGCGAGGCCGGTGCCGACATCGATGACATGAACCTTGTGACGGCTCTGCGCGAGCGCTTCGGTGCCTTCTTCGGCACGGACGATCGTCCACGCCTTACTGACATAGCCGCGGGTACCATCGGCAAGCTCGACGACGTACCAGCCGCTGATCTCGCCCACGAGCGTCGCGCTGTCGCCGGGCCGTAAGCGCGCAAGAATGGCAGTTTCTGTCGATGGTCCTTGCCGCACAAGAACCGCGCTCGAAACACGTGCGCTCGGCGCGACATCGTCTGCAGTTGCTGGCGACGACATAAGTATAGCGGCGCTGAGTAACAGCGCTGCAAAACACGATCGAAGCTTCATGAGGCCCCTCCTCGGAAGGGCGAGCCTAGCGACTTATTCTCGCGCCGAACAGGGCGTCTGTCCTATCGCTAGTAGAGATGTATCCAAAATGGCGGCGATCGCATCGAAGTGCTCGGTTGATAGCATCTACGGCCTAGCGCGGGCCGGATGGACGGAGCCGCGCCGCGCCGCGGCGGCCGAAGGGACGATGCTGTGTGGTTGGCATGGAATTCATCGACGTCCGCTTCCTATATTAGGCGCCCAAAAGCTGCCGGGCCGCAAACGGCCAGATCCGGCACCTTAATGGCGGGCGGCTATCGCGAATCGTAATCCGTATGTACGGCGAGCCCATGACTAAGAGCTCCTCCATCGCAGAACGAGGCGCTAGTCCGGCGCATGGACGGGGCGCCTCTCTGTGACGAATGCATCGCGGATCGGCTCGACCTGTCTTCGATTGCGCAGGCCAGCGTCGCGACAGGCGCGGCTGCCGGCGTCAGAGGTTTTGAACGGTCCCGGGGACCGTGCGGACTCTGCGGCGAGCCGCGGCACGTCATTCTTCACAAAGGCTGAACTACGCGTCAATTGCCCGGCTGCAGATCGAGCGCAGCTGAATTGGGCGTGCTCTGGCACCGACAGGCGGCGCCAGGGACCGCGCGTTGTTCTGGGCCGCGCAGCGCACTTGGCTCGGTGTCCTTGCCGGGCGACGGCTGGCCCACAGGCCCGCGCACACGCCGCCCGGCTGCGGCCTCGCCAAGAGCGCACTCATATTTGGGCGCTTCGCGCTGGCCCTTGATGCTTCGTGATAGCGGAGGAGTTTGAATTGGGGATACGTCCGCATTACGGACCCCACGATGCTCAGCCTGTTCTTGCTCGCCTCGGTCGTTCCCGCCGGTCAATCCTTCACCTGCACGCCCGTCGCGGTCTGGGACGGCGATGGGCCGATCTGGTGTGCGGAAGGCCCGCATGTCCGCCTTTCCGGCGTCGCCGCGCGCGAAATGGATGGCAGCTGCAGTCCGGGACATCCCTGCCCAGCCGCCGATCCGGTCGCGGCGCGCGATCATCTCGCCGGGTTGCTCGGCGAGCCGCAAGGGCGGAACCGGACGGGACATATCCTCGTCCGCGGACCGGCCATGCGCTGCGTCTCGAGGGGCGGGGCCGGCGGCACCCGCACCGCCGCCTTCTGCACATCGCCCCGTTCCGGCGATATTTCCTGCGCCATGGTGCGAAGTGGCCTCACTCTGCGCTGGAGCAAATATTGGGGTACGCATCGCTGCGACTGAACGGACCAAATTGGGCGCGTCGGTCGGGCTGGAAGGCCCTCGCGTTCGGCGCTGATCGTTGAATCGCCGTGGCGGTGGCCTTCTCTAAATTGCTCGAGGCCACCCCCTCCTGTCGCCTTTCTGCGGTCCCGGCTTGCCTCTGGCCGTCAACCCCATGCGGGGTTCGCCCTCGCGTGCCGCTCGGTGACGGCAGCTCGCGGTCCCTTCTTCTGGCGCCATCGGGGATGTCCCCCGAGCAATCGAAGGAGAAAATTCATGCCCACCATCGCCAATCTCAACGTCAAGCCCGACGGCAGCTTCGAAGGCACGTTGGCCACCCTCAACGTAACCGCGCCGATCGCCATCGTTCCGAACGGTCGCAAGACCAAAGAAAACGAACCCGATTATCGCATCCTCAGCCGCAAGAACGGATTCGAACTCGGCGCCGGCTGGAAGCGCTTCTCGCAGAACAACGGCGCCGAATATGTGTCGGTGACGATGTCGGCCCCCGAATTCGGGACCATCTACGGCAACGTCGCCAACGCTCCCGGCGACGACCCGATGAAGAAGGTCATCATCTGGAACCCGCCGGCCTGACGGGCTCCCCGGCTCCGCCCTCGGGCGGAGCCGATTGCGTTCAACATTGTAAGGGCGGTCCTCTGGGCCGCCTTTTTCGTTCTAGTCGTCATGTCTCGCGGGTGTTCGTGGACCTCTGGGCGGGGCCACGCGCCTTTTCGGCGATTGGCATCACGCTGTCGAAGGAAGCTGCGGCTCCTGCGAGATGCAGAATGCCCACAGGTCTACGGCACAGACGGCCAGCGATGGGGCCGGGACGCGGCTGCGAACCGGGGGCGGGTGGGCGTGGGGGCTCTGCCGCAACGGACCGGGCCATACCCGCTCTCGATTGCCGCTGATCCCTTGGCCGAGGCCAGGTCTCCTTCAATCAACCCGTGAAGGGTCCCGACGCTTCGCTCGGGCCGCGGCTTCGCGCGCGGTGATTGCGGCCTGCCCCCGTCCGGCGGGGCGCCTGTCGAGCGGGAATGGCCCGCTCCCAACGACAGGAGTTGATCCCATGCCGCTTTCCGCCGCTCAATCGCTCGGCTGGAGCCTCGCCCGGACCATGATGACCGTGATCATCCTCGTCGAGACCAGCGCCGGATATTCGGTCATGCCGCTCGATGAGTTCGACGGTGATCCTGAAACGATCGTCTGTGAATATGACCCGTTCAATCGCTAAGCATCTGAAATTGGGTCCAGATTGGGGCCGGTTCGGGTTCTCTCCCGAGCCGGCTTTTGCTATGCTCTGCCTGCAGGTTGCGCTGTGGAGGGGGTGGCGGGCGCGTCCGACGGGAGGACGTTCATGACCCCGATGCTGATCCTTGGCGCAGTTGCCGCATTCTATTGCCTGATGCTGCTCTTTCGCTGCGCGACTTTTGCGCTTCCGGTCTTTGCCGGGCTTGGTCTGGCCTTCACGCTTCGGAATCATGGTTTCGGCTGGATGTTCGTTCTGGCGGCGGGACTGCTTGCGTGCGTCTCCATCCACGCCCTCGGTCGGCATCTGGTGCGTGGTTCAGCTCCGTTCGCCGTGCGGCTTGGCGTGATCCTCATGTTCGTGGGTGCCGCCGCGGCTGCTGGCTTCCAAGTCGGCGCCGCGCTCGGGGTGCTTGCCGACCTCGATCCCTGGACGCAGCGCGGCATTTCCGTCGTGACCGCCTTCGCCACCGGCTATGCCGGTTGGCGTGATCTCCTGTCGACGGCAGTTGGGATCAAGCGACCGGCTTTGCAGATCTAGGCGTTCACCCCGCTATCATCTTTCTTCGCTTCCCGGCCGACCGGCAGCGCATCCGTCCGCGGCTCCGCAACATTACGGCCTCTCGACATGCGCCATCTGTCAGCGCGCCGCTTCGCTGACCCGGCTTGGTGCAACCGCACCGTACGACTTTCTTCCCCCGGCGTGCCGCCGTTCCTCGCGAAGCAAGAAAGCCGAACGGCGCGGTCCTCCGCTCTGCTGCGGGCCCGCGGCTGCACCGCCGGTCCCCCGCTGACGACCGATGCGCATCGAGGCCGCGATGGTGCGGCCCGAGTCAAGAAAGGAATGCGACATGGCCAAGATCGGCACGTTCAAGAAAGTCTCCGGAGAATTTCGGGGTCAAATCACCACCCTCTCGGTGCAGGCGAAATCGGTTCGCATCGCACCCGAAAAAGACCCGAGTGGCAATGCGCCCAGCCACCGCGTTTTTATCGGTGACGTCGAAGTCGGCGCAGCCTGGGAAAAGCAAACGCAGGACAAGAGGCCCTATCTTTCGGTCAAGCTCGACGATCCGACCTTCACCGCCCCGATCTTCGCGCAGCTATTTTCGGGCGAGGGCGACGAGCATGACCTGGTCTGGAGCCGCCAGACCCGCCGTGGCGACTGAGCCGCAGGGACCCGCCCGGCAGTGCCGGGCGGGATACCCATTTATGGGGAAGGGGATCCCGGCGCCTTGGAATTGGCGCCCGCGGGCATATCGCCAACTCTTCGGTCTCCACCGGAGGCTGATATGGCGGCTGAGAAGACGGTAAAAAGCAAACGGCCGCTGTGCCTCGATTTTCCCGGCTACGCCCAAGAGTTTCTGCGCCGCAGCCCGCACTATCGCCGCGACTATGAAAGCGTCATGTCGGATCGCCATGCCGATCCGGCGTCGCAGGAGGTTATGGCCCACCGGTGGGGCCTCTGCTTTCCCAGTCGATCCACGGCTTTCAGCGCTCGATGCGCCAGCCTTCTGGCGGGCGGCGGTCTGCCCCTATGTCGTGATCCTCGACGCGGCGCCGTCGACCTTTGCCGCTGACCTGCGCTTCGATCCGGCTCGCTGGACGCATCGCCTTGGTTCCCGGATCGGGCCGGGCGGCGGTCAATATATATTGGGCGACGGACACATCATGCACCGGATCTGGCTGCGCTGCGATCCGGCGGCTGTTCCGCTGGCTGCCCTGATCCCTTGCGATGCCATGACCGAGGCGCGGCTTCAGGCCGTCTCCGATCTCAAACGTTGGCTCCGCGGAAGTGCGGCCGTGTCGCCGGTGGCTCGGCCGACATCCTACCAGTCGCAGCGCCTCGATCTGCTGCTGTCGATTCTCGATCTTCGCGGCGACCGGGGCGTGGCCAGCCATGAGGTCGCCCGCCGGCTCATCTATCCGCGCCTGGATGTCGGTCGCGGCTCGGCGTGGAAAGCCTCTCCCGAGCGGCGCCGGACCCAGCGCCTGATCCGCGAAGCCGAGGCGCTGGCGACAGGCGGCTATCGCGCGCTGCTCGCAGGCCGGGCGGGGCGACAAAAATAGCACCAGAATTCAGCCGCTCCCCCGCGCGCCCGCTTTCGCGCCACGACGCGACATCGCCCGCCGGCCCGCGCTTTCCGGTCCGGCCGCTGGAAGGAGCCCCCATGACCACTGGTCACCCGCCGCGTTTTCTGACGACCCCCGATGCTGCAAAGCGGGTCGGCCTCTCGCATCGGACGCTGGAGAAGCACCGCTGCTATGGAACGGGGCCCGCCTATCGCAAGCTTGGCGGCCGCGTCGTCTATGCGATCGACGAACTTGATGCCTGGGTCGAACTTGGCCGGCGGTCGTCGACGTCCGATCCAGGCACCGGCACCGTGCATCCGGCGCGGAAGGCAGAGGGCTGATGCGGCGCGCCGATTTTGAACAGGCGTTGCGCCCGTCGCTGACCACAAGGAGCAGCGCCGGCGCGTACCCGTCGCCGTATGACGCCGCGCTCACCGAGGTCGAAATGACCTGGATCGAGGGGCGCCGCGAGCAATGGATCCGCTTCGGCCGTGTCGCATGCGAGCGGAACTTGAGCCGCGCCACGCGCGTCGTCGCGTTTCGGCCCGGTGCCGTGTTTGCCTTGGTCCGCTGGACGTCGAACGACTTCGGGACGATCCACTCGACTATCGCGATTGCCGCAGCAGTGGCGCCCGATCAGCCCTATGCGACGCTGCCGTTCGTTCGGCCAGGCGCCGAGATTCTGGCGCGGATCGATGGCTGGTCGAAAGTACAAAAGACGCTCGAGGCTATCGATGCGGTCGAAGCGAACGGCATCGATGGCTGCGACGCGGCGCCCGATTATTGGCGTCATGTCGGCAGCCGGATTGCTACGGGGCTGCCATTTCGGCCCTATAGCCGCGACCGCCACACGGCATGGCTTCGCCGCCGCGCGGTCGAGTCATGAACCGCCGGTCACTTCGAGCCACGGCGGGGGCCGCGACGATTTTCAGCACATTGTTCGTCGCGGTCGCGTGGCTGAAGCCCGCGCCGCGCTTCCTCTGGAATGCGAGCGGCAGTGCACCGACGGGGCTCTACCGGGTCGATGTCGGCGCGCCGTCGCGCCTCGGCGACCTCGTCGCCATCGCCCCGCCCCCCGCGCTCGAGACATTCCTTGCGCAGCGCGGATATTTACCGCGCAGTGTGCCCCTGCTGAAGCAGGTCGCCGGGCTTCCCGGTGCGCTCGTCTGCCGTTCCGGCGTTTTCGTGACGGTGAACGGCGCCGCGGTCGCTCGCGCGCTGCCGCGCGACCGGACCGGTCGCCCGCTCCCCGTCTGGACGGGCTGCCGCACCGTCGGCCGCGACCAGCTCTTCCTCGTCAATGCGGCGCGGGACAGCCTTGACGGCCGCTATTTCGGGCCTGTGTCCGCCGTCGGCCTGCTCGGCACCGCGCACCCGCTTCTCACCCGCCCGCACGCCGCCGCGCCGCTTCGCTGGCGCGGCGCGGGTCGTTCTGACGAACCGATCTGCAATGTGAGGGAGAAAGAAAGATGATCATCGGCACGTTAAGCGGGAGCACAGCGCGCGGCTTCTGCTGCGCGCTCGTCAGCACCGTCCTATTGCCGGCGACTTGCATGCCCGCTGCAGCGGCGGTGCAGCAGGCACGCCATCCTTATACCGCTCCGGTCGCCGAAGCGGCGCAGCGCTTCGGTATCCCGGAACTGTGGATATGGCGCGTGATGCACGCCGAAAGTCGCGGCAAGTCGGGCGCGGTTTCGCCCGCCGGAGCGATGGGGCTGATGCAGATCATGCCCGCAACCTGGGCGTCGCTGACCGCGCGCCATCGGCTCGGCACGGACCCGTTCGATCCGCGCGCCAACATCCTCGCCGGCGCAGCCTATCTGCGCGAAATGTGGGATCGTTATGGCGACGTGCGTTTGATGCTGGCAGCCTATAATGCTGGGCCAGGGCGCGCCGATGCCTATGCCGCCGGGCGTCGCGGCCTGCCTGCGGAAACCATCGCCTATATCGCCGCGATCGCGCCCGCCCTCGGTTCGAAACCTGGTATTCCGGCAACTGCCGTGCCGCCGCCGGCTGCGCCCGGCTGGCGCCATGCGGGCATCTTCGCGGCGCGCGAAAGGCTGCCCGTTGGCGAAGTGCCTGCTGCGGCATTGCCTTCGCCGCCTTCGGCGACGGTAAACCATCCTGCGCCTGCCGCCGTCGCCTATCCGCTCTTCGTACCGGGTCTCGGAAAGGATCGCTGATGGTCAATTGGACCAATTTTACATCTCGACCGCACCGGGTTGCGCTGCGTCATAGCCATCGAGTGCGGCTAGGGGATCATCGCAGCAGAGTTTTACCAAGCCCTTCGGTAAGACGACAAAGGAGCGCCGTGCAGTCGGGATTGCAGGGCCGCGATGCTACGCATCGGACCCGTAATTTGAATACACACCTCACGCACGGGTGCATCCAGCTTTTCCGCCACTTTTCGCGAGTACGATCAGACTACAGGGAGTGCAGCCGGGGTCTAGCCCGTGTCTTTCTGCGGATTTTCGAGAGTGCTTCCCGTACTCTCGCGGGGATGGCGCGATGAAGGCGGTTCAATATACCGTCCGCGTGCCGGCTGCCGTCGACAAGGCCATGCAGAAGCTCGCGGCCCAGCAGAATGTCACCCCTTACGAGATGCTCCAGCGGTGCGTGAAAGCCGGTGTCGCCGCCCTGACGACCCCGCCGAGCCACGGCGCGAACGATCGCGAGCTGGTCGCCGAACTGGCATCTGTCAGCACAGGTGTCGCCCACGTCGAGCGAATGCTCGACCGGGTTCTGTTCACCGCCTGCGCCTCCTACTGCTATGCGCGGAGCGCGGCACTCGCCGGCGGCAAGACCGAGGAGGACATCGCCGCTGAAGTGAGCCCTGCTTATGAGCGCCAGCGCCGCCTCGCTCAGGAGGCGCCATCATGAGCCAGCATCAGGATCGCCGGATCCATGCTGACGCGCTGCGACGGCATTATCGGTTCAGCCAGGCAAAACGCTTCAAGCGCCAAGCCGCGATCATGATGGCGTCGGTCGCGCTAGGCGGGTTGATCGTACCTCACATGATGCTGCCGCCAAGGACGATGCAAGCGACCGGCACCTACTGTCTTGCGAAGGCCAAGACCTGGTTTGCCAGTGGCACCACCGCCGAACCCGGCATCATGGTCGACTATGGCGGCGAGCAGTATGAAGCGTCGGCTCGCATCGTCGCGGCGCATCCCTATTTTCGTGACTCGGCGTCCGCGACGACGTCGATGATCGTACGAGGTCTCTGGCTGGGCTTTGGCGGATGGTTGTCGGGCTCGATCCTTTTCCGGCAAGCCGTGGCCCGGCGCCGCGAGCTTGCGCTCCGAGACCGTTTCATCGCCGGCACGCTCGTTACGACCGAGGAGCGCCTTGCCAAACTGACCCGCCGCGAGGCTGGCGAACGCGCATTGGCGATCGGCGCAGTTCCGATCCCGACCAGACTCGAGACACGGCACATGGCAATGATCGGGACGACCGGCAGCGGCAAGACCACCGTGCTTCGGCAAATGCTCGATGGTATCGAGGCGCGCGGCGAAGCGGCTTTGGTCTATGACACGAGCGGAGAGTTCATCGCCCATTACTACCGGCCCGAGCGCGGCGATATCATCCTCAATCCTTTCGACGCCCGCTGCGCCTATTGGTCGCCGTTTGCCGAGATCGCACATCCGGCCGATGCCGACAGGATCGCGAACCAGCTCATCACCGAGACTGGCCAGCATGATCGCGATGTCTGGCTCGAGACGAGCCGCATCCTCGTGGCCAACATGATCCGCGCCCTTTGGCGCGAGGGCAAGGGCACATTGCCCGACCTGCTCGATGCGCTCCAGGTGCGGACAAAGGACGACCTCAAGCTGTGGCTCGGGAACAGCTCGTCGGCGCGGACCTTTGCCGATGACGCCGACCGCGCGACGGGAAGCGTGCTGTTCATGCTCGCTAAGGCCTCGAACCTGATTCAGTTTCTCCGGATGCAGGAAGGCGACGAGGCGCCGTTCGCCTTCCGGGACTTTATCTCCGGGCTCGACAAGCATGAGGGCCGCAAACCCTGGATCTTCGTACCGCGCAAGGAGGACTATTTCGAAGCATCGAAGCCATTGCTCGCATGCTGGCTGGAGTGTGCGGCGAGCGCCGTGCTGGGATTATCGCCGTCGGCCGACCGGCGCGTCTGGTTCGTGCTCGACGAGCTGGCTGATCTTCCCCGGGTCGACAATCTTGCGCGCCTGCTGCCCGAGGGGCGGAAGTTTGGAGCTGCCGTTATCCTGACCTTTCAGGCGATCGGCCAGATGCGCCATCGCTACGGGCCCCAGCTTGCGGAATCGATGCTCGGCTGTTGCAACAGCAAGCTGTTCCTCCAGCTGACCGACAGCGAGACACGGCAGTGGTCCAGTAAGACAATCGGCACATGCGACGTCGAGGTTCCGACCATGACCGACGCATTGGCTCACGGCGACGATAAGGCGCGAACCACACTCGGCCGGCAACGCGAAACACGACCGGCAGTGTTAGAGAGCGAATTCCGACTCCCCAAGCATGAAGGGTATCTGCTTTTCCCCGACGGCTTGCCCGTCGCGCGCATAAAGCTCTCGGCCGACCATATCGCCCGTCGTGGCGAACCTCGCCAGCCGGGCTTTGCCGAAGGCGACCCGACGAATAGTCTGTGGCACCGGTCCGTGGAAGCGCCGCCGCCTGCTCAGCCGAAACCTGATGCGCTAGCAGCGCCCGCAGCGCCATCGTCGCCAGCCGCAGAGTCGCCTCCGGCACCCCCCGCCGGTAACGGGCCAGTCTGATGGTCGCGTCGGTATCGGTGCTGACCAGCTCAGCTCAGGCCAGCAGCTACTACGAGGCGGACGACTATTATACCGAGGGCGGCCTATCGCCGTCCGAATGGTGTGGAAAGGGCGCCGTGGAGCTTGGGCTGTCGGGCGATGTCGACCGCGAGCGCTTTCGCGAACTGCTCGACGGCCAGATCGGCGACCAACAACTCGGCACCTTCCGCAATGGTCAGCTTGAGCATCGACCCGGATGGGATGTGACCTTGAGCGCGCCCAAGTCGGTGTCGATCATGGCCGAGGTTGCCGGCGACCGACGGTTGATCGCCGCCCACGGCGAGGCGGTGAAGACGGCGCTCGCGCATGTCGAAACCCACATGGCCGCAACCCGCGTCCGGCATGGCGGCGCCGTCAATCGGGAGGCGACCGGTAACCTCATCGTCGCCAGCTTCCAGCACGGGACCAGCCGGGCGCAAGACCCGCAGCTTCATACCCACAACGTCATCATGAACGCGACGCAGGGCGAGGACGGATCTTGGCGCAGCCTCGAACCGCGCGCGATCTATCAGCTTCAGAAGCAGATCGGGTCGATTTACCGGCAGGAACTGGCGCTGAAGGTCCGCGAACTCGGTTATGAGATAGAGACGGGCAAGGAGTCGATGTTCGAGATCAAGGGCGTATCGGCTGACGTCATGGCGGCGTTCAGCACCCGCAGTGCGGAGATCGAAGCCGCGCTCGGCAAACGCGGGACATCGCGCGAGGAAGCCAGCGCCGCCGAGAAGCAGGTCGCAGCGCTCGACACGCGGCAGGCCAAGGTTGCGGCGGATCAAGCTTCATTGGTGGCGGATTGGCGCCGGACCGCCGACCGGGCCGGCTTCAATTCCGAAGCGCGGCTCGCGCTGATAAGCGAGGAAAAATCCGGTGCGGGCAGCGAGAGGGGATTGGCGGAGCAGGCGTTAGCGGCCGAGCGCGCGGTCGCTTATGCCGCCGATAAGCTCGGCGAGCGGCAATCGTTTTTTTCGGTCGCCGCGTTGCAGGAGGAGGCCGGGCGCGTCGGCTTGGGGAAGGTTAGCTATGCCCAGATCGGAGCGGCGATCGAGGCCGCAGGAGCGCGCGACCAGTTGATTGACCGCACCTTCCTCGATCGGCGCGGTGCGGAGTTTGCAGGACTCACCACCCGTCACAATATCGAAGCCGAAACGCGACTGCTCCGGATCGAGGCGGAGGGTCGCGGCGCGTTCGCCCCGATCGCGTCGCCGCTTAGCGCGGCAAAGGCGGTCGCGGTCGCATCACGCCAGGCCGAGAGCAACGGTTTTGCCTGGAATGCCGATCAGCGCACGGCGACCGAACAACTTCTGACTAGCCGAAATCGGATCACCGCGGTGCAGGGCTATGCAGGGACCGCGAAGACGACGACGGTCCTCGCGACCTTTGCCCGGGAGGCGGAAGCGCGCGGGGTGTCGGTCGTTGCGCTCGCGCCGACCGCATCGGCGGCGATGGTGCTCGGCGAGGCGTTGGGGACACGCGGCGACACGGTCGCGCGCCATATGCTGTCGCCCGGACCTTTCGCGTCTGGCCCGCCCGCAGCGTGGATTGTCGATGAGGCTTCGCTGCTCTCCGCGCGCGACACCGCGCGCCTCTTCGATCTCGCCGAGCAGCATGATACCCGCATCGTCCTCGTCGGGGACGTGAAGCAGCTTGGATCGGTCGAGGCGGGCGCGGCATTTGCGCAACTCCAGAGCGCGGGCATGGAAACCGCCAAACTCGACGAGATCGTCCGACAGACCAATGCCGCCACCAAGGACGCCGTGCTGGCATTGATCGACGGCGACGCGAAGAAGGCGCTTGCCGCCCTCGATCGCGGCGGCGGTGCAATCATCGAAAGTTCCGACCGTTCCGAGCGCTTTGCCGCCATCGCCGAGCGTTATGCCGGACTCGACAAGGCCAGCCGCGCTCGCACGCTCGTTGTCGAGCCCTCGCGCGAAGGCCGGGACGCGTTGACTGCAGATATTCGTCAGGCACTTATTCGATCGGGCGCGATCAGAGGGCCGGCTGTCACGTTGGAAAGCCTGGTCAACAAGGGCCTCACGCGTGCCGAAGCCCGCGATCCGCTGAGCTACGACAAGGGTGACGTCGTCCGCTTCTCTCAAGACTATGCGGACAAGGGCGTCGCCCGGGGGAAGGCGTTTCGTGTGGAGGGAGTTGATCCTGACAAGGCCGCGGTCGCGCTGCGATCGGAGGACGGGCAGGAGGTGGACTGGCGGCTGCGGCAATGGGGCGCAGGCAAGGTGCAGGCGTTCGAGGCGCAGCGGTTGGAATTGAGGGCTGGTGACAACATCCGGTTCACGCGCAACGATCGTGATGCTGGCCGCGTGAACGGCGGACGCGCGGAGGTTTTGGCGGTCGATGCCGAGGCCAGGACCGCCACCGTTCGGGGTTCGCGGGGGGACGTTCAGACGCTGCACGTCGATACCGCCTGCGATCGTCACATCGCGCATGGCTACGTCGATACCGCCTTCGCCGCGCAGGGCCGGACCTCCGATCACGTGATCGTTCATGCCGACAGCCGCGCGGCCAATCTGGTCGACCAGAAAAGCTTCTATGTCGGGATTTCGCGCGCGAAGCAGTCAGCGACGATCTTCACAAATGACCGCGCTAAGTTGACCTCGGCGATCAATGAGCGCGCCGGCACGGTCCAGACCGCGATCGCACAGGCCGCCATTCCGCAGCCTGTTGCCGCGAAGACGAGCGCGTCCGGATTGGCACAGTCTCTGTCTTCCCGTTTTGGCGCCGGGCTTTAGCGACTGCCGATATCGACGCGCGAGACGAGAAGATCGCGTTCGATCATTCTTCGCCCGCCGCAAAATAAGCGGTGAGCCGATGCGCTAAATCGCGGTTCAGGCGAATATAGGTCCGCCGACCGTCGTCGCGGTCGGCCTCGCGAACCACCAGGCCCGCATCGCAGAGCGTTTGGAGCAATCTGAGCGCGGAAGATCTGGGAAGCCCGGAGGCGATACAAGCGGAACCCGTCGATACCGATTTGCCCTGGCCTTCGTGGATGAACAGGTCGACCAAAATGTCCCACGCCGGCTCGCCGAACAACCCCTCTGCGCCAACGAGTTGGCGACGCAGCAATCTGCGCCGCGCAGTTTTACGGGCATTTTCCACCGCGAGACCCGCGTCCGTTCGCGGGCTGGCGCTATCGCGCAAGCGTTCCGATGGCCGCCGCTTCGGCTTCGCTCGCCGGTTCAGGATCATCTGGTGATCGCTGCCCGTCACCACGATATGCTCCAGCAGATCGACATCGAGCGCGAAGCCAATGGCGACCAGCCGTTCGGTGACATCGATATCGCCCCGGCTCGGATTAGGGTCGCCGCTGGGATGGTTATGCACAAGAATAATTGCGGCCGCATCGAGCTCAAGGGCTCGGCGGAATATGATGCGCGCATGGATCGTCAACTGACCGATTGTCCCATGCTGCATTTGCTCGTCGGCAATCACACGCCGGGACGCATCCAGAAACAGCACGCGTAGTATCTCATACGGAAGAGCCCCCATCGACGCCTGCAGATACTGAATCAGCTTGGTGTCCCACGGAGCAATTGCGCGGCCCGCCACCTGCGAGCGCATCGCTTCGAGCGTTGCCGCACGCGCCGCGCTCAACATCGCTATGACGGGACTATCCTTTCCGAGAACCCGGCGAAGCGACCCGGGAGATTGGGTCCACAGCCGCGCGAGCGTGCGATATTCCGCGAGCAGTGCGTCGGCTACCGCGTGCTTGTTCGCCGGATCGATCGCGGCGATGAGATCAGCCAGGATGGCTCGCTCTCGCCGCGTACCAGCCGTCGTCGGTGACGCCAGGTTGCGAGGATGAGAATCAGCGGAACCGGCCAGGACGTCGCCACCTGCATCGTGAGGTAGATCGCCGGTTGCATCGTCACATCGATCATTCTGCTCGTGTGCGCCAAGAGAGGAAGTATATGGAGAACGGCGACGCACATAGGCCAGAAGCGATGCGCAAAGAGTGCGAGCATGAATGTAGCCGCCGCGCCGAACAAATCTATTGCGAGATGCCCTAGATCCAACGCCGCATATTCCGGCGGCACGAGGGAATGGAGAAGCTGATCGGCTCCCACCATTGTCAGCGCGATCGCCGCCATGGCCCGCTCGGGGCCGCCTCCGCGCCACAGAGAATAGACCACTGCGATCAGCAAAAAGGCGAGAAACAAGGCGATGCGCACCACTCCAGATTTCCATGCCGATAGCTCCCCGTCAACCGGATCAAGCTGCCGACGTGAGCTCAGATGGGTCGCCTCGACCTGTCTTCGGGCATTCGTGCAAATCATAGCCGGCAGTCGCGCGCCCGATGTCGACAAGGTCGCCATGGACGCGAAGAATATCACTGCTCGCCCCGACGAGAGCGATCTGCGCCTTCATGAGCCGCCGGATCGTTGCATGGCCCTTCGCCGCCGGCACGCCAACAGTGTCGCGGCGCGCGATGACGACACTCGTCATCAGTGACGACACGGCGATCAGGGCGTCGTCGACCCTGATCTCTGCGGCCGGAACATCTCGGGCGAGGCGGGCCGCTGTGAATGGGATTTCCTTGGACATAACTTCTCCTCTTCCGGAAGCGCCATCGCGCCTCGGCTATCGACATTGGACTTGAAAAAGGGGTCAGCCGGAGACCAGCCGCGTCAGTGCCTGAGCGATCGAAAGCCCTGTCAGGATGAGCAGAGCAAAGCCGACCAGCAGGGCCGCCATGATCCAGACTCGCTTGACGCGGGCGTGATCGTGCCTCCAGAAATCCCCGAACGGTGGGTTGCTGCCCGTTGGTTCGCCCGTCGGCGATCCGCAGCCGTGTATCGCCCCGGGCAACCCTCCGTTCGAAGAATCGAATGACATCAGTGCTGGCCGCGGCGCCAGTATGATTGGATCACATGGTATCCGATCATAGGTCTGCTTGAGACGCGCGTAAATGATCGCCGTCTCGGCGCGGTTCGCTACACCCAGCGTGTCACGTGCGGTTTTGAGGCGAAGATCGACCGCCTGCTTCGAGATACCGAGACGGCGCGCGATCTGCTTCGAGGTCTGGTGATCGAGTACAAGATCGAGGCAGGCACGCTGCTTGTCCGTGAGCCGTGCCCAGCGCACTTCGTCTTCTGATGGCTGCGACCCCGAATCAGTCATCCTTTACACTCTTGTCAAAATCGTATGCTTCGCAAGCGGCAGCGTGATTTCTATCCGTTCCGATGTTGAGCGCCTTACGCCAGAGCCTGTCTTTCTACGAGACGGTACGATGCCGCGAAAACCTTGTTGAATTCAGGTTTCCTCTGCGTCTCTTACTTATCCCCGTCGAGCCGGGCACACCCGCCCTGGCCCAAGAAACGGGGTCTTTCATGGGCGCAGAACCGATCCGGCTGGAAGCACGTCACCGCAGCGCGCGCATGCTGCGCACCGCGCTTGGCGATGCGATTGCCGAATGGCTTGCAGACCCCGAGATCATCGAAATCATGCTCAATCCCGACGGGCGGCTGTGGGTCGATCGGCTGGGCGAGGGCATCGTGGACAGCGGCCGGACGCTGACGCCTGCTGACGGCGAGCGCATCATCCGGCTTGTCGCCCATCATGTCGGCGCCGAGGTCCATGGTGGCGCGCCGCGCGTGTCGGCGGAACTGCCCGAAGGCGGCGAGCGGTTCGAAGGCCTCCTGCCGCCGGTCGTGACGGCGCCGACCTTCGCGATCCGCAAACCCGCAATCGCGGTCTTCACGCTGGCCGATTATGTCGCCTCGGGCATCATGGCGGTCGATGCGGCGGACATTCTTCGCCAGGGCGTGCGCGACCGCCTCAACATTCTCGTCGCGGGCGGCACCGGCAGCGGCAAGACGACGCTCACCAACGCTCTGCTTGCCGAGATCGCCGGCAGCAACGACCGGATTGTTGTGATCGAGGATACGCGCGAGCTGCAATGCGCGGCGCCCAACCTCGTGGCAATGCGCACGAAGGACGGCGTGGCATCACTCTCCGATCTTGTCCGCTCGTCGCTACGCTTGCGGCCCGATCGCATCCCGATCGGCGAGGTGCGCGGCGCCGAGGCGCTCGACCTCCTGAAAGCCTGGGGCACCGGTCACCCCGGCGGCGTGGGCACGATCCACGCCGGCAGTGCGCTCGGCGCGCTGCGCCGCATGGAGCAGCTGATCCAAGAGGCCGTGGTCACCGTGCCGCGCGCGCTGCTCGCCGAGACGATCAATCTCGTCGCCGTGCTCGTCCGCGATGGAACGGGACGGCGCCTCTCCGAACTCGCGCGCGTCGACGGCCTCGATCCCTCGACCGGCGAATATCGGCTGACCCCCCTCATCACCCCTGAAGGAGACATTCGATGATCCATGCCCTGCGGCATGGCGTGCGCCGCGCCATGCTTTGCTCGACCGCCCTTTTCGTCGCGCTTGCGGTTTCGGCCCCGGCTCATGCCGGTGGTTCGTCGATGCCGTGGGAAGCCCCGCTGCAATCGATCCTCGAGAGCATAGAGGGACCGGTCGCGAAGATCGTCGCGGTGATCATCATCATCGTGACCGGCCTCAGCCTCGCCTTCGGCGACACGTCGGGTGGCTTCCGCCGGCTCGTCCAGATCGTGTTCGGCCTCTCGATCGCCTTCGCCGCATCGAGTTTCTTCCTGTCCTTCTTCTCCTTCGGCGGCGGAGCGCTCGTCTGATGGGCCGGGAAGGGGAGGTGCCGGGTTTTTTCGCGCCGGTCCACCGAGCGCTGGCCGAGCCCATCCTGCTCGGCGGCGCACCGCGCAGCCTCGCGATCGTCAACGGCACGCTCGCGGGTGCCGTGGGACTGGGGCTCCGCCTCTGGATCGCCGGCCTCGCGATCTGGGCGGTCGGGCACGTCCTCTCGGTCTGGGCCGCGCGCCGCGACCCACAATTCGTCGACGTCGCCCGGCGTCACCTCAAATATCCCGTCTGGATGCGCCCATGATGAACCTTTCCGAATATCGGACGAAGTCCGCCCGCCTCGCCGATTTTCTCCCTTGGGTCTGCCTGGTGGCGGAGGGCGTGGTGTTGAACAAGGACGGCGCCTTCCAGCGCACGGCACGCTTCCGCGGGCCCGACCTCGACAGCGCCACGCCCGCCGAACTCGTCGCGGTCACCGCGCGCCTCAACAACACGCTGCGCCGCCTCGGATCGGGCTGGGCGGTGTTCATCGAGGCGCAGCGCGTGCCGGCTCTTTCCTATCCGGTTTCGGAGTTTCCCGATGTCGTATCCGAGCTGCTCGATGTCGAACGCCGCGAACAATTTCGCGAGGAAGGCGCGCATTTCGAAAGCTTCTATTATCTGACCCTGCTCTGGATGCCGCCCGCCGAAGAGGCGGCGCGCGCCGAGGCTTGGCTCTATGAGGGCCGATCGAAGACTGGCGTCGATCCGAAGGAGCTTTTGAAAAGCTTCATCGATCGCTCGGGACGCGTGCTCCATCTCGTCGAAGGCTTCATGCCCGAGGCCGAATGGCTCGATGACGGCGAGACGCTCACTTACCTGCATAGCTGCGTCTCGACCAAGGTCCAGCGCGTCCGCGTCCCCGAAAGCCCCGCCTATCTCGACGCGCTGCTCGCCGACGAGGCGGTCGTCGGCGGCCTCGAACCGCGGCTCGGCAACCATCATCTTCGCACGCTCACCATCACCGGCTTTCCGAGCGTCACCTTTCCGGGGCTGCTCGACGAACTCAACCGGCAAGCCTTCGGCTACCGCTGGTCGTCGCGCGCGATCATGCTCGACAAGACCGATGCGACCAAGCTGCTGACGAGAATCCGCCGGCAATGGTTTGCCAAGCGCAAGTCGGTCGCCGCGATCCTCAAGGAGGTGATGACCAACGAAGCCTCGGTCCTGATGGACAGCGATGCGTCAAACAAGGCGGCCGATGCCGACATGGCACTGCAGGAACTCGGCGCCGACGAAGCGGGCATCGCCTATGTCACCGCGACGATCACCGTCTGGGACCGCGATCCGGCGCTTGCCGCCGAGAAGCTCCGGCTGGTCGAGAAGATCGTCCAGAGCCGCGACTTCACCTGTACCGTCGAGAGCGTCAACGCGCTCGAGGCCTGGTTCGGGAGCCTGCCCGGTCATGTCTATGCCAATGTCCGCCAGCCCCCGATCTCCACCCTCAATCTCGCCCACCTGATCCCTCTCTCGGCGGTGTGGGCGGGGGCGGAGCGGGACGAGCATTTCGGTGATGCCCCCTTGCTTTACGGCAAGACCGAAGGCTCGACCCCGTTCCGCCTTTCGCTTCATGTCGGCGATGTCGGCCATTGCCTCGTCGTCGGCCCGACGGGTGCCGGCAAGTCGGTGCTCCTCGCGCTGATGGCGATGCAGTTCCGTCGCTATCCAGAGAGCCAGATCTTCGCCTTCGACTATGGCGGATCGATCCGCGCCGCCGCGCTCGCGATGGGCGGCGACTGGCAGGATCTCGGCGGCGCGCTCCACGACGCGGGCAGCGACGGATCGGTCGCACTGCAGCCGCTTGCGCGGATCGACGAGGCGGCCGAGCGCGCCTGGGCCGCCGAATGGCTCGCGGCGCTGCTCGCGGGCGAGGGCGTGAGTGTCGACCCAGCTGCCAAGGAGCATATCTGGTCGGCGTTGACGTCGCTCGCGACCGCACCAATTTCCGAACGCACGCTCACCGGTCTCGCGGTGCTGCTCCAGTCGCAGGAGCTCAAGCTTGCGCTCGCGCCCTATCTTGTCGGCGGGCCCTGGGGCCGGCTGCTCGATGCCGAAGCCGAGCATCTGGGCACAGCCCGCGTGCAGGCGCTCGAAACCGAAGGGCTGGTCGGCGCATCATCGGCGGCAACTGTGCTCTCCTATCTCTTCCATCGCATCGAGGGTCGACTCGACGGCTCGCCGACGCTGATCATCATCGACGAGGGCTGGCTCGTTCTCGACAGCCCCGCTTTCGCGGCACAGCTGCGCGAATGGCTGAAGACGCTGCGCAAGAAGAATGCGAGCGTGATCTTCGCGACGCAGAGCCTGGCGGACATTGAAGGGTCGAGCATCGCACCTGCGATCATCGAGAGCTGTCCGACACGGATATTCCTGCCGAACGAGCGCGCTGCCGAGCCGCAGATCGCGCGCGTCTATGCGCGCTTCGGCCTCAATGATCGGCAGATCGAGATATTGAGCCGGGCGACGCCGAAGCGCGACTATTATTGCCAGTCGCGGCGCGGCAACCGGCTGTTCGACCTTGGCCTCGGCGACATCGCGCTCGCCTTTGCCGCGGCCTCCTCGAAATCCGACCAGATCCGCATCGGCGAACTCATCGCCGCCCATGGCCAGCAGCAGTTTGCGGCGGCCTGGCTCCGCCACCGCGGCCTCGAATGGGCCGCCGATCTGCTCGGCCATCTCGAAATCGCAGCCCCCTGAAGGAGTGAATATGATGAAGATGTCTTGTTACCGTCGTGTCGTCGTGGCTGGGTTGCTTGCGGCCGCTGGCTTGCCCCTTGTTGCAGCAGTCACGCCTGCAGCTGCGCAGGTCGGCGGGATCGTCCACGATCCACGCAACTACGCCCAGAATATCCTGACCGCAGCGCGCACGCTCGAGCAGATCAACAACCAGATCAAGCAGCTCCAGAACCAGGCGACATCACTCGTCAACGAGGCGCGCAATCTCCAGAGTCTGCCGACCTCGACGCTGCAAGAGCTGCAGGGGCAGGTCGATCGCACGCGCGAACTTCTCGGCAAAGCGCAGCGCGTCGCGTTCGATGTGGGCGATATCCAGAAGGCGTTCGACGCGCGCTACAAGGGCGCGGCGCTGTCTGCGCCGCAGGCGGCGATGGTCGCCAATGCCGAGGCGCGCTGGACCGACAGCGTCGGCGCTTTCCAGGACGCGATGAAGGTGCAGGCCGGGGTGGTCGGCAACATGGGGGCGTCGCGCCAGTCGATCGGCACTTTGGTCACCGCCAGCCAGTCGGCGACCGGCGCGCTGCAGGCGGCGCAGGCGGGCAACCAGCTGCTCGCGCTCCAGTCGCAGCAGCTTGGCGATCTCGCCGCCGCGATCGCGGCGCAGGGCCGCGCCGAAATGCTGGACGCCGCGCGCGCCGCCGCCGCCGAGGCCGAAGGGCGCGAACGCTTCCGCCGCTTCCGCAAGGGCCATTGAGATGGGCCGGGCGGGGAAGCTCGTGGCAGGCGCGATCGTCGGCGGCATGGCGCTGGCGCTCGGGCTTCTGGCCGCGCTCGACCCGCCCGTGCCGCGTGCGTTCGCTCCCGCGCAGATCTCCGGAGCGGACGCACGACCCGATCTCGGCACGCTTCGCCGCTGCCGCACCGTTACGGTCGCCGATGCTGAATGCGAGGCGGCCTGGGACGCGAAGCGGCGGCACTTCTTCGGCCACGAAAAGGATGCGAGATGAACGATACCGGCGTTATCGACCAGTTTCTGTCGGTCTTTTCGACCTATATCGACAGCGGCTTCGGCCTGCTCGGCGGCGAGGTCGGCTTCCTATCCTCGACGCTGATCGTGATCGATGTGACGATCGCGGCGCTCTTCTGGGCGTGGGGTGCCGACGAGGATGTCGTGCAGCGGCTCGTTAAGAAGACGCTCTACATCGGCTTCTTCGCCTTCATCATCGGCAACTTCCAGAGCCTGGCCACGATCCTGCTCGAAAGCTTCGCGGGGCTCGGTCTGAAAGCGAGCGGCGGCGCGATGGCGATCGGCGATTTCATGCGGCCCGGCGTCATTGCGGCCACGGGGCTCGACGCGGCCGAACCCCTGCTCGATGCGAGCGCCGATCTTTTGGGGCCGGTCGGGCTCTTCACCAATTTCGTCCAGATCATGATCCTGCTCGTCGCGTGGGTCATCGTCGTGCTCGCCTTCTTCATCCTCGCGGTGCAGGTCTTCGTGACGATCCTCGAGTTCAAGCTGGTGACCTTGGCGGGGTTCGTGCTCATTCCCTTCGCCTTTTTCGGGCGCACGGCCTTCATGGCCGAACGGGTGCTCGGACATATCATATCCTCGGGCATCAAGGTGCTGGTGCTCGCCGTGATCACCGGCATCGGCACGACGCTGTTCGACCGCTTCCTCAACGCGGGCATGGGGCCAGAGCCCGACATAGAACAGGCGATGGCCATCGCGCTCGGTGCGCTGACGCTTCTCGGCCTTGGCATCTTCGGCCCCAACATCGCCAATGGCATCGTTGCGGGCGGACCGCAGCTCGGAGCCGGCGCGGCGGCGGGCACGACGGTCGCGGCGGGCGCGACGCTCGCCGCCGGCGCCGCTGGCGCGACGCTCGCGGGCGGCGCGGCGGCCGCGGCGGCGCGGGGCACGGCTGCTGCCGGAGCCCGTGGTGCCGGAAGCGCATCGGCGGCGTATGCGGCAGGCGCTGCCGGAAAAAGCGGGGCGAGGGCGGTCGGGTCGGGTCTCGCCAATGTGGCGCGCACCGCTGGGAGCCGCGCCACCTCGCCGCTCCGCAGCGCGGCCGAAAAGACCCGCGCCAACTTCGCAGCCGGGCGCGATGGCGCAGCCGATAGCGCGGTGCCCGCGAGCGGTGAGAGCGCGCCGCCGGCTTGGGCGGCGGCCATGCGCCGGCGCCAGATGGTGACGCAGGGTGCGACCATCGGCGCGCACACCCTCAAAGGCGGCGACAGCCACGGCGGCGGCTCGGCGCCCGACATCAGCGAAAAGGACTGATCGAACATGTTCAGAAGACCCCATAATCATTATGGCCGCGCGCCCGAGCCGGTCACGCCCTACCAGCGCGCCGCGCAGGTCTGGGATGACCGCATCGGATCGGCGCGTGTCCAGGCGAAGAACTGGCGTCTTGCCTTCTTCGGTTCGCTTCTTCTCTCGGGCGGTCTCGCGGCCGGCCTCGTCTGGCACTCGGCGCGCGGGACGATCACGCCCTGGGTGGTCGAGGTCGACAAGCTCGGCGAAGTGCGTGCGATCGCGCCGGCCGAAGAGGATTATCAGCCGACCGACCCGCAGACGGCTTTCCATCTCGCGCGCTTCATCGAGCATGTGCGCTCGATCCCTGCCGATCCGGTGGTGCTGCGCAAGGACTGGCTGTCGGCATACGACTTTACGGCGGCAACCGGTGCGCAGGCGCTCAACGACCATGCGCGCAACAACGACCCATTTGCCGAGATCGGTAAGGTCCAGGTCGCGGTCGATGTGTCCAGCGTAATCCGGGCGTCGAAGGATAGTTTCCGGATCGCATGGACGGAGCGCCGTTATCAGGACGGGAGCCTGATCGAGACCGCGCGCTGGTCCGCGATCCTCACCGTCACCCACGTGCCGCCGCGCACCTCCGATGCCCTCCGCCGCAATCCGCTTGGAGTTTTTGTGACTGCTATTTCCTGGTCCAAGGAGCTCAATCAATGACCGCAGATTTTCACTATTCGCTGCTCGCCGGCATTGCGGCGCTTGGCATGATTTTGCCAGCGGCCGCCGCCGAATCCCGCGACCCTCGGCAGAGCGTCGGCCGCGCCAATGATGCCGCGCGCGTCCAGCCCGAGCGCGCGACCTTCCTCAACGCCATCCAGAAATATGCCTGGGCGGAAGGCGCCTTGTTCCAGGTCTACGCCGCGCCCGGACAGGTGACCGACATCGCGCTTCAGGAAGGCGAGGAGCTGGTCGGGCCGGGACCTGTCGCGGCCGGCGACACGGTGCGCTGGATCATCGGCGATACGGTGAGCGGATCGGGCGCCTCGCGGCGGGTTCATATCCTGGTGAAGCCAACGCGCGCCGACATCATGACGAATATCGTCATCAACACCAGCCGTCGGACCTATCACCTCGAGCTTCGCGCGACTCCCGCCACCTATATGGCGGCGGTCTCCTGGTCCTATCCGCAAGACGAGTTGATCGCGCTCCGGGCCGCCGAGGCCGAGCGTGCCCGAGCGGCACCGGTGGCACGCGGCATTGATTTCTCAGCGCTGAGCTTCGCCTATCGAATATCGGGAGACCGAGTGCCGTGGCGGCCGCTTCGCGTGTTCGACGACGGGCGACAGCTCTTCGTCGAATTCGGGGACGGGGTCGCGAGTTCCGACATGCCGCCGCTCTTCATTCTCGGCGAGAAGGGCGCCGCAGAACTGGTCAATTACCGGGTTGATGGACGTTTCATAATCGTCGACCGTCTTTTCGACCGGGGCGAACTGCGGCTCGGAAGCGGTCGCGGCGCCAAGGCCGTCCGGATCGAGCGCGACATCAGGCGTCTTCGGGGGCGCTCATGAGCGCGCCCGCTACGCCCGAGGCGGAGTCCGAGACCGCCGTTGCCGTCGCTCCCCCTAGCCCCGAAGCCTTTCGGCTGGAAGGCGAGAGGCCGCGCGTCATGCGCCTCTCGCGTAGGGCTATTGCCGCCGCCGGAGGCGTCGCCGGGCTCGCGATCGCCGCTTCGCTGTTTTGGGCGCTCCGCACTCCGTCGGCGAGTGAGCCGAAGGAACTTTACGAGACAGCCAGCACGGCGCGCCCCGATGCGGTGACGAGCGCGCCCGCAGATTATGGCAAGGTCCCCAAGCTCGGGCCACCGCTGCCCGGGGACCTCGGCCGTCCGATCGTAGCGGCCCAGGCGGAAGGCAAAGCTGTACCGGTGCCTCCGATCGCTGCAACCGCGGGTGAGCAGCACGATCCGCGGCAATCGGCCGCTGAACAGGCGCGGCAGCGCGCCGTACAAGAGGGTGACAGCGCCCGGGCGAGCCGCCTCTTCCTCGCCAGCGAGGGCGCCCCGCGAGAGGAAGCATCCCCTTCGGCTGCCCCGACTCCCTTGGCGGACCGCGGCGCCGGAACTCCGACACCGGTCCCGGATAGCCGACGCCAGTTCCTCGCCGGCGGAAGTAAGGGGCCGATCCAGAGCACCGAGCGCATCATGGCGCCAAGCTCACCCTATGTCGTGCAGGCCGGGACGCTCATTCCGGCTGCGTTGGTTACGGGGATCCGTTCGGATCTTCCGGGGCTGATCAGCGCGCAGGTGACGCAAAACGTCTACGACAGTCCGACAGGGCGCGTCCTGCTCATTCCGCAGGGAGCCCGGCTGGTTGGCGAGTATGACAGCGAAATCGCGGCAGGTCAGAGCCGTGTCCTGCTTGTCTGGGACCGGCTCATATTGCCGGGCGGCCGCTCGATCCGGCTCGATCGCCAACCCGGCGCCGACGCGTCGGGTATGGCGGGGCTGCAGGACCGCGTGAACAATCACTGGGGCCGCATGTTCCGGGCCGCTCTCGTCTCGACCTTGTTGGGTGTTGGCGGCGAACTCAGCTTGGGCGGCGAAGATGACCTCGCCCGCGCCCTGCGCACCGGCATGCAGGACACGACCGGCGAGGCGGGCCGAAGGGTGGTCGAGCGCGAGCTGGCGGTTCGCCCAACCCTGACCATCCGGCCTGGCTACGCATTCGCGGTTTTCGTGACGAAAGATCTGGTGTTCGAGCCGATCGACCCAGGCGACTGGCAATGACGAAACTTCGATTGGGCGCGATCGCCGAAGACAAACCCGTCAAGCTCAGCATTGAGGTTGGTGGCGCTGTCCTGCGCGACCTCATTGATTATGCGCGGGTGCACGCGTCAGCAAACGGTCTCGCCGAGCCCTTGCCGCCTGAGCGGCTCGTTCCCGCGATGGTCGAGATATTCATGTCGGGCGACAGGGAGTTTCGCAAGCTACGGCGGAGGAACCGACCATGACGCTCGAGCAGAGAATCATTAGGCTGAAAACAGTGCTCGCCCGAACCGGCCTGTCGCGGTCGACGATTTACCGCATGATCGGTGAGGGCACATTCCCGCGACAGGTCCGCATCGGCATCCAGGCCACCGGCTGGTATGAATCCGAAGTCGATCAGTGGATTTCGGACCCTGCTTCCTATCGCCAGGCCGCCTAGGCGGTGCTCGTTACAACGAGGTCGCCCGGTAGAAGGACGCTCCACTTGTCCTCTACGATGAAGGCCCCCCATTGATCGAGCAGCTTTCGGCGCATGTCGAGAAAGGCGGCCCGATTGTAAGCCTTGATGACCGCATCCGGGATGACATGGGACAACGCAGCTTCCGCGACTGGTTCAGGGATCAAAGGCTGTTTTTCCGCTGCCCAGGTTCGGAGGCTGGCGCGGAATCCGTGGGGAACGAAGGGCTGATTATCATCACGCATGACCTTCGAAATCGTCATGTCGCTGATCATTCCACCCTTGCGATTGGCGAAGAGGAAGTCATCGGGCCCCGCGGGCGGCAGCAGGATCCTAATCTTCCGGAGGATGCCGATCGCCGCTTCGTTCAGCGTGATGACATGGGCCTGTTCCGACTTGCGCATCAATTCCACCGGTCTGGCCCATTCGCCTCGCTCCAGATCGATGTGGCGCCATGTCGCCTCACGCACCTCGATCGATCGGGCGCCTGTTGTCATCAAGAACATCAAGGCGAGACGTCCGACGGTCTGCCGCTGGCTTGCAAGATGCTTCCAGTAGGCTGGCGCATCCTCGTACGGCATCGACGGAAAGTTTCCGCCCTTCTTGCCCTTGCCAGTCAGTACACGCACCTGTTCACGCGGAGCTGCGGTCGTTCGCCAGCCCTTCGCCGAAGCAAAGTCGAGCACCACGTTGATGCGACGCCGAACCTTTTTCGCGATCGAGGGCTTGGACTTCCAGATCGCGGTGAGCGTGGAAGCAACATCATCAGCGGTGACGGAATCGACGCGCTTGTTGCCAAGGGGCGCGTAGGCATGGTTTTTGAGAGACGCGAGAAAGGCCTTGGCCTCCCGTTCGCTCCAGCTGTCCGAAAGCGCTTTGTGCGCGGCCTCGACCGCCTCCTTGAATGTCGGAGCGAGCTTGCGATCGCGCTTGAGTTCGGCCGCAGGATCCTTGCCTGCCTTCGCGGCATTCCGAAGCCGGATGGAAAGCTCCCGAACTTCGGAAAGGCTGAGATGGGTCTTGCTCTCAAGCGGAACGTCTGTGCCGATATTGCTCACCCGTCCCAGAGGCGCCAGCACAACGCCTCCGAGGCCAATGTCTCGCCGCTTACCGCGAACCTGAACCCGCAATATCCACGAACGGCAACCTGTCGGTCCGACAAGTAAATACAATCCGAGTCCGTCGCAGTGACGCCCCGGCTTTGCGTGTTGGATGAATCTGGAAGTCAGCCCAACCACATTGTCTACCTAACAGCCAAAATCTCCTCCCTCATTTCCTCCCTCATTTTGGGCTGGCAACGACGGGTTTCGATGGGAATGGATGATATCAGATTTCGTTGAAAAAGCGACGATTTTTCCCAGCATTTGACACCAGTTTGGACGAGTTAGGACGAAAAGTTATAATCCTCGCGGGGCATCCAGAGCGTCACGCTGCAAGCTATGCGCAGCGTTGCAATTTCAACGATCCACCGAAGATGCGCGCCCTCTCGATCGGGGCTCAAGGATTTGTTTTGCTACTCCACGCCTGGCGCGCCGCCCGCAGCGTGGGTGCTTCTTTTCATCCGATGGCGCGCTAATCGGCGTCGATAGTCCTGCGCAACGACGATCTGATCTCATAGCCCTTGACCAGCCAGAAGGACGAAAAGACGATAATGCCGCAGATTTCGATGATGAGCGTCGCATAGCCGCTCCGGTCGAACGAAATCGCGGCTGCAGCGGGGGTCAAAAACATCAGCGACCCGAGGACGAGATATATGCGTTCGAATGTCCTGCGGCGCGCTGCATCGCACGTCAGGCAAAGCGTGTCGCGGGCGCGGAAAATGCAGACATAGGCGATCATCACAAAAAAGACCGTGGCGGAAACCCAGTGGATGGTCCCCGCGATGCTCGTCGATGACGTCGCCGCCGCCGGCCAGTCCATCGGCATGAAGGCGACGAGAACGACCGAAATGCCCGCCGCATTCAGCGCCAGATCCTCCTGAAGCGAGTGGCCGCGATAAAAGAAGAGGAACGAGCCGATCGCGCAGAGCATGCCGACGAAGGCATCGCGCATTGTTCCCGCTCCATATTGCGTCGGCGCGGCCGGGGAGAAATGATAATAAGCGCTGAGCGAGCTCTGGATATCGCCGAGCCCGCCGCCCACCAGCATCACGATCGGAAAGGCCAGCGCGAGCACGCCGATCCCGTTGCGTAGAATTTCATAGCTGAGCGCCACGCTCAACGGGTCGGCGGGCCGGGCGAATATCTGTTTGGTCGCGGGCCGCAGGAGATGGACGATGCGCGCGGAAAGAAATCGTCTGCCGGCCCAGCTCCCGCCCGTTGCTGCGCCGCGAAGCCCTTCCGGATTATGTCTCTCGGCGGCCTGATCGACGGGCCACGGCGAAGCGCTGCATTGCATGTCCGATTCGCGTTCTGTCCGGCGTATCAACTGCGACATGGTCGTGGCCTTGATGATGTTCGGCGAGCGTGCCTCGGGCGCGCTTCGCGTACAATCATGCCGAATGTCAGGGGAGCCGATCGTTGGTATCGCGAAGCCTAGCCCAAGGTGTGGGTGCGCGACGCGGCTTTGCGCTTCGACATAATGGCCGAAGCGCCGGGCGGCCGATGGCGCGCCCGGCATACGCGCCTTTAGGCTGCGGTCAGCGGATCGCTGATGCCATGCGCGCCGCGCTCGATACGGCCGGCAAGGCGGATTTCGATGCCCGGAAGCGCGACCGTGACGTCGTACCAGTCGTGATCCTTGGGCGTCGGCCACGCCTCGACCGCCTTGCTGCGATTGGCGACCGCCACCGTCTTGCCGGCCGACGGGGAATAAGCGTCGCGAAGGATTTTCGCTTCCTGTGCATTGCTGCCATCGTTGACGAAAGCGAGTGAGAGTGCGCGCTGCCTGACATTGTAACGCGCGATCATCGTTGGCGCGCGCGCGGCGTCGGTGAGCGTGCCGCGGAAGGCGCGGTGGAAGCCGTTGGGACCGAGGACCCACAGGTCGAATTCGCCATCGGGGCCGACGGCCCAGCGATCGTCGATCCTTTTGCCCGCCTCGACCGTATAACGGCGCGGGATGCGGTCGAGATCGCCTTTGTCATAGACGTGGAAGACCGCGCCCGCTGTGCCCTCGTTGATGAAATCGAGCACGACCGACTGGCTGCCCGCGTCGATTCGCGCGTCGACGTGGAGCACGTAGGGCAGCGCGCGCGAACGGCGGATGCCCTTTTCCTGGAACAGCTCCTGCGACGCGCGCGGCGGCAACGCTTTCGGGCGCTGGAGATGCGTGTCGAGGATCTTCGTCGAGCTGCTGACGTCGGGCAGCGCCGGAAAGGCCGCGTCGGCACCCTTGGAGAAATCGAAGCAGGAGGTCATGTCGCCGCACACCGCGCGGTGCCACGGGCTGATCGCGGGGATGGTGACGCCGAAGCGCTTTTCGAGGAACTGGCCGACCGACGTATGGTCGAACACCTCGCTGCTGACCCAGCCGCCCTTGCTCCACGGCGAGACGACATACATCGGCACGCGCGGGCCGAGGCCGAACGGGCGCGTCGTTCCCGAGATGCTGTCGTCGCGCGAGAGATATTTATCCTCATGATCGTCGAAATAATGGCCGGGCAGCGCGAGCGTCGCCTTGCCCGCGAGCGTGCCGTCGGAATTGTACGAGGGCGGCGCGGCCGGCGGGAAATGGTCGAACAGCCCGTCATTTTCGTCGAAGGTCTGGAAGAAGACGGTACCCGCCCAGGTGTCGGGATTGGCGGTCAGCGCGTCGAGCACCGACGCGGTGAATTCGGCGCCCTCGATCGGGGTCGAGGCCGACGGATGTTCGGACCATTGTTTGGGCGGCAGCACCCACGACACGGCGGGCAGTGTGCCGTTCTTCGCATCCTCGGCGAGCTTTTCGAGCGAATGGTGCGACATGCCGCGCTCGTAGATCGGCGAACCCGGCTTCGCGTCGCGAAAGCCCTTGAAGGCGAGGCCGCCGTGCATCGCGCCGGTCCAATTGTCGTTGGGGTCCTGATAGATGCGCCAGTCGACCCCGGCGGCTTCGAGCACTTCGGGGATCGTCGCCCATTCGAGCGCATTGCCGGCGTAGGTGTAGCCCGGTTCGGGCAGCGCGCCCTTGATCCAGCAGCGGAGGTTATTGGGTTCGGACTTGTCGTCGCGGCAGTTGGTGCCCGTCGCGGCAACCTCGGGGTCGAAATTGGACCCCGACCAGAAGACGATGCGGTTGGGATCGGTGCCGGTTGTGATCGAGCAATGATAGGCGTCGCAGATGGTGAAGGCCTCGGCGAGCGCGAACTGGAAGGGAATGTCCTCGCGCTTGTAATAGCCCATCGAATAGTCGGTCTTGAACTTGGGCCAGAGGCCGAACTTGCCCTGGTTCCACGCCGCCTGCGCGTCGGCGAAGCTGTGCGGGGTTCCGGGGACCTTCATTCCGTTGGTGCGCGCGGTGTCGAGGTGGAAGGGCGGCAGGTCGCGTGCACCATTGCTCTGGAACCAGACATTTTTGTCGCCGGCGAGCGGGATCGGGTGGCGGTCGCCGAACCCGCGCACGCCCTTCATCGTCCCGAAATAATGATCGAACGAACGGTTTTCCTGCATCAGGATGACGATGTGGCGGACGTCCTTGATCGTGCCCGTCGTGCGCTTCGCCGGGATGGCGAGCGCACGGCCGATGCTGGCGTGAAAGGCGGCGGCCGAGCCGGCAACGCCCGCGGCTTTCAGGAAATCACGTCTCGAATTGGACATCCAAACTACTCCGGATTGAAAGGGAAGGTGGGCGTCATCGCCACGCCTGCCGCGCGCGCGAGGCGACGAGGTCGAGCGTCAGGATGACGAGGAAGATGGCGATCAGGATCGTGCCGACATGGCCATATTCATACATGTCGAAGCGGCCCTTGAGCTCCTGCCCGATGCCGCCCGCGCCGACGAGGCCGATCACAGCCCCCATGCGAACGTTGCGGTCGAAGGTGTAGAGCGTGCAGGCGATATGCTGCGGCAGCACTTGCGGCAGGATGGCGCTGCCCCAGATCGTCAGGCGTCCGGCGCCCATTGCGGCGAGCGCCTGCCGTGGGCGCGGATCGGCGTCCTCGATATCGTCGGCATAAAATTTGCCGAGGAAGCCCGTCGAATGGAGACCGAGTGCGAGGACGCCCGCGATCGGGCCGAAGCCGAAGGCGATGACGAGGAACAATGCTGCGATGAGTTCGGGGATGGCGCGCAGGAAAGCCGAGGCGGCGCGTGCGCCGGTGCGCAAGGCCGGGTGCGGCGTGACGTTGCGCGCGCCGAGCAGCGCGAGCGGCAGCCCGATGAGCGCCGCGATCACGCTGCCCCACAGCGCGATCTCCAGCGTCTCGAGCATCTTGGCCGCGACATGGAAGACATAGCCCAACGGCTCGACCAACCACGCGGTTCGCACCATCCGTTCCTCGCGGCGCAATGTTTCGGGGTTGAGTTCGGAGACGCGCGTCTCGGCGGTTTCGATATGCGCGAAGGGGGGCAGGTGTTCGGGATCGAACCCCTCGATGCGGCTGACCTCGCGCCGCGACGACAATTGGATCGGCACGAGTTCGGCCAGCGTCGAGCCGAGGCCGTCGGCGACCTGCGATCGGTCGGCGATCCCCGCTTGCGCCAGCACCGCCTCGCCGCTGAGCGCGAGCATCCTGCCGATTTCGACGCGCTGGCCGGTGTACCAGAGCAGCAGCAATGCGGCGGCGAGCAGTGCGACGGCGCGCGCGTTGAGCAGCTTCGGGAATCGCCAAGACAGGGCAGAGTTCATTGCGCCACCGCCCGGATGCGCGGCTGGACCCGGTTGCCGCCGTGTGTTGCGGGCGGGCCGTCGAAAACCACGCGCCCGCCATCGAGCTGGATGATGCGATCGGCGAAGCGGTGCGCGAGCTCGGGCTGGTGCAGGCTGCACAATAATGTCGCGCCGAGGCTGCGCGCCTCGTCGCGGAGCAGCGTCAGTGAGGCCTCGCCCGTCGCCGGGTCGAGGCTGGCGATCGGTTCGTCGGCGAGGATGAGCGCGGGACGATGAAGCAGCCCTCGCGCGATCGCGACGCGCTGCTGCTGTCCACCCGAGAGGCTGTCGGCGCGGCGTGCGAGTTGCGCTTCCTCGAGCCCAAGTCCGGCGAGGAGGTGCGCGGCGCGCGCGCGTTCGGACGGCGGATAGAGGCCGGCGAAGGACCGCCCGATGCCGATATCGGCGACCGCCATGACATTGCGCGCGACGCTGGCGCGGCCGCTCAGCGCAAAGTCCTGCGGAATCAAACCGATGCGGCGGCGCTGCGTCTGGCTGACGGGGGCGCCGTCGTACAGGATCCGTCCTTCGCTCGGCGTTGCCAGCCCGGCGACCGCGCGCAGCAGTGTCGATTTGCCCGCGCCCGATGCCCCCAGCACCGCGCAGATCTGGCCCGCCGGGATATAGAGCGTAACGTCCGCGAGCGCGTGGGCGCCGCCAGCGTGGCGGACGCAGAGGTCGGCGATTCCGATATCCATTACCACGCCTGCCTTTCGGCCGACTTGCGCAGCATCTCCTCCTTCAGTGCCGGGGTGACCTGCGCCATCTTGCGCATGGCGGGGTCGAAATGATCGGCGGGAACATGGCCGACATAGCTGTCGACACGCGCGCCGCCGTAGCCGCGGATCATCTCGGGCGTGACGCCTGCGGTGTGATCGACCTTCTCGAAAGCGGTGCGCAGCCGCTCGCGCACGGCGGGTTTGAGGCGCGTGCTCGCGATCAGCGGCGGATAGGGGATCGGTTCGCTGCGCGCGACCACGCGAAGGTCGCGCGCGCCGGGGACATTGGCGCGTACCGCCTTGTCATAGCTGTCGAAGGATAATGCGGCGGCATCGACTTCGCCGTTGATCAGGGCGGCGAGGCTGTTGGCGTGGGTGCCGGTCATGCGCACCGCCGACAGGTCGCGGACCGGATCGATCCCGGCGTCGAGGAACATCGCGACGGGAAAGATGAAAGCCGAGGTCGAGTTGACGTCGCCGAACGCGACGCGCCGTCTGCGAAGGTCGGCGATCGACCGGGCGGGCGAGTCGGCGCGCACGAACAGCCCCGAATAATAGACCGAGCGACCGCCCTTGACCGCGACCGCAAGCAGTTCGGCGCAGCCGCGCTTTTGCGCCTGGAGATAGGTGACCGAACCGACAAAGGCGATATCGGCGGCATCGTTGCACATGGCCTCAACGACCCCGCCATAGGATTGTGCGACCTTGAGGTCGAAGCCGAGGCCGGTGCTGCGCGCGACCGCGTCGAAGATCGGCCGATAGTCGGCGAGCGTGCCGCTTTCGGTCCCGCCGTCGGCGGGGATCAGCAGCACGCGGAGCGGCGGGGGCTGCGTCGCGCGCGGGGATTTCATCAGCCAGGCGGTGCCGGCGACGCATAGCGCCGCCAGCACGCCCGCAATGATCCACTGCCGCATACACAATCTCCGTCGACCCGAAAAACGGGGGGCGATTACGACGGGGCTGTGACAGCGGCATGAACCGGGCTCTCCGAACCGGCCCGATCAGAATTGCGTCGAGAAGGAGACATAGACCGCGCGCGGCTTGCCCTCGAACTCATAGCCATAGAAATATTCGGGGCTGTTGAGCGCAATCTCGCCGCGGATGAACGCCGAGCTGTAGCGCATGTTGCCGTAGCCGTAACGTTCGGCATATTTCTTGTCGAAGATGTTCACGACGCGCAGCTGGATCTGGTGCTGGCGCTCGTCGCCCAGACGATATCCGATCGAGCCGTTGAGCAGGAAATAATTGCCGAAATTGTTGCGCAGCGAATTGTTCACGCCGCCCGTCGCATATTCGGGGCCCTGATAGCGCGGGAAGAGCGTGACCGAGAAACGGTCGTCGGGGCTGGTCCAGCGGACGTTGCCGCCGATCATATATTCGGGCGTTTCGTTGATCTGGAGCTTGGTGCCGTCGAGGCGCGCTTTCTGCTTGGTGTAGTTGACGTTGAACGCGAAACCCTTGCCGACGCGGACGTCGAGCTCGGCGGTGAGCCCGCGAATCTCGGTGATGCGGTCGTTGTTGAAATAGGTATTGGGGGTCAGGCCCGACGTGGTCTGGATGCGGTTGGTGACGTCGGTGTGGAAGGCGCCGACCTCGGCATTCACCTGCACATTGCCGAAGCTCTGCGAGAAGCCGATGCCGCCATTATAGGTCTCGGTTTCCTCGGTCTTGAGGTCGGGGTTGCCGATCAGCGTCGGGCTGTCGGCATAAAGTTCGTTGGTGCGCGGCAGGCTGTACGAGGTGCCGCCGTTGCCGCGGATATAGAAGGCGCCGATCGGCTGGCGGAAACCGAATTTCCAGATCGTGCGCGACCCGAAGCTGTCGGCGAAGTCGGTGCGTAGCGCGAGTGACAATTTGGTGTCGGGGCTGAACGGGATCACCGGGCGGAAATCGGCGTAGACGCCGGTGATCGTGTTCGCCTTGTTCGAGATCGGGAACACGGGGTCCGAGTCATTCTTGTACGACACGACCTGCACGCCCGCGACGACCTCGCCGACGTTCGGGAGCGAGAGGGTGTTGCGGAAATTGAGCCCCAGTTCGCGGAAGCCGCCGACCTTCGAATCCTTGCCGAAGCCCTTATTGGGAAAGGGAACCGACTTGCCCGTCGCATCGCCGAAGGGCGTGGTCTTGCCGGTGGTCGGATCGATGCAGCCTGCGGGGGTCTTGCAGATCTCGGCGAAGGTTTCGGTGTTGTTGAGGCGCGGATTGCTCCAATAGCCCGCGAGCTCGGTATAGAAATTGTCCGACCAGCGGCGGTCGAGCGAGAAGTCGACGATCGGGTAGCGGACGCGGTTCGGCGAATAGGTTTCGGCGTCGGGGAAGGGATCGTGGAACTCGATCTGTGTATATTGGCCGTTCACGCGGAACTCGGTCTTGTCGTCGACCTTCCACAGATATTTGACGCCGATATTGCTGCGGTTGAGCGGATAATCCTGAATGCCGCCGGCCTTGGCGACATTGTCGACATAGGATTCGGGGGCGAAGATGCGCGGGCCGTCGGTCTGGATGGTGCCGCCATAGACCATCAGGCTGTGACGCCCCTCGGGATCGATCGGGAAGCGGGCGTTGCCCCAGATTTCGCGCGTGTTGAACGCGCCATATTGCGCGCCGAGTTCGAACTTGCTGCTGCCGTCGGGGCGCTTGGTGACGAGGCTGATCACGCCGATGCCGCCGTTGCTGCCGAAGAAGAGGCTGTTGCCGCCGCGGAACACCTCGGCGCGCTCGATCATGTGCGGATCGATCGTCGTCGAGCCCCAGATATCTTCTAGCGCGGGGCCGCGGTCATAGAGCGGCACGCCATCGAGCACGACGAGCGTGTCGCGGTCGCTGCCGCCGTCGAGGCGGATCGTATATTCGCCTTCGTCTGGCGAATAGCCGATGTTCGCGCCCTTGATCAGGAACTGCGCGATTTCGGCGAAGTTGGTGGCGCCGGTCGCGGCGATCTCTTCGGAGGTGACGATCTGGACGGCGTTGCCATATTCGACCGCGGCGGCGGCGAGCGGGGTCGCTTCGACCGACGCGGTGCCGTTGACGATGATCTCGTCGCCTGCGCCCGAACCGGCATCGGCGCTGCCCGCTTCATCGACGGCCGCAAAGGCGACCGACGGCAGCGCGCTGGCGGAGAGCAACAGGCCAACCATGGCCGCACGCGTTTTGGAAGAGATGTGCACAATCATGCCCCTTTTGAAGAATCCCGGTCACATTGGCGGAGCAGGGGCGGCCGTGTTCACGACTCGATGCTGCACCGCATCAATGTGCGGGGCCTCCGCTAAGGGCGGCTTGTGACAGTTGAGTGAAATGGGCTCAATTTTGTATTTAAATAAAAATGAGTAAATTGTACTTTTCGATTGACGCGGTCTCCGCTAGCATTCCCTGTTCCGCGGGGGCGGAGGTCGATTCTTGCGGAGAATTGCGTAAAATGAGTGACAAGGGTGGGGTGACCAAAGCGGCGGGAGACGATCGGGTCCCGATCGAAAATGCGCTCGAGCGAATGAGAATGGCTCATGGCAATATGGCCAAGGGGGCGCAGCGCATCGCCGACTATATCCTTGCGCAGCCCGACGAGATCGTCGGGCTGTCGATCACCGAACTCGCCGACGCCGTCGGCGTCAGCGAGGGCAGCGTCGTCAATTTCTGCCGCGGCATCGGCCTGTCGGGATTCCAGCATCTGAAGCTCAGCCTCGCGCGCGAGACGGTGCAGTCGGTGCAGTTCATCCACGAGGATGTCGCGCGCGACGACGATATGGACACGATCTGCCGCAAGGTCTTTCATTCGGGCATCCAGGCGCTGCGCGACTCGCTCTCGGTGCTCGACCCGCAGGCGCTGACGCGCGCGGTGGGTGCGATCCAGACGGCGAAGCGTGTCGAAATCTATGGCATCGGCTCGTCGGCGCCGATCGCCGAGGACACGCATTACCGCATGTTGCGCATCGGGCTTGACGCGCGCGTCGTCACCGACAGTCATATCCAGGCGATCAGCGCGTCGCGCTGCGATCCCGAGGTCGCGGTACTGACGATTTCGCACAGCGGCGCGACGCACGAGACGGTCGCGGCGACGCGGCTTGCGAAGGAGGCGGGCGCGCGGACGATCGTCGTCACCAATTTCGCGCGCTCGCCGATCCAAGCCTATGCCGATATCGTGCTCTTCACCATGGCGCGCGAAACGCGGTTTCGTACCGAGGCGATGACGAGCCGGATCGCGCAGCTCTGCGTCGTCGACGCGCTGATCGCGGCGCTCGCGCTCGGCGATTACGACCGGTCGACCGAGACGCTGCGCCAGACCTTCGAAGTGCTTTCGATCAAACGCTTCTGATCGTCCGTGCTCCGCGATCGGCGGATGGTACAGGCGCTTCATCGCGGCTCGGTGCTCCAACCGGGCGTGCGGCGTCCTTATGGTTCGCGGACTATCCGAACCCGAGGAGACCGAAAATGAAGACCATGATCGCCACCTGCGCTCTGTCCGCGCTCCTGGCCGGCTCATTCCTGGCCGGTACGCTTTTGGCCGCGGCGCCCGCCGCCGCGCAAACCGATGCCGCTGCGCACGCCGGCCACGCCGCGCCCGCCGCACCCAAGCCCGCGAAGGTCACCCTGGTGTATCAGCACGAACTCCCGCAAGTCCCGGGCAAGAGCGTCAAGGGCGTGCTCGTCGAATATGGACCCGGCGCCGCGAACGCGTCGCACGTCCACGCGCCCTCGGCGCTCATCTATGCGACGGTGCTCGACGGCGCAGTGCTCAACCAGATCAACGGCGGTCCCATCCGCACTTTCCGCAAGGGCGAGAATCTCACCGAGCTGCCGGGCGATTTCCACAATATCAGCGCCAATGCGAGCCAGACCGAACCCGCGACTTTGCTCGCGGTGTTTGTCGTCGATACAAATGACAAGATCCTGACGACGCCCGCCGACGCGCCGCGCTGAACGCCCCATTTGCGCGCCCATATCATCGGCGGATAAGCTTCGGCTTGTCCGCCGAAAGATTTTCTTCGTCGCAAAAACCGGCCACGATCGTTGACGAATCTAAAATCAATCGATTAAGTTGACATTGTCATTCGGCACTGGTCGAGACGAATGACGGGCTCTCCCCCTCGACCCGCGGCTTTTGACCGGGAAGCAGCTTGCTCCGCGTTACCAACGGCTAAAGCGCGTGATGCTCGGGCGACAGCGCCAGGCATTGCGTTCCCCCAAGAAGGGGTATTGCGATGCGTATGTGTAGTAGCATCAACTAGATCATCGCCGCGCCATGCGCGGGGTAGCGGACCGACCGCGCCCCTCGCGCCAAGCGGCCTCCCATAATCTCCAGCCGCGCCTCCTCACGCGAGACGTTTGCGGCCTGACGTCCGGCACCCGAGCGCCGGCGCGGGGAAATATCATGCCTTTGCTGACCCAATCCGACCTGTCGGATCTGGCTCGCTATCCTGCGTCCCTGCGCAGCGCCGCCCGCGCGCTGTGGGGGGCGGAGCTGGCGGCTGCCCGATCCGGCGCGGCGCACCGCGCCACCATCCATCACATCAAAAAGGGGGTGGGATCACCGCCCGGGGACCAAATATAATGAACCGTTTCTCTCCCGATCATCGTTTGAAGTTTCTGCTCGGTGCGGCGCTGTTGCTGCCGGCCGTACCCGCCTTTGCCGCCGAAACCGGAGCGGCTTCCGCCGACGGCGCCGAAGGTGAAGAAGAAGCCGCTGGCGCTGCCGTGGTGGCATCCGCCGCCGCTTCCTATGACGGCGCCGAAATCATCGTGTCGGCGCGCCGCCGCGACGAAAGCGCGCAGGACGTGCCGATCGCGCTGTCGGTCGTCGGCGCGTCGCAGCTCGAGGCGACGGGCAATTATTCGCTGACGCAGATCCAGCAGATCGTCCCGAGCCTGCAGGTATTCAGCTTCAACCCGCGCAACACCAACATCAACATTCGCGGGCTCGGGAGCAATGTCGCGCTGACCAACGACGGGCTCGAGAATGGCGTCGGCTTCTATGTCGACAATGTCTATTACGGACGCCCCGGGCAATCACAGTTCGACCTGGTCGACCTGCAGCAGATCGAGGTGCTGCGCGGACCGCAGGGCACGTTGTTCGGCAAGAACACGACATCGGGCGCGATCAACATCACGTCGCGCAAGCCGAGCTTCGATCCCGAATTTTCGGGCGAGGCTAGCGTCGGCGACTATGGCTATTACCAGCTTCGCGCCTCGGCGTCGGGGGCGATCGTCGATGATCTGCTTGCCGTTCGCATCAGCGGTTCGTCGACCGAGCGCCACGGCTTCCTCTATAATGCGACGCAGCAGGAGCGCGCGCAGGATTATTCGAACTGGAGCGTGCGCGGGCAATTGCTGTTCACGCCGGCGCCCAATCTCGAGGCACGCATCATCGGCGATTTCTCGCGCCAGAAGCAGAATCATGTCCTCAACGTCTTCGCCGATTATTTCGGCACCTATGACAATGGCGCGGCGATTCCGAACAGCTTTGCCGAGCGCGCGGCGCGCTTCCCCGGTTACAGCTTCCCGACGATCGACCCGTTCGCACGGCGCGGCGAGGCCGACGGCCATTACCAGTCGAACATGGACGGTTATGGCGTGTCGGGGCAAGTCGACTGGGACGTTGGCGCGGTCAAGCTGACCTCGATCACCGCCTATCGCTGGTGGGACTGGAACCCCGCGAACGATGGCGATTCGACCTCGCTTCCGGTGATCGTCAAGGCGCAGCAGGCGAACCGCCAGCGCCAGTTCAGCCAGGAAATCAGGTTGGCGTCGGACAGCGATGGCCCGATCGACTATGTCGTTGGTGCCTATTATTTCTGGCAGGTGATCCGCGGCAAGGGCGCGAGCGCCTATGGCCCTGCCGCAGCGCTCTGGAACCGTCCCGCGACCTCGCCGATCCCGCTCGCCGCATGGGAGGCGGCGCTCAATGGTTTCGAGGCGAATTCGACCTCCGACCCGCGCACCAAAAGCTATGCGCTGTTTGGCCAGTTCGACTGGAAATTCACCGACCGGCTGACGCTGACCGCGGGGCTGCGCTACACGCATGAGAAGAAGAGCGGGTCGTTCACGCAGTTCCACGTCGCGGGCACCGACCTGTCGACGCTGCCGGCCGGATTGGCTGCACAGGCTGCGGCGCTTCGGGCGCAATTCAACCCGGTCACCAGCTATTCGACCGGCTTCACCGACAACAGCGTGTCGGGGCTCGCGACGCTGTCGTGGCAGTTCTCGGGCGACGCGCTCGCCTATGCGACCTATTCACGCGGCAACAAGTCGGGCGGGCTCAATCTCACCAACTTGCCCGCCGGGATCGATCCCGACGTCGCGCCCGAAAAGGTCGACAGCTACGAACTCGGTATCAAGTCGCAATGGCTCGACAAGGCAGTGACGCTCAACGTCGCGGGCTATTGGACCGAGATCAGCGATTACCAGACCGCGATCACCGAGCAGGTGCCGAACACGGTCAACGTCCGCCAATATATCGCGAATATCCCGGGCGTGCGCTCACGCGGGGTCGAGGGTGACTTGAGCTTCGCGCCGTCGGAGCGGGCGAGCTTCTATGCGTCGGTCGCTTATGCCGACACGACCTACAGCGATTACCGCACCGCCCCGCAGGCACCCGAACGACTCAACCAGGGGGCAATCCAGGACCTGACCGGTGCGCAGTTGCCGGGCGTACCGAAATTTACCTACACGCTCGGCGGCGACGTGTCGGCGCCGCTCGGCAATCTGGGCGGGCGCGACCTGTCACTCTATGCCCATGCCGATTATTCGCACCGCTCGTCGTTCAACACCTCGTCGAGCGATAGCGTCTACGCCGACGTTCCTGCCTATGGCATCGCGAACGCACGCATCGGTTTCAAGACCGACGACGGACTGTTCGATCTGTCGCTCTGGGCGCGCAACCTGTTCGACAAGGATTATTTCCAGACTTTGTCGCCGGCGGTCACGGGCATCGTGACCTCGCTGATCGGCGAACCGCGCACGATCGGCGCGACGCTGAGGACGAAGATCTGATGCTCCCGCCCTTCATAGAAATTCGCCGCGACGACAGCCGGAACCGGCCGGACGCGCCTGCGCCGAATACCCGCGTCCAACCCCCAAAAGGAGACTGACATGACGGACCTTCACAACAGCTATGCCAATGCGCGCGACAAGAATATCCCGCTCGAGATCACGCCGGTGACCGGCACGATCGGCGCCATCGTCCATGGTGTCGAACTGTCGGGCGATCTGCCTGCGCCGGTGGTGCAGGCCATCCAGGCGGCACTCGTTCGGCACAAAGTGCTCTTCTTTCGCGACCAGCAGCATCTGACCGATCAGGAGCATGAAGATTTCGCAGCATTGCTCGGCGATCCGGTCGCGCATCCGACGGTGCCCGTCGCCGAAGGCTCGCGCTATCTGCTCGAGCTCGACAGCAGGGAAGGCTATGCGGCGTCGAGCTGGCACACCGACGTGACCTTCGTCGACGCCTATCCCAAGGCGTCGATCCTGCGCGCGCTGACGATCCCCGAAGCGGGCGGCGACACGCAATGGGCGAACGGCGAAACCGCCTATGAAGGCCTGCCCGAAGTGCTGCGCCAGCTCGTGAACAATCTGTGGGCGACGCACACCAATCTCTATGATTATGCGTCGATCCTGCAATCGGCGCCCGACGGCGAAAGCGCGGCGAAGCGGATCAAGGAGCATCGCAACGTCTTCGCCTCGACGGTATATGAAACCGAGCATCCGGTGGTGCGCGTCCATCCGATCAGCGGGCAGCGCAGCCTGCTGCTGGGCCATTTCGTCAAGCAGTTCGTCGGGCTGAACGCCGCCGACAGCGCGCGGCTGTTCCAGACGCTGCAGGATCATATCACCAAGCCCGAAAATGTCGTGCGCTGGCGGTGGCGCGAAGGCGACGTGGCGATCTGGGACAATCAGTCGACGCAGCATCGTGCGACCGCCGACTTCGGTCTGCAGCGCCGGACGCTTCGCCGCGCGACGATTTCCGGCGAGGTTCCGGTCGGCATCGACGGGCGGCAGAGCCGCACCGTCCGCAAGGAAAAGGCGGTTCAATACGAACCCGCCTGACGAAATCGGCCGGCGTTTATGGCTCTCCCTTTCCTTCCTGTGACTGCGCCGGCCCTGTCTGCGGCGCGCCCCGGTTCCATTCGCCCGGGCGCGCCGACCTTTTGTTTTTGAAAGACCATCCAATGACTCCAGGTTCGCGTTTCACCTGCATCCTCTTTGCCGTGCTGATCGGCGCTGCCGCGACCATCGGCCCGGCGCAGGCGAAGGAACGGCGGCCGAACTTGCTCGTTATCGTCGCCGATGATCTTGGCTATTCGGACCTTGGGGCGTTCGGGGGCGAGATTCGGACCCCCAATCTCGACAAGCTCGCATTGAACGGCATCCGCCTCGCGGGCTTTCACACCGCGCCGACCTGTTCGCCGACGCGTTCGATGCTGCTGTCGGGCACCGACAATCACCGCGCCGGGCTCGGCACGATGGCCGAGATGATCCGCCCGAACCAGCAGGGGAAGCCGGGCTATGAGGGCTATTTGCGCAGCGATGTCGCGACGCTCGCCGAACGGCTGGGCGCGAGCGGTTATCGCACCCTGCTGTCGGGCAAATGGCACCTTGGCCTGACCCCCGAGCAGGACCCGCATGCGCGCGGGTTCGAGCGCAGCTTTGCCCTATTGCAGGGCGGGCACAATCATTATGGCACCGACATCAAACCCGAAGTCAGCCCCGGTACGCGCGGGATCGCGACCTATCGCGAGGATGGCAAGGTCGTCGCGCGCCTGCCCCAGGATTTCTATTCGAGCGATTATTTCGCGACACGCCTGATCGACTTCCTTGGCGAGCGGCCGGTGAAAGGGAAAGGCCAACGGCCCTTCTTTGGCTATCTGGCCTTCACCGCGCCGCATTGGCCGCTGCAAGCTCCGGCGGAGGACATTGCGCGCTACAAAGGGCGCTACGACGAAGGCTTCGACGTGCTGCGCGAGCGCCGCATTGCACGGCAGCGCGAGCTCGGCATTCTAGCGCCCGACGTGACGGCGCACACCCCGCGCAATCGTGACGGCAGTTGGGATAGCTTGACCGCCGACCAGCAGCGGCTCGCCGCGCGCAATATGGAAATCTATGCCGCGATGGTCGACCGGCTCGACCAGAATGTCGGTCGCGTGATCGAAACGCTGCGCGCGTCGGGCGAACTCGACAACACCGTGATTATCTTCCTCGCCGACAATGGTGCCGAGGCGCTCGACATCGAAACCACGGGTGCGCAGATGCTGGCGAGTTCGCTTAAGGGCGCCGACAACGGCTTCGCCAACCGCGGTACGGCGTCCTCCTATCTGACCTATGGCGCGGGCTGGGCGCAGGCGGCAACGGCACCGTCGTGGCTGACCAAAGGCTATCAGAGCGAAGGCGGAACGCGCGCGGTGGCATTCATCAGCGGGGCAGGCATTGCGGCGCGCAAGGGCGCCGAGACGCAATATCTGTCGGTCACCGATATCGCGCCGACCCTGCTCGATCTTGCGGGTGCCGATGCAAAGGCGACCGAGGTCGCGGGGCGCAAGGTCGTGCCGATCACCGGCCGGTCGTGGGCGGCTTGGCTCAAGAACGCCGACGCTCCGGTCTATGGCGCCGACGATGGCGTGGGGGCCGAGCTGTTCGGGTCGCGCGCCTATCGCCGCGGCGACTGGAAGCTCACCGATATCGGTGACGGTATCTGGCGATTGTTCGACATCGCGCGCGACCCGGGCGAGACGCGCGACCTGTCGCTGGCGCATCCCGATCGCAAGGCCGAGCTGGCGGCAGCTTGGGATCGCTACGCACAGGACGTGGGCGTGGTCCTTCCCGACGCGATTCCCTATCGGCCATAGGTCGTGCATATCATGCGTTTCGGCGCGTCAGGACTTGTCAATCATATCAGTTGAGTTACTTTCAGCGTTCCGGGACGTATTTCCGAATCGAACGACCGAAAGGACTGCTCATGGCCACGCAGCTGAACACCCCCGACCTGTTCGAGACCGCGCAATCGCTCGGCGTGTCGATTTCGCCTTCGACCCCGACGATCGGGGCCGAGGTCAGCGGGCTCGATCTCGGCCGACCGCTCTCTTCCGAAGAAGGTGATCTGCTTCGCGCCGCGTGGCTTCGTTTCAAGGTCGTCTTCTTCCGCGATCAGGATATCAGCCACGAAAGCCACGTCCGGCTCGGCCGCCTGTTCGGCGAACTCGAAGGCCATCCGGTGATCCCGTCGGTCGAGGGTTATCCCGAAATCCTCAGGATCGAAGGCGTCGAGGGTGTCCAGCTCACCGCCGAGACGGTCGCGCCGTTCCAGGCGTATAACAAATGGCACACCGATGTGACCTTCCGCGAGCGGCCGTCGATCGCCTCGATCCTGCGCGCGCGGCACCTGCCGCCGCTCGGCGGCGATACGATGTGGGCGGACACCGTCGCCGCCCATGCGGGCTTGCCGCAAGCGGTGAAGGACCGCATCGAAGGACTCGAAGCCGAGCATGATATCGTGCGCAGCTTCGGTGGCCGCGTCACCGAGGAAAAGCGCGCGCAGCTTGCGCGTGACTTCCCGCCGGTGCGTCATCCCGTGGTGCGCTCGCATCCCGAAACGGGCGAGAAGATCCTCTACGTCAACTACACCTTCACCAGCCGCATCGTCGGCGTGAGCGAGGAGGAGAGTGACAGCCTGCTTCGCCTGCTGTTCGACCGGATCAAGGTGCCCGAATATCAGGTGCGTTTCCGCTGGACCCCGAACGCGATCGGCATCTGGGACAATCGTTCGACGCAGCATTATGCCGTCGGCGACTATTGGCCCGAATATCGCGCACTCGAACGTGTGACGGTTGCCGGCGATGTGGTAACGCGATGAGGATGATCGAGGCGCAACTTCATTCGCCGCGCCCGCGCTTCCGCACCGCGACCCGCGTGGCGATCGTCGGCGCGGGTTTCTCGGGCACCTTGCTCGCGATCAACCTGCTCGAACAGCCCGATGTCGAGGTGCTGCTGATCGAGCGCGACCGGCACCGCATGGGCGCCGGCGTCGCGTACAGCAGCACCGAAACTTCGCACCTCCTCAACGTCCGCGCGGGCAATATGAGCGCCTTTGCCGACCGGCCCGACCATTTTTGCGAGTGGCTCGCCGCGCGCGGGCTCGGCTGCGAGGCGGCGTTCGTGACGCGTGCGACCTATGGCCGTTACCTGCGCGAGACGCTTGGTCAGGCGATGGAGAAATATGGCCGCCGGCTGAAGCTCGTCGACGACGCGGTGCTCGATATCGAAGAGCGGGGCGGACAGGTCACGCTCGGGCTCGTCAACGGCGGCTTGATCGAGGCCGACCGCGCGGTGCTCGCGATCGGCAATCTGCCGCCGCACGATCCGCCCGCGATCGAGGGCGCGCATTTGCCGTCGCATCGCTATATCGGCGATCCTTGGGCGAGCGCATTCGAGGACGGGCTCGACAAGCAGGCCCCGGTGCTCATCGTCGGCACCGGGCTTACTGCGATCGACGTGATCCTGCGGCTTGTCGCGCATGGCCACGAAGGGCCGATTACAGCGCTGTCGCGCCGGGGGCTGCGGCCGCATCGCCATGTCGACGGATTGCCGCGTCCCAAGCCGGTGCTTGCCAAGCCCGCGCCCGATCTTTCCGAACTCGTGCGCTGGGCGCGCGACGAGGCGAAGGAGCGCGACTGGCGGCTTGTCGTCGATTCGATCCGTCCGATCACGCAGATGATGTGGTCGGCGGCCGACGCCGACAAGCGTGCGCGCTTTCTGCGGCACCTGCGTCCCTTCTGGGACGTCCATCGTCACCGCCTCGCGCCCGAAGTCGCCGACCGGATCGACGCGCTCATCGCGTCGGGGCAGCTGCATTTTCGTGCCGGCAAGATCGCCGATGTCGCGGTCGAGCCCGATGCGCTCGCGGTTTCGTGGTTTCCGCGCGGCGAAGCCGAGCGCACGACGTTCCGCGCCGCGCGCGTGATCAATTGCACCGGGCCGCAGGGCGACCTGCTGCGCTCGTCGGATCCCCTGATGAAGCGCCTGCTCGGCGCGCGGCGCATCCGCCCCGACGCGCTGCGCCTCGGGCTCGATATCGACCGCGACGGCCATATCGTTGATGCGTCGGGCCGATCGTCGGAGCATATTCTGGCGATCGGGCCGATGACGCGTGGCGATTTGTGGGAAGTTGTCGCGGTGCCCGATATCCGCAACCAGGTCAGCGCGCTCGCGCGCCGCCTCGTCAACGCGCATTGGACGGGCGGCGAGGGACTTTAGGCTCACCCCCGCAAAAAATTTCTCATTGTTGCATCCACCAAGGCGTGCGGTGCCGTCTAGTGTCTGACTGGCCCAGCGCCGGTCCGGGCGGCGGTTTCGCGCGGCGGTTGGTATGTGCTCCCCGGCGCAGATCATCCCCGCCTTGCCGGAGGCCGCCGCCTGTGGTTTCACCATGCCCCGGTGGCATGAAGGAGAGAGATTTCGATGGACCTGATGATCACGACGGCTGCCGCCGCCACCGTCGCGACCCCCGCGGCGCCGCCCGCCGCGACGGTGACCGTACCCGTTGGGGCCGCGCAATCGATAAGTCCGGCCGATGTCGCCTCCTATATCGACCCGCGCGACATCGCTTCGTTCATGCCTGCCCCGCCGCCGACTACCGAACTGGTCGCGATCAGCGACAGCTTTTTCGGGTGGCTCGAAAACATCACGATGGTCGCGCTGTTCATCGTCGGCTTTTTTCTGCTCGCGCGATTACTCCATGCGTGGATGCTGCATCGGTCGATCCGCCGCGCGCTCGAGGCGAAATCCGACGCGGTCAGCCCGCTGATCGACAAGCTCAACAAGCCCTATGAACATCTCGGCTGGCAGGGCGGGAAGGAAACCGCCGGCGCCGGAGACGACCGTAACGCGCTTGTGCTGCTCGCGCTTGGCCTCGCTATGGCAGGTTTCGGACTGATCCAGGGCAATGAGCAACTTATCCGCACTTCGGCGGGCGCTGCGCTGTTCCCCGCCTTCGTCGGCATCGCGCTGCTCATCCGTCGCCGCCTCGCGCGGGCCGCGGCTGCCGAGGAGCGCGCCGCTGCGTGATGAGGGTTGCGTCGATGAAGATTGGGCCCTCAACCAGCGTGTCGCCGGGGGAGATCGTGCCGCTTTCCAGCTCCTCGTGCTGCGGCACGAGGGGCGATTGCGCGCCTTCCTGTCCCGCGCCGCCGGATGCGACGCCGACGATCTGGCGCAGGAAGCTTTCGTCCGCGCGTGGCAGCGCGCGGGCGAATATCGGGGGCAAGGGAGTTACGCGGCGTGGATCATGGGGATCGGCTGGCGGCTGTTCCTCGATCAGCGGCGCACCGCGAGGCGACGCGAGGGGCTCTTGGGAGGAGAAGACGCCGCCAGCTCGACCGATCCGCGCCCGGCGAGCGACGCCGCGATCGACGCCGACCGGCTGCTCGGCGCCCTGTCGCCGCAGGAACGTGCCGCGCTTACCCTATGCTTCGGCCATGGCTGGTCGCATGGCGAGGCGGCTGCGATCATGGGCTTGCCATTGGGCACGCTCAAATCGCTGGTCTTGCGTGGGCGGGCAAAGGCGCAGAAGATGATCGGCGAAGGAGCGGACGCATGACGGCGCCGGACGATCGGGACATCGACGCGATGCTGGCCGCCATGCTGGCGCCGCCCGAGCGGCCGGGCGATCGCGGCTTTGCGGTTGGCGTCGCTCGCGCGATCGATGCGCAGGCGGCCTATGCTCGTGCCCGCCGGAGTTTCTGGCGGAGCTTCGCGTTCGAAGCGCTGGCGGTCGGCGCGCTGCTCGCGGCCTTGTGGCTGCTGTCGTCGGCCCCCTTGCTGGCGCCGCTTGCCGGGCCGGCGCATTGGGGACTCGCGCCGCCGCTGCTGCTTGTCCTGCTGCTGTGGTTCGGGACGCAGCGCTGGCGGCAGGCCTAGTGCGCCCGAATGCTTAGCTGGTCGGCACGTCCTCGCCGTCGATGCCCTGATATTTGAGCTGGAGATAGCGTTCGCGCGTCGCGAGCTTGTCGAGTTCGCCCGCCGCGAGGCTGCGCGCGGCGTGGCCGATTTCGCTTTCGAGCGTCTTCAGTCCCCCGACAAGCGTCTCGTCGGGGGTGCGGCCGGCATGCGCTTCGCCGCGCAGGCCCGCCGGGATGCGCTGATAACCCGCGACGAGCTCGGGCAGGTCCTCGCCGACGAGCTTGCGGATATTCGCAGCGGCGGGGCTCGCCGCGTCGAGCGTCTGGAGCTGCGGCGCGAGCAGGTCGAGCTGGACGCCGATGCCGTCGACGAGCTGGCGCGCGGGAGCGGGGAGCGCGGGGCGCTGCGCCTCGAGCCAGATTTCGGTGCGGCCGGCGAGCTGCTTGAGGTCGGCCTTCGGCAGGTCGGCCTGGCGCGGCTCTGGGAAGGGGGTGCGACCGAACAGCACCGCGACGCCGATCAGGAGGATAAACAAAGCGAGCAGCCCGGTGAAGCCCAGCGGCTGGATCAGCGCGCCGAAGACCGCGGCGCCGATCAGCACGATGCCGCCCGCGATCAGCACGCGGCCAAGCTTTTTGTAGAGATGCTGGCGGCGCAGCGCGACGCTCTTTGTCCCGATCGGGCGGCGGCGCTCGCGCGACCGTTCGATCGCCGAGGCGGCCGAAACCCGGATCTTGTCGACTTCGCTCATGCTCATGATGTGCCTTAGCCTTCGAGCGACGCGAGCGGGCTGTCGGCGCCGCCCACGCTGGCCTGCGCCTGGCTCGCACCTTCGGCGCGCGCGATATAGCCCTTCGATTTCGCGACCTCGCCCTCGAGCGTGTTGACGGTGGTCTTCATGCTGTCGAGCGCCTTCAGCTTGAAGGTGTCGATCGCGTCCATCGTGTCATAGATATTCTGGAAGGCGCGCTGGAGCGTTTCCATGGGGATCGTGCTCGACGCCGCCTGTTCGTGGATGCGCGCGGTGTTGTCCTTCAGCATCTTCGACGTGCCGTCGATGATGTTCGCGGTCGTCGTGTTGAGGGCGGTGATCTGTTCGAGCACGAGCTTCTGGTTCGTCATCGCCTGCGCGACGGTGATCGCGGTCTTGAGCGCACCGACGGTTGTCGTGCTCGCGCGGTCGACGCCCTTCACCAGCTCGACATTATTCTTTTTGACGAGGTCGAGCGCGAGATAGCCCTGCACCGTCACCGCCATCTGGGTGAGCAGGTCCTGCGTCCGCTGGCGCGCGTAGAAAAGTGCATTTTCGCGGATGACCTTGGCCTTGGCGGGGTCGACGCCGTCGAGTTCGGTGGCCTTGGCTTCGAGCTTCTCGTCGAGCGTCTGGGCGATGTGGACCATCTGCTCAAGCTTGCCCATCGATTCCCACAGCTTGCGGCGTTCGACGTCGATGGCGGCATTGTCCATCAACAGCTCGTCCTTGCCATTGGCGAGCGCGGTCAGGATGCCGCCGATATGCGTCTGCGCGCTGCGATATTGCGCGAAATAATTGCCGACCTTGCCGCCGAAAATCTTGTCGAAAAAGCCACGTTTCGACAGCAATTTGCCGTTCGCCGACGGGTCGAGCCGCTCGACGGTGTTGCGCAGTTCGATGAGGTTCTGGCCGATGTCGGTATCGCGATCCATGGCCTTGATCGGGCGGTCGAGGAAGCGGTTCGACTGGTTCGCCGCCTCTAGCATTTCCTTGCGGCCCATGTTGGTGATCTGGTCGACCTTCTGGCCAAAGGCGGGCGAATTGACGTCCTGCGCAACGAGGTCGTCGATAAAGCCGTCGACGCGTTCCTCCAGCTTCGATTTCTGTTCGGTCGACAGCGGGACCAGGCCGGCGGCCTTTTCGGGGGCAACCACGGGTACGGGATCGGGCGGCGTCAGCTTCAGCTCGTCGGTTGCGGTCGCCGTCGCAGTCAGTTCGCTCATTCGTCTTCCTTCCAGCCCCTTACCACTTGCCTATATGGCATGCGTATCTGTGTTATTCAAGCACCACACCCTGTCCCGACCGCAGCGCCGGCGCGATCCAAGCGGACAGGATCAGTTGCGCCATATGATAGACGAGGATCGGAACGAGCACCATGCCGGCGATGGCCGGCGGGAAAAGGGTCGCGGCGAGCGGCGCGCCGACCGCGATGCTCTTTTGCGCGCCCGAGAAGAGCAGGGTGATGCGGTCGGCACGCGCGAGCTTGAGCAGCTTGCCCAGCGCCCAGGCACCGCCGAAGGAGAGCGCGAGCAGCGCCGTGACCGCTGCAAACACGATGGCAATCTCGCGCCCGTCGAGCAGGCCCCAGATTCCCGCGACGACCGCAGCCGAGAAAGCGACATAGACCGCGATCGCAATCGCGGTGCGGTCCATGAAGGTCGCGAGGCCGCGATGCGCGAGTACCCATGGCCGCAGCGAGCGCTGGACAAGCTGCCCGGCGACAAAGGGGACGAGCAGGATTGAGACAATACGCAGCACCGCCTCGCCATGAATCTCGCCCTCGGCGCCGGCGAGTAGCGCGAAGAGCAAAGGCGACAGCGCGACGCCGCTCAGGTTGAGCAGCGCCGCCGCGACGACGCTGGCCGCGACATTGCCGCCGGCGAGGCTGCTCGCCGCGGTCGCCGACTGGACGGTCGACGGCAGGATGCCGAGGAAAAGGAAACCGAGCGCGAGCGTCGCGGGGAGCAACGGCGCCGTCGCTGCCTGCGCGGCGAGGCCGAGCATCGCCATGAAGCCGAAACAGAAAGCGAGTGCGCTCCCCTGCAATTTCCAGTTGCGGATGCCGTGCAGCACCTCATCGCGCGGCAGGCGCACGCCGTTGAGGAAGAAGAGAAAGATGATCGCGGCTGTGGAAGCGCCTTGCGCAATCGGCACCGCCGCGCCGCGTACCGGCAGCAGGCTCGCGAGCAGGATCGTCGCGAACAGCACGGGGACGAAACGGTCGGGGAAGATGCGGGACAGCATTGATACGAGCGATGGCGGCGCGACGCGCGCTTGGCAAGGCTGCGCGAGACGATAGAGAGGCGCCATGGCCCATATCCTGATCCTCGCCGCGCTGCCCGAAGAGGCCGATGCGCTGTTTCCCGGCACCGGCGAACGCGTCGGCGGACTGTTTGCCGAACGACGGCTGGTGGTTGGCGGCCACAGCCTAACTGTCGCAACCTGCGGGCTGGGTAAGGTCAATGCGGCGCTGTGTGCGGGCACGTTGGTGGGCGAGGCCGATTTGCTGCTGATGACCGGCACCTGCGGTTCGCTCGGCGCGGCGCCGGGCGCCTATTGGCTCGCTGAGGCGCTGCAGCATGATTATGGCGCCAACCAGCCCGGCCTCTTCCGTCGCTATCGCGCGGGCGAATGGCCGATAGGCGAGGCCGGAGAAGCGCATTTTTCGGCAATGTCCGACCCCGGACTCGGACTTCCGCACGCGCGGATCGCGAGCGGGGACAGCTTCGTCGCGTGCCCCGATGCGGCGGCCGATCTCGCCGGTCTCGGCGCGACGCTCGTCGACATGGAGGTTGGCGCAGTCGCACAAGTCGCGGCGCGGCTGGGCAAGCCATGGGGCGCGATCAAGGCGGTTACCGACGAGGCGAATGGTGACAGCGCCGGCGATTTTCACGCCAATCTCGTGCGCGCGGCGCGGGTCGCGGGGCAAGAGGTCGAGCGACTGGTCGTCATGATCTAACCGTTCCGCGCGTCCCGCGCTTGTGATAGGCTGGCGCCCTAACGACCGAGGGAGAGACTCGCGATGCGGTACCGGTCTTCACTAGCCATACTCGCCGCCTGTGCGGTTTTTGCGGCGCCGATCGCCTTCGCGGCGGGCGGCGGCGGTGGTGGAAGCAGCGCCCCGCCGAGCCAGAGTGCCTACGACCCGACGGTCGACTATCAGAAGGGCGCCGACGCTTTTGCTTCGGGCAAATATGACGAGGCGGCAAAGGCATTCAAAAAGGTGGTGTCTGCGGTGCCCAAGAACCCGCAAGCCAATTATCTGCTCGGCGCGAGCTATATGGCGCAGGGCGATTTATCGCGCGCGGTGAAGCCGCTCGAAACGGCGGTCCGCTACGACGAGAAGATGGTCGACGCGCGGCGCGACCTCGGCATCGCGCAGGCGAAACTCGGCAAGGCCGAAAAGGCCGACGAGCAGCTCGGCGCGTTGAAAGCGATGCAGGAAGGGTGCGCGGGGACCTGCGCCGATTCGGCAAAGCTCACCGACGCCATCGCGAAGCTCCAGGCGGCGATCGCCGCGGGGCCGCAAGCGCAAAGCGCAGTCGAGCCCGAGGTACGGCTGGCGGCAGCGGAAACACTGGATGCGACTTATGTCGCGGCGGTCGGCCTGATCAACGAGCATCGTTATGAAGCCGCCATCGCCAAGCTCGATCAGGCCTTGTGGGCGGCGGGTCCGCATCCCGATGTGCTCACCTATCTGGGCTTCGCGAACCGCAAATTGAAACGCTATGACGCGGCCGAGACCTATTATCGCGAGGCGCTCGCCATTGCGCCGGAGCATCGCGGCGCGCTCGAATATTATGGCGAGCTGAAGCTTGAGCGGGGCGACGTGGCGGGCGCGAAAGCGCATCTGGCAAAGCTGGAGGCGATCTGCGGTTTTGGCTGCCACGAAGTCGACGAACTCAAGCGCTGGATTTCAGCGGGGCGCTCATCCGTAAGCTAATCGCGTTCGCGGCGCTGCTTTTTGGCGTCGCGGCAACGCGCGCCGATCCGCCGCCGGTGTTCGAACAATTGCGCTGGACCGCGCCGGGGTCCGAGCAAGCGCTCTTGTCGGAGCAGCCCGCGACCTGCCTTGCCAGCAACATGCCGTTGGTCCGGAGCGGCCGCGCCCTGTTCGGGGCGCCGACCTTGCTTGGTGGTCAGGCGGCGAAGGCGGGGCTGAGCTGCGCAAGCTGCCATATCAACGGGCGCAACAACCCGCATTTCCTGCTCGCGGGTGTGTCGGAGGCGCCGGGGACGGCCGATGTCACGAACAGTTTCTTCAGCGCGGCGCGTGGCAACGGCCAGTTCGACCCCGTCGTCATTCCCGATCTCGCGATGCCGGGAAAGGTATCGCGCGATCCCGATACGCGCGCGCTCGAAGCCTTTGTCCGCAACCTGATCGTCGAGGAATTCGGCGGACGCGAGCCGACGCCCGCCATGCTCGACGTGCTTGCCGCCTATGTTCGCGCAATGCGTACCTGCCCGGCGGGACAGAGCGTCGAGCGGCGTCTAGGCGATCAACTTGCGGCTATCGACGACGGGATCGCGGCGGCGCAAATGATGATCGATCGCGCCGATCCCGAAGGCGCGGCGCTGTCGATCGCGGCGATGCGCCACCAACTCGGACTGATTGCCGAACGCTATACGGGAGCGGGGTTGGCGCGTGAGCGCCAAGCGCTGCTCGCGGCGTCGCGCGCGTTGCAGGCGATCGGCGATGGCGACCCGGCGCGGATCGGCCCGGCGCTCGTGCGCTGGAAACGCGAATTCGACAAGGGGCTCGCAAAACGGCTGCGCCGAGCGGAGAGCCGTTCGCTGTACGATGAAAAACGCTTGGCGGAATCGCTGCGCTAGCGCGCGCCCTCGGCAATCATGTTGCGCCGCAGCACCACTTCTGTTAGGGGCGCGGCGTTTCGCGGCGCTCCGGGCGCTGCCCCCTTCCATCAAGGCTCTTTCCGCATGTCTTTGCGCAATATTGCGATTATCGCACACGTCGATCATGGCAAGACGACCCTCGTCGACCAGCTATTCCGCCAGTCGGGTACCTTCCGCGACAACCAGCGCGTCGAAGAACGCGCGATGGATTCGAACGACCTCGAAAAGGAACGCGGGATCACCATCCTTGCGAAGTGCACCTCGGTCGAGTGGGGCGAAGGCGCCGACCAGACGCGCATCAACATCGTCGACACCCCGGGTCACGCCGACTTCGGCGGCGAGGTCGAGCGCATCCTCTCCATGGTCGACGGCGTCATCCTGCTCGTCGACGCGGCCGAAGGCCCGATGCCGCAGACCAAGTTCGTGACCGGCAAGGCGCTCGCGCTCGGCCTCAAGCCGATCGTCGTCGTCAACAAGATCGACCGCAGCGACGCGCGCGCCGCCGAAGTGCTCGACGAAGTGTTCGAACTCTTCCTCGCGCTCGAAGCGAATGACGAACAGCTCGACTTCCCGATCCTCTACGCCTCGGGCCGCGGCGGCTATGCTTCGGAAAGCCCCGACGCGCGCGAAGGCACGCTCGAGCCGCTGTTCAAGACGATCGTGTCGCACGTCCCGACCCCGGGCCTCGACGAAGACGCGCCCTTCACCTTCCTCGCGACCTTGCTCGACCGCGACAATTTCATCGGCCGCATCCTGACCGGCCGCGTCCAGTCGGGTACGGTCAAGGTCAACCAGCCGATCCACGCGCTCGACATGGACGGCAAGGTGATCGAAACCGGCCGCGCATCGAAGCTGCTCGCGTTCCGCGGGCTCGACCGCGTTCCGGTCGAAGAAGCGAAAGCGGGCGACATCGTCGCGATCGCGGGCCTGACCAATGCAACCGTCGCGAACACCGTCGCCGACACGAGCGTCAGCGAACCGATCGCCGCGCAGCCGATCGATCCGCCGACGCTGTCGATGCGCTTTGCGGTCAATGACAGCCCGATGGCGGGCCGCGAAGGCAGCAAGGTCACGAGCCGCATGATCCGCGACCGTCTGTTCCGCGAAGCCGAAACGAACGTCGCGATCCGCATCACCGAAAGCGCCGACAAGGACAGCTTCGACGTCGCGGGCCGCGGCGAACTCCAGCTCGGCGTGCTCATCGAAACGATGCGCCGCGAAGGCTTCGAACTCGGCATCAGCCGCCCGAAAGTGCTCTATGGCACCGACGAAAGCGGCGCGCGCACCGAGCCTTATGAAACCGTCGTCATCGACGTCGACGACGAGCATAGCGGCACGGTTGTCGAGAAGATGCAGATCCGCAAGGCTGACCTCACCGACATGCGTCCGTCGGGTGGCGGCAAGACGCGCATCACCTTCAGCGGCCCGTCGCGCGGCCTGATCGGCTATCATGGCGAATTCCTGTCCGACACGCGCGGCACCGGGATCATGAACCGCCTGTTCGAGAAATATGGTCCGCACAAGGGCCAGATCGAAGGCCGCAAGAATGGCGTCCTGATCTCGAACGGCAATGGCGAAGCGGTTGCATATGCCTTGGGCCCGCTCGAAGAGCGCGGCATCCTCTTCGTCTCGCCCGGCGAGGCGCTCTATGAGGGCATGATCATCGGCGAGAATGCAAAGCCCGACGATCTCGAAGTCAACCCGATGAAGTCGAAGCAGCTCACGAACTTCCGTTCGACGGGCAAGGACGACGCGATCCGCCTCACCCCGCCGCGCCGCATGACGCTGGAACAGGCGATCGCTTACATCGACGATGACGAGATGGTCGAAGTGACCCCGAAGAATATCCGCATCCGCAAGGCGCTGCTCGATCCGCACGAGCGCAAGAAGGCGTCGCGCAAGAAGGAAGCGGCGTAAGGATCAGGGGGCGGTCAGCGATGGCCGCCCCTTTTCTTTTCGAACCCCGTTTCGATTGGCGTTCCCCCCGGCGGGCTTGCGCATTACAGGCGGGCGATGCTTCGCCTGACCGAACTGACCTTGCCACTGCACCATGCGCCCGAGGATTTGCCCGCCGCGATCTGCAAGCGGCTGCGGATTTCGCCGCGCGAGCTGATCCGCCACGTCGTCGCACGCCGTGCCAACGATGCGCGCGACAAGACGAACATCAAGCTGATCTATTCGGTCGACGTCAATGTGAAGGACGAGGGCGCGGTGCTCGCGCGCTTTCGCAAGGACCGCAATGTCCAGCAGACCCCGAACACCGCGTATAAATTCATCACCCAAGCGCCGAAGGGCATCAAGCGGCCGGTCGTCGTCGGCGCGGGGCCGTGCGGACTGTTCGTCGGGCTGATCCTCGCGCAGATGGGGTTCCGCCCGATCATCCTCGACCGCGGCAAGGTGGTGCGCGAGCGCACCAAGGACACATGGGACTTGTGGCGGCGCAGCGTGCTCCACCCCGAATCGAACGTCCAGTTCGGCGAGGGCGGCGCGGGCACCTTCTCCGACGGCAAGCTCTACAGCCGGATCAAGGACCCGCGGCACCTCGACCGCAAGGTGCTGACCGAATTCGTGAAAGCGGGCGCCCCGCCCGAAATATTGACCGAGGCGCACCCGCATATCGGCACCTTCCGGCTGGTGACGATGGTCGAAAGCCTGCGCGAGACGATCGAGGGGCTGGGCGGCGAATATCGCTGGCAGCACAAGGTCGACGGGCTCGATATCGTGACCGACGGCGCGGGCGAACGCCGCGTGCAGGGCGTGCACTTGGCAAACGGCGAGTATATCGAGGCCGATCGCGTCGTTATGGCGATCGGCCACAGCGCGCGCGACACCTTCGCGATGCTGCTGGCGGCGGGGGTGCATGTCGAGGCGAAGCCCTTTTCGATCGGCGTCCGCATCGAGCATCCGCAATCGTGGATCGACGCCTCGCGCTTCGGCGCCGATGCGGGCAATCCGATCCTCGGCGCTGCCGAATATCATATCTCGCACCACTGCAAGAACGGCCGCACCGTCTATAGTTTCTGCATGTGCCCCGGCGGCACCGTCGTCGCCGCGACGTCGGAGGAGGGCCGCGTCGCGACCAACGGCATGAGCCAATATTCGCGCAACGAACGCAACGCCAATTCGGGCTTCGTCGTCGCGATCGACCCCGCGCGCGACTATCCCGGCGACCCGCTCGCGGGCATCGCGTTCCAGCGGCACTGGGAATCGCTCGCCTTTGTCGCGGGCGGATCGAACTATCGCGCGCCCGCGCAGCGCGTCGGCGATTTCCTCAAAGGCCGCCCGTCGACCGAACTCGGCAGCGTCATCCCCTCCTATCGCCCCGGTGTGACCCCGACCGACCTGGCGCAATGCCTGCCCGCCTTCGCGGTCGAGGCGATGCGCGAGGCGATCCCGGTGTTCGGGCGCCAGATCGCGGGGTACGACCATCCCGACGTGGTGATGACGGGGGTCGAGACGCGCACCTCCTCGCCCGTGCGCTTCACCCGCGGCGAGGATTTTCAGAGCCTGAACACCGCGGGGCTGTTCCCCGCGGGCGAGGGCGCGGGCTATGCCGGGGGCATTTTGTCGGCGGCGGTCGACGGCATCAAGGTCGCTGAGGCGGTGGCGCGGAGTGTGATGCCGTGACGCTGATCCTGTTCAACAAGCCGTGGGGCGTGCTGTCGCAATTCACCGACAAGGGCATGACCGCGAGCGCGGACGGCCCGCGCGCGACCTTGTCCGACTATATCGACGTGCCCGGCGTCTATCCGGCCGGGCGGCTCGATCGCGACAGCGAGGGGCTGCTGATCCTGACCGACGACGGCGCGCTGCAGGCGCGCATTTCGTCGCCGAAGCACAAGACGCCCAAAACCTATCTGGCGCAGGTCGAGGGCGAGCCCGACGCCGCCGCGCTGGCGGCGCTCAGCCGCGGCGTCACGCTGAACGATGGCCCGACTCGCCCCGCGGCGGTCCGCCGCATCGACCCGCCGATGCTCTGGGACCGCGACCCGCCGGTGCGATATCGCAAGAGCGTGCCGGATAGCTGGATCGAACTGACGATCACCGAAGGCCGCAACCGCCAGGTGCGGCGGATGACGGCGGCGGTCGGTTTTCCGACGCTGCGGCTAGTGCGGTGGCGGATCGGGGGGTGGGAGATCGGGGATTTGGGGTTGGGGGAGTGGCAGGTGGTAGAGCGGAGCTCAGCATAGCCGCTAGGGCGCCGCAAAGTTTCACGTCGTGGCCGTTCCTTTAATCGTCAAAATGGGGATCGCGCCCGTTGAGGGTTCGATGTAGCCTGTTAACCGATTCCTTGATCCATGGATCGGGAAAGGCGGCTGGGTCAGCTAAAAGGTCTCCCACGCGAGCATTGAGAACTTCAGCATTACAGAACTCATTTATTGTATTAAGTTCGGTGGCGTATCCTGGTGGCACAATTAGTCCGGCGAAAGTGCCAATAGCTTCCGCTCCGATAAGTTGTTGAGTGAGGTTTTCTCGGAGGTGCTCGTCCCAAGCGGACGCGTTAAGAAGCGCATAAAATATTTCCATATTCGGTAACCTACGCAGGGCTAGGCCGCTCAAGATTGCGGTTCGATATCGGGGAAACTCACGGCGCATGAGATCCTCGACTTGCGTTTTATCATATAGTGCTTGTGATGAACCGCTAGGCGAGTTTCTGGAGAGCCCGTTAGCGCGCATTTCATTCCGAAGAATCCAAGGAGCAATCACTAGATCACCCTCCCTGATCAACGCTTCGAGAACTTTCCTTACTCTTGGTATCTGACGCACATCACGAGCTGCGAGCCGTGCCAACGATCGCGCCGCGTCACGTGAAAGTTCATTCGCACTGTTGGGGCCATCGAGCCAATCATGATCTCGCACGAATACGTCGGAAAGTTTCGACCAGAACTCGTCATCGCCAGCTTCAGGCAGATCGGGTAGCAGATCTTCAATGCGATCGAGTAAATCCGGAAGCTTTCCCTCACTAGACGTTTCAAGGAGCTTCGAAGTGAGATCTGCGGCCCAGAGCATCCACAGGGCCTCTATCTCTCTCCTAGGAATCATGCCTGGTGGATTTCCGAGATACAACATTCGGATGAGATTTTTCCGACGAGACAGCCTATTCCCACTGCCCGCTACCCCTCGATCTGTGAATCTCGGAAAGAGCAATTCGAGCACATGTTTATGAGCTGCCGCGCTTGGCCCAAGAACAGAAGTGACGTCCGGGGCGCGGCCCTTGTCCATTTGAACGGAAACGCGCCGGACCATTTCCAACTCTCCCGGATCGTCAACTAGTTCCTCAATTTTTGCAGCAATTGCATCACGGAGTGCGGGCGCTTTAGTGGCTAGCCAGCAATAGCCGAGGACATCAAACGGCGATATCTCTCCGCGGACCGCTTCTTCAAGCACAGCAAAGGCCCCCACTAGGCGCTTCACCTCACGCGGTGTTTCGATTGCGTCGAGAACTCGATCTCGAATGTCGCGCTCGGCTTCAGTAGGCTCTTCTGGCAATGCCGATTTGTGCTGCTCAAGAGCGGCATCAAGCAATGCCATGGCGTCGCCTCTGAAAAGAGGGCGAAGCGGGATTGGGTGCTGTACGATCTTTTCAAGATAGCTGTTGCCAGCCTCCCGGCACTCGTCGGTTCGCCCTCCACCTAGGGCCTCAGCAACACGCTTGGGGTCGTATGCTACGAGATAAGAAACGCCTCTAATTTCCCCCACGGCTTTAATTAGGCGCGCGACGGCTTTGACGTCATCGTCTTCTACCCGATCCAGTTCATCTATAAGGACGACGACCGCACAGCGTAGATCCGTGATCTTCTTTTCTAAAACCGACCGCTCGTCCTCCGGCGAAATAGGCTTCGACTTTATCGACTTCGGGAGAATCTTCTCGAAAAAACCCGCGCTCGTGCCGACGTCCGTCGCGGCTATCGTCACCTTGCTCGAGAATAATATAGCGCCCCAATATCGGTCCAATTCATCCCTTAAGGCGTTAAATTCTTCGCTGCGATTTCTGCCGACTGCTGCACGCAGGGCGTTGAAAAAACCGGTGAGAAGTTCGTCTCCCTTGCCAAGCAGCCACGGGTTGAACTGCGCAACGATTACGCGGTCCATTGAGCCAAGCTTTAGCGCCAATAAATTGAGGACGCTCGACTTGCCGAGCCCCCATTTGCCAGTCAGACCTACAACGTAACCGGTTGCTTCGGCCGATTTGGTTATTCCGCGATCATCACGGTCAACCCGCACCAATGCCCTAACGAGGCTATCGACAAATGGACCTCGCTCGAGCTTGTCGCCGTATTCGTCTCGGATCGCGCGGTCTTGGCGGGCATCAAATGGGAGCTTCATTCCACTAAGATACCGCGTGTATCCTGCAGCACCATAGACGATTTCTAACAATCGATCCCGAAATGGACCTTCGAACGCAGTTCTGAAACTCTCGATTACTTTAGGGCCAAAAATGTACCGCGAAGCCGATATGGCCGCAGATTGAACAAACCATGAACAAACCTCTTTCCTACATTCCACCACCAAGTCATATCCTGTCCGGTTTGGTAGACAGGAGGGCTTATCATGCAGAACCGGACACCGATCGCGGCGGAGGCTCGGCCGCCGCTTCCCGACTTTACGCCGGTGCCGCGCAAATATCGGCATGACGGGTGGACGCCCGAACGGCAGAAGGCGTTTATCGGGGCGCTCGCCGATACCGGGTCGGTCAGCCGCGCGGCGGCTATGGTCAATATGGCGCAGGCGAATTGCTATACGCTGCGGCGCGCTCCCGGTGCGGAGAGCTTTCGCCGGGCGTGGGAGGCGGCGCTCGATTTCGGGGTCGCGCGGCTGAAGGATATTGCGTTCGAACGCGCGATCGACGGCTATCTGGTGCCCGTCTTTGTCGCCGGGAAATTGATGGGGTTTCGGCGGCGGCACAATGACGCGCTGCTGATGTTCTGCCTGCGCCATTATGGGCAGGATGCGGGCGGCAAGCGGACGACGATCAACTATTTCTCGACGCGCGCCGGGGCGGTTGCTGTGGCGTCGGGCGGCGGTGCTGGCGCGATGGGTGTCTCGACTTCGCTCGACACGAACGGGAATGTGGGGGCGGGAGGTGCGATGGCCGAGGCCTCGACGACGACGGTGCGGACGGTGATCCACGGCGATGGCGCGGGGGCGGGCGATCCGGTCGGGGCACAGGATGAGGCGGCAGCGCTGCTCGAAGGATATGAGGGGACGGCGCTCGACGATCAGGCGCAGGCCGAGATCGGGGCGGCGCTGCTTGCGCTCGCCGAGCGGCAGCGCGCGATGATCGCCGCGACCGATGAGGGCGCGCTCGAGGCGATTGCGATGCAGCTCGACGATCCGGGGGTGGAGATGGTGCAGCTGCGCGAGCATGACACGCCCTATTATGGGCCGCTGCAAATGTATGAGGGGGCGCCTGTGGATGCCGAGCCGGTGCAGCGCTTTGCGGGCGAGGCCGACTGGGTGAGCGCGGGGGGCGATATTCCCGAGGGCTATCTGGCGTGGATCGAAGCGGCCGAGGCGCGCGGCGAGCGAGTGCCGGCGGTGCCACTGACGCCGGCGGTGGATGACGGGGTGGCCGCGGTGAAGAAGGTGCCGTCGTGGCGGCAGCGGCGCAAGGCGAAGGCGGCGGAGGGGTAGGCCTTTCCGGCGGGGTGCTCCGGCCATTCTTCGGCCTCAATTGCGGGCGATCAGGTGCGGACAGGGAGGGCATCCTATGACCATGAAATCGATTGCCGCATCGCTCGCTTTGCTGTCGTGCGCCGCGACGCCGCTCCATGCGCAGACGGCGCAGGGGCCCGCGTATCTGAACGGCGCGGGGCCGGTCGCCACGGGGGGCTTTGCCGGGGTGCGGCTGCGCATCCCGCTCGGCGGCGGGCGCGAGAGCGACAAGGATATCCGCGCCAGCCTGACGCTCGCGCCGATGCAGCGGAGCGACGGGTCGGGGCTGCGCGGACCCGCGTGGCGCTTTGGCGAGGGGCTCGAGTTCGGGTTCAGGGGCGATGAGGTCGCGCCGCAGCTTTCGCTCGGCGGGCAGCGCCTGACCTCCGGCAAGGCGGCGTCGACGAAGGGGCGGAGCAACATGTCCGACGCGGGGACCGTCGCGGTCGTTGTCGGCGGGCTCGCGCTGCTGGCAGGCATCGGCCTGCTTGTTGCGCTCGACGCGTCGGACGATCCCGACCGCTGCTGCGAATAGGCGCGGCCGACCGCGCGCCGCCTCGGGTCAGGCCGGGGCGGTCGCGGGTTCGGGCTTGGCTGCGGTGGTGGCTGTGCCGCGCTTCCACAGGAGCAGGAACAGCCCGCCGGCGATCAACGACAGGTTGACGATCCACGCCATGGGATCCGCGGTACCGATGCCGCCGCGCAGCGCGAGGTGCGTCGCGGCGGCGGCGAGGGTGAGCGCGCCGGTCACGAGGCGGCCGAGCGTCGAGAGGCGTGTCGCGGGAAGGCGGATCGCGAGAGCCAGGAAGATCAGGCTGACGACGAGCCACGCGGCGATCGCGGCGGGCGCGCTCGCGATGGCGAGGCCGGCGACCGCAGCGGCGGCAATGCCCGCGGGCTGGCCCCAGACGGTCGCGGCCCAGGCGCGCTCCCACGCGGGGGCAGGGCGGCCCTTGTCGCGGCGGCGCGCGAGCCAGATATGGACCCCGCTCGCGGCGAGATAGGTGAGGCCGAGGCCGAGCGCGAAATAGACGATCTTGACGATCCCGCCGCCGAACCAGCCGAAATGGAGCTGGCCCATGCCGCCGAGCAGATCCTCGCCGAGATTGTTATCGGTCGCCTTTTGCGCGCTGTAGATGCTCGCGTCGCGGCGGAAGGCATAGCTGTCGGTGCCCGCCATGCGATCGGGCTGCTTGACGTTGAACAGCGCGGCGCCGCCCATCTCGGTCGGATGTTCGGTGAAGATATAGGTGAGGCGGCCGCCGTCCTGCGGCAGCTTTGCATACATCGGTTTGAGGTCGAGCACCGGCGCGGGGCGCGGATCGTCGACCGGCGGTTCGGGGATGAAGAGCGCGTAGACCTTGCCCGCGTCGCCGTTGAACATCGCCATGCCGAGCACCCCGACGATGATCGTCGTGAGCCCGAGGAAGGCGCCGGTGAGCGAGATGATGATGTGGAAGGGCAGCGCCCAGACGCCGAGCCGGTTGTGGAGATCGGCCTCCTGCAACCTTCGACCCGCCGAGGCGGAGGTGGAAGGCGTCGCGGAAGATGCGCGGGTGCGCGAGGATGCCCGAGATGAGCGAGGACAGCAAAGCGACGCCGATCAGCCCGACGAGGAAGCCGCCCCAGGTGCGCGGCAGGTGGAGGTTGATGTGGAGGCGCGTGATGAACTCGGTCCACGCAAACTCGGTCGACGGCGCGAGCTTGCCCGCGGCGTCGGCGACGAACTCGCGGTCCTGGTCGGCATCGACATGGAGGAGCAGGCGCGGGAAGTCATTGGTGGGGAGCGTGATATAGACATGCTCGACCCCCGGGCCGCCCGCGGCGATCGCGCCCTCGAACGCGGTCTGGACGGATTCGGGCGTGGCGTCGGTGAGCTGCGGCGCCGAGGCGCTTTCCCAGCGCTGGAACTCGTGCGCGAAGACCGCGATGCTACCCGACAGGCAGATGAGATAGATGAGCGCGGCGAAGGCGAGGCCTAGGCTGCTGTGCCCGCGGAGCACCGCGCGGACGAAGCCCGCGGGGATGCGCGACATCAGATCCTTTTTCTTCGCGGGCTTTTGGGGCTTCGGGGCGGGGGTGGCGGCGGTCATGCGAAGCCCTTCACGATGGCGGCGGTGAAGCTGACGAGCGCGACGCCGACGAGCACGGCGGTTGCGCGGAGGATGCGGTTGTCGGCGAGCGTCCACGCCATGCACGCGCCCCATGCGACGGGGACGATCAGCCCGCCGATGACGAGGCGCGTCTGCTGTTCGCCGGGGACGAAGGCGGCCCATGCGATGCCGACGCCCATCGCGGCGACCATGCCGATCGGGCCCGCGAGCAGCCAGCGCAGCGTCTCGCGTCCCTTGGTGGTCGCGCGGTCGGAGGGTTCGGGGGCGAGGCTTTCGCGCGCGGCGCGTGCCTTCGCCTGCCGGACAGTATAATTGGCGGCAACGATGCCGAGCGCGGCGGTCGAGGCGATCGCGAGCGCGATGAACGGTCCGCGCGCGGGGCCGAGCAGCCACGCAGGGACGATGGTCGCGGCGGCGATGAGCAGCCAGCCGAGGGCGACGAGGCCGGTCTGCTGCTGCTTGCCCAGCCACGACCGGCGGAGCAGCCATGCGCCCGCGCCCGCCGCCACGGCAATGAGCAACGCCGGCAAAAGCGCCGGAGTGTCTTCCATCTTGTCCCCCTATATCGTTTCCGGCCTCACTATTGACTCGCATTCGCAATAGCAATAGCGGGCCCTTCGATAGCTAAGCGGGGAGCTAAAGACAATGACCAACTCTTTCCGGCCGGTTCTGGCCCTGATGCTGGCGAGCGCGGCGATGCCGCTGCACGCCGAAGAAGCGGCGATGGATGCCGCGGTGGCCGACGCGGCCGATACGGGCGAGAGCAACGAGATCGTCGTCACCGGCCTGAAATTCGACCGCACGCTGCAGGACACGCCCGAAAGCGTGAAGGTCTTTACCTCCGACGATATCGAACGTCAGAGCCTGACCAATATATTCGACCTGATCGATCGCACCGCGAACCTGGCCTCAACCTTCAACGAGTCGGGCTTCACGATCCGCGGCATTTCGAACACCAATGTGTCGGGCACCGGTTTCGGCGACCTCGCCACCGTCTATCTCGACGGATCGCCGCTGCCGAGCGACGCGACCGCCAGCGGTCCGCTCGACCTGTGGGATATCGACCAGGTCGAGATTTTGCGCGGGCCGCAATCGACGCTGCAGGGGCGCAACGCGCTGGCAGGGGCGATCATCATCAAGACCGCGGATCCGAGCTTCGACTGGCAGGGCAAGGCGCGCGCGATGATCACCGATGCCAATGGCGAATATCGCTTCGGCGCCGCAATCGGCGGCCCGATCATCGACGATGTCCTCGCTTTCCGCGTTGCGGGCGAACTGACGCGCGGCGACGGGTTCGTGAAGAACAGCTTCACCGGGGGGCATTACGATCCGAACAGCAGCGACGTCGTGCGCGCCAAATTGCTGTTCACCCCGTCGGGGGCCGACGGGTTGCAGATCAAGCTGTCCTATCTCCATGACCGGCACGACGGCAACGGACGCGGCTATGCCTATAGCGACACGCCCGATTATTGGAGCAATCGCATCGTCGAGGCCAATCGGCCGACCTTTTCGCGATCGAAGACCGACCTGTTCACGCTCGATGCGACGCTGCCGCTCGGCGATGTGTTCACCCTGTCGTCGATCTCGACCTATAATCATCTGCGGACATCGTCGGCCTATGACGGCGATTTGCAGGCGGTCGATACCGCCTATGGCGATGCGGTTACCAATCAGAAGATTTTCAGCCAGGAACTGCGCCTGACGTTCGATACCGGCCCGTTGCAGGGCCTGATCGGCGGCTATTATTCACGGACCAAGAATCCGGATTCGAACACGAACAGCACCTTCGGTCTCGATCCCGACCGCGATCTGGGGCTGACGCCGACGGTCGCCGCCGTGCTGCAGGGCCCGCCCTTCGGCCTCGATCCCGCGACAGCGCTTTTTCTGGCGCAGCAGGCGAGGGCGCAATATCCGGGGCTGATCTACATCACCTCGTCGCAGGATTATTCGATCGACATCGAGACGATGGCGCTGTTCGGCGATGCTAGTTTTGAAATCACGCCGGGGCTGAAGCTGCTCGCGGGTTTCCGTTACGATCGCGAGAAGCAGCGGGTATCGAACGACAATATCGTCGTCATCAACACCCCGCTGCCCAACCCGGCGCTTTATCCGTCGCCGCTCAACATGATCCTGTCGACGGTCAACGGGCTGATCCAGCAGCAGGCCGACGATGCCAGCAGCAGCAGCCCGCTGTCGAACACCAGTTATGAAGCCTTCCTGCCCAAGGGCGGCATTTCGTGGGAAATCGCGCCCGACAAGACGATCAGCGCGATCGTCCAGCGCGGCTATCGCTCGGGCGGCAGCGGCGTGAACCCGGCGCGCGCATCGACCTATGTCTATGATCCCGAATATACGTGGAATTATGAGCTGTCGCTGCGCACGCAGTGGTTCGATCGGCGGCTGACCTTCAACGCCAACGCCTTTTTCATCGACTGGACCGACCAGCAGGTGAGCGTGCAATTGTCGAACAGCGTCTATGATTATGAGACGCAGAATGCGGGCAAGTCGCGCGTTTACGGCTTCGAAGTCGAGAGCGATTTCGACGTCACCGACAGTTTCAACATCTATGGATCGGTCGGTTATGCGCGCACCGAATTCCTCGATTTCGACGCGACGGGCGGCTTTGTCGACGATCTGTCGGGACTCGAGTTCGTGAGCTCGCCGCGCTGGACCTGGGCGGCCGGTTTCAGCTGGCGCGACCGGAGCGGGATTTCGGTCAACGCCAACGTCAATCATCGCGGCGCGGCCTATCAGGGGCTGATCGACCAGAGCGCCCGCGATGTGCCCGGCCGCACCCTCGTCAATGCCAAGGTCGGCTGGAGCAACGACAATTTCGGCGCCTATCTGTTCGCGAACAACATCTTCGACGAGAAATTCTTCGACTATCAATATGACAATGATGGCCGCCTCAACGCGTTGCTCGGCGAGCCGCGTATGATCGGGCTGAGTTTCGAAGCGCGGTTCTGAACGGAAGGGCGCTGCCGCCGTGCGCGGTCAGTGCCCCTCGATCGGCGGCGCCGCGCGCCGCGTCCGGCTTTCCCAGATCGCGACCGCGGTGAGGAGCAGCGTCGTGAGCCACCCCATGGTGAGCAGATCGGCGTTGAGGCCGACCGGAGCCAGCGCCAGCGCGGCGACGATGCCCACGAGATGCGACACCGGGATGCGACCGTAAACGACGCGGCGGTAGATCGCGCTGCCGGCGAAATAGAGGATCGGCCCGGCGGCGATCACCAGCACCTGCGGCAGGGTGGCGTGGCCGTCCGGATGCGCCATCGCCAGATCGTTGCCGACCGCGCAGACGATGATGCCTCCGACGAGGATCGCGTGGACATAGTTAAACCAGGCGCCGATGCGGCCGGGGTCGTCGGAGGTCGTGATCTTTGCCGTCGCGTCCTTGCTCGAGGTGCCGAAATAGAGCCACCAGAGCGCGAGCGTGCCGAGGAAGGTCGCGCCGAGCGCCGAGAGGAGCGAGCCGCTCCACGCTTCGCCGCGGGCGAGCGTGGCGCCGGTTGCGAGCAGGGTTTCGCCCAGCGCAACGATGACGAAGAGCTGGCAGCGTTCGGCGAGATGCCCGCCCTCGATCGTCCATTCGCTCGTGTGCGATCGGCCGAGCCCGGGAAAGGCGAAGCCGGTCATCGGGGCCACATATTCGAGGAAGACGGCGATCGCCCAGAGGAGCAGGCGTAACTCATGTCCGACGAGCGCGCCGGCGATCCAGAAACAACCCGACATGGTGAACCACGCGGCCATGCGACGGTAATTGGCCGCGAGTGCCGTGGAGCGGTCGAGCGCAAGGATTACGAAGAGCGTTCGCCCGAGCTGTATCGCGACATAGCATCCGGCGAAGACAAGCGCCTTGTTCCCGAACGCGTCGGGGATCGCGGCCGACATCACGAGCGCGAGCAGCATCAGCACGAATAGGAAGCTGCGCAGCCGGGGGTTTTCGGGGTCGAACCAGTTGGTGACCCAGCAGGTATATTGCCAGCCGAGCCAGACCGCGAACCAGAGGATCAGCGTTTCGAGCGCGCCGACGAGGCTGAGGTGGTGGAGCAGAGTGTGGCTGAGCTGGGTGACCGCGAAGACGTAGACGAGGTCGAAGAACAATTCTTCGAAGGTCACGCGCGCGTGATGGCCGTCGCGGTCGCGGAGCATCGGGCGGCGGGGGGCGCCGGGGTGCTTCGCCGTCATTGCGCGGTGACCGGCCTGGCGTGCATGAAAGTCCCCTTCGAAAACGGATCGCGGTCTGAATATCGCTGCCCCGGCGGCAAGGGAAGATGGCCCATGGGATAGGTCCGGCGGCCGGGGGGACGGCCGCCGGGGAGGGGTCACTTGGTCGTGTAGCCGCCGTTGACGAGGATCGTCTGGCCGGTCATCCACCAGCCGTCCGACACGAGCATGCGGATCCACGGGACGATGTCGGCGATGTCGGTGAGGCCGGTCTTCGTGAAGGCCGAGAGCGCGGCGGCGGATTTGTGATAGGCCTGCGCATCTTCGCCTTCGGCGGGATAGAAGAAGGGGGTGTCCATCGGGCCGGGACCGATCGCAGTCACCGAAATGCCCCGTTCGCCGAACTCCTTCGACGCGGCGCGGGTGAAATGCTCGACCGGCGCCTTGGTGCCCGCATAGGCGGCATAGAAGGGCGTGTAGGCGCCGAGTAGCGAGGTGACGAGCGTGCATATCTTGCCATTGTCGTTCACATGTTTGCCGGCCTCTTTCAGGAAGAAGAAGGCGGTCTTCGAATTGACCGCGGTCATCGCGTCATATTCGGCTTCGCTGATCTCGGTGAAGGGCTTTTTGAGCACCTTGCCGACGGTGTTGATCGCGATGTCGGGGCGGCCGATCGCGGCGATCGTGTCGGCGAACAGCTTTTCCATGGACGCGGCCGACGTGAGGTCGGCTTGGAAAGCGACCGCCTCGGCACCCGCGGCGCGGATCGCGGCGAGCGTCGCTTCGGTCTCGGCTGCTGCTGCGGCGCTGTTGTAGTGGATTGCGATGGCCTTCGCGCCCTGTTCGGCGAGGTCGCGCGCGATCAGGCCGCCGAGATTCTTGCCGCCGCCGGCGATGAGGACGGTCTTACCCTTGATGCTGTGGTCGGCCATTTTGGTCTCCTTGGTCGTTATCTGTGCAAGGCTAAGCCGCTTTGATCTTGTCCGCTTTCAAATTCCGGCGCAGCGTTCGAATATTGTTTCGGCGAGTCGTGGGGGCTCGCAAGGTGGGTGATTGACCGAAGCCGCAACCGTCTGGGATGGCATCAGACCGCGATCGGGGCGCGACGTCGTCGCGCGGCACCAGGCGCAGATCGGCCAGCTCGGCGTGCTCGCCGCCACCGAAAATCTCGAAGCGCCGACCGACTGGGCGTTCGAGGAAGATCATCATGTCATCGTCGTCCATCTCGGCGGCCGGCTCGACCGGATGGAGTGCGAGTTCGCGGTCGGGCCGTCGGGGCCGGTTCTGCCGGCGCGCGGCGATGTGTGGATGATCCCGGCGGCGGGCCGCTATGCGGCGCTCGCGCAGGGCGAGCGTGCCGAGTTTGTCGAGCTGAGCGTGCCGACGGCGCTGCTCGCCGATGCGCCGCTCGTGGCGCGGGTGCAGCATCGCGACGCGTTTTTGTTCGATGCGGCGGCGCGGTTGTTCGAGCTCGTAGGCGAAGCAGATGACGATCTGGCGCGGATGGCGTCGCACGAGGTGGGCGACGCGCTCGAGCGCCATCTGTTTCATCGATATGGGCATCGCGATCCGCGGCCCGTGCGGCGGGCCTTGTCGGCATCGGATCGCAACCGGTTGGTCGATGCGATCCGCGGGCAGCTCGATGCGGAGCATAGCCTTGCCGCGTTCGCGGCGCTGGTCGGGATGGACGAGCGGGGCTTCACCGGCGCCTTTCGCGACGCGTTCGGCGTGTCGCCCTGGCAATATGTGATGCGCGCACGGCTGGACGAGGCGGCGCGGTTGCTGTGGTACCGCGCGGAGCCGGTGACCGAGGTGGCGTTGGCGACGGGCTTTGCGTCGCCCAGCCATTTCGCGACCGCTTTTGCGCGGCGCTTCGGGGTGCCGCCGTCGCGCTATCGTGCTGCGGCACGTTAGGGTCTTTCCGGTCCGGGTTGAGGCGTCGTGACGGAGCCGATTTTGGCCGAGTGCGAGGAGAGAGGAGGGAGCAATGCCTTTGCATCGTGACCGACGATCGACGCAGCAATCGGCCAAAATCGGCCCGCCCCTTCGGGGTTGGCGCTGGAAGCGTGCCGGTCATCGTCGCGTTGCTTGTCCGGGCAACCAGCCCGGCCTGCACAACGCTCCTCGCCGACACGCTTCCAGCACCAATCACGACGCCTCAACCCGGACCGAAAAGACCCCCGGCGCGGGCGGTTCGGCGCGTCAGAACTTCAGGCGCGCGCCGACATAGAATTGACGGCCATTGTCGTAGATCGCGCGCGGGCGGTCGCGGGTGCCCGAATATTGCTCGATCTTCTCGTTGGTCAGGTTGATCGCGTCGGCGGTGAGCGCAATATTGTCGGTGATATTGACGCTGACCGACGCGTCGAGCGACGAGAGTGCGGCCTGATTGAGCGGCGCGGCGCGGTCGATATCGATGAAGAATTTCGACCGGTAATTGTACGAGAGCCGCGCGCTGACGAGGTCATTCTCATAATAGCCCGTCAGGTTGAGCGAGTGCTTCGAATTGCCCGGGATCGGGTCGCCATTGTTCGCCTTGGCGTCCGAATAGGTGTAGTTCACCACCGCGCCGAAGCCGCCCCAGATCGGGCGCGACACCTGGAATTCGAAGCCCTGGTTGCGCCCGCCGTCGCCGTTGCTGCGGCGGTTGATCTGATAGGGGCAGTTGAACAGGTTCGGGTTGCCGCCGCCCGCCGCGACGCAGCCCGCGGGCTGCGATCCCGGCACGAACACGCCCGGCAGGACTTCGGTCGAGGTCGTGTTGACGATGTACGACTGGATATCCTTGTAGAAGGCGGCGAGCGCGACGATCGTCTCGCGGTCGGGATACCATTCGATCGACAGGTCATACTGGTTGGCGCGGTACGGATCGAGGTTCGGATCGCCGCCGCGGCCGGTGAGCAAGGTGCCGTTGAGATCGACGCCGGGGGTGATGTCGACGAAGTCGGGGCGCGTCACCGTCTTGCCCGCGGCGAAGCGCAGCACGACCTGCGGTGAGAGATCGACCGAGAGGTTCGCGCTCGGCAAGATGTCGGTGTACGAGCGCTTCGCGGTCGACGGGGTGAAGCCGCCGAACGGGTTGGTGAACTCGGGGTTCGCGCCGCCGATGATATAGCCGTCCGACGTCTGGTCGGTGGTGATCACGCGGACGCCGACATTGCCGCGCCAGCCCTCGCCGCCGAATTTGGCGAGGCCGTAGCCGCCCCACGCCTTTTCGTTGATCGAATAGGTGTTGCCGGGGACGAGGAAGCGGTCGTTCGAGGGCGATGTCGATGCGCCATAGATGGCACGCAGCTTCGCCGGGTCGACGCGCCAATAGTCGGTGAGCGTGCCGGGCGAGGCGATATTGTCGAGGAAGTCGCCGGGCATCCCGCTGCCGGTTGCGAAGTCGGCCGAGGTGCAGGGCGCGCCGTTGCAACGCAGGCCGGGGGTGAAGACGCCGCCGTTGGTCGCGAAGCGTTCGGCGACGCGATCATGGTCGGTATATTTGACCCCGAATTTGAGCGCGGTGAGCGGGCCCCATTCGACCTCCTTTTCGACGTCGAGGTAGACATATTTCTCCTCATCGTCGTTGGTCACCGACTGGATGCGCGCGAAGTCGGGGCGGATGCCCGCCGGGTTGAGCGGGTTCGGGTTCGAGAAGCTGACCTCGGGCCGGCCGCTGGTGAGATCGTAGCTGAAGGCGCCGGGGCCGGCGAACTCGATGAAATTCTCGTTGTTCGTGTCGCCGTTCGCCTTGGTCCAGCCGGCCTTGAAATGCACCGAGAGGCTGTCGGTCGGGCGGTAGGTCAGGTCGAAGTCGGCCGAGACGGTCTTGGCGACCGCCTGGCGGTCGATCGCGTCATAGACGACGCCGAAACCCGTCGTGCCGCCGGTGGCCGAGGCGATGTTGCCCGAGACCGCGACGCCGTCGCGGACCACGGCATTGCTGATCGTGCCGCCGCCGGCGAGCGCCTGTTCGCCCCATGCGATATAATTCTGGTTGAAGTTGTCGGCGTTGAAACGCGAGTAGAGGCCGGTGATGTTGATCTCGAGCTCGTCCGACGGGCGGAACTGGATGCCGATATTGGCGCCGTAGCGCTCGCGGTCCTGTTCGAACATCGTCGAGCCGATCAGCGTCGGGACGAGCGCGCTCTGCCCGCCGCCGACGGGGAAGGAGCGGTAGCCGAAGATTTCGAGCCCGTCGCGGCGCGTGCGGCGCTTTTGATAGATGGCGCCGACAAGGACGCCGAAGGTCTCGTCGGCATTCTTCCAGCTGATCAGCCCCGAAACCTGCGGGTCGACCTTGCCCGACAGGTCCGAATAGGCGGCCTGCGCCGAGGCCGAGAGGGTGAGCGGGTCGAGGTCGAGGGGGTTGCGCGTGATGACGTTGATCGTGCCGCCGACCCCGCCTTCCTCGACGTCGGCCTGCGGGCTCTTGTAGACTTCGAGGCGGCCGATGATTTCGGCGGGCAGCGTCAGATAGTTGAAGCTGCGCGTCGAGGCGACCTGATCGAGGATGAACCAGTCGGCGGTCGCGACGCTATGGCCGTTGAGCAAAGTCTTGGTGAGGTTCGGCGCGGTGCCGCGGAGCGAGACGCGCTCGCCCTCGCCGAACTCGCGGTTGACGACGATGCCGGGGACGCGCTGGAGCGCCTCGGCGACATTCTTGTCAGGGAATTTGCCGACATCCTCGGCGGTGACGACGTCGGCGATCACCGACAGGTCGCGCTTTGCGTCGATCGCTTCGCGGAGCGATCCGCGAATGCCGGTGACGACAATTTCGCTCTCGGCCGTGTCAGCGGCGGGCGCGGTGGTGGAGGTCTGGGCGTGGGCCGCGCTGGCGGCGAAAAGCAGCGTACCAATGCTGGCCGAAGCGAGCAGATATCTTGCATTGGTCATGTTGAGTCTCCCTCTTTTTGATCTTGGATCAGCTTTTGCTCTAATTTTTGGGGAAATTTATACATACCAATCTATCCGTCAAGCGGATTTTGACGCAAGATATGACCCGCATGCGCGAAGTCAGCATAATTTTGGTATTTTATTGGTATTGTTGAGAGGACGCTTAGCGCGCTAACCAATCAGCCGCGCGCGAGTCGCGCCCCGGCCCGGCGCGTCAGAAATCGGGGAGCGCCTGGTTTGCAAAGCCCCAGCCCTTGAGATCGGGGCTCGCGGCACGCTTGAGCAGTTCGTCGCTATCCTTGATCGTCCACTGCCCAGCCTTGTCGACATCGGCGAGCGCATCCCAGCCGATCGGCACCGCGACCGGCGCCTGTTCGCGCGCGCGGACCGACCAGGGCATGACCGCGGTGCTGCCGCGCTGGTTGCGCAGATAATCGATGAAGATCTTTCCCTTGCGCTTCGCCTTGCTCATCGTCGCGATGAAGCGGTCGGGTTCGGCGAGGCTCAGCGCCTCGGCGAAGCGTTTCGAGAAATCCTTGTGCGCGTCCCAGCTGTGCGCCGGATCGAGCGGGACGACGACATGCACGCCCTTGCCGCCCGAAAGCATCGCGAAGCTGACGAGCCCGATATCGGCGAGCTGGCGGCGGATATCGAGCGCGGCCTTTTTGACGTCGGCGAAATCGAGCCCCTCGTCGGGGTCGAGGTCGAACACCATGCGGTCGGGCTTTTCGAGGCTGCCGACATGGCTGCCCCAGCCGTGGAATTCGATCGTCCCCATCTGGACGCAGGCGAGCAGGCCGTCGGCGTCCTCGACATAGAGATAATCCTCGTGCCCGCCATCCTTCTCCCTGATCGGCACGTGGAGGACGTGATCGCCGAACGAGCCCGAATCATGCTTCTGGAAAAAGCATTTCTTGCCGCGTCCCTGCGGGCAGCGGACGAGGCTGATCGGGCGCCGCGCGGTGTGCGGGAGCATGACGGGGGCGATCGCCGCATAATAGTCGGCGAGGTCGCCCTTGGTCGCCTTGGCCTCGGGAAAGATCACGCGATCGCGGCTGCTGATCGTCACGTCGCTTTCGGGCGCGGGGGCGGGCTGTTTCTTCTCGGGGGTCACGTCCTTGGCCTCCTTGTCATGGCGCAACCCGAGGAAGCTCGCATGGCGCACCGATCCGCTCGCGGTGAATTCGGCGAAGGCGATTTCGGCGACGAGGTCGGGTTTGAGCCAATGGACCTTGCGCGCCGATGCGGCGTCGACTTCGAGCGGGGCGGTCTTGCGTTCGCGGGCGGCGAATTTTTTCGCGAGGTCGGCCATCGTCTCGCTGTCGAAGCCGGTGCCGACATTGCCCTTATAGACGAGCGTGTCGCCCTCGCGCTGCGCGAGGAGCAAGGAGGCGAAGGGCCGCGCCTTGGTCGACGAAGGGTTCCAGCCGACGAGGATGAACTCCTGTCTCCGCGTGCATTTGACCTTCACCCAGCTTTTCGAGCGGCGTCCCGAATAAGCGGCGTCGGCGCGTTTCGAAATGATGCCTTCCTGTCCGGCGCTGCATATTGCGTCGTAGAGCTTCTCGCCCGCGCCGATGACATGATCGGCGACGGCGATCGGGGTCTTGGCATCGCGGAGCAGCGCTTCGAGGCGTTCCTTGCGTTCGAGATTGCCGAGCCTGGCGAGCGATTTGCCGCCCGCTTCGAGGAGGTCGAAGGCGAAGAAATGGAGCGCGGTTTTCTCGTCCTGTGCGCCGTGGCCGCGCTTGAGGACGGCTTGCAGCGACGAGAAGTCGGGGTTGCCGTCCTTGCCATAGGCGACGATCTCGCCGTCGATCAGGCAGGGGGGCAGGTCGAGCGCGGCAATATGGCGGACGAGCGGCCCGAACTTGTCGGTCCAGTCGAGGCCGTTTCGCGTATAAACGCGGACGTCCGATCCCGCCGCGGCGATTTCGGCGCGGTAGCCGTCATATTTGATCTCGTGAAACCAGCCGTTGCCGCCGGGCACTGCATCGACGAGCGTCGCGAGCTGGAGCGGGCGGAATTTGGGCGGCTTGCCCTTGGCGGCGGGTTTCGCGACCTTTTTGTTGTGCGCGGCGGCGTCGGCCATCTTCTTGGCGAAGGCCGCGCCTTTGGCGCCCTTCAGCGATTGCTCGCCGCCTTCGTCGCCGGCGATTTCGGCCATCGTGCGGCCGGTGAGGACGCTCGTCAGCTCGCGCCCGACGAGATCGTCGGTGCCGCCGGCATAGGCGTCGTCGACCTTGCGCAGCAGCCAATTCTCGCGCTTCTCGCCCGGGCGCGGCTTCATGCGGACGAGCAGCCATTCGCCCTTCATCCGCGTCCCGTCGAGGGTGAAATGGAGATGGCCCTTCTCGATATCCTTGGCGCTCTTGCCTGCAATCGGCGCCCAGGTTCCGCGGTCCCACAGCATCACCGTACCGCCGCCATATTCGCCCTTGGGGATGCCGCCCTCGAAATCGGCGTAGCTCATCGGATGGTCTTCGGTGCGCACCGCGAGGCGCTTGTCGGCGGGATCGGCGCTCGGGCCCTTGGTGACAGCCCAGCTTTTGAGGACGCCATCGACTTCGAGCCGGAAGTCGTAGTGGAGGCGGGTCGCATCGTGCTTCTGGACGATGAAGCGGTTGCCGGCTCCCTTTTCGACCTTGCCTGCGGGTTCGGGGGTCAGCGCAAAATCGCGCTTGGCATTATATTGCGCGAGCGGATCGGCGCGCCTCGCCATGTCAGGCGCGCTTGCGCGCTGCGGGCTTTTTGGCGGGGGCCTTGCTCGCCGGGGCCTTTTTCGCCGGCGCCGCTTTGGCGGGCGCGGTCTTCTTGCCGTCGACCGAGGCCTTGAGCGCGGCCATCAGGTCGATGACGTTCGAGCCGCGGCCGGTGCTGGCCGGTTCCTCGACGTCTTCGAGGACGCGCTTGCCCTTCGCCTTCGCTTTCTTGGCGATCACGCGTTTGAGCGCGTCGATATAATGGTTGTGATAGTCGCTCGCGTCGAATTCGCCGCTCTTCTTGGCGATCAGCGTTTCGGCGAGGTCGAGCAGGTCGGCGTCGGGTTTGCTGCTGCCGACGTCGCGGAAATAATTGGCCGCCTTGTTCACCTCGTCGGCGTAGCGCAGCACTTCGAGGACGAGCCCACGCCCGCACGGGCGCAGCGCGACGAGTTGCTCCTGTCCGCGCAGCGAGAGCTGGCCGAGCCCGACCTTCTTTGTGCGCTTCAAGGCTTCGCGGAGGACAATATAGGCCTCTTCGGCGAGTTCGTCGGCGGGGACGACATAATAGGGCTTGGTATAATAGAGCACGTCGATCGCGTCGGTATCGACGAACTGGACAAGCTCCAATGTGCGCTTGCTCTCGAGCTTGACCGCCTCGATCTCCTCCTCGTCGAGCAGGACATAATTGCCCTTCGACAGCTCGAAGCCCTTGACGATATCGTCATGGTCGACCGCGCCGATGCCGGGCACGACCTTTTCATATTTGATCGGCTTGCCGCTCGGTTCGTGGATCTGGCGAAAGGTGACCGCGGCGCCCGATTTGGTCGCCGAATAGATTTCGACCGGGATCGACACCAAAGCGAGCCGTATCTGTCCCTTCCAATAAGCGCGTGCGGCCATGGCGTTCCCTTTCGCTTTACCGAGTCACAATGAACAAGGCGGCGAGCGGTTCCTTATGGCAGGTGGCGCGGCGGGCGGGGACCAGACTTAGGTTGCGCCCCCCTCTCCCGAAGGAGAGGGGGGCGGCACGGATCAGAATTCGATCGAGGCCGACGCCTTGAAGGTGCGCGGGCCGCCCTGAAGCAGTCGCGAGCCGAAGGCGCTGAACGCGTTATAGGCCGTGGCCCAGTAGCGCTTGTCGGCGACATTATCGACGTTGAAGCGCAGCGTCAGCGGGGTATCGCCGAGCAGCGCGACATAGCGCGCGCCGAGATCGAAGCGCGTCCAGCTGTCGAGTTCGAGCGTGTTGGCCGAGTCCACCGCCTGTTTGCCGGTGTAGACGACGCGGCCGACCAGCGTCAGCGCGGGCAGGAAGGGGAGATCCCATTCGACGTTCGCGTTGGCGAGCACCTCGGGCACGCCGACCGCGTCATTGCCCTCGTCCACGCCGCCTTCGGTCCGGCGCAGCTTGGCGTCGTTGAAGGTCAGGCCCGAAATGATGCGGAGGCCATCGACCGGCTCGCCGTCGAGCGTGATCTCGACGCCCTTGTTCCGCTGGGTGCCGTAATTGCCATAGACCAGCGTGACCGGGTCGACGAAGCTGTTGGGCTTGTCGATCCGGAACAGTGCTAGACCTGCGTTGAAGCGTCCGAAGTTGAGCTTGCCGCCGACTTCATATTGCGTCGACTTGACTGGCGGCAGCACCTGGCCGCGGTTGACGACGGGGATATTGTTGCCCTGGCCGTCGTCGATCGTCAGCGGCGCGGTCGAGCCGGCGACGAGGCCTTCGATGCGGTTGGCGTATAGCGACAGGCCTTCGACCGGCTTGACAACGAGGCCGAGAACTGGGGTCGCGGCCGATTCCTTGTAACCGCCCGTGCGCGCGCCATCGGTGTAGGAGTAGGAGGTCGTCTTGATCTCCTGCAGCCGCAGACCGCCGGTGATCAGGATGCGGTCGTCCCACAGGCCGAGCGTGTCCGAGAAGAAGACGCTCGACACGCGGTTGCGGCTGATCGGGAACACATTGTCGAGGTCGCCGCCGACGAAGCCGGGCGTCGGCGCGGGCGCGACGACCGGGTCGTAGAGGTTGGTCGGATAGTTGGCCCCGAAGTCGAAGGCGTTGCGGTTGACCTGCCAGCTGACCGCGCCGCCGGCGTTGATCTCGTGGCTCATCCCACCGCCTTCGAGCTTGATGCGGATGCCTGCGGTCGCCGATTCATTATTGTCTTCGCGCGGCACATAGGAGCCACTGCCGGTCGCGGCGCCGGTGGCCGGATCGTTGACGGTGATGCCGGCGGTGGTCTGGTCCTCGCGGCCGTCGCGTGCGCCGACCTTGGCATAGAGCATCGCGGCGTCGGAAAGGTCATATTCGACGCTGAAGGTGCCGAAATAATCCTTGGTCAGGATCTGGCTCCACGGCTGCGAATAGTTGGTGTCGGCGTCGGGCACGCGCGGGATCACCCCGCCGATGCCGACTTGGCCGCGCCAATATGTCTGGTTCAGCCGCTGGTAGTTGAGGTTGAGCGCGGCGCGCAGCGGGCCATTGTTGTAATCGAGCGTGGCGCCGAGGACGTAGCTCGAGTGGAACTCGTCATCGATCGCGATATCGCCGCGACGCGCCGAGCCGTTGATGCGTAGGCCCCATTCCTGATTGGTGCCGAAGCGCCGCGCGATGTCGACCGCGCCCGAGATGTGCGAGGCGGAGGTATAGCCGAGCGTCGCGCGGATCATATCGCGCTCGGCCTTTTTGGGGAGGATGTTGACGCTGCCGCCGATGCCGCTGCCGCCCGGCGCGGCGCCGTTCAGGAAGGCGCTCGCGCCGTTGATGACCTGAACCGACGAGACGAGTTCGGGCGCGACGATCTGGCGCGGCGTGATGCCATAGAGGCCGTCGAAGCCGACATCGTCTGACGAGAGGTCGAAGCCGCGAATGACGAAGACTTCGCCGGCGATGCCGAAGCCGAGCGCGGTGCGGACGGTGGGATCATTCTCCAGCACTTCGCCGAGCGAATCGGGCTGCTGGTTCAGGATCAGCGCTTCGTTATAGCTGCGAATGTTGAACGGAATGTCCTCGGCCGCCTTGGTGCCGAAGACGCCGACATTGCCGCCGCTGGTTACCTTGGTCTGGTTGTTGCGCTGTGCGGTGACGAGAATCTCGTCGGCGCCGGTAGCCTCTTGCGCCATCACGGGCGCCGCAAAGGCGAGCGCAGCGGTCGCAGCGGTCGCGCCGAGTGCGATGCGGAAGGTCGATCTGGTCATGTATATTCCCCTTGCGTGCGCGGCCCTACCCCGCGCGGATTTTATCAGGTCCGGCGGGCGCGCATGGCCCAGCCGACGGCAAATACGGGTATGGCGAGCGCGGCCCATGACGCGGCGTCGCGGAGGCCATCGCCGGTCAGCGCGACGACGAGCCCGACGATGCTGACAAGCGCGAGCACCAGCGGGATCGCGAAAATCGCGCGAAGGCTGTGGGCCTTCTTCATTCGGCCGGGACCAGATCGCCGCCGCTCTCGACCTCGCGGACGAGCGCGTCGGTGCCGTAGCGGCGCTTGCCGAGCCAGAGATAGAGGCCCGAGCCGAGGACGATCAGCGTGAAGATGGTGAGGATCGCCCAGAGGATCTTGAGCGGCAGCCCGCCATAATCGCCGAAGTGGAGTGGCTGCGATAGTGCGAGTGCCTTTGCATACCAGGGCATCGGCCGCGCGTCGGTGAACGCGCCGGTCTCGGCATCGATCAGCGCCGCAGTGAGCAGCCGTTCGGTGAGCGGCGTGTCGCCCTGGAAGAAGACGGCATAATGATGCTTGCTGCTGAACGCGCCGCCGGGGAAGGCGATGAATTGTGGATTGTTGCCGGGGATTTTCTGACGCGCCGCGGCCATCGCCCGGTCGATCGAGCCATAATCGGCGGGCGCCACCGCACCCTTGCCGGCATAGGCCTTGGTCATCTCGGCCAGCTCGGTTGTCTGCCAGTATTTGAAGATCGGGGTCGCGAGCGCGTTGATCACGCCGGTTGCGCCGACGACGGTCATCCACGCGAGCGCGACGATGCCGAGGAGATTATGATAGTCGAGCCATTTGACGCGGCGGCTGCGCGACGTGCGCAGCGTGCCGAAGTCGAGCTTGCGCATGAAGGGGGTGTAGAGAACGACCCCCGAGACGATCGCGATCACGAAGAGCAGCCCCATCAGCCCGAGGAAGAGCATGCCGGGCAGGCCGAGGAACATGTCGGTGTGGAGCTGGAGGATGAAATGCATCACCCCGCTTTCGTCGACCGCGCCGGTCGCTTCGCCGGTCGAGCGGTCGAAGAGCTGGATCGTCATATCTTCTGCAGGCGAATCCGGCCGCGGGGCGGTGGTGATCGTCATCGACGGCTGGTCATTGTCGAACGCCATGAAGACGGGAACTTCGCCCGGCCGCGCGGCGAGCGCTTTCGCGAGCATTTCATCGAGCGGCTTCAGGCCCGGTGCTTCGCCCGACGATCCGACCCCGGGCATGCCATAGTTCGGCGCCTCTTCGGTCAGTTCGTCGATTTCATGATGAAAGATCAGCGGCAGGCCGGTCACGCACAGCATCAGCAAAAAGGCCGTGCAGACGATGCTCGTCCATTTGTGGATCAGGAACCACGTGCGGATGGTCGACCGTTGCATGGTGCGGGAAAACTACTGCTATTGCGAGGAATAATCAATAATGCCCTATGGCCTGCCCCCGCGATTGACAACCGCCTTTGCGTCCCGGACCCCATCGTTCGGGCCGGCTATGCCATAGATCGGGCCAGTCAGGGCTCCGGCCGGACCCGCGCGCCCACCGCAAAGCGTTCCACCGCCCAGTCGATGAACAGCCGAACGCGCGTCGAAAGCTGGCGGCTGCGCGGATAGAGGATCGACACCGGCGCGGACGAGACGGGATGATCATCGAGGATGCGAACGAGCCGGCCTTCGGCGAGATCGTCCGCGATGTGGAACAGCGGCATCTGCGCAAGGCCGAGTCCGAGGAGCACGCAGTCGCGGAAGCTCTCGGTACCTGTGACCGACAGCGGTGCAGGTACATCGACGCGAAACGGCGCGCCGCCCTCGACAAATTCGATCGGGGTCAACGCGCCGGTGCTGACGAGGCGGATGCCGACCGTGCGGTGGCCTGCCAGATCGGCCGGGGTCGCGGGCGCACCGCGGCGCGCGAGATAGGCGGGCGCGGCAACCGTGATCCGCTCAAGCGTCGTGACCTGCCGCGCGACAAGGTCGCTGTCGGGGAGCGCGCCGTAGCGCAGCACGCAGTCGACGCCCTCGCGCACCACATCGACCCAGCGGTCGCTTTCGCTGAGTGCAATCTCGATTTCGGGGTAGCGGTGCATGAAGTCGGGGAGGCCGGGGATCAGGAAGTGGCGCGCGATCGTGCCCTGCACCTCGATGCGCAGCATGCCCTTCGGCACCGCGCCGCGAAATGCGCCCTCGGCGTCGGCGACATCGTCGAGGATCGCGAGACAGCGCCGATAATAGGCCTCGCCATCGAGCGTCGGGCGGACGGTGCGCGTCGTGCGCTGGAGCAGCCGGACGCCGAGCCGCGTCTCGAGCTGCTGGATCACCTGTGTCGCGGTCGAGCGGGGCAGGTCGAGGTCGTGCGCCGCCTGCGTGAAACTACGCCGGTCGACCACCCGGGTGAAGAGCCGCATCGCGTCGAGCCGGTCCATCGTTATTGTTCCATTTATCCGAACAGTATTGCTGTTTTTAGGCTGATTATCTGAAGCCGTCGAGGTGGCATCTCCCGCTGCAGCCGCTCCCGCCGGAACGGCCACAGCAAAGGAGAAACATATGCGTAAGGATGGAAACAAGGTCGCGATCGTCACCGGTGCCTCGCGCGGCATCGGCGCGGCGATCGCGCGGCGGCTGGCGGCCGACGGCTTCACCGTCGTCGTCAACTATGCCGGCAAGGCGGCCGAGGCCGAGGCGCTGGTCGCCGAGATCGAAACCGCGGGCGGCACTGCGATCCCCGCACAGGCCGACGTCAGCGATCCGGCCGCGGTGGCGCGGATTTTCGACGCGGCGCAGGCGGCATTCGGCGGCATCGATGTGCTGGTGAACAACGCCGGCATCATGAAGCTCGCGAGCCTCGCTGACAGCGACGATGCGCTGTTCGACAGCCAGGTCGCGATCAATTTGAAGGGCAGCTTCAACACGCTGCGCGAGGCGGCGAAGCGGCTGCGCGAAGGCGGACGGATCATCAACCTGTCGTCGAGCGTCGTTGGCCTCTCGCCCGCGACCTATGGCGTCTATGCCGCGACCAAGGCGGGCGTCGAGGCGATGACGCATATCCTGACCAAGGAATTGCGCGGCCGGAACATCACGGTGAACGCCATCGCCCCCGGACCGACCGCGACCGCGCTGTTCCTCGACGGCAAGCCGCAGGCGGTGATCGACACGCTGACCAAGGCGGCGCCACTCGAACGGCTCGGCCAGCCCGAGGACATCGCGAACGCCGTCGCCTTCCTCGCCGGCCCCGACGGTGGCTGGATCAACGGCCAGATCCTCCGCGCCAACGGCGGCATCATCTGAACATCCCCCCATTCTCCGAAAGGAAATCATCATGGAAAAGAAGATCATCCTCATCACCGGCGCCTCCAGCGGTTTCGGCCGCCTGACCGCCGAGGCGCTCGCGCGCGCCGGTCACACCGTCTATGCCTCGATGCGCGACGTAGCGGGGCGCAATGCGGCGAATGCGGCCGAGCTCAGGGCGATCGTCGGCAGCGACTTGCGGCCGATCGAACTCGACGTCCAGTCGGAGGCCTCGGCCGACGCGGCGGTCGAAAAGATCATCGCCGAGGCGGGCCGCATCGATGTGCTCGTCCACAACGCCGGGCATATGATGTTCGGCCCCGCCGAAAGCTTCACCCCCGACCAGTTTGCGCAGCAATATGATGTCAATGTGCTCGGCACGCAGCGCGTGAACCGCGCGGTGCTGCCGCACATGCGCGCGGCGAAACAAGGGCTGCTGCTCTGGGTGTCGAGTTCGAGCTCGGCGGGCGGCACGCCGCCCTATCTCTCGCCCTATTTCGCGGCGAAGGCGGCGATGGACGCGCTGGCGGTGCAATATGCGCGCGAGCTTGCGCTCTGGGGCATCGAGACGTCGATCGTCGTCCCCGGCGCCTTTACCAAGGGCACCAATCATTTCGCGCATTCGGGGCGCCCCGCCGACGAAGCGCGCGCCGCAGACTATGAAGCGGGGCCTTATGCCGGGTTCGGCGACCGGATCCAGCAGGCGTTCGCCGCGATCGTCCCCGACGATGCCGACCCGGCGGGCGTCGCCGAACGGATCGTCGAGGTCGTGGGCATGGAGTTCGGCACCCGCCCGTTCCGTTTCCATTACGATCCGAGCGAGGACGGCGCGAACGTCGGCTTCGCAGTGCTCGACCGCGTGCGCGCCGAAATGCTGCACCGCGTCGGCATGTCCGAGCTGCTGGCGCCCGCCAAGCTCGCCTGATCGCCGACCCAGCGGGGGCCCGCGACCAACGCGGGTCCCCCTTCTTCATCAGGAGTTTGTCATGTCCAACGAAACCCGTCTCATTTTCCCGCGGCTCGAAGGCTTCTATCGTTCCGCCGCGCCGCTATCGCGCGCGGCGCTCCGCCTGGCCTTCGGGCTGACCATCATGACCCACGGCCTACCGAAGCTGACCGGGTCGGCGCATGGGTCGATGGCGGACCCGCTGGCGGGCTCGACCAATTTGATCGCCAATGTGCTGCACCTGCCGTTCGCTCCGCAGATCGCGGTTCTCGTCGCGCTGCTCGAAACCTTCGGCGGCCTCGCGGTCGCCGCGGGCCTTGCCACACGACTGTTCGCGCCGATGTTCGCGGTCCAGATGCTTTTCATCTGCCTCGCGCTCGGGCCGACCTATCCCTGGATCGACCGGGGTTTCGAATATCCGTTGATACTCGGTTTCATTGCATTGCTGATCGCGATCGAGGGTGGCGGTGCGCTGTCGGTCGACCGCCGCGTCGGCCGCGAGCTCTGAACACAGGGTGGCCCAACACGAAATAAGGAGAAGAAGGATGTTCAACGAAATGCTCGCGGCTGTTGCCGCTCCCACCCACCCGCGCAGCCTGTCCGCGCTCGGCCGGTTTCTTGCCTTTGGCGCGGCCGCCGGCGTGGTCGCAGCCGCGGCGGCGCACGTCAGCACGCTCGCCGCAGTGCCGGTGTGGGCGATGTTCATGGGATGGATCGCCTGGTTCACGCGCGGCCATTCGGCGCGCGACGGGCTGATCAACTGGATTTGTCTCGCCCTCGGGATCGGAATCGGGTTCGGCGCGACGGCGCTGCTCGGGCTGCTCGCGCCGGCACTCGGCGTATTTGCGCTGCCGTTCGTCGTGTTCGCGGTGGCCATATTGGTCGTGTCGGCGCGGATCCTGCCCGCGCTGAGCAATATTCCCAGCTATTTCCTCGGGGTGGTAAGCGTGTTCGCGGCCCATGCGGCGCCGACGCTCGCGGCCTTTGCCGAACTGGGCGGCGCGTCGGCCGTCGGGTCGCTCGCGGCTTGGCTCGCCTCTGCTGTGCAGGCCCGGATCGTGCGGCACGCCTGACGCCCTTTTTCCGGAACGCATGGAGATCGGCGCGATCCCCGTGCGTTCCGTGGCGCCGTTTCACTTTCCTTTCACGGCGAGCTGCTTATGATGGCCACGAGGGACCGCTCGATCGCTGGAGGTGTCATGCCCCTGAGCCGCGAAATTGAGCGACTGCGCGCCGAACATGCGGCGCTGATCGCGCTGGCGCGGATCGTGACCGAATTGCTCCAGGCGCCGGGCCCGGCGCGGCTGAGCGAACTGGCGTCGGCGCGCGCGCGGCTTCGCGAGACATTGGTGCGCCATCTAAAATGCGAGGACTGGATCCTCTATCCGCGCCTGCGCGCGACCGGCGACGCGGAGCTGATGCATATCACGCACGAATTCGAACTGGAGATGGGCGATCTGGCGGCCGAATATGTCGCTTATGACGATAAATGGACCGCCGAGCGTGTCGCGGCGAAATGGACCGAATTCAGCCGTGACACGATAGAAATCTTCGGCGTGCTTGCGACGCGGGTCGAACGCGAGGAGCGCGAACTCTATCCGCTCGCCGACAAGCTTTATGTCGCCGCTTCGGCGCTCGGCCCGGCGATCACGGACGAAGCGACAATTTCCAGCTGAGCGCTACGCGCCAGTCCTGATCGTAACCCGGCACCGACTGGTTCCACGCGTCGGCGAGTTCGAGGCCGATCGTCGCATTTTCGGAATAGGATAGCCGCACCCCGCCGCCCCAGCTGCCGAGCCGGAAATTGGTTTTCGGGATCGCGGTGCGCGCGAGCAGGGTGACATCGGCATAATCGACGAAGCTGTAGATCTCGCTCTTCGCCAGCCTGCCGGCGCGCAAGGGGCGCACCGCAAATTCGCCGAACGTCGCATAGCCGCGGTCGCCGTTGACCAATCCGTCGTCGAAGGCGCGGCCGAAGGTTGCGCCGCCGACGCTGAAACGCTGCGCCGCGGGCAGACGGTCGCGCGTCCAGCGCCCCGTCGCGGCGGCGCGGACGACCAGCGCCTTGCCGATCGCCTGGTTGGCCTCGATGCTCGCGTCGGCATAGGCAAAGCCGACCTCGCCGACGCCCGGATCGACACGTGCGCCGGCGAAATCGAGCCCCTTGGCACCGCCGAGGCGTGCGCCGATCACCGTGCGGTCCTCGCTGAGGCGGAAGGCGAGGCTGCCGCTCGCGGTCCATGTCTTTTCGGCGGCGATCGTCGAGCCGAAGAGCGCATTTTTCGAATCGAGATAGTCGAGCCGGACCGAAGCGAGCAGGTTGCGCCGCGTCGCGCGGATCAGCGGGTGGGTGACACCGAAGCCCGCGCTCCACGCCTTGCCGTCGATCGCGAGCCCTTTGGGACGCGTGCGCAGCGCCGCAGCCGAGATTTCGGCGCGCGTGCCGCCGGCGCCGAGCGGGGTCGAGTGGCTGGCGGCCATGTAGAGCAAGGATTTGAGGTTGACCGCGGCGGCGCCGGTTAGCCGTGTTTCGTCGCCGCTGCGCAGCAGGCTGGTGCCGCGCGCGTTGGCTTCGACGATCCCGTCATTGACGAACTGGCTGGTGCGGGTGGTGAAGCCGAGCCCGACGGTGGGTTTCTTCGCATCGAGCGCGAGGTCGAGCGCGACCGCGCCCTGCTCGCCGCCGAGCGCGAGCGACGGGGTGACGGTGACCCCCGGAATGTCGGCGATATTGCCGAGCGTGCGTTCGAAGCGTGCGCGCGGCAGCGGGCGCTGGCCGACGAGGTTGCGGGCCATCTTGCCGACGAGGGGGGCGGGGCCGCTCTCGCGTTCGCCGCTCAGCGTCACCGATCCGATATAGCCCTCGGCCGACGCGACGGTGACGACACCGCCCGACAAATCCTGTTCGGGAATGACGAGCGTGAAAAGCGCGACGCTCGAGCGATTATAGGCGCGCGTCATCGCGGCGGCGAGCTTCGCGAGATTGCCCGCCGACGCGGGCTTGCCGACGAAGCGCTGGGCCGCGCGGCCGACATTGGCGGGGACGCCCGCGCCGACGAAGCGGATTTCGCGGATGGTGACGTCGGGCCGTGCGCCAAGTTCGACCTTGCCGAGCGAGAGGGGTTTGGCCTCGGGATCGGGAAGCGGGTCGCGACTGCGATCGGGGGCGAGGGGCGGGCGGCCGTCGAGCGGCGTCGCCGCCGGTTGGGCCGCGAGCGCCGCGGCGGGGAGGAGCAGGGCTCCCGCCACCGCCGCGATGCAGGCGTTGCGCAATGGGCGCATCGGGTGCGGCTTCAGTTGCCGCTTTTCGGTTTCAGCCCGCCGAGGACGCCCCCGACGGTTCCGGTGACCCCGGTAACGAGGCCGGTGACGGGATCGACCGCCGTGCCGCCGTCGGTCGTGCCGCCGGTCAGGCCGTTCGTGACCTGACCGAGTGCGCCGGTCGCGGTGGTGACCACGTTGCTGACCAATGTGACGGGCGATCCGACGGTGCCGCCCGTCGTGCCGCCGGTCAGGCCGCCGGTGACGCCGCCGAGCAGGTTGCCGCCGGTGCCGGGCTGGAGCGTGACGAGCTGGCCGCTAGACCCGACGCCGACGGTCAGCAGGCTGCCGTTCTGCTGGCCGGGCGAGAGGATGCTCGCGCCGATCAGCGGCGAGGCGTTCGGGCTGCCGATCGCGGTCGCCTTGCCGATCGTCGCGGTGACCAGCTGGCCGGGGGCGGCGGCGAGGCCGTCGACCAGATATTGCTTGCCCTCGCCGGTCTGGACGAGCGCGACGCCGGTGCTTTTGACGACGCCGATGACGGTGCCAACGAGATTGGTGTTGCCGGGAACCTTGCCGTCGACCGCGCTGGCGAGCAGCAGGCCCTTGTCGGCGATAACATTGACGAGCCCGCCCGTCTTCACGAGCACATTGCCGATCACCGGATTGGTCGCGGCGGGATCGCCGGTGTTGGCGAGGAGGCCGGTGCCCGCGACGCCGCTGGGCCCGACGAGGCCGCCGACCGCGAGCGCGCCGGCGTCGCCAAGGCCGAGGCCGCTGCCGGCGGGGCCAGCGGGACCGGCCGGGCCGGTGGCGCCGGTCGCACCCGCGGGGCCGGTGGCACCCGTCGGACCGACGGTGCCGGTCGCACCGCCGCTGCCGACGCTGCCGACGCGGTAACTGCCCGACGATTCGCACGCGGCGAGCGCAAGGCAGGCCGGGATCAGGATGAGATGGGCTGGGCGGAATTCAAGACAGGACAAAGGCATGAGATATCCCCTTCCGTACATTGTATGGTCCCAACGCTGAGAGTCTCGAACTTGCGACAAAGTTCCCTTTGTTGTTGAAATTAATTGTTATTAACCGGATATGTAAACTAGTAACTCAGCCGATCACTACGGATTTCCTTTCAGAGGTGGCGGATATGTTAACTAAAATTTTTCTGTAGGCGTTTCTTTAACTCGACTTGATGTGTTCGAAAAATGCTCCATCTGGAGACAGGATTTCACAAACTGATTTATGTTAATAGGTTCCCGCCGATCGCGCGGCGCGGTTGCCGCTGATCCTTCTTCATTCCGTCATCGCCCTGTCACGCCTTCGCCGCAGCGCCGCAATATCGCCCGCCTAATGCCCCCGCGACCCAGGCGCCATTTCGCGACCGGGAAAAGGGGATCATCGATGACCATTCAGTTCAGGAACCGCCTGCGGGCCGGGGCCGCGCTCGCTGCGCTTGTCATGCTGGCCGCAACGCCGGCTTATGCCGAGGAAGCCGCGGTCGATGCTGCCACCGACGGCGGCGATGTCGACGAGATCGTCGTGCTCGGCCAGGGCCAGGCACGTCAGGTGCAGGAACTCGGCGCCGCCGACATCGCGCTCGAAGTGTCGGGGATCAGCCCGCTGAAAGCCATCGACAAGCTGCCGGGGGTCAATTTCCAGGCGGCCGATCCGTTCGGCGCCTATGAATGGTCGGCGCGCATCTCGATCCGCGGGTTCAGTCAGAACCAGCTCGGCTTCACGCTCGACGGCGTTCCGCTCGGCGACATGAATTATGGCAACCACAATGGCCTGCACATCAGCCGCGCGATCATCAGCGAGAATGTCGGCCGCGTCGAAGTCGCGCAGGGCGCGGGCTCGCTCGCGGCGGCATCGACGAGCAATCTTGGCGGCACGATCGAATTCTTCTCACGCGAGCCGTCCGAAGAACTCGGCGTCGAAGTGTCGGGCACCTATGGCAGCGACGAAACCAAGCGCCTTTTCGCGCGCATCGACAGCGGCGAGATCGCGCCCGGCGGTCCGCGCCTGTCGCTGAGCTATGCCTGGCAGGATGCCGACAAATGGAAGGGCAATGGGGTCCAGCGTCAGGACCAGGTCAATTTCCGCGTCGTCCAGCCGGTCGGCGACGGCCAGTTCTTCGGGTTCGTCAACTATTCGAACCGTCGCGAGAATGACTATCAGGATTTGAGCGCCGACATGATCGGCCGCCTCGGCTATCAGTGGGATAACTTCGCAAAGAATTGGGACCTCGCGGTTCAGGTCGCCAAAGTCTATCAGAATCAGGTCGCGCGCGCGGCTTACGACACGGCGGTCGCGAATGGCAGCCTGCCGCTCGGCACGCCCTTCACCGCGCCCTACGCCGGTGTCGGTCAGGCGTTCCCGGCGCCCGTCGGGACGGTCGACGACGCCTATTATGACGCCGCGGGCCTGCGCAAGGACTGGCTCGCCGGCGTCGGGGTCGAGGCACCGCTCGGCGAATATTGGACGCTGAAGGCGATGGGCTATTATCATGGCAACAAGGGCCGCGGCCTGTGGTTCACGCCCTATGTGACCACGCCGGGCGGCGCGCCGATGACGATCCGCACCACCGAATATGACATCGAACGCTATGGCATCGTCACCTCCAGCCTGTTCGAGGTCGGTGATAACAAGTTCGAAATCGGCATGTGGTACGAGGATAATGAATTCAATCAGGCGCGGCGCTTCTATGGTCTTGCCGACACCACCGGCGCGCCGAGCCGCGGCAGCCTGAAATTCCCGAAGGACCCGCTCGCGACCCAGTGGGAGTTCGATTTCAACACCCAGACGCTGCAATATCATGTGCAGGACACGCTCGACCTAGGCAGTTTCCAGATCAATGCGGGCTGGAAGGGGCTGCGCGTCACCAACCGCGCGACCCCGGTCGTCAGCGGCGGTCTCGCGTCGGGGGCGACCGAGGCGAAGGATTGGTTCCTGCCGCAGGCGGGCCTGCTCTATCGCCTGAACAGCGATAATGAGCTGTTCGCGAGCTACACCGAAAATATCCGCGCCTATGAATCGTCGGCGACGGGCGGTCCCTTCGCGACGACGCAGGCGGGCTTCGACGCGCTCGACCTGAAACCCGAAACCTCGACGACCTACGAGCTGGGGTTCCGGACCAAGTCGTCGCGTTTCCAGGGCGTGATCGCGGGCTATTATGTCGACTTCAAGGATCGCATCATCGCGTTCGCCAATGGGTCGGGCATCCAGGGCAACCCCGCGATCCTCAGCAACGTCGGCGACGTGCGCTCGTGGGGCGTCGAGGCGGCGGGGACGTTCCGCGTGACCCCCGAACTCTCGCTCTTCGCTTCATACGCGTATAACGACTCCGAATATCAGGACGATGTCGTGACTGCGGCGGGCGCGGTGGTTGCGGCGACCGCGGGCAAGACGGTGGTCAATTCGCCCAAGCATCTCGGCAAGGGCGAAATCACCTGGGACAATGGCAGCTTCTTCGTGCGCATCGGGGCCAATTACACGTCGAAACGCTATTATTCGTACGAGAATGACGCCGAGGTCGGCGGCTTCGTGATCGTCGACGCCAGCATCGGCTATCGGCTCAACGACCGCATCTCGATCCAGGCGAATGCGACGAACCTGTTCGATAAGGAATATGTGTCGACGATCGGCACGAACGGCTTCGCAAACCGCGGCGACAGCCAGACGCTGCTGGCGGGCGCGCCGCAGCAGTTCTTCGTCACACTGAAAGCCGGGTTCTAGACTTGAGCTTGCGGCACCGGTCCCTCGGTGCCGCGTCTCAACGATTGACGATGATGGCGCGGTCCCGCTAGGGCCGCGCCATCATTTTTTGGGAATTACAGTCATGACCGATACGCCCCCCGACCGCATGTCGACCAATCCGCGCTCGCCCCATTTCGATATGGAGGTGCTCCAGCGCGGCATCGGAATCCGCTTCAAGGGCAAGGAGCGCACCGACGTCGAGGAATATTCGATCTCCGAAGGCTGGATCCGCGTTGCTGCGGGCAAGTCGAAGGACCGCTTCGGCCAGCCGATGACGATCAAGCTGTCGGGCGAGGTCGAGGCCTGGTTCGAAGATAGTGCCGTAGGCGAAGACACCGCGGCCAGCGAAGGCGATGACGCCTAATCACTGACGCGCCAGCGCAAAAAGAAAGCCCCGGAGCGATCCGGGGCTTTTCTTTGTGCGTTTGTATTTTGGCTTACTGGCCGAGCGAGGCGGCGACGGTTTCGAGGCCGTTGCCCGGCTTCCAGTCGTTCTGGGCCCATACCGGCGCCTTGAAGCTCGGCGCCTTGTTCGGTGCGCCCTCTTCGCCGTCGGCATAGATGAAGCCCTGCACCGGGTTGGCGCGGAGGCCAAGGTCGCCGATCGGGGCGTACCATACGCGGACCATGCTCCAGTCGCCGGCATCGCTGACGTCGACGACGCGAACGTTGCGCTCGATCTGGCCACGGCGGCCGTTGATCGGCGACCAGTTCGCATGGTCGATCAGGATTTCGCGGTCGCTGACGATCTTCTTGACGACGGCGACGTGGCCCATCGGCATGCCGCCGGTGCCGGCAAACGCCATGACGGCGCCCGCGCGCGGCTCGTCGCCGCGGGCATAGGTGCCGGCGGCCTGCGCCCACCAGGTCTTCGCATTGCCACGGATTTCGACGCCCGATTCGGCGCGGGCAAAGGGGACGCACTGCAGATAGTCGCGCGCAGCGGCGGGGGCGCTGGCGAGCAGGCCGGTGATCATCATCACAGACGCCATGCCGGCTGCCAGGTAACGACGAATAAGCATGGAAAGCGACCCCCCGATGGCTTGTCTTCAAGCGTTGGAGCGTCTTTGCCACGTACCGCGCGGTACACCACCCGGATAGCGACGAGTCGCGCCGTCGATGCGGTGGATGGGGGAACCTTTTGTTAAGAGGTTCAATTCGTCGTGCGGGCGGTTCGGCCTGCCGCCGTCAGGCGGCGTCCTTCTGATCGCGTCGCCGTCAGGCGGCCGCGCTGTCCGCCGCTTCGGGCGCGCGGAACAGGGTTAGCACGTCGGCCGCCGGCATCGGCCGCCCGTAATAATAGCCCTGGATGTTGCTGCAGCCAAAGCCGCGGAGCGTCTCGACCTCGAGCTCGGTTTCGGCGCCCTCGGCGGTCGTCTGCATGCCGAGGCTGTCGGCGAGCGCGACGACGGCGCGGATGATCGCGATCGATTCGATGCTGCCCTTCGCCGCGCCGACGACGAAGCTGCGATCGACCTTGATCGTCGAAAATTGCGTCTTGCGCAGATAGCCGAGCGACGAATAGCCGGTACCGAAATCGTCGAGGCTGAGCCGGATCCCAAGCCCGATCAGCTGATCGAGCAGCTGCGCTGCGCCGCCGCCATCGCGCAGGAACACGCTTTCGGTGACCTCGATCTCGAGCCGCTGCGGCGGGAGCCCGCTCTGCGCGAGCGCCGAGACGACGACCGAGGCGAAGCTGGGGTCGGTGAGCTGGTCGGCCGAGACGTTGATCGCGACCTTCAGGTTCGACGGCCATTTCATCGCCTCGTGGCACGCGGTGCGGAGAACCCATTCGCCGATCGGCGAGATCAGGCGCGCATCCTCGGCAAGCGGGATGAAGCGGCCGGGCGAGACATTGCCGAGCTTCTTGTTGTTCCAGCGGATCAGCGCCTCGAAGCCGTTGAGCGTGCCGTCGACCGCAGCGACCACCGGCTGGTAATAAAGTTCGAATTCGCCGCGTTCGAGCGCACCGCGCAGCTCCTGCTCCATCACGCGCCGTTCCTCGGCCTGCGCGTGGAGCGAGGCGACGTAGGCGGCGACGACATTGCCGCCCTTGTCCTTGGATTTGTAGAGCGCAAGGTCGGCGTTGCGCGTGAGCGTTTCGACCGTCGCGCCGTCCTGCGGCCCCATCGCGAAACCGATGCTGGCGCCGACGAACAGCTGGTGGTTGTCGACCACATAGGGCCGGCTGATCGTCGTGATCAGGCGCTGCGCGAGCTCTTCGGCGGCATCGGCCGACGCGACATTGTGGAGGACCACGGCGAATTCGTCGCCGCCGAGGCGCCCGCACGTCATCCCGCGTTCCATCAGGCCTTTGAGCCGCGCGGCGACCTGCGCGAGCAATTTGTCGCCGACGGGGTGGCCGAGCGTATCGTTGACCGCCTTGAACCGGTCGAGGTCGATCATCAGCAGCGCGCAGCGCGACTTGGCGTCGAGCGCGTGGGCGAGCGCGCGCGAGAGGTCTTCGTTGAGGCTGAGGCGGTTGGGCAGGCCGGTCAGATTGTCGAAGCGCGCCATCTTGGCGATCTGTTCGGCGGTTGCGCGCTTTTCGGTGACGTCCGAACCGACGCCGCGAAAGCCGAGGAACTTGCCGGCTTCGTCGAGGCGCGGCGAGGCGGAGAGCTCCCACCAGCGCGGCATGCCGCCGATCGTTACCGGCACGATCAGGTTCGAAAAGCTTTCGCGCCGCTTCATCCGTTCGGCCATGTCGTGCAGGCTTTTGGGGAAGAGGCCGGTTTCCCAGGCATCGCCCGACAGCGCCTGGAGCAGGGGGATGCCCTCGAGCCGTTCGGCGGTGCCGCCGAGCGCATAGGCAAGGCGCGGCGAGACATGGATGAGGCGGCGGCTGTTGTCGGTTTGCCACAGCCAGTCGGCCGAGGTTTCCTCGAATTCGCGGAGCAGCAGGCTGACCGTCTCGGTCTTTTCGTGGAGCGTCTCTTCGGCGCGGCGGAAGCGGATATGGCTTTGCGCAAAGCGGACGCAGAAGGCGCAGAGCAGCAGCCCCGCGACGAGCGCAACGCCCGCGAGTTGCGGCGCCCCGGCGCGCACGAGCGCGACCGCCGCCGACAGGGTGACGGGGGCGATGAACAGCGTGCAGGCGAGCGGCACGCTGTGCGCGACGATTGCCAGCGTCACCATCATCAGCACCGCGATCGTCCACATCGACAGCACATGGTCGAGCGTCGGCGACAGCCCCTGCAACCAGAAGGGCGAGCCCCAGAGCACGGCCGAATAGAGCGCATGGCGCGTGCACAGCCGATGTTCGGCTACCCCCGAAAGCTTCGGGTCGCCGAACGGCATATGGCGAAACTGGTTATACGACCACAGGCCGAAGACCAGCGCGGCGCCGAGCCAGCCGGCGGCGACGGGCAGCGGCACGCTGAGGATCATCGTAAAGGCTGCGACCAGCGCCATCCCCATGCCCATGAACAGGCGCAGCGACCCGCGGCCGCGAAGCGGCGCGAGCTGGAGCTGGCGGAGGTTGCCGATGTCCTGATTTCGCGGTCCCAGCCCCAACAGGGTCCGCGCAGGAATGACTTCGGCATCGACAGGATCGGTCAGCAGGCTTTTCACGCGGCCTATTTAGCGCGCGGGTGTTACCCGAAGGTAACTATCGGCCTCGGCCCAGCGCTTTTTTGTCCTTAGTCGGGACTGGAAAAACGTGGTCGCTCAGTGTGTTGATCAGGCCGCCATCGCGAAAGGCTGGATTTCCCCGGCCAGATATTGCGCGCGCGCCTTCGACCGGCTGAGTTTGCCCGAACTGGTGCGCGGCAGCGTGCGCGGCGGGATCAGTTCGATCAGGCAGTTCATGCCGGTGATCGCGCGCACGCGCTCGCGAATCGTCTCGCGCAGCGCGAGCCGTTCGGCATCGTCGCTGGTGCGGCACTGGACGAGCACCGCGGGGGTTTCTTCGCCGCCCGGCGCGGTGATCGCGAAGGCCGCGATGTCGCCCGATTTGAAGCCCGGCAGCTGCTCGACCGCCCATTCGATATCCTGCGGCCAGTGATTCTTGCCGTTGATGATGATCATGTCCTTGGCGCGGCCGACGATATAGATGTAACCGTCTGACAAATAACCCATATCGCCCGTGTCGAGCCAGCCGTCCTTCATGCAGGCGGCGGTCGATTCGGGGTCGCGGAAATAGCCGGTCATCAGCGACGGGCCGGTGCACCACACCTTGCCGACGGTCTGGTCGGGCAGCGCGTTTCCTGCCTCGTCGCGGACCTCGATCACCATGTCGCGCGCAGCCTTGCCGCAATTGACGATCGCGCGGTAGCGCGTCGGACGGCCCGAATCGTTCGCGGCGCCCGACAGCTCGGTTTCCTCGACGAGTTCGACAACAATGCCTTCGCCCGGCGGCATGATGCTGACCGCGAGCGTTGCCTCGGCCAGGCCGTAGCTCGGCAGGAAGGCGCTCGCCTTGAAACCCGCGTCGGCGAAGGCGTCGACGAAATGCTGCATCACGTCGGGGCGGATCATGTCGGCGCCATTGCCCGCGACGCGCCAGCGCGACAGGTCGAAGCGGTCGGCGACATGCGTCTGGCTCGACACGCGGCGCGAACAGATGTCGTAGCCGAAGGTCGGCGAATAGCTGAGCGTCGTGCCCTCGTTGCGGCTGATCAGGTCGAGCCACGCGAGCGGACGGCGCGCGAAATCCTCGGTTTTCAGATAATCGACCGACACCTGGTTCGCGACGGGCGAGAGCAGGCAGCCGACGAGGCCCATGTCGTGATACCATGGCAGCCACGAAATGCAGCGGTCGCTGTCCTGAAGCTCCATGCCATGGCTGTGCGCGGCGAGATTGTTGAGCAGCGCGGCGTGCGTGACCGCGACGCCGTGCGGGAAGCGTGTCGAACCGCTGCTGTACTGGAGGTAGCAGGTCTCGTCCGATTTTTGCTCTGGAAGTTCGGCGACGGACGCGGGACGCGCGGCGAAGTCGCTCCAGTCCATCGGTGCGACGCCTTCCTTCTCGGCGGCCTCGACCGCCATTGCGGCGATTTCGGGCGGGAAGAAGAGCATCGTCGGGTCGCAGCTCGAAAGCTGAACGACGAGCTGGCCGACATAGCTATCGCGGCCGCCGAAGCTGGTCGGCAGCGGCAGCGGCACCGGCCAGGCACCGGCGTAGATCGTCCCGAAAAAGAGCGCGGCGAATTCGGCGCCCGTTTCGGCGATCAGCGCGATGCGGTCGCCGGGCTTCACGCCAGCCGCGATCAGCCGGTAAGCGGTGGCAAGCGAATCGGCCTTGAGCTCGCTGTACGGATAGGGGCGCACGAGCTTTCCGCGCGGATCGTGGAAATTGAGTCCGCGCGTGCCGGCAGCGGCATAGTCGAGCGCTTCGCCGACGGTGGCAAAGTCCGAAAAGCGGCGCGGCTGGGCGCAGAAGGTCGGCGTCGACGTCAGTTCGTCGGCCTGCGTGTCGATGATCTGGGTCATAGGGGGTGCGACATCCCGTGAAACGGGCCGCGCGGCAACAAGCATGTCATCTTTTGAAGCCATAGTACCGTGCGCGAGCCCTGTGTTGTTTAGAACAATCGCCCATTTCCGGGCGTTATGGCCCGATATGGCGGTGTTGATCGTTCTCAATCGGGCCCGACTGTGGCACAAACATGGCATATGGCCAACCGCCGCGCCCCGTCCGACCGTTCGAATAGGCCTCTCGGCGCAGCCAAGCTTGACGAATTGGCGCTCGCTTATGTCGCCCGATTCGCGACGAGCCGGGCGAAGCTGACGCGCTATCTTTCCAGAAAAGTCCGCGAATCCGAATGGATAGATGAAATTGACGCCATGACGGCGTGCGAAGCGGTGGCCGACCGGATGGAGCGTTTGCGCTACCTCGACGACCGCCAATATGCCGCGATGCGCGCGGGCGCGATGACGCGGCGTGGGCTCGGCGTCCGGCGCGTCAAGGCGCAGCTTTACGTCGACGGAATTGCCGAAGCGGACAGCGGCGAGGCGATCGAGACGGCCGAGGGCGCCGCGATGACGGCGGCGGTCGGATTTGCGCGGCGCCGGCGGTTCGGGCCCTTTGCGGTTAGCGCGACGGACGATCCGAAGCTGCGCGAGCGGCAGATTGCCGCCTTTTTGCGCGCGGGACACAGCATGGCGATTGCGCGCCGCATCCTTGCCGTCCCGCCGGGAGACGAGACGGCGCTGGCGATGCTGGACGATGAAGCGGTGCTCGATTAGGTCGAGCGAAATTCATTCGGGATAGGATCTGCCGATGCGCGCCATATTGACTGCCCTTGCCCTCTCGCTCGCGCTGCCGATGGCGGGATGCGGCCGGGATGCCAGCGAGGAGGCGGCTGCGGCGACAATCCCGGTGACGATCACGTCAAAGGGGCAGCCGCATGTCTTCAACGTCGAAGTGGCGCGTACCGATGAAGAGCAGGATCGCGGGCTGATGTTCCGCACCAGCCTGCCCGCCGACGGCGGGATGATCTTTCCGTTCGCGAAGCCGCGAATCGGCAGTTTCTGGATGAAGAACACGCTGATCCCGCTCGATATGTTCTTCATCCGCGCCGACGGCAGCATCGACCGGATCGCCGAAAACACCATCCCCGAATCGCTTGAGCCCGTGGTCAGCGGCGGCGAGGTATCGGCGGTGCTCGAACTTGCGGGCGGGACTGCGGCGAAGCTCGGGATAGACGAGACGGCGAAGATTACCTGGAAAGATACGAAATAGCGGTGCGCCGCGTGGTTTGCGGCTTGCGGACCGCGCCGCCTTGGCTGTAAACGCCACGCCATGAGCATCTTGGGCAAGATTTTTACCTGGTGGGACGGTGCGACCGTCGGCACCCTGCTGAACAGCTGGAGCACCGGCGAGAAGGTGGGCGAGGACAGCCTCGGCAACCGTTATTTCCGTGCCAAGAAGGGCGGCCGCCGCTGGGTGATCTATAATGGATCGAACGATGCGAGCCGCGTGCCGCCCGAATGGCACGGCTGGCTCCACGGCACCTTCGACGAACTCCCGGCCGACATCCTTCCCGCGCCGCGCGCGTGGGAAAAAGAGCCGACCGCGAACCTGACCGGCAGCACGGGCGCCTATCGCCCCGCCGGCGCGCTCGAACGCGGCGGCCAGCGCGCCGCTGCGACCGGCGATTATGAGGCCTGGCGGCCCGGCGCCGAGTGAAGCCCAGCGTGCCGCGCCAGATTTCGACCGCGCTGATCGCGCTTCTGGCTGCGACCGCGCTGACCGCCTGCGACCGGACACCCTCGAAAGCGGGAGGCAGCGCCACCGTCCCGACCATCGCCAAATCCGAACGTGTGCCGCAAGAAGTCGGCGGCATCGAGGGCGCGACCCCGATGGCCGACCGTGTCGCCGTCGTCGGCCTGCTCAACAAGCGCAACGGGTTGGTCCGCGATCTCGAGATGAAGCCCGGCGATGTCGCGCGGGTCGGCCGCGCGATCGTGCGGCTGCGCGCGTGCGAGCAGACCGCGCCGTGGGAAGATCCGCCCGAAACGGGTGCGTTTGTCCAGCTGACGGTGCAGGATCAGCGCGACGACAAATGGCGCCGCGTCTTTTCTGGCTGGATCTTCCGCGAGCGGCCCGACCGCAATATCATCCAGCACCCGATTTATGACGTCTTCGTCAAAAGCTGCGCGATGACATATCCGGGCGGCGAGCCGGTCGCACGCTCGGCCCCGAAATCGGGTGCCGCAGCCGCACCCAAGGCGTCGAGTGCGCCCCAGTCGCCCGCGACGAATGGCGGCGAAGGGACGGCGACGCCCGTCGCCCCGCCGGTCGTTCCGGCCCCTGCGCCGGCCCCCGCACCGAAGGCGGCGCCGTCGCCCCCCGCCAACACCGAATAGAGCCGCGCGAGATAGTCGGCCTGGCGGATTTCGATCGCGCCGAGGCTGGCGAGGTGCGCGGTGATGAACTGGCAGTCGAGCAATTTCCAGCCGCCCGCGATGAGCCGCGCGACGAGGTGCGCGAGCGCGACCTTCGAAGCGTCGCGCGCGCGGCTGACCATCGATTCGCCGAAAAACGCCCGGCCGAGTGAGACGCCGTAGAGCCCCCCCGCGAGCTCGTCGCCCAGCCAGCATTCGACGCTGTGCGCGTGGCCGATTTGGAACAGCCGGTCGTAACTCGCCTTGATCACGGGATTGATCCACGTCGTCGGCCGGTCGCCCGCCGGCTCGGCGCACAGCGCGACCATGTCGGCGAAGGCGGTGTCGGTGGTGACGCGAAAACGGTCGGAGACGATGACTTTCTTCAGGCTGTGCGACAGGTGAAAGCCATCGAGCGGCAGAATCGCGCGCAGCCGCGGTTCGACCCAATGGACCGACGGGTCGTCCGCCCCGTCGGCCATCGGAAAAATGCCCTGCGCATAGGCGCTGAGCAGCAGCGCCGGGTCGATGGAATCGAAGTGCTTCAGGACGCGGGCTTCACGAATTTCAGCGTCATGCGGTCCGATTCGCCGATCGCGATATATTTTGCGCGGTCGGTTTCGCCCTCGGTGAGGTTCGGCGGCAGCGTCCAGACGCCCTTGGGATAATCCTTGGTATCCTTGGGATTGGCGTTGATCTCGCTCTCGCCTGCGAGCTTGAAGCCCGCGGCTTCGGCAAAGGCGACCACCGAGCTTTTCTTCATATAGCCCGACTTTTCTTCCTTCGCGCTGTCGTCGCTTTCGTTGAGCCGGTGCTCGACGACGCCGAGCGTGCCGCCGGGTTTGAGCATCGCGAAAATCTGCTTGAAAGCGTTGGCGGTATTATCGGTGCCATCGAAGCGCCAGTTGTGGACGTTGCGGAAGGTGAGGACGACGTCGGCGCTGCCGTCGGGGACCTTGGGGTTGGTGCCCGCGTTCGGGAATTCGGCGAGCTTCATCGCGCCATAGACGTCGGTATTCTCGGCCTGCTTGGCCTTGACGCGGTTGAGCCCGCGGTCCCACGGCGCCGCGACATAGAGCGTGCCGCCGCCGGCCTTGGCGAGCGGCGCGAGGATTTCGGTGTACCAGCCGCCGCCGGGCCACAGCTCGACGACAGTGTCGCCGGGCTTCACGCCAAAGAAGGCGAGCGTTTCGGCGGGGTGGCGATATGCGTCGCGCGGCGTGTTCGTCGCCGTGCGGGTCGGCGCGGCGACGGCGGCGGCGATCGCGTCGTGCGCCTTGTGGTTGGCGTGCGCGTCATGCTGCATCGCAGCAGCGGGGACGGCGATCAGGGCGACGGCACTTGCAACCAGTAACAGGGAACGCATATGGGCACCTCTCTCCGCAGGGATTTGTCTCCTTTGCGGAGACTGGGGAAGGCCCTGTTTGCGAAGGGATGCGCGGCAATGCAAGTGTCGATGCTGTCGGTGGCGATTGCGGCGGCGACGCTGTTCGGCGTCGCCGAGGTCGCAAGCTGGCGCCGCAACAACCGGCGCGATGTCGAACAGGTCGGCTTCATGCCCTGGCGCGGGATCGCGCTCGCGTCTGCCGCTGTAGCGCTGTTCGCGACGGCATACTGGTTGAGCGGCAGATAATATGGATGCCGCGCCCGGCATGAGGCTGATCGCAAGGCTGAAATCGGGCGAAACCCTCGGTGACCGCGTAATGAAGGTCGACCATGCGGGCGAGCATGGCGCCGTCTGCATCTATAGTGCGCAACGCTGGTTTGCACGCCTGCGGGCGCCCGACATGGTGGACGAGCTCGACGCCTTCCTGGCGCATGAACGCGGCCATCGCGCGCTTTTCGCCGCGGAATTGCGGCGTCGCGGGCGCGGTCGCTGCCGCAGCTATTTCTGGTGCGGCGTTGGCGGCCTGATACTCGGCACGATCACCGGGATCGCGGGACGCGGCGCGATCGCCGCGACGACGGTCGCGATCGAGCGCGTCGTGTTGCGCCACATGCACGAACAGATTGTGGCGTTGCGGGGTGTCGACGACCCGGCGGTCCGAACGTTGACGATCATCATCGCCGAAGAACAGGAACATCATGATCTGTCGGCCGCACGCCTGCCATCGGCGGGCTTTTGGCAGCGTCTGCTCGATCCGGTCGTGTCCGTGTCGACCGAAGCGGTGATCTGGTTGGGGATGCGGCTCTAGACCGTTAGAGGCAGGCCTCGAGATAGGGTTGGTCGAAGCCGTACTGGCGTGCCTTTTCGAGCGTATAGGGGCGAAGGCCCATTGCGCGATATTCGCCGACGATCTTGCCGTCCTTGTCCTCGTCGAGATATTCGAACTTGAACAGTTCCTGGGTGACGATGACGTCGCCTTCCATGCCGATAACTTCGGTGACGTTGGTAACGCGGCGCGAGCCGTCGCGCAGGCGCTTGATCTGGACGATCAGGTCGACCGAGTCGGCGATCTGCTTGGAGATTGCTTCCTTCGGGATCTTGATGTCGCCCATCAGCACCATATTTTCCATACGGCCGAGGCATTCGCGCGGGCTGTTGCTGTGGAGCGTACACATCGACCCGTCGTGACCCGTGTTCATCGCGGCGAGGAGGTCGAAACACTCCGCGCCGCGGACTTCGCCCATGATGATGCGGTCGGGACGCATACGCAGCGCGTTCTTGACGAGATCGCCCATGTGGATCGCGCCATTGCCCTCGAGGTTCGCGGGGCGCGTTTCGAGCGGCAGCCAGTGCGGTTGCTGCAGGCGAAGTTCGGCGGCGTCCTCGATCGTCAGCACGCGCTCGCCGGGGTCGATCATCTTCGACAGCGCGTTGAGCATCGTCGTCTTACCCGAACCGGTACCGCCCGAGATGACGATGTTGAAACGGCTGGCGCCCGCAATCTTCAGCGCGGTGCACATCTTCTGGCTCATCGCGCCCCATTGGCAGAGCATGTCGAGCGTGATCGGCTTGGCCGAGAATTTACGAATCGAGATCGCGGTGCCGCGCAGCGAGAGCGGGGGCACGATCACGTTGACGCGGCTGCCGTCCTTGAGACGGGCGTCGGCGAGCGGCGTGGTCTGGTCGACGCGGCGGCCGACGAGGTTGCATATGCGCTGCGCGATCTGGAACAGATGTTGTTCGTCGCGGAACTGGATCGGCGCGATGACCAGCTGGCCCTTGCGTTCGATATAGGTCTGGTACGGGCCGTTAACCATGATGTCGCTGATGTCGGGATCGGCAAGCAGCTCTTCGAGCGGGCCGAATCCGAGCAGTTCGTCGACGAGCACCTTTTCGAGCGCGAACTGTTCGCGGCGGTTCAGGGTGATTCGCAGCTCGGCGAGCACTTCGAGGATGATCGGACGGAATTCCTCGGTCAGCTCATCCTTGTTGAGCGTCGCGGCCGCCTCGGGATCGACGCGTTCGAGCAGGCGCGGCAGCACCTGTTCCTTGATCTTGTGGACGCTCGCTTCAAACCCTTGCGCCTTTTCGGGCTCCATCGACTCGGCGGTCGAGCGCTGGTTGAGCCGCTCCATCGCCTCTTCTTCGGGCGTCATGTTCGACGGCATCTGCGGGATTTCGACGGGCGGCGTCTCGATCGCGGGGAACTGGCTGCCGCCGGGTACACCGGCGCCACCCTGCATCGGCTTCGCGACGCCAAAGGCGGGGCGGCCAGCGGTTCCGGGTCGGCGTCCGAATGCACTCATCGGTTTATCCTGCTTCCATATCTTCGGGAGCGTCGCTGCCTATGCAGGCGAACCCCCATCCGACACGGTGAATAAACCGGAAACTTTGACATTGTCCTAATGCGCCAAGCATTTGCGCGCGGGCATAAAAAAAGCCCGCATCCGATAGGGATGCGGGCTTTTGATCGCCGTGGACGGCGGAAGCAATCAGCTTGCGACATGCTCGGCCAGGACCGTGAGGCCTGCCTCGTTAACCTCGGCAAAGCCGCCCTCGACCTCGATCACTTCGGGCGCGGCGCCCGCGGTCGCATAGATGGTCAGCGGCCCGTTGCGCAGCGTCGCCATGAAAGGCGCATGCCCTTCGAGCACCGAAAAATCGCCTTCGGTCCCCGGGACGGTGACCATATGGACGTCGGCGGTCCGCTCGAGGCGGGCGGGGGTGACGAGTTCGAACTTCAGAGCCATGATATGTCCTTAAACCCCTCCCGCGTGGGAGGGGCTCAATTTTGTTACGCGTCTTCGGCGAGCTTCGCGGCCTTGGCGACCGCTTCGTCGATGCCGCCGACCATGTAGAAGGCCGCTTCGGGCAGATGGTCATATTCGCCATCGACCACCGCCTTGAACGACTTCACCGTGTCTTCGATCGCCACGAACTTGCCGGGGATGTTGGTGAAGACTTCGGCGACGTGGAAGGGCTGCGACAGGAAGCGCTGGATCTTGCGCGCGCGGGCGACGACCAGCTTATCTTCTTCCGAAAGCTCGTCCATGCCGAGAATCGCGATGATGTCCTGCAGCGACTTGTACTTCTGCAGCGTTTCCTGAACGCGGCGGGCGGTCTCATAATGCTCCTGGCCGACGATCGCGGCGGTCAGCACGCGCGAGGTCGAATCGAGCGGATCGACCGCCGGATAGATGCCGAGTTCCGAAATCGCGCGGTTCAGCGTCGTCGTCGCGTCCAAGTGGGCGAACGAGGTTGCCGGAGCCGGGTCGGTAAGGTCATCCGCGGGAACGTAAATGGCCTGCACCGAGGTGATCGAGCCCTTGTTCGTCGAGGTGATGCGTTCCTGCAGCGCGCCCATGTCGGTCGACAGCGTCGGCTGATAGCCCACGGCCGAGGGAATACGGCCGAGCAGCGCCGACACTTCCGAACCCGCCTGCGTGAAGCGGAAGATGTTGTCGACGAAGAAGAGCACGTCCTGGCCTTCCTGGTCGCGGAAATATTCGGCGATCGTCAGACCCGAGAGCGCGACGCGGGCACGGGCGCCCGGCGGTTCGTTCATCTGGCCGAACACCAGCGCAACCTTCGAACCTTCGGGGGTCGGGTTGCCGTCCTTGTCCTTGGCGATAACGCCGGCGTCGAGGAATTCGTGGTAGAGATCGTTGCCTTCGCGGGTGCGTTCACCGACGCCCGCGAACACCGAGGTGCCGCCGTGGCCCTTGGCGATGTTGTTGATCAGTTCCTGAATCAGAACGGTCTTGCCGACGCCCGCGCCGCCGAACAGGCCGATCTTGCCGCCCTTCGCGTAAGGCGCGATCAGGTCGATGACCTTGATGCCGGTGACGAGGATGCTCGTTTCGGTCGACTGGTCGACGAATTCGGGAGCCTTGGCGTGGATCGGCGCGGTGGCGGTGGCGTTCACCGGGCCGCGTTCGTCGATCGGATCGCCGATGACGTTGAGGATGCGGCCGAGCGTCTGCGGACCGACGGGGACCGAGATCTGCGCGCCGGTGTCGACGACGGGCTGGCCGCGGGTCAGGCCGTCGGTCGCGTCCATCGCGATCGTGCGGACGGTGTTCTCGCCGAGGTGCTGCGCGACTTCGAGGACAAGGCGGTTGCCGTTGTTGTCGGTTTCGAGCGCGTTCAGAATTGCGGGGAGCTGGCCGGTGAACTGGACGTCGACGACGGCGCCGATGACCTGTGCGATGCGGCCCGTGGCGGTGCCGGTGCTTGCAGCCTTGGGAGCGGCAGCCTTCTTCGGCGCAGCGGCCTTGGGCGCGGCGGCCTTCTTGGCAGGAGCCTTCTTTTCAGCGGGAGCGGTAGCCATGGTCTTCTTCCTTGGGTTGATCGATTAGAGCGCTTCGGCGCCCGCGATAATTTCGATGAGTTCGGTCGTGATCGCCGCCTGACGCGTGCGGTTGTAAACGATGGTCAGCTTGTTGATCAGGTCGCCCGCGTTGCGCGTCGCATTGTCCATCGCGGTCATCGACGCACCCTGTTCGGACGCGGCGTTTTCAAGGAGGCCCTTGAAGATCTGGATCGTGATGTTGCGCGGCAAGAGGTCGGCGAGGATCGCTTCCTCGTCGGGCTCATATTCGACCGCGGCGCCGCTCGATGCCGGAACGTCGACCGGGGCGGGAACGGGGATCAGCTGCTGGCCGGTCGCTTCCTGAAGGAGCGCCGAACGGAACTTCGAATAGAAGAGATGCGCGACGTCGAAGACGCCCGCTTCGTACATCTCCATGACCTTCGCCGAAATCTCGTGCGCCTGGTCGAAGCCGATGTCGCGGATGCCGGTCGTCTCGTAAAGCTCGGTAATCTGGCCCGCGAACAGGCGTGCGATCACCGGGCGGCCCTTGCGGCCGATCAGATAGAAGAGAACCTTCTTGCCCTGCGCCTGCAGCTCGAGCGCCTTGTCGCGCGCGGCCTTGACAATGTTCGAGTTGAACGCGCCCGCAAGGCCGCGGTCGCTGTTGAGCACGACGAGCAGGTGCGTGTCGCTCTTGCCGGTGCCGGCGAGCAGCTGCGGCGCCGAATCCGACGCGCCGACCTTCGACGCGAGGCTCGCGACGACGCCTTCGAGACGCTCGGCATAGGGGCGCGCGGCCTCGGCCGCGGCCTGCGCCTTGCGAAGCTTGGCGGCCGCGACCATTTTCTTGGCCTTGGTGATCTTCTGGGTCGATTTGACCGAGACGATGCGCCCTTTGAGTTCCTTCAACGAAGCCATTTAAGCCCCTCTTTGCGTCCCGGCCGGGCCGGGATGCGGAAAGCGATTAAGCGAAGATCTTGGCGAAGGCGTCGAGCGCCGCGACCAGACCCTTTTTGGCGTCGTCGCCAAGGTCCTTGGTGTCGCGGATCGTCTTCAGCACATCGCCATGGTCGCTGCGCAGATAGGCGAGCATCGCCTGTTCGTAGCGCGACACGTCGGTCGTCGCGACATTGTCGAGATAACCGTTGGTGCCGGCGAAGATCGACGCGGTCTGCTCTTCGAACGGCATCGGCTGGAACTGCGGCTGCTTGAGGAGCTGCGTCAGGCGCGCGCCGCGGTTGAGCAGCTTCTGCGTCGACGCGTCGAGGTCCGAACCGAACTGCGCGAAGGCTTCCATTTCGCGATACTGGGCGAGCTCGAGCTTGATCGAGCCCGACACCTTCTTCATCGCCTTGGTCTGCGCGGCCGAGCCGACGCGGCTCACCGACAGACCGACGTTGATCGCGGGGCGGATACCGGCGTTGAACAGGTTGGTTTCGAGGAAGATCTGGCCGTCGGTGATCGAAATCACGTTGGTCGGAATGTACGCCGAAACGTCGCCCGCCTGCGTTTCGATGATCGGCAGCGCGGTGAGCGAGCCCGAACCATTGTCGCTGTTCATCTTTGCAGCGCGCTCGAGAAGGCGGCTGTGGAGATAGAAAACGTCGCCGGGATAAGCTTCGCGGCCCGGCGGACGGCGGAGCAGCAGCGACATCTGGCGATAGGCGACGGCCTGCTTCGAAAGATCGTCATACACGATCACGGCGTGCATGCCGTTGTCGCGGAAATATTCGCCCATCGTCACGCCGGCGTAAGGCGCGAGATACTGGAGCGGAGCGGGTTCCGAAGCGGTCGCGGCGACGACGATCGAATATTCCATCGCGCCATTTTCTTCGAGCTGACGCACGATCTGCGCGACGGTCGAGCGCTTCTGGCCGACGGCGACGTAGATGCAGTACAGCTTCTTCGACTCATCGTCGCCGGCGTTCGCCTGCTTCTGGTTGATGAAGGTGTCGATCGCGACGGCGGTCTTGCCGGTCTGACGGTCGCCGATGATCAGTTCGCGCTGGCCGCGGCCGACGGGGACGAGGGCGTCGAGCGCCTTGAGGCCGGTCTGGACGGGTTCGTGAACCGAGGTGCGCGGGATGATGCCCGGCGCCTTCACTTCGACGCGCATGCGCTTGTCGGCCTTGATCGGGCCCTTGCCGTCGATCGGGTTGCCGAGGCCATCGACGACGCGGCCGAGCAGGCCCTTGCCGACGGGAACGTCGACGATCGTGCCGGTGCGCTTGACGGTGTCGCCTTCCTTGATCTCGCTGTCCGAGCCGAAGATCACGATACCGACGTTGTCGGCTTCGAGGTTGAGCGCCATGCCCTTCACGCCATTGGCGAATTCGACCATTTCACCGGCCTGGACATTGTCGAGGCCGTGGACGCGGGCGATGCCGTCGCCGACCGAGAGCACCGAACCGATTTCGCTGACCGTTGCGTCGGTCCCGAAATTGGCGATCTGGTCCTTGATGACCTTGCTGATTTCAGCGGCGCGGATTTCCATTGTTTAGCCTTTCATCGCCTGTGCGAAGCTATTGAGACGGGTACGGATGCTGCCGTCGATCAGCTGGCTGCCCAGCTGGACGACGAGGCCGCCGAGGATGGCGGGATCGACGGTCGTGTCGACGGTGACGTCGCGCCCGACACGGGATTTGAGGTTCGCGGTCAGCTCCTTGAGCTGCGCGGCCGAAAGCGGATGTGCGCTGGTGACCTTGGCGGTCACTTCGCCGCGGTGATCGGCGACGATCGCGCCGAAGGCGTCGATCATTTTCGGCAGATCGGCGAGGCGGCGGTTCTCGGCGAGCACGCCGAGGAATTTCGCGGTCAGCGAATCGAGCTTCAGCGACTTGGCGACCGCAGCGATCGCCTTGGCGGCGTCGGTACGGCCGACGACCGGGCTGGCGATCAGCGCCGACAGGTCTGCCGAATCGGCGAGGCCGGTCTTGAGCGTCGCGAGGCTCTTGGCCACCGCGTCAATCGCGTTCGATTCGCGCGCCAGATCGAACAAAGCGACCGCATAACGGCCCGCGAGGCCCGCCGTGATGTTGCCTTGAATGCCGCCGGAATTCTCCACGCGTGAAAGTCCTTTTCTACGATCCCGTGGGGGATGGGTCGCGCTCTTTTCGGGGATATTCGACGAATGCCCCCCACGCGAAGTCGCGGCGCGCCTAGCAACGATTTTGCTGCAATGCAAGGCGGGGGTGGGGCTAATCAAGGCTCACCCCCAAAGCCGTTCGCCCTGAGCTTGTCGAAGGGCCGTTCTTTCTTCAAAAGTTCCGCAAAGAAGGACGGGACTTCGACAAGCTCAGTCCGAACGGATGAGAGGGACGATGATGGGCGAGATGATCCGGATGACGATGGACGATGGCGCCGAGATCGCTGTCTATCATGCGGCACCTGTGGGCGAGCGTCGGGGCGGGCTGGTCCTGATCCAGGAAATCTTCGGGGTCACCGACCATATCCGCGAGATGTGCGACGATTTTGCCGCCGAGGGCTATGAGGTGCTGAGCCCCGCGCTCTTCGACCGCGAGCATCCGGGGTTCGAGAGCGACTATTCGGGCCCGCAGTTCCAGCGCGCGGTTGAGCTCGCGCGCGAGCTCCATCCGTTCGAGCAGAGCCTGAAGGATGCGCAGACGTGCATCGACGCGCTCAAAGGAAAGGGCCCGGTGTTCATTACCGGCTATTGCTATGGCGGCTCGGTCGCGTGGCGGATGGCGCAGATCAGCCCCGACCTCGCCGCATCTTCGGCCTTTTACGGCAGCCTCGTGCCCACGATGTTCAAGGACGAGGCGCCCGCCTGCGCCGCGATCGCCCATTTTGGCCGTTACGACGACGGCATCCCGATGGAGGGCGTCGAGGCGCTGATCGCGAAGGATCATCCGACTGCGCAGATTTTCGTTTATGAAGCGGGGCACGGGTTCAACAGCGACCGGCGCAAGGATTATCACGAGGCGAGCGCCGATCTGGCGCGCGAACGGACGCTGATGCTGTTCAGGGCGTGCGGGGGATAAGCCCAGCGCAGGGGAGGGCGCCATGCATCTGACGGTTGTTTTGCTGACCATGCTGGTCCTGCCGGCGGCGTCGGTATTGATCGAACGCTGGACCGGGGCGGGGACCGCGCCGCTATGGCAGCTTGTCGGCAAATGGTTCGTCTTCTGGGGCGTCGGCGTGCGGCTGTTGATCGCGGGAGCAAGGCAGATCGTGAAACCCGAGCTGACCGCGACGGGCATTTTCGGCGTGACCGACAAGGCGGCCTTTCCGCTCGCGCAGGAACTGGGGTTCTGGAACCTCACGGTCGGGCTGATCGCGATCGCGTCGATCAAACGTCCCGACTGGGTGGTGCCGATGGCGATCGCGGGGATGCTTTTCTATGCGATGGCGGGTGCGCTCCACGTCACGAACAAGAGCCGCGAATTTTCGGAGAATGTCGCGATGATCTCCGATCTCGGCATGGCAGCGCTGCTCCTGACGTTCCTCGTCGCGACCTTTCCGGTATGGAGAGCGGCGTGAAGCTTGTCTTCATCCATGGCCCTGCTGCGAGCGGCAAGCTGACCGTCGCCCGCGAACTTGCCGCGCGCACCGGGCTGTCGCTGTTCCACAATCATCTCGTCGTCGATGCGCTGCTCGCGGTTTTCCCGTTCGGCAGCCCGGCCTTTGTCGAGCTGCGCGAGCGGATGTGGATGGATGTGTTTCGCGCTGCCGCCGCCGAAGGGCGCTCGCTCATCTTCACCTTTCATCCCGAAGCGAGCGTCGCTCCCGATTTCCCGGCGCGCGCCGTGTCCATTGTCGAGGCGGCGGGCGGGACGGTCGACTTCGTCGCGCTGCATTGTGCGCCCGACGTGATCGAAGCGCGGGTCGCGGCGCCGTCGCGGCAGGCCTGCGGCAAATTGTCGTCGCTGGCGCTGCTCCGCGAACTGGAAGCGCAGGGTGCCTTTGCCTACCCGCCGCTGCCGCCGGCCGCGGTCGACATCGACAGCGGCATGTTGTCGCCGGCCGATGCAGCCGCGCATATTGCCGACGCGCTTGGCCTTTACCCGGACCCGTCAGTTTCCGGTTGAAGCCGCAGCCGCCCCCGCCGCAGGCTGGCAGCGATAGACGAGCCGTTCGTTGGGAGTCGCGGGAAGCGCGCTGCGGATCGCATCCTGCTGCGCCGCGAGGCCGGCAAGTTCGTCGGGATTGGCGGTGCAGCTCTTGAGCGTGATCGCCGCGCGCGTCTCGCGCGCCTTCGCCATCGTCTCGGCATCGAGCAGATAGCGTTCGACGCGATAGTCGCGTCCCGCCGAATCGATCGACGCAACGGTGACGGTCGCTTCCTCGTTCGGCACGAGAATGCGCTGCCAACGGTCGTCCGACGCCTGCGTATATTGGGTGCGGCCGTTGACGCAGCCGCCCTTGCCGATGCTGATCGGCACGTCGGTCGTCGCCGATACGGTGATGCGGCTGCGGTCGGGGCGGATCGTGCAGAGCAGATTGCCCTGTGCGAGTTTGGGCGCCTCGGTGACGGCGGCGGTCGCCGCTTCCTCGGCGATTTCGGCGTGCGCGTCGGGACGCGTGGCGAACAGGACCGCAGCGCCAAGGATCAGCACCGCGCCCGCGCCGCCCGCGATCTTCGCGTTGCGCAGATTCTTCTGATTGTAGAAGAGCAGGCCGGCGCCGGCAGCGAGCGCGCCGATCACGAACAAGACGCCCGCGAGCGCGATGCGATTTTCGCGCGACGCCAGCGCCTCTTCTTCGGCGCGCGCCTGCTTGAGGTCGCGGTCGAGCTTGGCGGCGGCGTCCTTCGCGGCATTGGCTTCGGCGCTTGCGCGCGATTCGGCGTCGATCGCGGCGCGGTCGCGCGCGTCGGCCTCGGCGAGCGACAGGCAGGGGGTGCCGACGCTGGTATATTGCTGGTCCGCATCGGCGAGGAAGCGCAGCAGCTCGCGCCCGGCGATGGCGAAGGCGAAGGGCGAATCGCCGTCGTCGGCGCGGGTGATCGCGGTGTTGATCCCGGTGATGCGGCCGCATTGGTCGACGAGGGGACCGCCCGAATTGCCGCGCGAAATCTTCGCGGTGTGGATCAGCATCGCGACGCCGTCGACCGACTGCATGTTCGACATATTGCCTTCGCTGCGCGTCGGGGTGCGCGGGGTGATATAGTCGTTGGCGCTGCGCGCGGTCGCGAGGTCGACGTTACCGGGATAGCCCAAGGCGACGACATCGGCGCCCGAATCGAGCGGGCCGGTATAGATCGCGGCTGCGGGCAGGCGGCCCTCGGTAATCTCGACCAGCGCGAGGTCGCGCGCCGTGTCGATCGCGATCAGCTTGCCGGCAAAGCTCTTCTGCCCCTCCGACGGGACGACGCCCAATGCGACATTGTCGGGATATTTGGCGGCCGATTCGACGACATGCGCGTTGGTGACGATGCGCGTCGGCGAGATTGCGATGCCGCTGCCGTGGCCGAAACCGACGACCTCGCCATCGACCATCGCGACGGTGACGACGCGCACGACGCTGCGCGACGCGGCGCTGATATCGTCGGCGGCGCGCGCCGGAATCGACAGGGGCAGCGAGAGGGTGACGAGGGCGAGCAGCAGCGCGAGGAGGCGGGTCATGGCGCGCACACTAGCCGTCCAAACTTTGAACGCAAGCATCGGGACGCGGCGTGAATCGGGTCGTGGCATTGAAGGTCCAACAGTCGAGAAAGGATGTTCCGATGACCTATTCGATCCGGGGACTCAGCCCCGAACCCTTCGCTCCGCTCTTCGCGCTCGACGATGCGGCGCTTGCGGCGATCAACGCGCGCCGCGTCACCGCGACGGCCGATCGCGGCTTTCCGTGCCGCGTCAGCCTTGCAGATGCAAAGGCGGGCGAGGAACTGATCCTGCTCCATCACACCAGCCACGACGTCGAAACGCCGTATCGCAGCGCCTATGCGATCTATGTGCGGCCGGGCGTCGAGGCGGCGAGCTACTGCGACGAACTGCCGCCGGTGTTCGAGGGGCGCCCGCTGGCGCTCCGCGCCTTCGATGTCGGGGGCATGCTGCAGACCGCGCGGCTCGCCGGACCGGGTGAGGCCGACGCCGCGATCCGCGACCTGTTCGCCGACACCGGCATTTCCTATATCGATGCCCACAACGCCGCGCATGGCTGTTTCGCCGCGCGGATCGAGAGGAATTGACCATGGACTTCGGGGCCATGACCGACGACGAGCGTTGGGAAGCGGTGCAGGCGCGCGACAAGGCGCAGGACGGCCGTTTCGTCACCGGGGTGCTGACCACCGGCATCTATTGCCGGCCAAGCTGCGCCGCGCGCCACCCGTTGCGCCAGAATGTCCGCTTCTTCGCCGACGGCGATGCGGCGCGCAGGGCAGGCCTCCGCCCGTGCAAGCGCTGCCTGCCCGACGATGTCGCGCGCGACGACAGCGCGGTGATCAAGGCGATCGCCGCGATCAAGGGCAGCGAGGAACCGCTGGCGCTCGCCGACCTCGCCGCGCGCACCGGCTATTCGCCGACGCATTTCCAGCGCGTCTTCACGCGCCACACCGGGCTGTCGCCCGCCGCCTATGCCCGCGCGCTGCGTGACGAACGCGCGCGGCAGGCGCTGAGCGACGGACGCCGGGTGACCGACGCGATTTACGATGCGGGCTTTTCGGGGCCGTCGCGCTTCTATCAGAATATGGAAGGGCGCATGGGCATGACCGCGTCGGCGTGGGTCAATGGCGGCAAGGGCGCGACGATCCATTGGGCGGTCGTGCCGACCAGCCTTGGCGATATGCTCGTCGCGGCGACCGACAAGGGCGTGTGCCGCCTGAGCTTCGACGAAGGGCGCGAGGCACTGGAAGAACGTTTTCCCGCCGCCGAACTGGTCGAGGGCGGCGAGGAATTTGCGGCCTTGCTCAAACAGGTCGTCGAGGCGGTCGAGGCGCCGGTGAACGGCTTCGACCATATCCCGATCGACGTGAAGGGCACCGCCTTTCAGGAAGCCGTGTGGCGCGAACTTCGGAAAATTCCGGGGGGCGAGACGCGCAGCTATGCCGACATCGCCGCCGCGGTCGGCAAGCCCAAGGCGGTGCGCGCGGCGGGAAGCGCGAATGGCGCGAACAATGTTGCGGTGCTGATCCCGTGCCACCGTGTGGTACGGAGCGACGGGTCGCTTGGCGGCTATGCCTACGGCCTGCCGATCAAGGAAGAATTGCTCAAGAGGGAGAGTTTTTGATGTCCGATAAAATTGCCGAGTTCCGCGCGCTGCACGTTCCGGGCAATCCGCTGATCCTGATCAACATCTGGGACGCGGGGAGTGCGAGAGCGGTCGTAGGCGCCGGGGCCAAGGCGATCGCGACGGGCAGCTTCGGGGTCGCCGGCGCGCAGGGCCGCGCCGACGGCGAGGATTTCCCGCTCGATGACGCGCTCGAAAATCTGGAACGCATCCTGTCGGTCACCGACCTGCCGGTCACGATCGACATGGAGGCGGGTTATGGCGCCGATCCGGCGGCGGTCGGCGTCTCGGTCGGCCGCGCCAAGGCGGCCGGCGCCGCGGGGATCAATATGGAGGACCGCCTACCCGGCGCGACCGACCTGCTGCCCGTGGCCGAGGCGGTCGCACGCTATCGTGCAGCCGCCGACACCGGCATCTTCATCAACGCGCGCTGCGATACCTTCCGTGGAGCCGATGCGGCGAAGGACGGCGACGCGCTCGTCGCCGCGACGCTCGAACGCGCGCGCGCTTACGCCGACGCGGGCGCCGGATCGCTCTTCGTGCCTTTCCTGCTCGACCCGAAATGCATCGGCGCGATCTGCGAGGCCTCGCCGCTGCCGGTCAATATCCTGCGCGGCAAGGGCGGGCCGACGCACAAGGAACTCGCCGCGCTCGGCGTCGCGCGGATCAGCCACGGGCACCAGCCCTGGGCGGCGGCAATGGCGTGGCTGGCCGCGCAGGCAGGCCAGGTGATGGGCGGTGCCGAACCCGATTATTGACGGTCAGTCGGCGGCATCGGCGGCGGCAGGGTCGCCCTTGCCGCTGGCGCGCCGATCGCGCATCGCCTCGAGCCGCGCGAGCATCGCGTCGCCCCGGCCATTGTCGTGCGGATCGAAGGCGACGCTTTTCGCCAGCCGCAGCGCCGGGTCGAATTCGCCCCGGTCGGCGAGGGCGAAGGCATAGGCGACGCGCATTTCGATATTCTCCGGCGTCAGGGTGAAGGCGCGTTCGAGCGCCTTGATCGCCATGTCGCTCGGCCGTTTGCCCTCGGCCCGAAAGCTGTCGAAATAGGCGTAGAGCGGTACGGCGTCGTCGGGATCGGTGCGGTTGGCGAGCTGGATCGGTCGGCGCGCCTCGCGCCAGGCGGCGGGGTCGTCCTCGCCCTTCTCGCGCAGCTGATGCAGCTTGAGCCGTCCCAGCAGCACATTGGCGCGAACATGGTCGGGCCGGGCCGCGAGCACCTTGTCGAGCGCGGCCTGCATCGCCGCAAGGTCGCGCTTGTCCCTGTCCATATCCCATTCGGCCGCCGCGAGTTCGAACTGGACGTCGGCGTTGGCGGGCTGTTCGGCGGCAAGCTCGCGCAGCGCGTCCCGCGCTTTCGTCAGCCGCGCGGCATCGCTCCGCGCATTCAGCCGTTCGAGCCGCAGCATGACGACGGCGTCCTCGTCGGCCGACAGCGACGTGATCCTGATATTGGTCGAGACGGGGATCGCATCGCGCGTGGTGTTGTAGCTGAGTTTGCCCTGGATATAGCGATTCAGGTCCTGGTCGAGCGCCGCAAGGTCCCCGAAGGCGTCGGTCGCCGCCTGCCTGGGTTCGGTGCCCGCGTTGATCGCATTGGTATAGGTGTTGATCTGGTCTTTCCGCGCGGCGCTTTGGAAGAGCATGTGGGTCAGCACCCAGGCGCGCCCGTAATAGACGTCGATTTGCCCGCTGCTGCGCATGGTGCGCGGTTGTTCGAGCAACAGCCTGTCCGCCGGTATTTTCGGCATCTGCAACAGGCCGTAGGCGCGGCGATAGACTGGTTGCCCGACCATCGCCCGGCCCTGCTTGTCGAAATCGACGGTCGAATAATATTCGGCGAAGCCCTCGATGAGCCAGGCGGGGAACGCCGCGCGCAGGTGCCGCTTCATGAAATGGTGGCTATATTCGTGAAACAGCACCTGCTGCGATGCCGATGTGCCGATGACGGCGCTGGGGTTGTTCTGGCGAAAGGACATGGCGAAGCTGCCGTCGCGGTCCTGCCGGTAGAAGCCCGCGATCGACGCGCGGCTCGACCCGGTTGCCAATTCTGCGACATCGCCCATGGCGGGTACCAGGTAGATCGGCAGCTTGCTTTCCTCGCCGGGGGCTTCAACCTTGAAGAGCAGGCGCAACGTCGTGTCGAACCGCTGCAGATTCTGCGCGAACTCGCGCAGCGACTTCTCGTTGCTCTCGCTATAGATGATGAAGCTGTCGGTGTCGGCGCGCAGCCATTTCGCCTCGGCCGGCCCCGTCTTGGCGACCATCGCGATCCCGGCCAGGCAGGCCAAGGCAATCTTGTTCATTCTGCGCCCCCGCATATAAGTCATGCGATGCTGCCAGCGCTTGTTGTTACAGTAAAGCTCTGTTTCGCCTAAACAAAGCTATAAGGATCGATGTCGATCGCGAGGCGCGCTTTCGTGGGCCAGTCGATGCGGCCGACCCAGTCGCGGATCGTCCCTTGCAGGTCGAAGCTTCTCGGCGCGTGGAGCAACAGGCGGAAGCGATGTCGGCCGCGCAACATCGCGAGCGGGGCAGGGGCGGGGCCATAGACCGCAAGGCCCTCGGCGACCGGCGCCTTTTGCCCCAGCCGCTGCGCGACGCCGCGCGCGACCTCGATATCCTCCGACGATATGACGAGTGCGGCGAAGCGGCCATAGGGCGGCGCGCCGGCGAATTTGCGCGCTGCGGCCTCGGCCGAGTAGAAGCCGTCGCGGTCGTTCGCGACGAGCGCGGCCATCACCGGCGCCTCGGGCACGCGCGTCTGGATCAGCACCTCGCCGGGCTTCACCCCGCGTCCCGCGCGTCCCGCGACCTGCGCGATCTGTTGGAAGGTGCGCTCGGAGGCGCGGAGGTCGCCGCCATCGAGGCCGAGGTCGGCGTCGACGACCCCGACGAGCGTGAGGTTCGGGAAATGATAGCCCTTGGTCACGAGCTGCGTGCCGATGATGATATCGACGAGGCCGCCCTCGACATTGTCGACGAACTCGGCGGCCTTGGCGGGCGACCATAAGGTGTCGCTGGTGACGATGGCGACGCGCGCCTCAGGGAAACGCAGCGCGACCTCGTCGGCGACGCGCTCGACCCCGGGGCCGCAGGCGACAAGGCTGTCCTCATCCTCGCACTCGGGGCAGAGCCGCGGCGGCGGCATGACATGGCCGCAATGATGGCAGGCGAGACGGTGGACGAGGCGGTGCTCGACCATCCATGCGGTGCAGTTCGGGCACTGGATGCGGTGACCGCAGGTGCGGCAGAGCGTGAGCGGCGCGAAGCCGCGGCGGTTGAGGAACAGCAGGCTCTGCTCGCCCTTTTGCAATCGGTCGGCGAGTGCGTCGACGAGCGGCGGTGCGAGCCAGCGGCCGCGGTCGGGCGGGTCCTGCCGCATGTCGATCGCCGCGAGGTCGGGCAGCGTCGCGCCGCCGAAGCGCGCGGGGAGCTGGATGTGGCGATAGCGCCCCGCCTCGACCATCGCGAGGCTTTCGAGCGCGGGGGTCGCGCTCGCGAGGATGACCGGCAGCCCTTCGAAATGCCCGCGCATCACCGCGACGTCGCGCGCGTGATAATGGACGCCATCCTCCTGCTTGAAGCTCGTCTCATGTGCCTCGTCGACGACGATCACGCCGAGATTGGCATAGGGCAAGAACAGCGCAGAACGCGCGCCGATGACGATCTTCGCTTCGCCTGCGGCAATGCTGTGCCAGGCGCGGCGGCGTTCGGCCGAGCGCAGCCCCGAATGCCATGCGACGGGCTCGCAGCCGAAGCGCGCGGTAAAGCGCGTCAGCATCGGTTCGGTGAGCGCGATTTCGGGGAGCAGGACGAGCGCCTGCTGGCCCGCGTCGATCGCCGCCGCAATCGCCTCCATATAGACTTCGGTCTTGCCCGACCCGGTGACGCCGTCGAGCAGAAGCGTGTCGAATTTCCCGGCATGTACCGCGTCGCGGAGCTGCCCGGCGGCGGCGGTCTGTTCGTCGGACAGGTCGGGCGGGGCAAAGCCGCTGTCGGGTTCGGGATAGGGCACGTCGGCCGAGACGGTGACGGCTTCGAGCGCGCCGGTGTTGATCAGCCCGCGGATCACCGCGTCGCTGACCTCGGCGAGCGCGGCGAGTTCGCGCACCATGCCCTGCCGCTCGCCAATCTGTTCCAGTGCCACCGTGCGCTGCGGTGTCATCCGCGCCGGGAGTTCGCCCGTGGCGCGATATTCGACGATCGGGCGCCGCGCGTCGGCAAAGGCGACCCCGGGGAGCACCATGCGCAGCACCGCGCCCGGCGGCGCGAGATAATAGTCGCTCGTCCATTCGACGAGACGGCGGAGCGGCGCCGCGATCGGCGGGACGGGCACGACCTCGTAGAGGTTGCGCAGGCGGTTGTCGCCGACCGCCTCGGGCGCGCCGAAGCTGGCATCCTCCCACACCACGCCGCCGAGGCGCCGCGGGCCGAGCGGCGCAATGACGACGCTGCCGAGCGGCGCCTCGCTCTCGCGCGGGACGCGATAGTCGAGTGGGCCGAGGGCGGCGGTGAGGAGAAGGACGCGGGCGCGGGTCATGGATGGGAGAGGATATAGGGCGGCGGGTAAAATAGGAAAGCGGTGTGGTTGACGATGGCCGGTGACGACCGGTTGTGGCCGATAGACGCGTGAACCCCGGCGAAAGCCGGGGCCCAGAATTCCGACGCTAACCTTGCGCTTTTCCGCACTGGGCCCCGGCTTTCGCCGGGGTTCACATAGGGCAGCCCACCACCCCCAAGCAGACGTCCGCCGACGGCTATGTCGAAGCCAAATCCGCCTTCTTCACCTTACGCTTCACTGGTTTCGGCCGCTTGAACCAGAAGGTCCATACGGCGAGGCTGCCGAGCATCGTCAGCGCGAGCCCCGAGATCGTCAGCAGGATGCGCCACGTCCAGCCGCCGACCTTCGACGCGTGGATCGGGAAGGCCATGTTGAACGCCTGCGCGCCGGGGGCGAGCTTCAGCGCGTCGCGCGCGCCGAGCAGTTCGCCCGTCGCGGCGTCGAACGCCAGTGTCGAGCGGCCGTTGGGGAGCCATTCGGCGGGCTGTTTCATGCGCAGGCTGATCGGGTCGCCGGGCTTGCGCGGCAGGCTGAGGATGCGGAATTCGGCGTCGGGGAAACGGCGCCGCGCTTCGGTCAGCATCGCGGTGTAATCGGGCTTTCCGGCAAGCGGGCCTCCCTTGTATTTTGGCGGATCGAGCGCCTTTGCGGTCTCGGCGATCGGGCCGAAGGGCGCGACCACTCCCAAGGCGAAGGGGCGGAAGATCATCATCGTGCCGGTGACGATCGAGATCAGCAGCAGGGGTGCGACGACGATGCCGAGGTCGCGGTGGTGCATGACGATCGACGGGCGCGACATGCGTTTCGGCCACAGGCGGAGCTGGAAGGTCTTGCGCGTGCGCCACCAGAGGATGACGCCCGAGATGATGAAGAAGAGACCGCACAGTCCCGCGATCCCGATCACCCATTCGCCATTGTCGCCGGCGAACAGATGGTGATGGAAGTCGAAGATCCAGAGTTCGGGCCGCTCCCACTGGCTCGCCCAGCGCGTGACAATCTCGCCCGACTGGTTCGCATAGGCGCCGGCTTCCTTGCCGAGGCGGAGTTGGTGCAGCCCGAAACGTTCGTCGGCATAGATGATGCCCTGCGCGCCAGGTGTTGCCATCAGCCGCTCGGTGGTCGCGGCGACCGTCGTCAGGTCGCCGCGCAGCGGATCGCCGGTCCCCGGAAATCCGATCCACAGATAGTCATAGAGCAGGATCGTGCCCGACAGGCCGAGCAGCGCGAGCACGAGGCCGATCAGGCCGCCGGTCCAGCGGTGGAGCGTGTCGAGCAATTTCATCATGTCGGAAGTACCAGATCCTAGAAACGATAGTCCCAGCCGAGCGTGAACGTCCGTCCGCGTCCGGTAAAGAAGCGGGCATTGTCGGTCGCCGCCACGGTCGAGCGGATCGTCTGGCTGTTATAGGTGACATAGTCGACATCGAACAGGTTCGAAGCCGCCAGCGTGATCCCGCCGAGGCGCGGCAAGTCATAGCGCAGTACCGCATCTGTCAGTGTGTAGCCCGAAAAGGCGGTATTGGCCGGCGCACCGTCGAACCGGCGGTCGAGATAAAGGCCCGCCTGCACGCGCGCGGACACCGGCCCGCTGTTGTAGCTGGCCCAGAAATTGACGCGGTCGGGCGAGATGTTCGCACCGTCGAGGTCGATATCGACCTTGTCGTCCTTGTTGCTGTCGGTGCGGCCGGACAGATGGGCGTAGCCGGTGCCAAGCTTCAGCCCGTCCAGCGGAAGCTCGACCGCGAGATTGATTTCGAAACCCTCGATTTCGATGCGCTGGCGCTGGACGTCATAGACGCCCCCGCTGTTCAGGACCAACAGGCCGCCGTCTTTTGATGTCGACCAGAAATAGGACGCGCTGGCATCCAGCGGGCCGCGCTTGATCTCGATGCCGATCTCGCGGTTGTTGGAAATGACGGGGGTGACGTTGACATCCTCGATGCGGAAATTCGGCTGGGTCGCGCCGTTGACCGCCCGCAAGATGCGGCCGACGTCGGCGATCGAATAGCCTTCGGCATAGCTGGCGTAGGCCCGGATGCCCTGCACAGGCTCGACGATCAGGCCGCCGTTGATCAGCAGATCGTCGAAATTGCGCGTGCCGCCGCTGACACGGGCCGAATTATACGAGGCCAGCGTCACATAATCGTCGACCTTGAGCTGCCCATTCTCCCAGCGCGCGCCGCCCGCTACGCGTACTGCGCCGTCGAACAGTTTGAGATTCGCCTGGCCGAAGGGGGCAAGGGTGCGGAAGGTCGTGGGCGGGACCCAATAACGTCCTGTCGCGAGCAAACCTTGCTGGGTCTTGTCCCACATCGAGTCGAACCCGAGCGTGATGTTGAGCGCGTCGAAAAACTGCCGTTCATAGCTGACGCGCGCGCCGAGCTTGCGCGAGCGGTTCGCCGACTGGTCGAACAGGGTGCCGATGGGGGCGATGCTGGCGTCCTGGAAGGTCGCGCTCACATCGCCACCGAAAATATCGCGCGACCGGTTGAAGAAGGCCTGGAAGACCAGGTTTCCGCCGCCAAGATCGGTATCGGTCAGCGTCAGATTGACCGTTTCGACGCGATTGGAGGCGGCTTCGCCCTCTATGTCGCCCCGCTGCGAGCTGGTGGGAAGGCCGGTCGCCCGGTTGCCCGCGACCTGTATCCAGTCGCCATTGCCCTCGAGGTTGAAGCGCGTGGCGAACAGTTCGATGCGGGCGGTCGAGGACAGGTCGTACCCGAGGCGCGCAAAGAAGCTGAGGCTCTTGCTGTCCTGCACATCGCCCTGCGTATTGTCGATGCCCACGCGGCGACCCGCGCCATCATAATAGAGGCCGCGCGTTTCATAGGCGACGCCGCCGGTCACATCGAAACTGCCCTGGCGATAGGCGAGCAGTCCGCCGAGCTTGCCGCCAAAGCTGTTGTCTTCAAAATTGCCCGTCGATCCCTGCACCAGCGCGCGGCCGGAGAGGCCGTCTTCGTGCGGCGCCTTGATCACCACCTGATTGACCACACCGCCGGTCGCGCCAATTCCCTGCAAGGCGTTCGATCCATAGATCAATTCGACGCGATCGAGGAAAAAGGGATCGATCGTATAGCCGTCGCGCGATCCGTCGCGGATCGGGGTCGATTGCGGGATGCCGTTGATCGCGTAGAGCGGCGAGCGGCCGCGCAGCGTTTCGCCGGAGCCCGAGAGTTTCTGGCGCGTCGGGGAGAAGCTGGGTGTCAGGTTTGCGACCGCATCGATGACCGACCCCGCGACCGCGACCTGCTGATCCAGGCTGTCCTTGGAAATGACATCGATCGTCAGCGGCAGCGCGTTCGGCGGCAGGGTCGTGCGCGCCGCGGTGACGACAATCGTGCCCTCGCTCTCGTCACCATCGGCGACCGGCATGGTATCCTGCGCGAAAGCGGGCGAGGAAAGCGCCGTGCAAGCGAGCGCGACGAAGACGAATTTGCGATTCATGGGGAAAGCTCCTGTTTTCGGAGCGCGCGCTAGTGCGAACTATTCTCAAAAGCAAGAAGAAAGCCGAATTTTCCTTCGACCTTGGGAGAGGGGGACAGGCCGGTCAAAGCGCGCTATCATCCTCGCAATGCGGGAAAAGGAACTACGCTTCGCCCTGATTTGCTACGGCGGCATCAGCCTTGCCGTCTATATGCATGGGATCACCAAGGAGATCTGGCGGCTGGCCGCGGCGTCACGCGCCTTTCATGACGGCGACGGGATTACGGGCTCGGGCGGGGTGTATCGCGACCTGCTCGCGGCGATCGCCGAGCATGGCAGCGTCAAGCTCCGCGTCCTTCCCGATATCGTCGCGGGGGCGAGTGCGGGCGGGATCAACGGCATCTTCCTCGCGCGCGCGCTCGCCACGGGCAAGTCGCTGGATCCGCTGACCGAGCTGTGGCTGACCGATGCCGACGTCGACAGCCTGCTCGACCCCGATGCGCGCCCGCTCTCCGCCATGACAAAATTCTGGGCGGTGCCGATCGCGGGATGGGCGATGAAACGCCGCGGCAATGCCATCGACCGCACCGTCGGCGAAGATGCGCAGGACGAAGTGCGCGCCAAGCTGTCGCGCTTCGTCCGCGCGCGCTGGTTCGAGCCGCCCTTTGGCGGCGTCACCTTTTCGAACCTGCTGCTCGATGCCTTCGACGCGATGGATGCAGGGCCGCACGGGCCGCCGCTGGTGCCCGCGGCGCAGCCGGTCGACCTGATCGTCTCGGTGACCGATTTTGCCGGACATAAGGAGCAACTGATCCTCAACAGCCCGCCGCGGGTGACCGAACAGGAGCATCGGTTGATGATGCACTTCCGGCACGACGGCCGCGCGGGCCGGCGGCTCGACGACGTGCCGGGACTGGTTGCGGCGGCGCGCGCGACGGCAAGTTTTCCGGGCGCCTTCCCGCCTTTCACCTTGCGCGAGCTCGACACCGCGCTCGAAAAACGCGGCGTCGAATGGCCGGGGCGCGATGACTTCATTCGTGCACAGCTGCCGCGCGTGCCCGACAGCGATCCCGCCGATCGCGTGCTGATCGACGGCGCGGTGCTCGCGAATGCACCCTTCCGCCCCGCGATCGCGGCGCTCAAACAGCGCCCGGCGCGCCGCGAGATCGACCGTCGCTTCATCTATATCGACCCTAAACCCGATTATAAGGCGATCAGCGTCGGCAAACCCGGCGAAGCCAGTGAACAGGGCCAGCTACCGGGTTTCCTGCCCACGATTCTCGGCTCGTTGTCGGCGATCCCGCGCGAACAGCCGATCCGCGAGAATATCGAGATGATCGAGGGCATGTCGCGGCGCATCCGCCGGATGCAGCACATTATCGACGCGATGAAGGTCGAGGTCGAGGAGCAAGTCGCGGCGCTGTTCGGCACAACCTTCTTCCTCGACACGCCGACCCCGGCGCGGCTCGCCAAATGGCGTGCCAAGGCGCAGGATCAGGCGGCGGTGCGCGCGGGCTTCGCTTACGCGCCCTACGGTCATCTCAAGCTGTCGGCGGTGATCGACGAACTCGCGAATATCGTCGACCGCCTCGTCCCGCCCGAGGGCCCGGTGCATGTCATCAACCGCCGCATCGCGATGTGGACCGAGGCGCGCGCGCGCGGGCTCGACCGGATTTCGGGCAAGCGGGGCACGGGCGCGAGCAGCGAGGCGATCGAGTTTTTCCGTACCCACGATCTGGGTTTCCGCATCCGGCGCCTGCGCTTCCTCGCGCGCGAACTTGATGCGTCGGTCGAGGCAGCACGCGAAAAGCGCGATCCGGACTGCGAAGAGATGCGCGAGACGATCTTCACCGCGCTCGGCAAATATCTCGAGCGTGAGGGTGACGCCTGGCTCGCCGACCTCGATGTGCCGGCCGATACCGAACCCGGCCATTGGATCGATGCGATCGCGGCGCGGCGCGACCTCGTCGCGCTCGACGCCGAAACCGACGAGGTGATCGCGGCGGCGCTTGCGAAGCTGCCCAAGGACGACCGGCGGACGATGCTCTTCGCCTATCTCGGCTATCCCTTTTACGACATCGCGACCCTGCCGCTGCTCCAAGGCGAGGGGTTCGACGAATTCGATCCGATCAAGATCGACCGCATCTCGCCCTCGGATGCGACCGCGATCCGCACCGGCGGCGCGGCAGCGATGCTGAAGGGGGTCGAATTCAACAGCTTCGGTGCCTTCTTCAGCCGTGCGTATCGCGAAAATGATTATCTGTGGGGGCGGCTCCACGGCGCCGACCGGCTGATCGACATCGTCGCGAGCAGCGTGAACGGCGACGGCGCGGTGCCCGCCGACGAATTGAAGACGATCAAACGCCGCGCCTTCCACGCGATCCTCGATGAAGAGGAGGGGCGGTTGCCGAAGGTGAAGGCGCTGATCGACGAACTCCGCGGCGAGATCGGCGCGCGCTGAGAGCTCAGACGGTCACTTCGCCTGCATCGACGAGCAGCTTCAGCATGACCGCCGCGCCGCATTGCTGCGACTTGGCCTTGGTGTTGAAACGCCCGTCGGCGGTATATTTGCCGCTCTCATAATGGTTGGAAAAGCTCCACAGATAGGGGGTCGGCACGGCAGTGCCGCGATAGCCGAAACCATTATAGGCCTCGAAGCGGAACAGGATGCGTTCGAGGTTCCAGTCGGTCTTGCCGGTGAAACCCAGCAGCTTGAGCGCGTCTTTCGCACTCCAGTCCCAATCGGTCGGCGGCGCCCAAACCAGCGGACGGCCCGCCGGCACCTTGCGCGTCCGTCCGGTGAGCGGATGGTCGCCATTGTGCAGGTGGGCGAGAAAGTTGAAGCTCGCCTCGAGCCCGTGGATGATGCCGATGACATACCAGGGAACCCCGGTGTCGAGCGCGACCCGGTCATAGGTCGGGCGCGACGTCTTGAGCATCGTCAAATACCAATCGGTCGACGGCTTGTACCGGTCGCGCAGCGTCATCGTATCGAACAGGCGGCGATATTCGTCCTTCAGTGCCGCATAGTTGCGCGCGCGGCTGAGTGGCGGCGGGGCCGGTTTCTTGGGGGCCGCAGGCGCCGCGCTGGCAAGCAGGACAGGCCGGGCGGGGGCGCGCCGATAGGTGTCGATTATGAAGGGCGCGAGCGAGATAGGACCGTCATTGTCCCAGTCAAGCTGCCGATCGCTGCCCGAGGTGAAGCCGCGAAGAAGGTCGGGGATTTCATGTTCGGCGCCGTGCAACTCGGCAAGGAGCGCGCCGGCCTGCTCGCCAAGCGCAGGGTCGACCCTTGCGCTGCGGTCGATCAGCGCGACGAGCCGCGGCATCGCCAGACGATAGAGCGACCCCGGAATATCGGCGGGCGACAGGTCGCCGTCGAAGCGCAGCGGCGTATCGGGAAGCTTGGCGCGGTCGGCGTCGCGTTCGAGCCGGCGCAGCGCGTCGACAATCTCGGCCGCGCGGAGTGCCTCGCCCGGCAGCAGCCGGCTCACTTCGCCGGGCAATTTGAGGCCGAACAGGTCTGTCTGCTGCGTGGCGGCGTGCGCGCGCGTCGCCGCAAGAGCGATCAGGCTGGCGCCCCAGCCGAGCAGGGTGCGCCTGGGAATTTCGGTGATCGGCATCGACTCACTCCTCCCGGGCGGGAGGCTATCATGCCGGAGCGACCGAGTCTTGCCGAACGCCGATCCACCGCATCGCGACGGATCAGTCGGTCAGATCGTCCCACATTTCCTTGATGCGGCCGAAGAAGCCCTGGCTCGCCGGACATTCTTCACCGGTCTCGGTCTCGCGGAACTCGCAGAGCAGTTCCTTCTGCCGCGCGGTGAGCTTCGTCGGCGTCTCGACGTCGATCTGGACAACGAGGTCGCCGTGGCCGCGGCCGTTGAGCACCGGCATGCCGGCGCCGCGCTGGCGGAGCTGCTTGCCCGACTGGATCCCTGCGGGAATATTGATGTCGTGCTTCTTGCCGTCGAGCCCGGGGATGCTGATCTCGCCGCCGAGCGCGGCAGTGGTGAAGCTGATCGGCGCGCGCGTGAACAACGTCGTGCCCTCGCGTTCGAAGACCTTGTGCCGCGCCATGTGGAGGAAAATATAGAGGTCGCCCGGCGCCGCACCGCGTGCGCCGCTCTCGCCTTCGCCCGACAGGCGGATGCGCGTGCCCTCGTCGACCCCCGCGGGGATGTTGACGGTCAGCGTCTTGCGCCGGTCGACGCGCCCCTCGCCATGGCATGTGTTGCAGGGATCGGCGATGACTTCGCCCGCGCCCTGACAGGCCGGACAGGTGCGCTCGACCATGAAGAAACCCTGCTGCGCGCGCACCTTGCCGTGGCCGGCGCAGGTCGTGCAGCGGTTGGTCTGGGTGCCGGGCTTGGCGCCCGATCCGTCGCACGTGTCGCAGCGTGCCGCGACATCGACCTGAATCTCGCGCGTGACGCCGGCAAAGGCATCCTCGAGCTTGATCTCCATGTCATAGCGCAGGTCCGCGCCGCGCGCGGGACCGCGCTGCTGGCGCCCGCCGCCGCCGAATGCCGATCCGAAGATCGATTCGAAAATATCGCCGATGTCGCCGAAGTCGCCGCCATTGCCGCCGCCGAAGCCGCCCGCACCGCCGTTGACGCCCGCCTTGCCGAAACGGTCGTAGGCGGCGCGTTTTTGCGGATCCTTCAGGCAGTCATAGGCTTCGCTGATCGCCTTGAAGCGCGCTTCGCTGTCATCGCACCCCGGATTCTTGTCGGGGTGATATTTCATCGCGAGCTTGCGGTAGCTCGCCTTCAGCGCGGCGTCGTCGGCAGTGCGCTCGACTTCCAGCAGTTCGTAATAATCGATGTCGAGTGACATAGGTCAAACAGGCCCCCTCCGGCCCGCCGGACCCGCATGAAACGGATCCGGCAGGGGAGTTTCTTACTTCTTGTCGTCTTCGACTTCGGAGAATTCGGCGTCGACGACGTCTTCGTCGCTCTTCGCTTCGCCCGCAGCTTCGTCACCGCCGGGGGATGCGGCCGACTGCTGCTCCTTCTCGTAGATCGCCTGGCCAAGCTTCATCGCGACCTGCGCGAGCGCCTGGCTCTTTTCGGTCATCGCGGCGGCATCGCCGCCTTCGACCGCGGTCTTGGCTTCGGCGACCGCGGCTTCGATTTCCGACTTCAGCCCCGCGTCGACCTTGTCGCCATGCTCGCGGAGCTGGCTTTCGGTCGAGTGGATCAGGCTTTCGGCGTTGTTCTTCGCCTCGGCCGCCTCACGGCGCGTCTTGTCCTCTTCGGCGAACTGCTCGGCGTCCTTGACCATCTGGTCGATGTCCGCGTCGCTGAGCCCGCCCGAGGCCTGGATCTTGATCTGCTGTTCCTTGCCGGTGCCCTTGTCCTTGGCATGGACCGACACGATGCCGTTGGCGTCGATGTCGAAGGTCACTTCGATCTGCGGTACGCCGCGCGGTGCGGGCGGGATGCCGACGAGGTCGAACTGGCCGAGGATCTTGTTGTCCTGCGCCATTTCGCGCTCGCCCTGGAACACGCGGATCGTCACCGCCGACTGATTGTCGTCGGCCGTCGAATAGACCTGCGACTTCTTGGTCGGGATCGTCGTGTTGCGGTCGATCATCTTGGTCATGATGCCGCCCAGCGTCTCGATGCCGAGGCTCAGCGGGGTCACGTCGAGCAGCAGCACGTCCTTGACGTCGCCCTGCAGCACGCCCGCCTGGATCGCGGCGCCGATCGCGACGACTTCATCGGGGTTCACGCCGGTGTGCGGTTCCTTGCCGAAGAAATCTTTCACGACTTCGCGGACGCGCGGCATGCGCGTCATGCCGCCGACGAGCACGACTTCGTCGATCTCGCTCGCCGAAATGCCGGCGTCCTTGATCGCCTTCTTGCAGGGTTCGAGCGTGCGCTTGACGAGGTCCTCGACCAGCTTTTCGAGGTCCGAACGCGTGATCGTCTTCACAAGATGCTTCGGCCCGTTGGCGTCGGCGGTGATGAAGGGCAGGTTGACCTCGGTCGTCGCGGCCGACGACAGTTCGATCTTCGCCTTTTCGGCGGCTTCCTTCAGGCGCTGGAGCGCGAGCTTGTCGCCGCGAAGGTCGATGCCTTCGTCCTTCTTGAAGCCGTCGGCGAGATATTCGACGATCTTGCTGTCGAAATCTTCGCCGCCGAGGAAGGTGTCGCCGTTCGTCGACTTCACTTCGAACACGCCGTCGCCAACCTCGAGGATCGAGATGTCGAAGGTGCCGCCACCAAGGTCATAGACCGCGATCGTCTTGTTCTCGGTCTTGTCGAGGCCATAGGCGAGCGCGGCCGCGGTCGGCTCGTTGATGATGCGCAGCACTTCGAGGCCCGCGATCTTGCCGGCGTCCTTGGTCGCCTGCCGCTGCGCGTCGTTGAAGTAGGCGGGAACGGTGATGACGGCCTGCTCGACCTTTTCGCCCAGATAGGCTTCGGCGGTTTCCTTCATCTTCTGAAGGATGAACGCGCTGATCTGCGACGGCGAATAATCCTCGCCGCCCGCCTTGACCCACGCGTCGCCGTTGGCGCCCTTGACGATGGTATAGGGGACGAGTTCCATGTCCTTCTTGGTCATGGGATCGTCGAAGCGGCGGCCGATCAGGCGCTTCACCGCAAAAATCGTGTTTTCGGGGTTGGTGACGGCCTGGCGCTTCGCCGGCTGGCCGATCAGGCGCTCGCCATCCTTGGCAAAGGCGACGATCGACGGGGTCGTGCGCGTGCCTTCGACATTTTCGATAACCTTGGGTTTTCCGCCTTCCATCACCGCGACACAGCTGTTCGTGGTGCCGAGGTCGATCCCGATCACTTTGGCCATTGGTATTCAGTCCTTGTTGCTTCTCCGGCGCCCTGAAAAGGCACGCCGTCCATGGGTTTATGGGGGCGATATAGGTGCGCTAATCCTTGGCACAAGGGCTTTCAGGGCTTATCGAGGGCGGGAAACGACGCGCTTTTACGGAGTCCTCCCAAAATGAAACCTTTTGCGATCCTTGCACTCGCCGCGCCCGCGCTGGCCCTGACGGCTTGCGGCGATAATCTGGTCGCTGCCAAGCCGCTTAACGTCGTCAGCGGCCACATCGTGATGGGGGCGACGCCCGACCGTCCGGCGGTCGGCTATTTCCGTGTCCAGGGCGGGCCGCAGCCGGTCCAGCTCGTCGCGGTGACCGCCGACCTCGCGCAGCGCGTCGAGATGCACGAAAGCGTGCGCGAGAATGGCGTCGTGACGATGAAGCCGCTGCTCCGCGCCGATGTGCCCGCGAAGGGCGATCTGGTGTTCAAGCAGGGCGGCAAGCATCTGATGATCTGGGGGATCAACGGCGCCGCGGTGCGCGCGGGCAAGTTGCCGATGGCGTTCGTCTTCACCAACAATAATAATGAGCGCATCCTGTTCGACATGGTGATCAAGCCGGCCGAAGGCGCCGAGGCGGCCGCCGATCATGGCGCGATGGATCATGGTGCGATGGAAAAGGGCACCGAAAAGGCGGCCCCGGACGCTGCGAAGAAATAAACGCGGGTGCCGCGTCCGTCGCGACCGCTGACGACCGGCGAAATCGCGCTCGCCAGGACGGTGTTCGGCGACGCGATCGCCTATGACCGCGTGCGCGTGAACAATCATAAATGGATATTCTTCCAACCACGCCACATCGTCATGGCGCCGATGGGAAGCCTGCATTTCAACCCGCATGGCGAGCTTTATTGCGAGGATTTCAGCACCGCGTCGCAGCGGCTGCAGGGGCTGTTCATCCACGAAATGACGCATGTCTGGCAGGCGCAGACGCGCGGGCGCTGGTATCTGGTGCTGATGCGCCATCCCTTCGCGACGTACAGCTACAGCCTTAAACCCGGCTGGCTGCTCGAACGGTACGGGCTCGAGCAACAGGCCGAGATCGTCCGCCATTACTGGCTGCTCACGCAGGGCATGATCGTCGGCGGCGCGCCGGGGCTCGACGCCTATCGCGCGATCCTGCCGTCATCGTGGGACATATCGTAGATGGACGATTTCGAGTTCGTCTTCGCGCTCTACAGCCTGCTGCTCGGCCTCTCGATGGTCGAATTGCTCGGCGGGCTCGGCCGCGCGATCGAGACGCGCTTTGCGGCGGAGGCGGAGCGCGAGACGTTCGCGATCGGTTGGCTGACCCCGCTGCTCGCGATTTTCGTGATGCTCGACCTGCTTTCCTTCTGGAGCGCGGCATGGGTCGCGCGCGGCGATATTGCGGTGTCGAGCACCGCCTTGCTCGGTGTCGCGGCTTTTGCGAGTGTCTATTTCCTCGCCGCGCGGCTGGTCTTTCCGTCGCATCCCGAGGGCTTCGCGAACCTCGACGTCCATTATTTCCGTGTCCGCCGGGTCGTGCTCGGACTTTTGCTTGCGCTCCTGGCGGCGCAGCTCGCCTATTATGCGTCGCAGCCCGCGCTGGCGGCCGCATTGGCGCACCCGGTCGCATGGATTATGACGATCGTGCTGGTCGCGCTGATGGTCGCGGCGATGTGGGTGAAGGATCGCCGCTGGAGCATCGCGATCCTCGCGGCGCTGGTCGCGCGTTACGTCGTCATCTATCTTCTCTGACCGAAGGAGACGTTCATGCCCGAAGTCCTCGACCGCTTTCGTTCCTCGACCTGGGGCTGGCTGCGCGGCACGCTCGCCGGATGGCTGACGCTCCTGCTTTGCCTCGTCGGCGTCGGGCTGGTCATCGCGCTGATCCAGTGGATCCGCTTTCTCGATGTCACCTATGAACTCACCGAAGACCGGCTGATCCTGCGCAAGGGCATCTTCGTCAAAAGCATCGACGAGATCGAGCTGTACCGCGTCAAGGATGTGCGGATGGATTTCACGCTGATCAATCAATGGGCGGGCATCGGCACGATCGCGATCGATTCGAGCGACGAGACGACGCGCGACGGGGCGCTCGTCATCCCTCATATCGAACGTGCCGCCGAACGGCGCGAGGAACTGCGCCGCCTTGTCGACGCCGCGCGGCAGAAGCGCCGCGTGCGCGAGCTCGATGTGTCGAGCGAATTGCTGTGACCGGACAAATTACGGACTAGCCAGAGGGACGGCGTTCGTCCTATGTTCCTCTTATGGATGGAAGCTCGCTTGTCGTCGCCCTTGTTGCCCTCGCCATCGGCGGCCTGATCGGCTGGCTTTTCGCCGGCCGCCAATCGGGAGCGCTCAAGGCCGAACGCGACGGGCTTTCGGAGCGGTTCAGGAGCGCCGTAACAGATCTTGCTGCCGAGGCCGAGGCGCGCAAGACGGCCGATATCCAGCTTGCCGCCTTGCTCAGCGAGCAGCGCGCGCGCGACGAGGCGCATGATGCGCAGATCGCGCAATTGAAGGACGCGCAGGCGGCGCTGACGGCGCAGTTCCGCGAGGTGGGGCAGGCGATGCTCGGCGAGGCGCAAAAATCCTTTCTCGAACGCGCCGATGCACGCTTTCGGCAGAGCGAAGAGACCGCGGGGCAGAATCTGAAGGCGCTGCTGAATCCGGTCCACGAGCGATTGCAGAAATATGAGGAAGCGGTCGGCAAGGTCGAGGCCGAGCGGCGCGATGCCTTCGGGCTGCTCCACGGCCAGATCGCGGCGATGCGCGAGGGTACCGAGCGCGTGTCGAGCGAGGCGGCGAAGCTCGTCAACGCGCTGCGCAACGCACCGAAGGCGCGGGGGCGTTGGGGCGAGCAGCAATTGCGCAACGTGCTCGAAAGCTGCGGGCTTTCCGAACATGCCGATTTCCAGACCGAGGTGAGCGTCGAGGGCGACGGCGGGCGACTTCGCCCCGACGTCGTCGTACGCGTACCCGGCGGGCAGAATCTCGTGATCGATGCCAAGGTCTCGCTCAACGCCTATCAGGACGCGTTCGGCGCGGTCGACGAGCGCGAGAAGGCGGCGCATCTGGTCGCGCATGCCGCGGCGATGAAGGCGCATGTGAACACACTCGGCGCGAAGGCCTATTGGAACCAGTTCGACGACACCCCCGACTTCGTCGTGATGTTCGTGCCAGGCGAGCATTTCCTCGCTGCCGCACTCGATCAGGATGCGGGCCTCTGGGACTATGCGTTCGAGCGCAAGGTGCTGCTCGCGACCCCGACCAACCTCATCGCGATCGCGCGCACCGTCGCGGCGGTGTGGCGGCAGGAAAAGCTCGCCAATCAGGCGCGCGAGATCGCCGCGCTCGGCAAGGATCTTTATGCGCGCATGTCGGTGATGGGCTCGCACATCGCCAAGGTCGGGCGCAATCTCGACCAGGCGACGGGCGCGTATAATGCCTTTGTCGGCAGTTTCGAAAGCCAAGTGCTGACGCAGGCGAAGCGCTTCGAGGCGCTCGATATCGAAACCGGCGACAAGGAAATCCCGGCGCTCCCCGTTGCGGAGCAGGCGGCGCGGCCGCTGGCGAAGCTCGCGGCGGCGCCTGCGGCGGTCAACGACGCGGGCGAATAGCCCCATCCTCAAACCTCAAATCCCGTTCGCATCGAGCGAAGTCGAGATGCCGCGAGGTTGGGCATACCGATGGGTGTCTCGACTTCGCTCGACACGAACGGAGGAGCGGAGCGGTCTAAATCACCCGCTTCAACACCGCCGTCCGGCCTTCGCTGCCCGTCAGGATCAGCGTCCCGTCGTCGGCAAAGGTCAAGCTGACCGGGCTCGCCATCAGTTTGAAAAAGGCCTGTTCCAGCTCCATGCCCGGACACGCCATTTCGGTCGCCATCAGCGGTCCGGCCTTGAGCGTCCGGCCATCGACCGAATAGGTCCCCGAAAAGCGATTGCAGCCCGCGCTGCCGCTCATCCGGTTGCCGTCGAATTGCAGCGCCGTCGGCCGATCCGCCGTCACAGCGACGCCGCCGATCGACACGAAGCTCCAGTTGGTTCCCGCAAGCTCGGTTGGCGGCAGGATCTTGCCGCCGCATCCCTTCACCGTCTTGCCGTCGGCGGTCACGGTCACCGTGTCGCGATAGCGGCGGTCGCTCATGCCGTCGCTGCATTCGGTGTGCGTGATGTCGACGGTCAGCCGGCCGGTGACATAGCGCTCGCCGTTGAACGACGGCTTCGCGCCGGGGTTCGGCACCATGATCTTGGTCTCGCCATAGTCGCCGTCGAAATTGAGCCGCGACGGCGTGATTTCGAGCGTCCAGCCGGGCTCGGTGCCGAGCGCCATATAGGCGGCGGGCTGTTCGCCGGGGCTTTGCGGCGGTGCCTCGGCGGCGGGGGCGCAGGCGGCGAGGGCGAGGAGCGAAGCAAGAAGCGGCGCAAACTTGGGCATTGAACACCTCCTTGATTTCCGTTCGTGTCGAGCGAAGTCGAGACACCCGTCGGGGTCGTGCTACGCCGAGGGGCATCTCGACTTCGCTCGATGCGGACGGGGAAGAGGTAGATAGTAGCACGCCACTGGCTGCGTGCTGAATGGATCGTGCGGCTCAACTTCGCCGCTGGTTCAGCACCTCATAGGCCATCACCGCGGTCGCGACCGCGGCATTGAGGCTGTCGGCCTTGCCCATCATCGGCATCTTGACGCGCACATCGGCGGCGGCGGCATAGTCGCCCGGCATGCCCTGCGATTCATTGCCTGTGAGGATGAAGGTCGGCGCGGTGTAGCGCACCGCCTGATAATCCTCGGTGTCGTCGCCAAGCCAGGTCGCGACGAGCTGTCCCGCACCTTGCCGCAGCCACGGCAGGAATTCCTCCCACCGCGCCACCACCAGCTTCTGCGTGAAGATCGCGCCCATGCTCGCGCGCACGGCCTCGACCGCATAGGGGTCGGTCGATTCGTCGAGCAGGATCAGCCCGCCCGCGCCGACGGCGTCGCCGGTGCGCAGCATCGTGCCGAGATTGCCGGGATCGCGCAGCCGCTCGGCAACGAGCCAGATCGGCGCGGCATCGCGGTCGAGGTCGGCGAGTGTCGTTTGCGGCTCGGCATAGATTCCGACGACGGTCTGCGGATTATCCTTGCCCGACAATTTCGAGAGGATCGCGCCGGTTGTGTCGATGACCTCGCCGCCCGTCGCCAGCGTATCGGCGACCAGCGCCGCCGCGAGCGGGTGCGTATCGCCCTCGGGGCCGAGGAACAGCCATTGCGGCAACACCCCCGCCTCGCGCGCCTCGGTCGCGATGCGCAGACCCTCGGCGAGGAACAGCCCCTCGGCACGGCGATGGCGCTTCTCGCGCAGCAGCCGCATCCGCTTGACCAGCGGGTTCGACAGGCTCTCGATTTGGGAACGGCGACCGGTCATCCGGTCAATCCTCGCCGAAGCTGTCCTTGACCAGCCCGACGAGCTTCAGCAGCGCCGCGTCGGCGCCGTCGCCCTTGGTGTGGATCGTGATCGAATCGCCCTTGGCGGCGCCGAGCATCATCAGACCCATGATCGAGGTTCCGTTGACGCGCGATCCGCCCTTTTCGACCTCGACCGAGACGCTTTCGGGCAGCCGGCTGACGAAGGTAACGAACTTGGCGCTCGCGCGCGCGTGCAGGCCGCGCTGGTTGGTGATTTCGACCGTCTCGGAATTTTCGTTCAAGGGCCCACTCCCAACATTTCCGACGCGACCGAAATATATTTCTGGCCGGCTTCCTTCGCCGCGATCACCGCGGCACGCAGTTCCATCGTCTTGCGCGCGCTTTCGAGGCGGATCAACATCGGCAGGTTGACGCCCGCGATCACCTCGGTGCGCCCCGACTCGAGCAGGCTGATCGCGAGGTTCGAGGGGGTGCCGCCGAACAGGTCGGTCAGCATCACGACGCCGCGACCTTCGTCGACCTTGCGAATCGCGTCGGCGATTTCCTTGCGGCGCATTTCCATATTGTCGTTCGGGCCGATGCAGACGGTCGCGATCGCCCGCTGGGGACCGACGACATGCTCCATCGCACGCACCATTTCCTCGGCAAGGCGGCCGTGCGTGACGAGCACCATTCCCAGAAGCGGCAGAGCCTTATCGTTCGCCATGCAGTCGTCGACCCTTATCTTTTGCCGCCGGGCGCGGAAGCCGCGGGCGGGGGCTTGCCCTCAAGCCCATCTTGCGGGGCAGAGTCAAGATTGCGGTGGGTCAGCACTGGCTCATATCCGGATTCGCGTAGCGTTTGGGCAACACGCGCCGCGACATGGACCGACCGGTGCCGCCCGCCGGTGCATCCAAAGGCGATGGTGACATAGCTTTTGCCTTCGGCGCGGTAGCGCGGCAGCAGGGTCAGGATCAGCCTCTCGATCTGCCCGACGCTGTCTTCATACGCCGGATCGGCCATCACATAGGCGGCGACGTCGGGATCGAGCCCGGTGCCGGGCTTGAGCTTGGGATCCCAGTGCGGGTTACGCAGATAACGCATGTCGAACACCAGGTCGGCGTTGCGCGGCAGCCCGCGCGCGAAACCGAAGCTCAGGACATTGAGCACCGGGTCGCCCTCTTCGGCGTCGCCGAAACGCTGGCGGATTTCCTGTTGCAGGTCGTTGCTGCTGTAATTGGTCGTGTCGACGACATGCTCGGCCCAGCGGCGGAGCGGTTCCATCATCTCGCGCTCGCGCGCGATCCCGTCGGCGGCGGGGCGGTCCTCGGCCATCGGATGGCGGCGGCGCGTTTCGGAAAAGCGGCGCTCGAGCTCGGCACCCGCGCAGTCGAGGAACAGCGTCTGGATGTCGCGGCCGCCGTCTTCGCGCAGCTCCTTGATCCGCCGCACGAGCAAGGCCGGGCGGAATCCCCGGCTGCGGCTGTCGATCCCGATCGCGAGCGGGCGCCCCGCCTCGCTGCGCTTCACCGGCGCGTCGATCAACGCTTCGAGCAGCGCGAGCGGCAGGTTATCGACAACCTCCCAGCCGAGGTCCTCGAGCACCTTGAGCACGGTCGATTTGCCCGCGCCCGACAGGCCGGTGACCAGCAACAGGCGCGATTCAGGCGCCGAACTCATCGATCGTGCATCATGCGGCGGGCGCCAGCCGTTCGAGCGCGAGCATGATCTTGATCGGCGCCGACGCTTCGAATGCGGAGAGCAGGAGCGCGGGAAGCGGATGGCCCGCGACCATCTCGACCTGGTTGATCGCGGGCATGCGGTCGTAGCGGTCGGTGAGGCGTACCGCGAGCGCGAGCGGGACGGGTGCGGTCCATGGGCGCTCGATGATCCCGATCCCGCGCACCTCCAGCTTGCCCGCCAGATTTTCGGGCGGGCGGCACCACAGGCGGCCGCGGTCATGCCAGACGTCGCAGCGGTCGTCGGCGACCAGCTTGGCGCCGCGGTCGATCAGCCGCAGCGCGAGGTCCGATTTGCCCTGTCCCGAATTGCCGAGGATCAGCACGCCGCCATTGCCCGCCGCGACGCAGCTGGCGTGGATATTGACGATATCGGTTCTGGTCCGGCTCGGAAGCATGGCGCATGGCTTACCGGCGACGGTGCGGTGCCGCAAGGCGATAGGATGAGCGCGTCAGCCGGTTTCGGTCGTACCCTCGCGCGCGGGAAGGGTGATGAGCATGCTGGCGCCGGCTCTGCCGTCGTCGCGATCCTTGGCGTTGATCGTCCCGCTATGCCCCTCGACGATCGTTCGCGCGATCGCGAGGCCGAGTCCGCTGTGGCGGCCAAAGGCTTCGCCGGCGGGGCGTTCGCTATGAAAACGGCGGAAAATGGCGTCGCGCTGTTCGGGTTCGATCCCGGGGCCGTCGTCGTCGACCTTCACATGGACCTCGTCGCCCAGCCGCGTTGCCGAAATGCAGACGAGCCCGGTGGCGGGCGAGAAGCTGATCGCATTGTCGATCACATTGTCGATCGCGCGTTCGAGCCGGTGGCCGTCGCCCATCACGACGGTCGTGCCCTTGCGCGGCCGCGCGAAGGCGACGCGCGGATGCGGCGTGTCGGCATCGACGCGCGCCGCGCGCGACGCGAGCATCGATTCGATCATGATGCCGACGTCGATCGGTTCGAACAGGGTGCGCGACAGTTGCGCGTCGACGCGGCTCGCTTCGCTGATGTCGTTCACCAGCCGGTCGAGGCGGCGGACATCCTCGTCGGCAATTGCGAGAAGCTGCGCGCGCTGCTCGTCGCTTTTGACGTGCCCGAGCCCCTCGATCGCCGAGCGCACCGACGCGATCGGATTTTTGAGTTCATGCGTCACATCGGCGGCGAAATGCTCGCCCGCGTCGATGCGTTCGCGCAGCGCCTGCGTCATGTCGCTCAATGCGCGTGCGAGCGTCCCGATCTCGTCGCGGCGGCTCGGCAGGCGCGGCACGACCACCTCGCGTGCGCGGCCCAGCCGGACGCGAACCGCGGCGCGCGCGAGTCGCCGCAAGGGGCGAACGATCGTGCGTGCGAGAAAGAGCGACAATAGCGTCGAGGCGAGCAACACCATCGCAACGACGATCGCGATGCGCAGTCGCTCGGCGCGCACCGTGCGCGTAATGTCGCGCGCGTTGAGCGTCATCAGCACCGTTTGCGGCGTTTCGAGGTCGACGACGCGCGCTGCGCTGAGCAGCGGCGTGCGTTCGGGGGCGTAGCGGAAGCGGCTGGCCGCCACGTCGCTGGTTTGCGCCTCGACGACTTCGGGCCACGCCTTCGCATTGTCGACGCGCGGCTCCTCGAACTCGGGATAGGTCGGCGCGCCGACGACCCAGTCGATCCCGCGGTCCATTGCGCGCGCGGCGTCGCGTTTCCACGGCTGCAGGTCGGGGTCGCGCAGCGTATAGGTCGGGGGACCAGTCTCGAAACTGTCGGAAATGCGATGGCCGTCGGCGGCATAGAAGCGCAGTCGCGATTCGGTCGCGGCGGCGAACTCCTCGATCAGGCGCGTCCGCTGATCGGGGCGCGCCGCCTCGAGCGCGCTGTCGAGCATCGCGAGCTGGTCCTTCATCACGTCGATGCGCGTATCGACCAGGCGGCTGCGATAGGTGTCGAGATAATAAAAGCCGCCCGCGAGCAGCGCGACGGCGAGGATGTTGACCGCGAGGATGCGCGTCGTCAGCGACCAGCGCGCCGACCAGACGAGCGGCGATTCCTCCTGCTCGGCGATGCTCGCATCGGGTTTCAGGGCCTCAGCTTTCATCGGCAAAGCGATACCCCGCACCATAGAGGGTGGCGATCGCGTCGAATTCGGGATCGACCTCGCGGAACTTGCGGCGCAGCCGCTTGATGTGGCTGTCGATCGTGCGGTCGTCGATATAGACGTCGTCCTGATAGGCGGCGTCCATCAACTGGTTGCGGCTGCGCACGATGCCGGGGCGGCTCGCCAGCGTTTCGAGGATCAGGAATTCGGTGACGGTCAGCGTCACGTCCTTGCCGTCCCATTCGACCTTGTGCCGCGCGGGGTCCATGCTGAGCCGCCCGCGTGTGATCGGGTCGGCGACGGGCTCGTCCTCGTCGCCCGGTGCATTTTTGTTGAGCTCGACGCGGCGCAGGATGGCGCGGATGCGCGCGATCACCAGCCGCTGCGAGAAAGGCTTGGCGATATAGTCGTCGGCGCCCATGGCGAGACCGAGCGCCTCGTCGATCTCGTCATCCTTGCTGGTAAGGAAGATGACCGGAAGCTGGCTTTTTTCGCGGAGGCGCCGCAGCAGTTCGAGCCCGTCCATGCGCGGCATTTTGACGTCGAACACCGCGAGGTCGGGCGGATTGTCGATAAGCGGCTTCAGCGCCGCCTCGCCGTCCGAATAGACGCGCGTGACAAAGCCCTCGGCCTGCAGCGCGATCGACAGGGATTGCAGGATGTTGCGGTCGTCGTCGACCAGCGCGATGGTTGCCGTCATGCTCTTTCCGTTGGCGAGGCTTGATGCAGAGCTAGCCGATCCAGGCCCGACCGACAACCGCCACGGATGGCCGCGCCGGGCCGCCAGAATCTTTTGACCTCATCTCGCTTCATCGCTAACGCGGGCGCCAATCAACGGAATCGGCGTCACGTCGGCACCCATGCGAATGCGGGCCTGCCCTTTTATTCGGCAGTCTTTGCATACCTATGCAATGGACCGCGGCGCCAAGCGTGAAAGGCAAGGCAATGACGAATATCGTGATCGGCAACAACAGCGTGGAAACGCAGGCGAACGTTGCGGAAAACTGGGGCACGTCGGCGCTGATCGAGGATGCGGTTCGCCATGGTGAAGGCCTGCTCGCGAAGGACGGCCCGCTCGTCGTCGAAACCGGCAAGCACACCGGCCGCAGCGCGAAGGACAAGTTCATCGTCCAGGACGCCGAGACCGCCGACACGATCTGGTGGGGCAAGACCAATGTGCCGATGACCCCCGATCATTTCGCTGCGCTCAAGGCCGACTTCTTCGCGCACCTCGCGCAGCGCCCGCGCCTCTATCGCCAGCAGCTGTTCGGCGGCTCGCAGCCCGAGCATCGCGTCGCGGTGCAGGTCGTCACCGAATTCGCCTGGCACAGCCAGTTCATCCGCACGCTGCTTTGCCGCCCGACTGCGGCCGAGCTCGCGGCGTTCGCGGCCGAATATACGATCATCGACCTGCCGAGCTTCCGTGCCGACCCGGCGCGCCACGGCACGCGCACCGAAACCGTCGTCGCGGTCAATTTCGCCGAGAAGCTCGTGCTGATCGGCGGCACGCAGTACGCGGGTGAAATGAAGAAGTCGGTGTTCGGCATCTTGAACTATCTGCTGCCGGTGAAGGGCGTGATGCCGATGCACTGCTCGGCGAACATCGGCCCCAAGGGCGATACCGCGGTCTTCTTCGGCCTCAGCGGCACCGGCAAGACGACGCTGTCGGCCGACGCCTCGCGCACGCTGATCGGCGACGACGAGCATGGCTGGTCGGACACTGCGGTCTTCAATTTCGAGGGCGGCTGCTATGCCAAGATGATCCGCTTGTCGCCCGAGGCCGAGCCCGAGATTTTCGCGACGACGAAGCGTTTCGGCACCGTGCTCGAAAATGTCGTGATCGATCCCGTGACGCGCGAGCTCGATTTCGACGACAACAGCCTCGCCGAGAACAGCCGCGGTTCGTATCCGATCGATTTCATTCCGAACACGTCGGAAAAGAATATGGGTCCGGTGCCGCAGAACATCATCATGCTCACCGCCGACGCGTACGGGGTTTTGCCCCCGATCGCGAAGCTGACCCCTGATCAGGCGATGTATCACTTCCTCTCGGGCTATACCGCGCGCGTCGCGGGAACCGAGATCGGCGTGACCGAGCCGGAGGCGACCTTCTCGACCTGCTTCGGCGCGCCCTTCATGCCGCGCCACCCGTCGGTCTATGGCAATCTGCTCAAAGAACGCATCGCGAAGGGCGGCGTCCAGTGTTGGCTCGTCAACACCGGCTGGACCGGCGGCATGGCGACGATGGACGGGATCAAGCGCATGCCGATCAAGGCGACGCGCGCGCTGCTCAATGCCGCGCTCGACGGCAGCCTGAACGACGCTGAATTCCGCAAGGACCCGAATTTCGGCTTCATGGTCCCCGTCGCGGTGCCCGGCGTCGACAGCGCGCTGCTCGATCCGCGCGAGGCTTGGGCCGACAAGGCGGCGTATGACCGCACGGCGCAATCGCTTGTCGAGCAATTCATCGACAATTTCGCGCAATTTGCGGACCATGTCGACGAAGGCGTCCGCCAGGCCGCGCCGCAGGCGGCGGTCGCAGCATAATTGACCCGGATCTCTTCCGGGTGGCACATCACCCGGAAGGACCGGACCAATGACCACCGAATATGAACCGCGCCTGTTTGCAGGCGACCATGAAATCCGCGCGCTTGGCGAAGGCCTGCTCGCGTGCGCGTTGCCGCGCGAGGCGTGGACGCATGAAGCGCATCTCGGCGCCTGCCTCTGGCTGCTGACCGAACGGCCCGATGTCGATATCGATGCCGAGATCGCAACCATCATCTGCACGTTCAACGAGAGTGTCGGCGGCGTGAACGACGACACGCAGGGCTATCACGACAGCATCACGCGCGCCTATGTCGCGGGGGTGCGGCTGTTCCTGTCGGAGACGGCGGAGACCGGGCTCGCGGCGCGCGTCAACGCGCTGCTGCGCTCCGACATCGGCCGCCGCGACTGGCCGCTGCGCTTCTACAGCCGCGAGCTGCTCTTCTCGGTTTCGGCGCGGCGCGGGTTCATAGAACCCGACCTTGCGCCCTTGCCCGCCTAGAGCTTCATGCCGGGCGTCCAGCCGCTCTCCGCGAGGAAGGCGGCCGGGTCGCGCATCTCGATGATCTCGCGGATCGCGGCGGCCTTGTCGGGTGCGCGGTCGTAATAGCTTTTCGCGACGCGGTAGCCGACCCAATAGCCGAGGTCACCCGGCCAACCGTCCTTGCCCTGCTGGTTGTAGAGCCAGCGCGAGCCGATCGCCTTGCCGTCCTTCTCGGCAAGGAAGGCGGTCTCCAGCTCGGCCTCGCGGCCCTTTGCCCATAGATGGAGCAGCGGATAGCCGACCGAGCCGCTGATCTTTTCGGCGACGAACTCGGCCGCGCCCTCGACGAGCGCGGCATGAAGCACGGTGTCGTCCTCGCTCTCGACCTGCGCGAGCGGTTGCTGCGCGTGAACATATTCATGCGCGATGATGTTGACGAAGCGGTCCTCGTCGTCGGCCTCGATAAACTTTGCCATGCAGAGCGTTTCGAGCCCGATGTAGAGCCCCTTGGCGTTCGCCGTGCCCGCGGTTGTCCCGCGCCCGATCGCGATGGTGATCGGTGGGAATTTGGCTGCGGGATAGAGCGCCGCGAGCCGGTCGGTCGCTGCGGCCAGCCGCGTGCGGACATTGCCGAGCTTGGCCGCGCAGCCGCGCGCATCGGCAAAGAGTTGCGGCTTGGCGCGCAGCGCAGCCGCCAGCTTTTCGGGCGTGATCCGGCGCAGGACCATGAATTCCTGCAGGCCCGGCGACGCGTCGGCGAGATAGCGCGCCGCAAGCGTGTCGGGCGCCGCCACCAGCACGGGATCGCCGTATAGCGCGAAGAAGCGGTCGATGTCGGACGTGACGATCGTAACGCGCGGCGGCGCTTCGGCGGCGTGGCTCGCCCCGCCGAGCAGAAGCGCCGCGAGCGCGGCCGCGATCCGCCGCATCAGCCCTTTGTGCCCTTCACATATTCGTCGACATTCTGCGCGAGCACGTCGAGCGGGACATTGCCCCCCTTGACGACGACATCGTCGAAATCGCGGAGGTCATATTTCGCACCGAGCGCCTTTTGCGCGAGCCCGCGCTGGCGGACGATCTCGCTGTGCCCGACCTTGTAGCCGCATGCTTGGCCCGCCCAGCTGCAATAGCGGTCGACCTCGCTCGCAACCTCGAGCGGGTTCGAGCCATTTTCCTTGACGAAAAAGTCGACGCCCTGCTCGCGCGTCCAGCGTTTCGCATGGAGGCCGGTGTCGACGACGAGGCGGCAGGCGCGGAACGCCAGCGACTGGAGATAGCCCAACCGCCCGACCTCGAAATCGTCATAGAGGCCGAGTTCGTCGGCAAGTTGTTCCGCGTACAGGGCCCATCCTTCCGAATAGGCGTTGAACGCCAGCATCGTGCGAATGAGCGGCATCTGGTTCGCATATTCGCCCTGCCAGACATGACCGGGGATCGCCTCGTGCATCGTCAAATCGGGAAGCGAATATTTACTGTGGAGTTCGGTGGTGCGCAGGTTGATCCAGAATTTGCCGGGAACGCTGCCGTCGATCGACCCCGCGCCGCCATAGGCGGCGGGCGCGCCGGGTTCTTCGGCGAGCGGGAGCCGTTTCACCTCGACATTGCCCTTCACCAACGTACGGAAGGCGCGCGGCAATTGCGCACGGATCTTGCCGAGCCAGGTCTGGATATAGGCGTGGATCTCGGCGCGGCCGGCGTCATTGTCGGGGAATTTGAAGCGCGGATCCTTCGCGAGCGCGTTCATCCGGTCGCCGACCGAGCCTTGCGTATAGCCGAGCTTCTTGAGGATCGGGTCCATCCGGCCGTGGAGTTCGGCAAGTTCCGAGCGGCCCATTTCGTGGATCTCGTCGGGGGTCATGCGCGTCGTCGTCGAGGCGCGGAGGCCCCACGCATACCATTCGTCGCCGCCGGGGCGCGCCCACATGCCGGCGTCCATCGTCGCCTTGGCGCGCTGCGCCTTCATCTCGGCAAGCTGGCGTTCGAGCGCCGCGGCAACGGGGCCCTGCACGATCTTTGCCGAGCGCGCCGACCAGTCGCCCGCGATCTTCGCCTCGCCGGTACGGCGGACGAGGCTTTCGACCATCGATCCGCCCGCCTTGGCGTCGGCGAGGCTCGCCTCCATCTGCTTCACCGCCTTGTCGATCAGGAAGGCGGGGGCGATCAGTCCTTGGGCGCCCGCAGCCTTCAGTCGGTCGGTCTCGCCGTCGAGCGCGCCCGGAAAGGCGTTGAGGCGCGAGAGATAGGCTTCGGCGTCGGCGGCATTTTTCACCGGATGATCGCTGTCGAGGAATTTGGGGACGTCGAGATAGGCGCCGACATTCTGGATCACGACATAGGGCGTGTTGCGCCAGCCGCCGACCGCGACATCGCCATAGGGCAGGGCGAAGCCGTCGAGCGCGACGCCATAGGCGCTTTCGACCACGGCGAGGCTGGTGCGTGTCTTGTGGTCGAGCCCGGCCTTGTCGAAGGCGCGCACGCGCGCGATGTCGGCCTTCAGCGTGTCGGCGACGGCCTTTTGCCCCGCCGCCGACCGATCGCCGAGCTTGCCGCGTTCGGCGGCGCGCGCGCCGGTGTCGATGCCGAGCGAGGTGGCGCCTTCGGGCGACAGCGCGATCAGATTGTCGGCGATCGAGTCGAGCAGCTTCTGCGCGTCGCTCTTGGGTGCGGCCTGCAAGGCCGATGCGGGGCCAGCGAGGGCAAGCCCTGCGGTGCTGGCGCCGAGCGTGGCGAGCGTCTGGCGGCGGCTGACGGGCGTGGAAAGCGGATTGGACACGGGCGGCTCCCTGGCGACTTGTTTCTTGTGAAACCTGTCTAGGGAGCGCCGCGCGAGGGTCAACGAAAAGGGGGCGGGAAAGCCGATGCTTACCCGCCCCCGTCGAATTTTATCGGACGTTCGTCAGTCGGTAAGGTCGGCGGGCACCTTGCCGCCGTTCGCGGCGAGTTCGCGCATCACCGCCTTGTGCAGCCAGATGTTCATTTCGGCGCTGCCATCGAGTTCGCCGGTATAGCCAAGCTCCTGCGCCAGCTCCTTGCGGTTGGCGAGGCTCGAATCGATGCCGAGCAGCTTCATCAGATCGACGATCGACGTGCGCCAGTTGAGATCCTGTCCGGCGTTCGCGGCCTCGGCGGTGAGGATCGCGTCGACATCGACGGGAGCGGCAGCCGCGGCGGCCATGGCTTGCGTTGCGGCGTCGAGCGCGGTGCCGACGGGGCTGGGCGCGGCCGGGGCGGCGGGTTCCGCGGCGACGGCCTTCTTGCCGAAGATGGCGTCCTTGATCTTGCCGAAAATGCTCATTGTTTAGCTCCCACTAGAAACCATGGCGCATCGCCAAAAGGCGAGTCGTGCACCCGCAGGCTAGGACTATGCATTTGAGAATGACAGTCAAAAGACCGACTCGTCCTTCGTCCGCGCGCTGCTATACTCATCGGTATCGGCGCGGCGTCCGATCCGTGCCGAAGCGGGAGTATGGATCCATGAATCTCACCGACATTTTGGCGCAGGCCGGCGGCATCGAATCGATGGCGAATCAGCTGGGTATTCCGCCCGCGATGGCCAAGCAGGGCGCCGATGCGCTGCTTCCCGCAATTCTCGGCGGTTTCAAGAAACAGGCGCAGTCGGGCGGCGGAGTTGAAGGACTCGGCGGTTTGCTCGGCCAACTCGGCGGTGGCGGGCTGCTCGACTCGGTGCTCGGGCCGCAGGCGACCCCCGTCGAGCAAGGCAATGACGTGCTCGGCCAGATTTTCGGATCGAAGGATGTGAGCCGCACCGTTGCCGGACAGGCCGCGGCACAGACCGGGATCGATTCGGGCATCCTCAAGCAGATGCTGCCGATCCTCGCGATGATGGCCGCGGGCTATATGGCGAAGCAGGGCGGGCAGGGCGGCGAAAGCGGCGGGCTTTCGGGCGGTCTGGGCGGTCTGCTCGGCAATGTGCTCGGCGGCGCGATGGGCGGCGGCGCGGCGCCGTCGGCGGGCGGTTTGGGCGGCCTCGGAAAGATGCTCGACATGGACGGCGACGGCAATCCGCTCGACGACATCATGGGCATGGTCAACAAGATGCGCGGCTAAGGGACGCCCCTCCCGCACGCGGGAGGGGAGCCTTCACGCCGCGATCAGGCGCAATTCCTCACGAAAATCCTCGTCCACCCCGATGCGGCTTCGCATCGGGGTGACGGTGCCGTCCGAGGCGGCGTCGCCTTCCTCGAACAGCGCGACCGCGGCTTCGCCGCCCCGCGCGAGGCTATAGCGCTGGGCGATCTTGCCGGTCGGGCGGAAGCCGAGCTTGCGCAGCACCGTGCCCGACGCCGGATTGTCGAGGAAGTGGCCCGCCGAAAGCTTCGGCAGGTTCATCGCGCGCGCGATATGGAGCAGTTGGCGTCCCGCTTCGGTGGCAAAACCGAGACCCCAATAGGGGCGGGCGATCCAATAACCCATCTCGAGCCCGTCCTCGGGGCTCGGCGAAATGCCGCAGCCGCCGACAAGGCGCGGCGCGCCGCCGGTGCGGGCAAAGATCAGGAAACGCGGCTGGTCGGGATCGAGCGGCTTGCTCAGAAACTCCTGCGCCTGCGCCTCGCCATAGGGCCAGGGCGCGGTCGCGAGGTTGCGGACCACCGCCTCTTCGCCGATCGCTCGGGCGAGCGCGGGGGCGTCTTCCAGCCAGCCGGGCCGCAGCAACAGTCTTTCGGTACGCGCGAACATGTCTTCTAACTCCCAGTGCCTGTCGCCTTGGCGCCAGATGGTGACGCTTTGACGACATTCGATATGGAGGGAGATGGACGGCCCCGTTTTCGCGTCCGCTCGTCACAAGTGACGGATTCTGGACAAGAAAAAAGGGAGTACGGGGGTGACCCGTCTCCCTCTTTTCGAACTTTGTTCCCGCTGATGCGGAAAGGACCGTTCCGGGTCATCCCTTGGTGGACGACCCTGGAAGATCGTCCTTATTCGGCGGCTTCCGCCATGGCGTCGACCGACACATATTTGCGGCCAAGCTTGCCATCGTGGAATCGGACCTGGCCGTCGGCGGTTGCGAACAGCGTGTGGTCCTTGCCCATGCCAACGTTGACACCCGGGTAAACCTTGGTGCCGCGCTGACGCACGATAATGTTGCCGCCGATCACTTCCTGACCGCCGAACTTCTTCACGCCAAGGCGGCGGCCGGCTGAGTCGCGACCGTTGCGCGAAGAACCGCCTGCTTTCTTATGTGCCATGACTGATGCTCCTTAATTCGTTCGTTCGAGAGGCCGAGCCGCGTTGCCGCGCTCAGGCTTCCTTCTTGGGGGCTGCCTTCTTGGCAGCGGGCTTCTTTGCGGGCGCTTCGGCAGCGGCTTCGGCCTTCGGAGCAGCAGCCTTCTTGGGCGCGGCTTCCTTGGCGGGTGCAGCAGCCTTGGCTTCGGCGGCCGGAGCGGCCTCTGCCTTCGGAGCGGCTTCCTTCTTCGGCGCGGCCTTCTTGGCATCGCCGACGGCGAGGATGCGCAGCAGCGTCAGCGACTGGCGGTGACCGTTGCGGCGACGATAATTGTGCCGGCGGCGCTTCTTGAAGACGATGACCTTTTCGCCGCGCGTCTGGGCGATGATCTCGGCCGAAACGACGAGGCCTTCGGCGCTCTTCACTTCGCCGCCGTCACCGGCCAGCAGGATGTCGCCCAGCGACACGGTGTCGCCAGCTTCGCCGTCGATCTTTTCAACGGCGATCTTGTCTCCAGCGGCGACGCGATACTGCTTGCCGCCCGTGCGCACGATTGCGAACATGGTCTTCCATCCAATCAGAAACTAAAACACCCGCGCTGCCAGTCACCCGCCAAAGCAGGCGATTTTTCCGGCATGCGGGAAAGTCAGCGCCACTAGCGAGCCAGGCCGTTGCTGTCAACCGCCAAATCCCGCGCTTTTTGTCCAAAAGCGCGGGGCGGGGTCGATTATCGCCCGCGCCGCCGATTCGGTGCTTGCTGCGCCGTCGGTGCGCCCATATCAGGGGCGGCGATGAAGCGCGCCCTTCTTTTTGCCCCGTTGCTCCTGCCGCTGCCCGCCTGTGCCGGGACGCAGGCCAACGACGGCCCCTCGCTCGCCAAGCGCCCGGTCGAGGGGCGATTCGATGTCGCGCCGCCCGCGCCTGTTGTCGCCCCGCCGGGCCCGCTGCCAACCGACCTTGCCGGCCGGCTCGCGCGCTGGGAATCGGATGGCGCCGCGGGGCAGCAGGCCTTCGCCGCCGAACGCAGCGCGACCGCGGCGCTCGTCTCGGCTGCCGCGGGGGCGCCGGTCGCCAGCGAGCGTTGGGTCGTGGCGCAGCAGGCGATCTCGCGGCTGACCGCGGCGCGCGCGCCGGTCACCGGGGCGCTCGCCGATATCGACCGGCTCTATCTCGAACGCAGCGTCGACGAGCAGGTCGACGGCCTGCCCGACATCTACGCGCTCCGCGACCGCCTCGCCGATCTGGTTTCGACGCAGGATGCGGTGATCGAGGCTTTGAGTAGCCAGTTGCCGGGGCAGTAAGGTCCTGCCTCTTTACTGATTCAGCCCGTGCTTCTTCAGCGCATGGCGAATCTGGTCATAACTCAGCCCCAGTGCTTCGGCTGCAACCTTCTGGTTGAAGCGGCAGCGCGCCATCGTGTCCGCGAGAATTTGCTTCTCATATCCATCGACCGCCGCGCGCAGGTCGCTGACCGGGCCGGAGGGCGGCGCGGTAGTGGGTGCGGCGTCACTTGCGGGCGCCGCAGGGGCGGCCTCGGCCTTTGCGGCGGGTTTGCGCACGACGGGCTGCCACGGGCTGGCGAACGGATCGAAGCTCAGTGCATCGACCGGCTTCGACGGGTCGGCCCAGCGATAGATGGCGCGCTCGATCACATTGCGCAGTTCACGGACATTGCCCGGCCAGTCGTGCCCTTCCATCGCGGCGAGCGCGCGCGGGCCGAACCCCGGCCACTCGTCCCAGCCGAGCACCGCCGCCATGCGCTGGCCGAAATAGGTGGCGAGCACCTCGATATCGCCTTCGCGCGCGCGTAGCGGGGGCAGGGTGATGACCTCGAACGACAGGCGGTCGAGCAGGTCGGCCCTGAACCGATTGTCGTCGACCAGCGCGGGCAGATGTTCGTTCGTCGCCGCGACGATGCGCACGTCGACGCGGATCGGGCGCGACGAACCGACGCGCGTGACCTCGCCATATTCGACCGCGCGCAGCAGTCGCTCCTGCGCGCCCATCGACATCGTCGCCAGCTCGTCGAGGAACAGCGTGCCGCCGTCGGCCTCCTCGAACCGCCCCGCGCGCGTGCGCGTCGCGCCGGTGAAGGCGCCCGCCTCGTGCCCGAACAATTCGCTCTCGATCAACGTCTCGGGCATCGCGGCGCAGTTCATGATCACATAGGGTCGGTCCCAGCGCGTCGACAGGCGGTGCAGGCGCTCGGCGATCAATTCCTTGCCCGTCCCGCGCTCGCCGATCACCAGCACCGGGCGGTCGAGCGACGCCGCGAGGCTCGCGCGTTCGACCGCGTCCTGAAACGCCGCCGATTGGCCGATAAATTGGGTCTCGCGCTCCATTCCCAATCATTGGCAAATTTTCCCGCTGATTGGCAAGTTAAATCGATTTGGCGCCGATTCTGCGCGTCAAGTTCGGCGGTTTTCTGCGGGTTCATGCAATTGGCACGCCTCCTGCAAAGATTTCAACGAACCGGCGCAAATCGCACCGGTGCAGCGAAAACCAAAGGGAAGGTTGATCCATGAAAACGATGTTTGCCCAGGCCGCCACTTTCGCGCTCAGCGCGGTCGGAGCGCTGGCCATCCTCGTCGGTGTGATCGACCAGCCCCAGGTTGCCGCCAGCGTTACCGGCGCCCCCGCCGGCCCGCTGGTTGCCGCTGTCATGTCCCCGGCGGTCAGCGCTTTGGCCTGACCGGCACTGGTGCCGGGGCACTCTCCCCCCTTGCCCCGCCCCGGCACCAGCCTTTTTAAACAAGATACAGATCTCAAGTTTTCGACAGGAGTTTCAAATGGGTATTTTCTCACGAACCCGCGACATCATCGCCGCCAACGTCACCGACCTGCTCGACCGGGCCGAAGACCCCGAAAAGATGATCCGCCAGATCATCTTCGAGATGAACGAAACGCTCGTCGAAGTCCGCGCCTCCGCCGCCCGCACGATCGCGGACCAGAAGGAAATGCGCCGTCATATCGCCAAGCTCGAAAGCCTGCAGGACAGCTGGAAGGAAAAGGCCGAACTCGCGCTGTCGAAGGACCGCGAAGACCTCGCCACCGCCGCGCTCGTCGAAAAGCAGAAGGCCGGCGACATGGCCGAGAAGCTGAAGGCCGAGATCGCCGTCCTCGACGACGCGCTGACCGGCTATGAGGCCGACATCGCCAAGCTGCAGAAGAAGCTCAGCGAAGCCCGCGCGCGCCAGTCGAGCGTCGTCAACCGCCTCGAAAGCGCCGAGAACCGCTACAAGCTGCGCGAAATGACCAACGGCGACCGCGTCGAAGATGCCTTCTCGCGCTTCGAGATCCTCGAACGCCGCGTCGACGAAGCCGAAGGTCGCGCCGATGCGCTCAGCCTCGGCTACAAGAAGTCGCTCGACGAAGAGATCGCCGAACTGCAGGCCGCCGACAAGGTCGCCGACGAGCTCGCCGCGCTGAAAGCCGCGCAGGGCAAGAATTAAGGAGCCGGACCGATGGAAGAAGTCATCATTGTCCCGATCGTCATCGGAACGCTCTTCCTCGGTCTGCCCTGGCTGATCCTCCACTACATCACGAAGTGGAAGCAGGCCAAGACGCTGACCGGAGAAGATGAACAGCTGCTCGACGAACTTTACGATACCGCACGGCGCCTCGAAAACCGCCTGCACACCGTCGAACGCATCATCAGCGCCGACCATCCCGACTTCCGCCCCGCGGTACGCAGCGATGAAGAACTGGCGCAACTCGAAAACATGACAAACCGGAGGAACTGAGATGTCTGCCAGCCGCACGAAATTCTACCTCGACAAGCAGAACGCCAAATGGAGCGGTGTGTGTTCGGGAATCGCCGACTATAGCGGGATCGACGTCCTCTGGGTTCGCGTCGGCGCGGTGCTGCTGACCCTGATGGGCGGCTTCCCCTGGACGCTGATCGCTTACTGGATGGTCGCCTGGATGGGCACGCCCAAGCCGTTCGCGCTTTATGGTTCGAGCGAGGAAGCGAAATTCTGGCAGGGGGTGCGCAGCAACCCGACCGCATCGACCCGCGACATCAAGTCGCGCTTCCGCGACATCGACCGCCGGCTTGCCGACATCGAGCAATATTACACCAGCCACAACCGCCGTCTCGCGGATGAGATCGACGCTCTCCGCTGATCGGGCCTCAAGCGGAAACGGCAACAGGGAGGAAGATACATGAATTTCGGTGGCACCACTTTCGTCCTCGCCATCATCGCATTGTCGATCGGCGGCTGGATGTTCACCACCTGGATCCGCGCCAAGCACGGCTATCCCGTTGAGAATGAATGGGGCGGCACGGTTCATCGAACCGACCCCGACGCTGATCGAAAAATCGCCCTGCTGACCGATGACAACGCCAAGCTGGCGGGGCAGGTCAGCCGGCTGGAAGAGCGGATTTCGGTGCTCGAACGGATCGCCACCGAAAACAACGGCCAGGCGGCAGAGCTCGCCAGCCAGATCGACCGCCTGCGCTGAGAGGATAGAAGAAAATGGAACTCGACCTTCTGAACGCCATTGCCCCCGTCGCCGCGATCGTCGGCCTCGCCGGGGTCGGCGGCTGGGTCTTCACCACCTGGCTCCGCGTCAAGAACGGTTATCCGCTCGAGAATAGCTGGGGCAAGGCGGTCTATCCCAAGAACAGCGACGAGGCGATGGAACGCGTCAAGCTGATCAGCCAGGAAAATGCCCAGCTGCGCGCCGAGCTCGGCTCGGTGAAGGATCGCCTCGCGGTGATCGAGCGCATCGTCACCGACGAGGGCCATCGGCTGAGCCACGAGATCGAGGCGCTGCGGCGCCCCTCGAACTGAGAGGAAGCGAACATGGAAGTCATCTTCATCCTCACCATCGTCGTCGGACTGCCCGTCACGCTGGCCATCGGCTACGCCGCCTATGAGCGGACGCTGAAATTCAAGGAAAAGCAGCTCCAGGCGATCACGCACGAGACCGCCGAAAAGGCCGCGCAATATGCGGCGCAAACCGAACGGCTGGAGGCACGCGTCCGCGTTCTCGAGCGCATCGTTACCGACAAGGGAATTGATGTCGCCGACGAGATCGAAAAGCTGCGCGACGCCCCGCTGAACTAAAACAAAGATATACGGAAAGGAACCTCCCCATGGGCCCGTTTGAAATGGTTGTCGGCATCGTCCTGATCGTCACCATCGGCAGCATCGTCCGCGCCAAGCACGGCATCCGCCGCGATCACAAGGGCGGCGACTATTTCGTCGCCACCGACAACAGCGAAACCAAGGCGCTGCAGGCCGAAATCCGCGCGCTCAAGGACCGCATCCAGGTGCTCGAACGCATCGCCACCGATAACAACCGCGCGGTCACGCTCGATCAGGAAATCGAGAAATTGCGCGACAGCAGCAAAATCTGAATGCCCGAAAAGGAGCAACGCTCATGGCTTTCATCACCCCCGATTTCACCGCCGCGGCGATCGCGCTTACCGCGCTAAGCATCGTCAGCCTGGTCGCGCTGCGCGGCTGGCGCGACTGGATCCAGCTCAAGCGCGAGGAACTCGCCGCAGGCCACGCCCCGCTCGCGCAGGACCCGGGCGTCCCGCACGCGGGGTCGCGGATCGAGATCGCCGACCTCAAGGAACGGCTGCGCAAGCTCGAAGCCATCGCGGCGGGGGTCGACCTCTAATCGACGCCCTTTCGCGCGGCACCGGCTCGCTCCCCTGTCAGTCGCCATCCGTCCGGCGGCTGACAGGGGAGCGGGCCGATGTCGTTTCGGGGCCTTCCAACGCGGCGCCATCTGTGCGAGGGGCGCGGCCATGCGCAGCCTGACCGACATCTTCGACGAATATGATTTTCTCGACGGCGACGATCGCTATCGCCTGCTGATCGAACTCGGCCGTGAACTCGAGCCGATGCCCGACGCGCTCAAGACCGACGCGACGCTGGTGCGCGGCTGCTCGGCGAGCGTCTGGGTCTATCCGGTGCCGCGCGAAGACGGACAACTGCACTTCCTCGCTGACAGCAATGCCGCGATCACCAAGGGGATCGTCGCGCTCGTGCTCGCCGCGGTGCAGGACAAGTCGGCGGCCGAAGTCGCGGACATGGACGTCGCCGCCGCGCTCGCGCCTTTCGAGCTGACGCGCCAGCTGTCGTCGAACCGGACGCAAGGCGTCCCCAACATGATTGCACTGGTACAGGATACCGCGCGCCGCCTCGTCGCGGGCTGACGCCTCGCCGCCTCTCGGGACGGCTCTTCCAATTCGTTTCACACAAGAAAAAGGGCGCGGGAGTTGCCTCCCGCGCCCGATTTCGTTCGTTTGACCGAGCGGCTTAGAAGCCGACGACGATCGAGCCGATGAAGGTCCGCGGTGCGCCGATCTGGGTGAACGGAACCGAGTTGTTCGCCAGCTGACCGTCGAAACCGCCGACGTAGAGCTTGTCGAACAGGTTGGTGACGTTCACCTGGAAATAGACCTTGTCGCCGAGGCCAGCCCATTCGAGGCCGAGGCGCGCATCGAGATCGACGAGCGTATAGGCCGGGGCCTTGGCGCCAAAGACCGGCGTGTTGGCGACGCCATTGACCGTCTGGAACAGCGGGGTGTTCTGGTCGTTCACATAACGCGGGCCGGTGCGCTTCACCTGAGCACCCAACGAGAGCGGGCCGAGTTCACCCTGGACGCGGCCGCCGAACGTGTAGACCGGCGAACCCGATTCGCGCTTGCCCTTGGTCGGAGCGAGGATGTCGTCCCCGATGTTGGCGCAGGTAGCCGATACTGCGGTGCAGACGCCGTTGACGACATCGTCCTTGATCTTCGACTTCAGGTACGAACCGAAAGCGGTGACCGCAAATTCGGGGATCGGGCGGACCGAGAGGCTGCCGTCGATGCCATATTTGTCGACGCGACCGAGGTTGCGATAGACGTTACGCTCGGTGTCGGGATCGAACGAAGAGGCGAGACGATCCTTGAAGATCGTGTACCACACGCCGACCTGTGCCTGAATCTGGCTGGTCGTGTAGCGCACGCCGAGGTCGAAGTTATCGGTCGTTTCCGGAACCGGGTTGGCCGCGTCCGAATCGGCCGGGAAATAGAAGGCGTTGTAGAGATTGTCCGTGCCCGGAACCTGCACACCCTTCGAATAGTTCGCGAAGATGCTGACATCGTCGGTCGCGTCGTAGGTCAGGCCGACGTTCGGCGTGAACTTGTTATACTTGCGGATGCGCTGCTGCGGACCCTGGACCGGTGCGATGATGTTGGTCGCCGGGGTCGTGCTGCGGTCGACGCCGATCACGACGGTCGGGTTCGCAGCCAACCAGGCGGCAAGACCGGCGGTGTTCGTGCCGAAGCATTCGACGAAGCCCGTGGCGCTCGAGGTGGCGCAATAATTGTTCAGATCGCGCTTGAACATCTTGTACGAGCCACCCGCCTGAACGGTCAGGCGTCCGAATTCGCCGCGATATTCACCGCCGAACAGGTTCAGGCTGGCGATCGATTTGCGGTCGCGGCGCTGCAGGACATTGCCGTCGGCGTCCTTCAGCGGATCGTTTACCGGGAACGGGTCGGTCGGCGAACCGTCGAGGCGCAGGAAGTTGGTCTGGCCCGTCTGGCGGTGGCGTGCGCGCTCCCAGCTGTAGAAGACGCGGAACGTGTGGTCGCCCATTTCGTAGCGCAGGCCGGTGATCAGGCCGTAGCGGTGGGTCTGGGTCTGGTTGGGTGCGAGCACGCGAACGGTGTCGAGCAGATCGCCGTCGCCGTTGAGGTCACGGCCATAATAGGGCGTGCCGCCGATATAGCCCATCTGGCAGCTGACCACTGCGCTGTTCGGCGTGTTGTTGCAGTTCGCAGCCGCGGGGGTACCCAGCGGATTGACGTCGCGGCGCGCTTCCGTGCCGACAGCGGTGCCGCCGCCATTGGCCTTGGTATACTGATAGCTCGGATCGACGGTCAGGACGAGACCTTCGGCGAGGGTGAAACGCGAATTCAGGCGGATGTTGCCGGTGTTCGACGGGTTCATGCGTTCGTCGAAGGTCGAGCCGCAGCTGTTCGCGGTGTCGGTCTGGCCCGGACGAGCGACGGTGTTAATCTGGCAGCGCGCGATATTGTAATCGCGATCTTTCTTGCTCTGCGGGAAGATGTTGGGGACGGTGTTCAGTGCCGTGTTGTGCACGTTGCGCAGGCCGACCGAACCGAAGAAGTTATTGCGGTTTTCGTTATAGTGGCCCGAGAGCGCGATAAAGTCGCCATTGTCGCCGAGCGGCTGATAAATCTTGCCGTTGAACTGCTTCTTGTTGATGCGGCCGCGATGCGCGGGCACGCCCGGCAGGTCGACGTTACCAAACACCGTGTCGTTGGTCGCTTGGCTAGCCGAGAAGAAAGCGCGCGTGCCCCACGGGGTCAGGATGCCGGTGTCGACCATGCCGAAGATGCGGAAGAAGTTGAAGTCGCCGGCCGAGCCGACAACTTTCACGCCGAACTCTTCACCCGGGGTGCGCGTGCGATAGTTCACGGTCGAACCCGAAGCCGCAGCGGTCGGGCTGTCGACGTCGGTCGAACCGAGGTTGACGTTGACCTGGTCGATCAGTTCGGGATCGAGCTGCTGGTTCGAATAGAGCGCATAGTTGCCCGAATCGTTGAGCGGGATACCGTCGAACGTCTGGTTGATGCGCGTGTTGTCGAACCCGCGGATCGTCATCTTGCCGCCGGCCGAACCGAACGGATCGTTGTTCTGGAAGCTGACGCCGGGAAGCTGGTTGATCAGGTCGTTGACCGTCTGGCCGGGCGACTGACGCTCGATGAATTCCTGCGTCAGGACGACCTTCGCCTTCGTCGTGTCGGGCGTGACGACGCCGGCGATACCCTGGTTCGAACGCGAACCGGTGACGATGATTTCGTTTTCGAAGTCCTGCGAGCCGGTCGACTGAGCGAAGGCTGGCGTGGAAAGCAGCGCGACCGGAATCAGCGCAACGCTAGCAGCGAGCGTGTGACGGAATTTCATTCTGGATGTCCCCTTTGGTGGTGCATTTGGCGGGCACGCAAAACGGGGCGCGCCTGACCTGCGAGCGCCCCTGAAGCCCGCATGTGGCACGATTGTGACAGCAATTGTGACAGTGCAAGGGGGGAGGGGCGCGCCACTCAGGCGGGGGACGAAAAACCGCCAATTTCCGTCAAGCGACGGAATTTATCCACAGGGGCGACTTCGTTTTTTCCGGAAACTGTTGCTGCAATGCAACATAAAAGGGCGCCCCGGAGGGCGCCCCATTGACGACTCAGGCGGCGTCGCCGGCCGCTTCCTTGGCCTTGTCGGCATAGACGCGGACCGGATCCTTGCGGCCCTCGACGACATCCTTGTCGACGACGATCTCGACCACGTCGGTCAGGTCGGGCAGGTCGAACATCGTGTCGAGCAGGATCGCCTCGACGATCGAGCGGAGCCCGCGTGCGCCGGTCTTGCGTTCGATCGCCTTCTTCGCGACCGCGACAAGCGCATCGTCGGTGAAGGTCAGCGCCACCTCTTCGAGGTCGAACAGCTTCTTATACTGCTTGACCAGCGCGTTCTTGGGCTCGCCGAGGATCTTGACCAGCGCGTCGACGTCGAGGTCCTCGAGCGTCGCGATCACCGGCAGGCGGCCGACGAACTCGGGGATCAGGCCGAACTTGAGGAGATCCTCGGGCTCGATCTGCTTGAGCACTTCGCCGCTGCGGCGTTCGTCGGGGCCGGCGACATGCGCGCCGAAACCGATCGACTTGCCCTGCAGGCGGTCGCCGATGATCTTTTCGAGGCCGCTGAACGCGCCGCCCGCGATGAACAGGATGTTCGTCGTATCGACCTGCAGGAATTCCTGCTGCGGGTGCTTGCGCCCGCCCTGCGGCGGAACGCTCGCGGTCGTGCCTTCCATCAGCTTGAGCAGCGCCTGCTGCACGCCTTCGCCCGACACGTCGCGCGTGATCGACGGATTCTCGGCCTTGCGGCTGATCTTGTCGATCTCGTCGATATAGACGATGCCGCGCTGCGCCTTTTCGACATTATAGTCGGACGACTGCAGCAGCTTCAGGATGATATTCTCGACATCCTCGCCGACATAGCCCGCTTCGGTGAGCGTCGTCGCGTCGGCCATGGTGAAGGGCACGTCGAGGAAGCGCGCGAGCGTCTGCGCGAGCAAGGTCTTGCCGCTGCCGGTCGGGCCGACGAGCAGGATGTTCGACTTCGCCAGTTCGACGTCGTCGCCGCGACCGCTGTTTGCGAGGCGCTTGTAATGATTGTGCACAGCGACCGACAGCACGCGCTTGGCGGTGTTCTGGCCGATGACATAGGAATCGAGGTGCTGGCAGATTTCGAGCGGCGTCGGCACCGCGCCATCCTTGCGCGCGGCGATTCCGCCCTTGATCTCTTCGCGGATGATGTCGTTGCACAGCTCGACGCATTCGTCGCAGATGAACACGGTCGGTCCGGCAATCAGCTTGCGGACTTCGTGCTGCGACTTGCCGCAGAAGGAGCAGTAAAGGGTGCTCTTGCTGTCCGAGCCACTCAATTTCGTCATAAAACTTCCTATGGCGGGCCCAAAAGGGGCTCTGCCGTCTTTATCCTAGTCCCCGGTCACCCAATTACAATATGGCAATTGGGTGACACGGGTTCAATGTCCCGCCTAGCACCAAGGCGCCAAGCGGACGTCAAGAAACGCGGTTACTGGTTCGTTTCGGGACGCGGCGATCAGGGCGTCGGGCCTTCGCTCACATCCTTCGGCGCCTCGTCGCCGGGCAGGCCCGGACGGCGGTCGAACACCTGGTCGACCAGGCCGAACGCCTTGGCTTCCTCGGCCTCGAGGAAGGTGTCGCGGTCCATCGCCTTTTCGATCTCTTTCAGCGGCTTGCCGGTATATTTGACGTACAGATCGTTCATCCGCTTGCGGATGCGCAGGATTTCGCGCGCCTGGATTTCGATGTCCGACGCCATGCCGCGTGCACCGCCCGACGGCTGGTGGATCATCACGCGGGCGTTCGACAGCGCGACGCGCATTCCGGGTTCGCCGGCGGCGAGCAGGAAGCTGCCCATCGATGCGGCCTGCCCGATGCACACCGTGCCGACGCGCGGACGGATATATTGCATCGTGTCGTGAATCGCCATGCCCGCCGTGACGACTCCGCCCGGCGAGTTGATGTACATATAGATGTCCTTCTTCGGATTCTCCGATTCGAGGAACAGCAGTTGGGCGACGATCAGCGAGGCCATCTGGTCCTCGACCTCGCCGGTGACGAAGACGATCCGTTCGCGCAGCAGGCGTGAGAAAATGTCGAAGCTGCGTTCGCCGCGGCTCGTCTGTTCGACGACGACGGGAACAAGGGCGGCGAGCGGGTCGATCATTGGGAATTCGTCCTTATGTTTATGGAGCGCCGCGCCGAGAACCGGCTGGCTGGCCCCTCCGCCATCCTACATCGTCGCCAAGCGAAGGTCTTTCAAGGGGGCAAAAAGAAGGGGCGGGAAAGTCCCGCCCCACTTTGTATCAGTCGCCTTCGCCGGGTTCGGGCGAGAAGAGCGTCTCGAACTTGTTCTCGACGCCCTTGAATTCGTCGGCGTCGGCAGGGGTTTCCTTCTTGACCGTGATGTTCGGCCATTCGGCGCTGAACTTCGCGTTCACTTCGAGCCATTTTTCGAGCCCGCTCTCGGTGTCGGGCAGGATCGCCTCGGCGGGGCATTCGGGTTCGCAGACGCCGCAGTCGATGCACTCGTTCGGGTTGATGACGAGCATATTCTCGCCCTCATAGAAACAGTCGACGGGGCACACCTCGACACAGTCCATATATTTGCACCGGACGCAGGCATCGGTGACGACATAGGTCATGGGTTCAGGCTCCCTCAGATGACGGCAATCGGGCCGTCAGGCTCTCCATATGGGCTCGCCTCTATGCCGCGTGACGGCGGCGCGTCAACGCTAAGCGACAGTTGCGAATCACTCTCACTGATTAGGGTGATCGAGGTCTTCGGGGTGCAAAGCATTTCCATCGGCGTCGATAGCCGCCGGTGCGGGCTGCGAAACCCCGGGATCGAGCCGCTGGTAACAGGCCTGCGCCTCGGGCGCGGGACCGCGGCGGAGCGGCAAGGACAGCAGGCGCAGCACCTCGATCCGCTCGCCGACGGGCAGCACCAGCGTCGACCCGGCGTGGACCGCGCACGACGACCGCGTGATCCGTCGCCCGTCGAGCCGAATATGGCCTGCCTCGACCATCGCCTGCGCCATGCTGCGCGAACGGGCGAAACGCAGGAACCACAGCAGCTTGTCCAGCCGGATGCTTCCCGCGGCGCCCGGACTCGCCATCAGTCTTTGCGCGCGTCGGCGAGGAGCGCGGCGAGGCCGGCGAAGGGGCTGTTGGGCGACGGGCCGCGACGCTCGGGCCGTTGCGGGCGATCGGGGCGCGGTGGGCGCGGGGCGTCGATACGCGGTTTGTCGGGCTTGCCGCGCTTGCCCTTTGTTTGGTGCGTGGGCGGCCGCCGCGCTTCGCCGTTCGCGGTGCGCGGCGGCGCCTCGGCGTTTTTGCGCTGCGGATGCGGTTTGCGGCGCGGGCGTTTTTCGGCCGGTTTGCGCAGCCCCGACCAGCGCCAGCGCTGGAGTGCGGGTTCGCCGACGCCGCGAAAACCGAAGCTGCCGAGCAAGGCGCGGCGCGTTTCCTCGTCGAGCCCGAGCGAGGTCGCGAGCGCCGGGTCGATGATAAAGCCGGGCGGGGGCGCGGCACTGACGCCCTCATGCTCGTCATGCGCATGATCGTCGTGATGATCGTCGCGGCCCGCCAGCGGTGCGGTCGGCGGTGCCGCCGCCTGCATCCGTGCGGCATGCGCCTGCCGGGCAAGCTTTTCCGCCATGTCGATGCGCAGCCAGCCCGACGCGCAGCGGCGGAAACCCGCGATCACCAGCCCCGCATGGCTGCCGGTCTTTTGCAGCACCGCGCCCTGCGGCGGCAGCGCGGGAACCAGCGCGCCCTGCTGTGCCGCCATCAGCGCTGCACGCCAGCGCACCGCCTCGGGCTTGAGGAGCAGCGGGTGGAACAGATCGAGCGAGCCGATGGTAAAGCCGAGCTTGCGCAGCTGCGGGCGTTCCTCGGGCGTCAGCGCGTTGAGCTGCTCCTCGACGACGGCGCGCCCGATCGTCCCGCTATTGTCGGTGAGCGCGGCGAGCAGCGCGCGGACGCGCGGCGGGGTGAACAGGTCGCCTGCGGCTTCGCCCATCGCCGCGAGCGGTCCGGCGTGGCGCGCGAGCTGTGTGGCGACGAAGCGCTGGAGCCGTTCGGAAATCGCCTGAACCTGCTGGGGCTCCAGCCGCCGCAGCGAGGGGTCGACCTGGATCGCCGGCTGGACGAGCGTCGGTCCGCGCGCGAGCGTCGCGATGGCGTGGCCGTGCCAGGCGAGGCGCGGCGCCGTTCCCGGTTCGGCGATCAGCGACAGCGCGCTGTCGTCGCCCTCGGCGAGCGCGGTCGCGCGGCGCGCGAGTTCGGCGCGTAGGTGCTTTTCGGCGGCGGCGAGCAACATGCGGTGATCGCTCGCCTTCGCGACCGGGTCGACCTTGAACTGAAAGCCCTTGAGCGTGCCGATCGCCTCGCCGTCGACCGCGACGGTGCCGTCGGCGCCGACCGCGACCGGCAGCGCGGCGCCGCGCTGTCCCGCGTCGCGGAGCAGCAGCGCGAGCCGCCGGTCGACGAAACGCTGCGCGAGCGCCGCATGCAGTGCGTCGGACAGGCGCGATTCGAGCGCCTGCGTCTGCTCGGTCCATCCCGCCGCGCCCGCGATCCAGTCGCCGCGCTGCGCGATGAAGCAAAGCGTCCGCACCGCGGCGATGCGGCTCGCGAGCTGGTCGATGTCTCCCTCGACATCGTTCAGTCGCGCGAGGCGCCGCGCGAACCAGTCGGGATCGATCATCCCGTCGCCATTCGTGCGCCACTGCCACAGCTTGAACACCGTGCGGCTGTGATGCTCGGCGCCGAGTTGCTCGAAATCGGGCAGGCCGCACACGTCCCAAAGGCGCTGGACCGCGTCGAAATCACCGCCGCGCGCGCGCACTTCCATGTCGCCCGCGAGATGTTTGAGTACCGCGATGTCGACCGCCTCGGGCGCGGGGCGCAGCATCGGCTGGCTCGGCGGCTGGGCAAGATCGGACAGTAGCTGGTCGAGCGAGCCGAAGCCCGGGGTCGGGTTGCGCCAGAAGAGGCTGGGCAGCGGCGGGAAATGATGCCCCTCGATCGCGGCGATTTCCTCGGGGGTGAAGCCGCCTTGCGGCAAGCCGACGGTGCCGAAGCTGCCGTCCTGCTGGTGGCGTCCGGCGCGGCCCGCGATCTGCGCCATTTCCGAGATGGTCAGGCGGCGGAGGCGCCGTCCGTCGAATTTCTGCAAGCTCGCGAAGGCGACATGCTGGACGTCGAGATTGAGCCCCATGCCGATCGCGTCGGTGGCGACGAGATAATCGACCTCGCCCGCCTCGAACATGGCGACCTGCGAATTGCGCGTCTTCGGGCTGAGCGCGCCCATCACGACCGCGGCGCCGCCCGAAAAGCGGCGCAGCATTTCGGCGATCGCATAGACTTCCTCGGCCGAGAAGGCGACGATCGCTGAGCGCTTGGGCAGGCGCGAGAGCTTCGACGATCCGGCATAGCTCAGGGTCGAAAAGCGCGGCCGGGTGATGATCTCGGCCTCGGGCACCAGTCCCTTGACGAGTCCGCGGATGCTCGCCGAGCCGAGGATCATCGTCTCTTCGCGCCCGCGTGCGCGCAGCAGCCGGTCGGTGAAGACATGCCCGCGCTCGGGATCGGCGCCGAGCTGCGCCTCGTCGATCCCGACGAAGGCAACGTCGCGCTCGACGGGCAGGGCCTCCATCGTTCCGAGCAGGTAGCGCGCATCGGGCGGGATGATTCGCTCTTCGCCGGTGACCAGCCCGACCTGCGCCGCGCCCTTGATTGCGACCACGCGGTCGTAAACCTCGCGCGCCAGCAGGCGCAGCGGAAAGCCGATCATGCCGCTCGAATGGGCGGTCAGGCGCTCGACCGCCAAATGGGTTTTGCCGGTGTTGGTGGGGCCAAGGACAGCCTTGACCGGCTGGGAAGAGGAAGAGGTCATTTTCTTGAGAGCCAAGCTGACATGCGCGGGGTCCACGCGCAACAGCCTATCGTCGAACCATAGGATGGAGGCCGCTTTTTTCGCGACTGTTGCATAATATCCCGACCCCGCCACGCCTTGCCGCAACGAACCGCGGCAAATCCGCCATTAAATTGACTTTAACGACCTTTCTTTACAGACAACGCCTCGAAAACATCATTCGGCGGCCGGGTGTAGGGTTTGGTCGCCGAGCGGGGGTTGCAATTTGTTTCAGCGTCACGAACCCATCGCGGGGATGTCCGGCAACGCGGCCGCCCTCACGATGTCGCAAGCGATACCGCTGCGGCGTGCGGATTCGGACGCGCAGCCGCGGCTCGGCTGGCGCGACCGGCTGGCAGAGCTCGACCTCGTTCCCGACCTTGGCGACAATATCGGTTCCGCCGAATGGTGGTGCGGTCTCGCGACATTAACCTTGCTCTGCGGAACCGCGATCGCGACCTTCCCGGGGATCCAGCCGTTCGAGGTAAGCGGAACCCCTGCGCTCGACGCCGCCGATTTCAACGAAGCACGCGCGCAGATGATCGTCCCGCTCGCATATGGCGGCGATACCGGCCGGCATATGGCGGCGACCGACGCCGTCCGTCCGCTGACGCAGACCCCCGAACGCCCGCAGATCGAACTCACCGCCACCTTGGGCAGCGGTGACAGCTTCGCGCGCCTGCTCGAACGCTCGGGTGTCGGCAGCAGCGAGGCCCAAGCGCTGGCAAACCAGGTGTCGGGCGCGGTTCCGCTCGCCGACATCGCGCCGGGCACGCGCATCGACCTGATCCTCGGTCGCCGCGCCGCACGCACGATGCCGCGTCCGGTCGAGGCGCTCGCGATGCGCGCACGCTTCGACCTCCGCATCGAAATGGAGCGGCAGGGCGGCCAGCTCGTGATGCGCCGCATCCCGATTGCGGTCGACGCGACCCCGCTGCGGATTCGCGGTAGGGTCGGCGACAGCCTTTATCGTTCGGCGCGCGCCGCCGGGGCGCCGCCGCAGGCGATCCAGTCGTATCTTCGCGTCGTCGGCAAACAGATTTCGGTTGGCAGCGATATCCGCGCCGGCGACGAGTTCGACATCATCGTCGATTACCGCCGCGCCGAAACGGGCGAGAGCGAGACGGGCAAGCTGCTCTACGCTGGGCTGATCCGCGGCGGAAAATCGAAACTCTCGATGCTCGAATGGAACGTCGACGGCCGGACCCAATGGTTCGAGGCCTCGGGCGTCGGCGAACAGCGCGGCGGCATGGCGCGCCCGACGAACGGCCGCGTGACATCGACCTTCGGCATGCGGCGGCACCCGATCCTCGGTTACAAGCGCATGCACAGCGGGATGGACTTCGGCGGCGGCTATGGCGCGCCGATCTATGCGGTGACCGACGGCGTCGTCACCATCGCCGGGCGCCACGGCGGCTTCGGCAATTATGTGAAGCTCAACCACGGCAACGGGCTCGGCACGGGCTATGGCCATATGAGCCGCATCGCGGTGCGCCCCGGCCAGCGCGTTAATCGCGGGCAGGTGATCGGCTATATCGGCTCGACCGGCCTCTCGACCGGCCCGCACCTCCATTACGAACTCTATCGCAACGGCCGCGCGGTGAACCCGTCGTCGGTGACTTTCGTCACCCGCGCTTTGCTCGAAGGGAAGGCGCTCGCCGACTTCCGCGCGCGCATCCGGTCGCTGACGTCGATCGCGCCGGGCGCCGCGCTGACCCCGATCGCACCCAAACAGGTCGAGCGGCCGAAGCTCGGCAGCCTCGCCGACGTCGCCTCGAAACGCGCGGGCGACGGGATCTGACCCTCCGCTAAAGCGGCATTATCCATTTGCCCCGCGGCCCGGCGCCGCTATGCACCCCGCATGACCCAAGCCGCTTTCCCTGACCTGCGCCTGCGCCGCACCCGCCGCACCGGCTGGAGTCGCGCAATGGTGCGCGAAACCCATCTCTCGCCCTCGAATCTCATCTGGCCGCTCTTCGTCGCCGACGGATCGGGCGCCGAGGAACCGATATCGAGCCTGCCCGGCGTGTCGCGCTGGTCGGTCGACCTTCTCGTCGAGCGCGCGAAGGAAGCGGTCGCCGCGGGCATCCCGTGCCTCGCGCTCTTTCCCTATACGCAGACCGACCGGCGCAGCGCCGATGGCGGCGAGGCGCTCAATCCCGATAATCTCATGTGCCGTGCCACCGCCGCGATCAAGCAGGCGCTCGGCGACGATATCGGCATCCTCACCGACGTCGCGCTCGATCCCTATACCAGCCACGGGCAGGACGGGCTGATCGACGATGCGGGCTATGTGCTCAACGACGAAACGGTCGAGGTGCTGGTGGGGCAGGCGCTCAACCAGGCGCGCGCCGGCGCCGACATCATCGCGCCCAGCGACATGATGGACGGCCGCATCGGCGCGATCCGGCAGGCGCTCGAGGTTGAGGGTTTCGGCCATGTCCAGATCATGAGCTACGCCGCCAAATATGCCTCGGCCTTCTACGGTCCGTTCCGCGACGCGGTCGGCTCGCGCGGGCTGCTCAAGGGCGATAAGAAGACGTACCAGATGGACCCGGCGAACAGCGAGGAGGCCTTGCGCGAAGTCGCACAGGACCTCGCCGAGGGCGCCGACAGCGTGATGGTGAAGCCCGGGCTGCCCTATCTCGACATCGTCCGCGCGGTGAAGGACAATTTCGCCGTGCCCGTCTACGCGTACCAGGTGTCGGGCGAATATGCGATGATCGAGGCTGCCGCGGCCGCGGGCGCGGGCGACCGCGACGCGCTCGTCCTCGAAACCTTGCTCGCTTTCCGCCGTGCGGGCGCGTCGGGGGTTTTGAGCTATCACGCGCTCCATGCCGCACGGCTCCTCGGCGCCTGACACTATGATCGCTGCCGCATCGCCGCGCCGCTGGCTGTTCGTGCTGACGATCCTCGTCGGCAGCTTCCTGCTCTTCCTCGTCCAGCCGATGGTCGCGCGGATGGTGCTGCCCAAATTGGGCGGCGCGCCCGCGGTGTGGAACAGCGCGATGCTCGTCTATCAGGCGCTGCTGCTCGGCGGTTATGCCTATGCGCACTGGCTCGGGCGCTTCACCGTGCGGCGGCAGGCGACGATCCATCTCGCGCTCTTCCTTGTCGCGGCGCTGTGGCTCCCGATCGGCATCGCGCAAATCGGGGCGCCCGGGCCGGGGCAGGAGGCGCTATGGGTGCCCTTGCTGCTGCTCGCCTCGATCGGCCCGGTCTTCTTCGTCGTGTCGGCGCAGGCGCCGTTGATGCAGCGCTGGTTCGCCGCCGATACCCGCGCGGGCGATCCCTATTATCTCTATGCCGCCTCCAACCTCGGCAGCTTCGCGGGCCTCATCAGCTATCCTGCGCTCGTTGAGCCGACGCTGCCGCTCGCGGCGCAGAGCTGGGGCTGGACCGCGGGTTATGCGCTGCTCGTCCTGCTCGTCGCCGGGGCGGCCGCAGCACGCTGGCATGGCGGCGCCGAAGCCCACGCCGCCGCCGACGACGAACCGCGCCCGACGCTCCGCCGCCAGATCCATTGGCTGCTGATCGCGGCGGTGCCATCGGGGCTGATGCTGTCGACGACGACGCACCTCACCACCGACATCGTCGCAATGCCCTTGCTCTGGGTGCTCCCGCTGGGGCTCTATCTGCTCAGCTTCGTCATCGCCTTTTCGACGATGGAGCGGCCGACGCAGATCATCACGCTGGTCGCGCCCGTCGTGCTGCTCGCGGTCGGCGGGCTCGGACTGCTGAGCTCGGGCGGCGGGTCGATGATGGTCGCGCTCGCCAGCCTCGCGATGCTCTTCGTCGTCGCGACCGCGCTCCACGGCTACCTCTATCATCTCCGCCCGGGCGCGCAGCACCTGACGCTCTTCTACCTCATCATGTCGGCGGGCGGCGTGCTCGGCGGGCTGTTCGCCGCGCTGTTCGCGCCGCTGATCTTCGACTGGGTGTATGAGCATCCGATCCTGATCCTCGCCGCCGGGCTGCTGCTGCCGCTCCCCGCGCTCTTCCCGTGGGACAAGTGGCTTGGGCTTGAAGCGAAGACTGCGCGCGCCGTCGCGCTTATGTTCGTCGTGGTTGCCGCTTTCGGTGCCTGGCATATGGTCGGCGACTGGACCGGCCGGCTCGACAGCGCGACGACGTCGTGGGGTATCGCGATCTTTGTCATCGGCATGCTCGTCATCGGCTGGCGCTGGGCCTATGTGCCCGTGCTCGCATTGCTGATGATCGGCGTCGGTGGTTGGGACACGATCCAGGAAAGCTTCGCCGGCGCGCGCGTGCGCAGCTATTTCGGCGTCTACACCGTCACCGACTATCCCGCATCGAACCAGCGTCGCCTCGCGCATGGCACGACGCTTCACGGCCTCCAGCGCACCGACGCCGCGCACCGGCGCGATCCGACGACCTATTATGGTCATCAGTCGGGGGTCGGGCTGACGCTCGACAAGGCGGGGCAGCTCGCCGGCCCGAATGCTTCGGTCGGCATCGTCGGGCTCGGCGCCGGCACGCTTGCTTGCTATCGCAAGCCCGGTCAGCACTGGACGATCTTCGAAATCGACCCGGTGATGGTCGACATCGCGCGCGATCCGTCGAAATTCACCTTCCTCACCGATTGCGCCGGCGACACGCCGATCGTCATCGGCGACGCGCGGCTCCAACTCGCCAACCAGCCCGCCGGCCACTTCGACGTCATCGTCATCGACGCCTTTTCGTCGGACGCGATCCCGCTGCACCTGCTGACCAAGGAAGCGATCGGCATCTATGCGCGCGCCATGAAGCCCGACGGCATATTGCTCATCCATATCTCGAATCGCTTCTTCGATCTCGAGCCGGTGCTGGCTGCGGAAGCGAAAGCGCGCGGCTGGACGAGCGCGATCCGCATGGACCCGGGCCCGATCGGCGACGAATATGGCGACCTGACCGGATCGAACTGGGTCGCGCTGACCGCGACGCCAGAGCGGATGCAGCAATTGACCGGCGGCATCCGTCCGCGCAAGGAATCGCGCGACCTCGACACTTGGGTGCCGCTCGACGCGCGCCCCGGCTTCACCCGCTGGACCGACGATTATGCCTCGACGCTGCCGGTGCTGATCTGGAAGAATATCATCGGAGGCCGCGACGAATGACCTATCAGGACGTGAGCATCATCAGCGTCAACGGCAAGACGCCTGTGATCCATCCGAGCGCCTTCATCGCGCCCGGGTGCCGGATCATCGGCGATGTCACGATCGGCCCCGACGTCAGCATCTGGTATAATTGCGTGCTGCGCGCCGACGTCAGCCACATCGTCGTCGGCGCACGATCGAACATCCAGGACGGCAGCGTCGTCCATTGCGACGGCCCGATGCCGCACCGCCCCGACGGCTTCCCGACGATCATCGGCGAGGATGTGCTGATCGGCCATATGGCGATGGTGCACGGCTGCACGCTCGCCGACCGGGCGTTCGTCGGGCTGAAGGCGACGGTGATGAACGGCTGTCGGATCGGCAGCGACGCGATGCTCGCCGCGGGCGCTCTGCTGACCGAGAATAAGGAAATCCCGACGCGGGAGCTCTGGGCCGGATCGCCCGCACGGCGCGTGCGCGAGATCGACGATGCGCAGGCTGCGGGCATGCAGATGGGCGTCGCGCATTATGTGATGAACGGCCGCATGCACAAGGCGGCGATCGAGGGCTGATACGAAAAGGGCGCCCCGGTTTCCCGGAGCGCCCCTTGCGATATTGTCGGCAGGCTTAGCTGAAGTTCACCATCGCATAGAGCATCGGGATCGACAGCAAGGTGTTGGTCCGCGAAAAGATCATCGCGGTCTTCGCGGCCTTCGCCTTCGTCGCATCGTCGGCTTCGACGATGCCCAGCGCCTTCTTCTGGTTCGGCCAGATCACGAACCAGACGTTGAACGCCATGATCAGGCCCAGCCACATGCCGACGCCGATCAGCTTATACGGATCCTGCAGCCCGAGCGCGGGCGCCAGATATTTTGCATGACCCGCGATCGCGAGGCCGAGCAGCACGGTGATCAGCGCCGCCCAGCGGAACCAGAACAGCGCGGCGGGTGCGATATGCTTGCCGACTGCGGGTTTCAGTTCGGCCGGGATCTTCGGCATCGTCGGAATCTGGACGAAGTTGAAATAATAGAGCAGGCCGATCCACAGCACGCCGAAGAAGGTGTGCAGCCAGCGCAGGATCGCGTTGCCCGCGGCAACCCCGTCCTCGAAATTCTGGCCGTTGAGGCACAGCATCAATATGATCGCGAGCACCAGCCCGGTGCCCAACACGGCGTGCAGATTTCCGAAAAATTTGTCCATTGCAGTTCCCCCTGTTTATCGCGGCGCCGCGTGCGACCCGGAGCCGGTGACGCAGCTATGCCAGCACAGCGAGGAAATGCATCAATTTTTGTCGGCGGCCGCCTGTTCGGGGACGGCAAGGCCGTTCTTCAGCATCACGGGAACCTGGCTGAAGGTGAAGAGGAAGGAGAGGGCGGTGACGCCCCACACCTTGATCGTCAGCCACAGGTCGAAACTCATCTGCTTCGCCTGGATCATCTCGTACATGACATGGTTGGCGATGCCGAGCGCGGCAAAGAAGAGCCCCCAGTTGCGCGAGAGGAGCAGCCAGCCGCGGTCGGTGAGCCCTTCGAGCGCCGATTGCAGCAGATATTTGAGCATCGGCTTCTTGAACCAGTAACCGCCGAGCAGCAGCACGGCAAAGCTGGCGTAGATGATCGTGGGCTTCATCACGATGAAACGCTCGTCGTGGAACCAGATTGTCAGCGCGCCAAAACCGAGCACGAGGATGCTCGACATCCACAGCATCGGCGAAATCTTGCCGAGCTTCCATTTCGACACGATCATCGCGATGACGATCGCGACCATGAACGCCACGGTGCCCTTGATTGCCGCGGTCGTCGCCGCGAACGCGCCTTCGCCGCCGGAAGAGAATTTATAGGCGAGGAAGAAGACGAGCAAAGGCCCGAAATCGATCACGAAATTGAGCATGCCATGCTTCGCCGGCGGCGGTGCCGGGACGGCTTCGGGGCCCGTCGGGAGCTGGTCGCTCATCTGATATTTCCTGCAATAATAGCTGCGATCTCGTCCGCATCGAACGGGCGAAGGTCGTCGATGGTTTCACCGATGCCGATCGCATGGATGGGAAGCCCGTGGCGCTCGGCGGCGGACACGAGGACGCCGCCGCGCGCGGTGCCGTCGAGCTTGGTCATGACGAGGCCCGTCACGCCCGCGACCTCGCGGAACACGTCGATTTGCGACAGCGCATTCTGCCCCGTCGTCGCGTCGAGCACGAGCACGACGTCGTGCGGCGCCGCGGGGTTGAGACGGCCGAGTACACGCTTGATCTTGGCGAGCTCGTCCATCAGCTCGCGCTTGTTCTGGAGGCGGCCGGCGGTGTCGACGATCAGCACGTCGATGCCCGTCGCGGTCGCCTGTTTCACCGCGTCGAACACGATGCCGGCGCTATCGCCGCCCTCGGGCCCCGCCATGATCGGCACGCCGAGCCGTTCGGCCCAGACCTTCAGTTGCCCGATCGCGGCGGCGCGGAAGGTGTCGCCCGCGACGAGCATCACGCCATAATCCTGTTCCTGGAACAGGTGCGCGAGCTTGGCGATCGTCGTGGTCTTGCCCGACCCGTTGACCCCGATCACCAGGATGACCTGCGGGCGCGGAAAGGCGTCGATGTCGAGCGGTTCGGCGACCGGGCGCAGCACCGCGGCGATTTCCTCGGCGACGATTCTGCGCAGTTCCTCGGTGCCGTTCGCGGCGATGTCGCGGCGTTCGGCGAGGCGGCTGCGGATGCGGTCGGCCATCGCGGGCCCGAGGTCGGCGGTGATCAGCGCTTCCTCGATGCGGTCGAGATCATCCTCATCGAGCCGTGCCTTGCCGGTCAGACCGGCGAGATTCTCGCCAAGCCGCTCCGACGTGCGGCGAAATCCGCCGAGCAGCCTTTCACTCCAGCTTTTGCCGGTCATGCGGCGATGTCCTTTGCTTGCGTATGGGTGGCGATCATGCGGTCGCCGTCGCGTGCGCCGAGGCGCACGTCAATGATGGTGCCGGGCGCCGCGGGTGCGGTCAGCGTCACGGCGGCGAAATTTTCGGCATGGCCCGTGATGCCGTCGCGCTCGACGAGCATCGATGCGGTGCGGCCGAGCTGCGCATCGAGCCAGTCCTGCCGCCGCCGCGCATTGGCCTCGCGCAAGGCGGCGGCGCGCTCGCGCGCGATGGCGCGACCGACCTGCGGCATCCGCGCGGCGGGCGTGCCGGCGCGCGGGCTGTAAGGAAAGATATGGCCGAAAACGATGTCGCAATCGTCGATCAGCGCCAGCGAGTTGGCGAACATCGCGTCATCCTCGGTCGGGAAACCCGCGATCAGATCGGCACCGATCGCGATCTCTGGGCGCGCTGCCTTCAATCGCTCGATCAGCGCGACGGCGTCGGTGCGGCGATGGCGGCGCTTCATGCGCGTCAGTACCATATCGTCGCCCGCCTGTAGCGACAGATGGATATGCGGCATCACGCGTTTTTCCTGCGTGAGCAAGGCGAAGAGCGCGTCGTCGATCCGGTCCGGGTCGAGCGACGACAGGCGGAGGCGTTCGACCGGCAGCGCCAGCAAAGCCTCGACCAGCGTGGCCAATGTCGTGCCGCTATCGTCGCCATAGCTCGCAAGGTCGACCCCGGTCAGGATGATCTCACGCTGCCCGCGACCCAGCGCGGTTTGCGCGGATGCGACCACCGCATCGATGTCCGCCGATCGCGCCGTCCCGCGCGCCAGCACCGTCGCGCAAAAGGTGCAGCTATGCGAGCAGCCGGTCTGGACGCCGAGGAAGGCGCGCGCATGATCGGCGCCGGAGAGGGCGGGGGCGTAAGGTCGAACGCCGGCCTCGGCCGCCGCGCCACCATAACTCTGCGCAAGCCCCTTCGCGTCATTCGACACCACCCGCGCGCCCAGCGCCGTGAAGGCATCGCGCTCCAATTCCGCCGCGCACCCGGTCACCACAACCTCGGCGCCCGGCCGCTCGCGCAGCGCGCGCCGTACCGCCTGCCGCGCCTGCCGCACCGCTTCGTCGGTCACCGCGCAGCTGTTGAAGACAATGGTGTCGCGAGCGCCCGCGGCCTTGACGGCCGCACGAACCCCTTCGCCCTCGGCGATGTTCAGCCGGCAACCGAAATTGACGACCTCTTGCCGGTCGACGAGGGAGGCGCTCATCCGAACTGCGCCCAGTCGGTCTCGCCCTCGTACACGCGCGTCGCGGCGCCGCTCATCACGATCGGTTCGCCGGGCGCCCAGCGGATGACGAGGTCGCCGCCGGGCAGCGACACCGTCACCGGCGACTGGACCAGCCCCGCGCGGATCGCCGCGACGGCAGTCGCACACGCGCCGGTGCCGCACGCCTGCGTCAGGCCCACGCCGCGTTCCCAGACGCGCAGCTGCAGCTGGTTCTCGCCGTCGAGGCTCGCCACATTGACGTTGACGCGTTCGGGGAAAAGCGGGTCGGTCTCGATCCGCGGGCCGAGCTCGTCGAGCGCGACCGCATCGGCCTCGGGCACAAAAAAGACGATGTGCGGATTGCCGACATTGACCCCGGCGCCATGCTCCAGCTCGTCCCACGCGACGGGCATGTCGCGCGTGTCCATCGGCATCGCGAGCGGGATATGCTCCCAGTCGAATTCGGGCTCGCCCAGCACGACCTCGGCGCCGCCGTCGGCCGGTGTAACGCGCAGCATCCCGCCCAGGGTCTCGATCACCGCGGGCTTGCCGATCAAAGTCGCGACGCAGCGCGTCGCATTGCCGCACGCCTCGACCTCGCCGCCGTCGGCGTTGAAGATCCGCATCTTCACATCGGCGCTGTTCGACGGTTCGAGCAGGATCAGCTGGTCGCACCCGATGCCGTGGCGCCGGTCGGCGATCGCATGCGCGCGCGCCGGCGTCATCTCGACGCTATGCTCGCGTGCGTCGATCACGACAAAATCGTTGCCGAGGCCATGCATCTTGGTGAAGCGGTCTGCCATAGTCCGCGCATGTAAGGGGGCGCGGGCGCGAAGTCTAGCGATGCGGCGGTGTCAGGCCGTCTTGCGCAGCGGGGCGTCTTCGCCGAGTTCGGGGCCGGCGGGCGGCACCATCGGCGCGCGCAGCAGGCCGCGCTCCGCCAGAAGCCGGTCGGTGTCGGACGCCGATGCGGCGCGGCCGAAATACCAGCCCTGTCCCTTCGAGCAGCCGAGCCGCGTCAGTTCGATCGCGGTCGCCTCGTCCTCGACACCCTCGGCGGTGATCGGCATCGCCAGGCTTTCGCCCAGCCGCACGATCGCGACGACGATCGCCTGCGCATCGGGGCTGCCGCGCATCGCGGCGACAAAGCTGCGGTCGATCTTGATCCGGTCGAACGGCAGCGCGCGCAGGTGCGACAGCGAGCTGTAGCCGGTGCCGAAATCGTCGAGGCTGAGCGACACGCCCTGATTTTTGAGGCTGGTGACGATCGAGCGCACCAGCGGCAGATTTTCGAACAGCGAGCTTTCGGTAATCTCGACCTCGAGCTGCGCCGCCGGGAATCCAACCTCGACGAGCAGCTTGGTGAGCTTCTGGCTGAACCACGGATCTTTCAGCTGCTGCGGCGAAATGTTGACCGCGAGCATGATCGACGGATCCCAGCGTTTGGCGATTTCCATCGCCTCGCGGATCACCTGCAGCGACAATTCGCCGATCAAGCCGCTTTCCTCGGCGACCGGGATGAAGCGTTCGGGCGGGATCATCCCATATTCGGGCGATTCCCAGCGCATCAGCATCTCGAAACCGATCAGGCGTCCGCTCGCGATGTCGACCTGCGGTTCGAAATGCGGGACGAACTCGCCGCGCGGCATGCCATCGCGGATGCCGGTTTCGATCTGGTTGCGCACCTGCACGGCCATCTCCATTCCCTGTTCGAACCAGCAGAAGCGGTTCCGGCCTTCGTCCTTGCAATGATACATCGCGATGTCGGCCTGGCGGACCATCGTTTCCATCGTCATGCTGGCGTCGTTGGCGAGCGAGATGCCGAGGGAGGCGCCGATGCGGATTTGCTGCGCGTCATGCGTGATATTATTGTCGAGCGCCGCGACGAGTTCGGCCGCCAGCGCGTCGATGTCGGCGCGCGCTGCAGGCTCGAACACCAGCATCGCGACAAATTCGTCGCCGCCGAGCCGCGCCTTGGTGGCATTGGGCGGCAGCACGGCCGAGATGCGCTCGGCGGCGACCTGCAGCACACGGTCGCCCGCGGCATGGCCGTGGATGTCGTTGACGGTCTTGAAATGGTCGAGATCGAGCAGGAACAGCGCGACCTGACGCTTTTCTGCGATCGCGGTCGCGATCTGCCGCTGGCCCGCCGCGAGCAGCGCCCTGCGATTGAGGAAACCCGTCAGCGGATCGGTGTCGGCAAGATAGCGCGCGCGCTGTTCTGCCTCGGTACGCTCGACGATTTCGCGGTTGAGATCCTTGTAGCGGCGCCAGCCGAAGAGAATGAGCGCAACATTGAGGATGAGCGCCGTCGCCAGCGCGCGGTCGGGGCCGCCGCCGATGCCGATCAGCGCGCGCACGGCCGCCTGCATCACATTGCTGCCCGTCCCCACGAACAGCAGGATCGCGGCGACAACAATGCCCCCGGCTATGATGTCGCGTTTGGCGCCCTCGCTGCGGTCGAATTGCTTCGGCGTCGCTGTCATATGAATTTTTCCCACCCTCGCGGGCTTTATGAGAGAAAGCGGTGAAATTTGGGTTAAGTGCGTCGCCGCCGTGCCGTTCGCGCGCACGGGACGGCCCGCCGCTTGCTTTCGGCGGGGGTTTTGCGTAAAGGCCGCCGCGTCCGCGCGCATTTTGCGTTCGGACATATCGACATCCGCGACGGAAAGTCTGTCCACGGATACCGCTGGTTGGCGAGGTTTCGCTCACCGGCGTGTTTTGCGTTGCGGGCGTTGTAGGCAGGGATTTTGGCTGTGTTCGATAGTCTGAGCAACCGGCTTGGCGATGTTTTCGGGAAGCTCCGCGGCCGCGGCGCGCTGACCGAGGCCGACGTGCGCGCCGCGATGCGCGAAGTGCGAATCGCCTTGCTCGAGGCCGACGTCGCGCTGCCGGTCGTGCGCAGTTTCGTCGACCAGGTCACCGAACTCGCGATCGGCCAGAATGTCCTGCGCTCGGTCACCCCGGGGCAGCAGGTCGTCAAGATCGTCAGCGACGCGCTGACCGAAATGCTCGGCTCCGAAACCGCAGAGCTCGACCTTGCCGTTACCCCGCCCGCCGTCATCATGATGGTCGGTCTTCAGGGCTCGGGTAAGACGACGACCACCGCGAAGATCGCGAAGCGGCTGAAGGAAAAAGAGCGCAAGAAGGTGTTGATGGCGTCGCTCGACGTCAATCGCCCCGCCGCGCAGGAACAGCTTGCCGTCCTCGGCACCCAGATCGACGTCGCGACGCTGCCGATCGTCGCGGGGCAGCAGCCGGTCGAAATCGCGCAGCGCGCCATGCAGGCCGCGAAGCTGCAGGGCTATGATGTCCTGATGCTCGACACCGCGGGCCGTCTCCACGTCGACCAGCAGCTGATGGACGAGATGCAGGCGGTGTCGCGTGCCGCGAACCCCGCCGAAACCTTGCTCGTCGTCGACAGCCTGACGGGTCAGGACGCGGTGCAGGTCGCGCAGCGCTTCACCGATCAGGTGCCGCTCACCGGCGTCGTGCTCACCCGCATGGACGGCGACGCGCGCGGCGGTGCCGCGCTATCGATGCGCGCCGTCACCGGCAAGCCGATCAAGTTCGCGGGCACAGGCGAAAAGCTCGACGGGCTCGAACTCTTCCAGCCCTCGCGTATCGCGGGCCGCATCCTCGGCATGGGCGACGTCGTCAGCCTTGTCGAACGCGCCGCCGAAACGATCCAGGCCGAAGAGGCCGAGGCGATGGCGGCGAAGATGGCCAAGGGCCAGTTCGACCTCAATGACCTTCGTACGCAATTGAACCAGATGCGCCGCATGGGCGGCCTCGGCGCGCTCGCGGGCATGATCCCCGGGATCAAGAAGGCGCAGGCGCAGATGGCGGCGGGCGCCGCCGACGACAAGATGCTCATCCACTTCGACGCGATCATGGGTTCGATGACCCCGAAAGAGCGCGCGAAGCCCGAAATCCTGACCGCGAAGCGCAAGATCCGCATCGCCAACGGCTCGGGTACCACCGTGCAGCAGGTCAACAAGGTGCTGAAGATGCACCAGGAAATGGCCAGCGCGATGAAGAAAATCCGCAAGATGGGCGGGCTCAAGGGGCTCGGCGCGCTGTTCGGCAAGGGCGGCGGCATTCCCGGAATGGGCGGAATGGGTGGCGGTGGCCTCCCCGGTCTTGGTGGAGGCGGCTCCATCCCGCCCGAACTCGCCAATCTGATGAATAAAAAGAAGTAATTACACCCGAATTTGAACATTAAACCCTGAAGGAAAATATCATGGCAACCTCCATTCGCCTCGCACGCGGCGGTTCGAAAAAGCGTCCCTATTACAAGATCGTCGTCGCCGATTCGCGCAGCCCGCGCGACGGCCGCTTCATCGAGCGGATCGGCAGCTACAACCCGCTGCTCGCCAAGGACAATCCGGAGCGCGTGAAGCTCGACGCCGACCGTGCGAAGCACTGGGTTTCGGTTGGCGCGCAGCCGACCGATCGCGTCGCCCGCTTCCTCGACGCCGCGGGCGTCCTCGAGCGCGCCGCGCGCAACAATCCGAACAAGGGTGTCCCCGGCGAAAAGGCCAAGGAACGTGCCGAAGAAAAGGCCCAGAAGCTGGCTGACGCCGAAGAAGCCGCAGCAGCCGCTGCCGCCGCTCCGGCCCCGGAACCCGAAGCTGCTGAAGAAGCCGCTCCGGAAGTGGCCGCTGAAGAAGTCGTGGCCGAAGAAGCTGCCGCTCCCGAAGCCGCTGAATCGGATTCGACCGGTTCGGTGAAGAGCGAAGAAACCGCCGAAGCCGTTGCCGAAGCCGTCGCCGACGAAGCCCCGGCCGACGCGACCGCCGACGACGCGACCGCGATCGCCGAAGAAGTCGCCGAAGGCGGCCCGGTTGCTCCCGAAGCCGAAGAAAAGGCCGAAGGCTAAGCCTTTATGAACGCCGATCGTCCCGTCACCCTCGCCGCCATCGCCGGCGCGCACGGGGTGCGGGGCGAGGTGCGTCTCAAACTGTTCGGCGAAGGCGCGGAGGCTCTCCGCGCCTTTTCCGTTTTCGACGCGGGCGACCGCAAGCTGACCCTCAAATCGATACGTCCCGCCAATCAGGGCGCGGTCGCAACCTTCGCCGAAATCACCGACCGCAGTGCTGCCGAGGCCTTGCGCGGAACGGTGCTCACGGTGCCGCGCTCGGCGCTGCCCGCGCTGGGCGAGGGCGAATATTACCACCACGACCTGCTCGGCCTGCCGTGCGTGTCCACCGACGGGCGCACCGTCGGCGAAGTCGTTGCGGTCGAAAATTTCGGCGCCGGCGACATTCTCGAAATCGCGAAACCCGACGGCAAGCGCTTCATGGTGCCGATGAACGACAAGGCCGTTCCCGAATGGGGCGAGCAGGTGGTGATTTCCAGCGACTATGTCGAATGAGCCGGATAGCGGTTCTTTCCGACATCCATGGCAATCTCCCGGCGCTGGAAGCCTGCGTCGACGATGCGAAACGGCGCGGTTGCGACACATTCATCAATCTGGGCGATATCCTGTCGGGGCCGTTATGGCCGGTCGAAACCGCCGCCTATCTGCGCCCGCTCGAATGGCCGACGATCGCCGGCAACCATGAGCGCCAGCTGCTGACGCAGACGCGAGATCAAATGGGCGATTCGGACCGTTTTGCCGACGCTGCGATCGGCGAGGGCGAACGTGCGTGGCTCCGGACGCTGCCGCCGGTGCTCGCGTGGCGGCCCGACATCTATCTGTGCCACGGGACGCTCCACAGCGATCTCGACTATATGCTCCACGACGTGGACGAAGCGGGAGTAAGCGATACGCCGGCCGACGCCGTCGCCGCGCGCGTGGTCGGCCGCAGCGAACGGCTTGTCCTGTGCGGACATACCCACGTTCCGCTTCAGGTGAAGCTGTCCGACGGGCGTACGGTTGCCAATCCGGGCAGCGTCGGGCTGCCCGCCTATGACTGGGACCGGCCGCACTATCATGTGATGGAAACCGGATCGCCCGCGGCGCGCTATGCCGTGGTCGACGGCGACACGCTTCATGTCGATCTGGTCGCCGTCGCTTATGACCATCAGGCGGCCGCGCGCAAGGCGGAGGTCGAAGGGCGAAGCGATTGGGCGATCGCGCTGCGCACCGGCCGCGCCCGATAGCGATGTTGCGACGATAGGGCGCAAATGATAGCCCCATGACATACTGAAGGGGGATTTCATGCGCTTGAAAACCGGTCTTTTCCTCGCCCTGCTTTTGGCTCCACTTTCTGCGCAGGCGCAGGAGGTCGCCCCGAAAACCCTCGACCAACTCGTTCCTGAAATCGACGCGCTCTTCGCCAAATTCCAGGCCGAGCAGCATGTGCCCGGCGTCGTCTATGGCGTCGTCAAGGACGGCAAGCTTGCCTATGTGAAGGGCATCGGGGTCCAGAATATCGCCGACAAGGGCGCGGTGACCCCCGACAGCCTGTTCCGCATCGCGTCGATGACCAAGGCCTTCACCGCGCTGTCGATCCTGAAATTGCGCGACGACGGCAAGCTCCGGCTCGACGATCTGGCCGAGCAATATGTGCCCGAAATGAAGGGCTGGACCTATCCGACGAAGGATAGCCCGCGCATACGGATCAGGGACCTGCTCCAGCATGTCGGCGGCTTCGTCACCGACGATCCATGGGGCGACCGCCAACAGATACTGCCGCAGGACGAGTTCACGAAGATGATCGCGGCGGGTGTACCGTTCAGCCGCGTGCCGCAGAGTAGCCACGAATATTCGAACTTCGGCTACGCGCTGCTCGGCCGCATCGTCGCCAACGCCTCGGGCATGACGTACACGGCCTATGTCCAGAAAACGATCCTGACCCCGCTTGGCATGACGAGCAGCGGCTTCGATGCGCCCAAAGCGCCCAAGGCACGTTACGCGCTCGGCTATCGCTGGGAAAATGAGCGCTGGACCGCCGAGCCCGAGATGGTCGACGGCGCGTTCAATGCGATGGGCGGCTTGCAGGTCAGCGCGGCCGACTATGCCAAATGGGTCGCTTTCCTGCTTTCGGCCTGGCCCGCGCGCGACGATGCCGACAATGGCCCGGTCAAGCGGTCAACGGTGCGCGAGATCGCGCAGGGCTCGAACTTCGTCTCGGTGACGAACCGCATCGGGGCGAGCGGTGCCACGGCGTGCAAGCAGGCCGGCGCCTATGGCATGGGCTGGCGCGTCGCGCAGGATTGCGACCTCGGCCTCACGCTCGCGCATGGTGGCGGCTATCCGGGCTATGGCAGCCATGTGATGCTGATGCCCGACCATGGCGTCGGGGTCTTCGCGCTGTCGAACCGGACCTACGCCGGACCGTCGGGCCCCGCATGGGACACCGCGGTCGCGATGGACAAGGCGGGGCTGCTCGAAACGCGCCCCGTTCCGGTGTCGCCTGCGGTGGCGGACGCCTATGCGGCGGCAAGGGCGGCTTATGCCGCGGGCGACCTTGGCCCGCTGCAGGGTCGGCTCGCGATGAACTTCCTGCTCGACCGCTCGGCCGATAACTGGAAAACCGAATTTGCGAAGCTGAAGGCCGAGGTCGGGGCATGCCCGACCGACGAACCGCTCGCGCCGAGCGGGGCGATGTCGACCGCCTTCCGGCTCAATTGCGAGAAGGGCAAGCTCGACGGGCAATTGTTGCTCGCGCCGACGACGCCGGTCACGATCCAGGCGCTGCGCCTGCGCGTCGTGCCACCCGAGGCGCGCTGATTTCGACGGGGTGAGGCTTTAGCAAGGGACGGCCTCACCCCGTTTTCGCCCTGGACCTTCGAGAGGGGAGGGCAGGGTTTCTTATCGTGCCCGGCGCGGGCGCACGCCGCAGCGTGCAGCAACGCGGGTGAAGGCGCTGTCTTCGCCGGGCGCGCTCGGCAGGGCGATCCACTCGCCGAGGCGGCGGAACGGGGTCGCGAGCCAGTGGAGGCCGCGGGCGATATCGGCGCTGAAATGATCATGACCGTCATTCCAAACGCGCATGAACTGCTCGTCTCTCATCGTTCATCTCCTTTCGCTTGATGATCAGAATATGCCTCGCCCCGCTCCCCGCGGCCAACAAAAGGCGTAGACCATATTATAAGCTCTGCTTATAAGGTCTTATGTCCCGCCTGCCGCCCCTCGCTGCCGTGCGCACCTTCGAAGCCGCCGGACGTTTGCAGAATTTCTCGCGCGCCGCCGAGGAACTGGGGCTCACGCAGGCGGCGGTGAGTTATCAAATCCGCCAATTGGAGGATCGCCTCGGCCGCGCGCTCTTCGTGCGCGAAAAGGGCCGTGTGCGATTGTCCGAAACGGGGCAGCGATTGCTCCCCGCGATCAGCAACGCCTTCGCCACGATGGGCGACGCCTTCGCCGCGCTCGGCAGCGACGAGGCCGATGTTCTGACGATCAACGCCGCGACCAGCTTCGGCGGCACCTGGCTCAGCGCGCGCATCGGCAGCTTCCAGCTCCAATATCCCGAACTCGCGGTGCGCATGGCGATGAGCAACGATCTCGTCGACTTCGACGCCTCCAACGTCGATGTCGCGATCCGCATCGGCAGGGGCGTGTGGCCGGGACTGCGCAGCGATTTCCTGATGCGCCAATATCTCGCCCCGATCGCCTCGCCGGCCTTTCTCGAGGAACATGATATCCGCGAGCCCGCCGACCTGCTCCGCGTCCAGCGCCTCGCGCCGAACGACAGCTGGTGGGCCGAATGGTTCGCTCTGGCAGGGGTGGGAACGCCGCCCGCGACGTCGCGTCGCGGGATCGAACTCGACAGCCAGTTGCAGGAAGGGGCGGCGGTACAGGCGGGCTTCGGCGTCGCGATGATGACCCCGCTCTACTGGCAGGGCGAACTCGCGAGCGGCCGCATGGTCCAGCCCTTCGACACATTCTATGTGTCGAAGGGGTCGGGCATGTGGCTCGTCCACCGTGATAACCGCGTCGGGGTGCGCAAGATCGAACGCTTCCGCGAATGGCTGCACGCCGAAATCGAGAAGGATCGCCACCTGCTGCCCGACGCGGTATGGGAGCCGCTGTTATGAGCATATTCCCGGCTATCTCTCTGATTTGCTTTATTCTGCTCATGCAGATCGGGACGATGCTTCTGTATCGCCTGTCATTACGCCGTGCGGGAAGGGGCGGCGTTGGCTATCGGGAAGCCGTCATAGTAGCTCCTGCGATCGTGCCGATATTGTTGCTGATTCCGGTTTTGATCGGATTGTGGCTCTACTCGGCCGCTTTCGGCTGGAAGTTTGCCATTTCTTTTCTTTGGTGGGGGCCGGTTGGCGCGATTTTGGCGTGGTTGTTGGGGCACGGCTTGATGCGCTGGACTTGGCGCCAGATTTCTGTTGAGCGCCGACCATGACCTTCACCGCCGTCCCGCTCACCCTCTACCCCGACATGTTTCCCGGCCCGCTAGGGCACAGCATGGCGGGGCGCGCGCTCGAAAGCGGGACGTGGGCTTGCGCGCCGGTGCATATCCGCGATTTCGCGACCGACAAGCACCGCACCGTCGACGACACACCCGCGGGCGGCGGCGCCGGCATGGTCCTCAAGGCCGATGTGCTGGCGGCGGCGATCGACCATGCGGTGGCGGCGCATCCGGGCCTCCCAATCCTTGCGATGACCCCGCGCGGTGCACCGATCACGCAGGCGCGCGTGCGCCAGCTTTCGGCCGGCCCCGGCGCGATCATCCTCTGCGGCCGGTTCGAAGGATTCGACGAGCGCATCTTCGACGCGAGGCCGATCGAGCAAGTGTCGATGGGTGACATCATATTGTCGGGCGGAGAGATGGGCGCGTTGTTGCTGCTCGACGCGTGCATCCGCCTCCTTCCCGGCGTGATGGGCGCTTCGGCCAGCGGCGACGATGAATCGTTCGAACAGGGGTTGCTCGAATATCCGCACTACACGCGGCCCGTGAGCTGGGAAGGGCGCGATATCCCCGACGTGCTGCGGTCGGGCGATCACAAGAAGATTGCGGCGTGGCGCCGCGAGCAGGCCGAACGCGATACCGAGGCGCGGCGTCCCGATTTGTGGGCGGCCTATTCGGCCGGACGCTCCGGCGCCCGATAGCGCAGAAGCACCCACGGTACCTTCGTGCTGTCGAACATCATCCGGCTCTTTTGCTGGGTGAAGGGCGGCATATGATCGCCGACGATCAATATGTCGGTCGGCGGGAAATCGGGCCGGTTCGCCATCGCGGCGAGCGCCGCAGCGGTGTCGTCCCAGATCGCGAACAGGCGGCAGACGGGCGGATAATCGCTGTCGAGCACGGCGCCAAGCTGGCGGCAATTCTCGGTGCGCAGCTCGGCGTTGGCGACCACCGGCAGATGCGAATTGAGCGTCAGCCAATAGACGAACTGCGGCCGCTTCGCCGCAGCGAGGTCGCGGCCGATCAGCCGCGGAATGTTGCGGTCGCACGCGCCGGGAAAGACGTTCGGGCAATGCCCCGCGCCCTCGGCCTCAAGCGTGTCGCGAAAGCTCATTCGTTCGAACCCGATCAGCGGATACCAGCGATCGCGGTCAAAGAATTTCGGCGAAAAGCCGTGATAAGCGTGCGTCGCATAGCCGCGTCGTGCCAAGGCCGCGGGCAGGCAATCGGGGTCGGGCACCGCGATCTCGGGATAATCGCCCCATCGCTGGCACAGCTCGCGTATCTCGCCCTTGGTCGTCGAATTGTAAAAGGTCGTGCTGCCCTGGCTGATCTCGAACCGCTCGGCGAGTTCGGGGCGCGTCCAGATGGCGTCGAGGCGCGTGCGCAGCGCGGGCTCGGTCGGTAGCCCCATCGCCTCGACGACGACGATCATCACATGCCTTTTGCCGTCGGCGAGCTTCAGAAAGCCGGTTTGCTGCGTCGCCGAGGTGAACGGCGCATCGGCGGGTGCCACGCGGTTATAGGCGGTGGACCCGTCGCGCGCCCGGACATAGTCGGCCGTCGCCAGCGTATAGGTCAGCGCTGCGGCTGCGGCCATCCACTGCAGTCCGCGCAGATGGTTCGGCCGGCGAAGCTGCCGCGCGGCGATCGCCAGGACGAAGATCAGCAGCCCCCCGCCGATCATATATTCGGGCGAGGCGGCGGGGCGGAGGTCGAGCACCAGCGCGATCACCGACAGGATCATGCTGACGTGCATGTTGAACATGCTCGCGATGAAGACGAGTGTCAGATAGGCGAGAAGGCCGAAAAAGGCCGAAAGGCGAACCCAATATCCGAACCAGCTCGCGACGAAGCCGACCGCGGCGCACAGCCAGATTTCGGGCGCGCGCATCGGCCCGCCCATGATGGTGATCGGCAGAAAGGGCAGGTTGGGCAGCAGTATCCAGCACAGCGCCCAGTTGAGGAACGCCGCCAGCCCGGTGCCGTCGGCGGGCGCAAAAGCGCGGCTCGCGAGCGGCTTCATGGCGGTCATCTGCAGCATCGGGTCCCTCCGCTGCTGCACATGACGGATTTTGGTTAATGGCCGTTTAAACCCGCCGCGCCGCTTCGCCGCCGAGACCCTTGCATTTCATGGCTTTCCGGCGTAGTGGCCGCGGCTTCGAGTGGAACCGGGCGAATCGCATTGCTTGCGCGCGCCCCTCATCCGCTTATCCCCGGCCGGTCATCCGGACGGGGCGCAGGGTTTCCGAAGTGCTGCGATCGGGAAGCCTTGCCGACAGATACGGTTACGCAGGCCGGACCTTTGGGAGCGTCATATCGATGCTCGGGTTGGCCTGCCTCTGGCGCGCGGCGAAAAGAAAAGGACTAGAGGACATGAACCTCATCCAGACGATCGAAGCCGAAGAAATTGCCAAGGCTGGCAAGACCATTCCGACCTTCCGTCCCGGCGACACGCTGAAAGTCGGCGTGAAGGTGGTCGAAGGCGAGCGCACCCGCGTCCAGAATTTCGAAGGCGTGTGCATTGCACGCTCGAACAAGGGCATGGGCTCCAACTTTACCGTGCGCAAAATGTCGTTCGGCGAAGGTGTCGAGCGCGTGTTCCCGCTCTATTCGCCCAACATCGACAGCATTACCGTGATCCGCAAGGGTGCTGTGCGTCGTGCGAAGCTTTACTATCTTCGTGGCCGCACTGGTAAATCGGCGCGTATTGCGGAGCGCCGCGATTACCGGTCGGAAGCCGGCGAAGGCTAAGGAGAGCTTCTCCACACCAAAGCCGAAACAGCTTTCAAAAACGACCGGTTCCGCCAACAGGCAGAGCCGGTCGTTTTCTTTTGGGCAAAGCGAATTTGATGCAAGCGTCCGTACCTCCGTTCCAGCCAACGCGGCGCGCCTTCCTTGGCGCGGTGCTTGCCTTCGGCGTGTCGGGCGAGGCGATGGCACTTACCCCGGCGCAGCTTCTGGTGCGTGCCGCGCGGCGGCAGGTCGGCGTCACGCTGACCTATGACCCCGCCTACACCGTGCTGCGTTTCCCGAACGGCGATGTCGACCGCGCGAAGGGCGTGTGCACCGACGTCGTGATCCGCGCCTTTCGCGATGCGCTGGGCCACGATCTCCAGGCCCTTGTAAACGCCGACATGCGCGCCAATTTTGGGGCTTATCCGAAAAATTGGGGGCTCGGCCGCCCCGACCGCAACATCGATCATCGCCGCGTGCCCAATCTCGCGACCTATTGGCGGCGGCACGGGGCGGCACTGCCCGTCACCAACGATCCCGCCGACTGGCGTCCGGGCGACATCTTCACCCAGATGGTCGGCGGGCGGCTGCCGCACACCGGCATCGTGTCCGACCGCAAGGATACGACCGGCGTACCGCTCGTCCTCCACAATATCGGCGGCGGCACGCGTGAGGAGGATGCGTTGTTCAAGCATAAGCTGACCGGCCATTTCCGCTGGAAAGTCTGAGTTTTAGTTACGTTTTCAACCGAGTGTTTGCACTGAGGAGTGAATAAATGGGTTATCGTATCGTAGTCGCCGGAGCCACGGGCAATGTCGGGCGCGAAGTGCTCGCCATTCTCGCCGAGCGCGAATTTCCCTACGACGAACTGGCGGCGGTCGCATCGTCGCGCAGCCAGGGCGACGAGATCGAAATCGGCGATACCGGTAAAACCGTGAAGTGCCAGAATATCGAGAATTTCGACTGGTCGGGCTGGGACATGGCGATTTTCGCGATCGGCAGCGACGCGACCGCGATCCACGCGCCCAAGGCAGCGGCCGCCGGCTGCGTCGTGATCGACAACTCGTCGCTCTATCGCATGGATCCCGACGTGCCGCTGATCGTGCCTGAAGTGAACCCCGACGCGATCGACGGCTATACCAAGCGGAACATCATCGCGAACCCGAACTGCTCGACCGCGCAGATGGTCGTCGCGCTGAAGCCGCTCCACGACGCCGCCAAGATCAAGCGCGTCGTCGTCTCGACCTATCAGTCGGTGTCGGGCGCGGGCAAGGCGGGCATGGACGAGCTGTGGAACCAGACGCGCCAGATCTTCGTCGGCGATGAGAAGGACATCAACAAGTTCACCAAGCAGATCGCCTTCAACGTCATCCCGCACATCGACAAATTCCTCGACGACGGTTCGACGAAGGAAGAGTGGAAGATGGTCGTCGAGACCAAGAAGATTCTCGATCCGAAGATCAAGGTCACCGCGACCTGTGTCCGCGTGCCCGTCTTCGTCGGCCATTCCGAAGCGATCAACATCGAGATGGAGGATGAACTGTCGGCCGAGGACGCACAGCGCATCCTGCGCGAAGCCCCCGGCGTCGTGCTCCACGACAAGCGCGAGGACGGCGGTTACATCACCCCCGTCGAATGCGTCGGCGACTTCGCGACCTTCGTCAGCCGCGTGCGCGAGGACCCGACGGTCGAAAACGGCCTCAACCTCTGGTGCGTCAGCGACAATCTCCGCAAGGGCGCGGCGCTGAACGCGGTGCAGATCGCCGAGCTGCTCGGCCGCCGCCACCTCAAGAAGGGCTGAGCCCGAACCTCTCTCCGTTCGCATCTCGACTTCGGGATGCGAACGGGTAGGGATGGGGCATGACCAGTCCCTATGCCTTCACCCGTGCCCTCTGCCGCGCCCCCGCCCGTTCGGCGGTGAAGGGTATCCGCGCCGACGGCGGTCCCGACCCCGATTTCTACGGCCTCCTCGCCGAGCATGAGGCCTATGTCGCGACGCTGCGTACCCTCGGCCTCGCGGTCGAAGTCCTCGAACCGCTAGACGATTTCCCCGATGCGTTGTTCACCGAGGATGTCGCGCTGACCTTCCCCAAGGGCGCGATCCTGCTCCGTCCCGGTGCGCCGAGCCGCGCGGGCGAGGTCGCGCATATCCGCGGCGCGCTCGCTGCGCACCACCCGCGCCTCCTCGAAATGACCGGCCCCGGCTACGCCGACGGCGGCGACATATTGCGCCTCGCCGACCGCGTGATCATCGGTCTCTCGGCGCGTACCGACCGCACCGGCGCCGAAGAACTCGCGGGCCTGCTCGGCCAGCTCGGCTATCGCGCGGAGATCGCCGAAACCCCGCCGGGCGTGCTTCACTTCAAGACCGGCTGCGGGCTGATCGATGCGCGCACGATCCTCGCCGTCCCGGCGCTCGCCGCTTGCCCGCAGTTCGACGGGCTCGAGGTCGTCACGACCCCGCCGGGCGAAGAGCCCGCCGCCAATATCCTGCGCATTCGCGACACCGTGCTCGTCGGCGACCGCTGGTCCGCGACGCACGCTTTGCTCGCGGAGCGCGGCATCGAAATCCATCCGCTGCCGACCGACCAGATCGCGCATATCGACGCGGGGCTCAGCTGCATGTCGCTGCGCTGGTGAGCGCCGCCACCCCGCCCGCGCAGCGCCGCCTTATCGGGGCGCTCCTTGCGCTACTGCTCCTTGCGCAGGTCGACCAGCCCTATCCCGAAATCGCGTTGCTCCAGCATATCCCGACGATGCTGCTGATCGTCGCCGCGCCATGGCTGCTCCGCCGCTGGCCGCTGTCGACCGCCTCGGTCGCGTGCATCGCCCTCTTCATGGCACTCCACACGCTCGGCGGCCGCTATGCGTACAGCAATGTCCCTTATGACGACTGGGCGCGCGCGATCACCGGCAGCAGCCTGTCCGACGCCTTCGGCTGGACGCGCAACCATTATGACCGCCTCGTCCATTTCGCCTTCGGCGCGCTGTCGGTGATCCCCGTTGCCGAGATCGCGCGGCGCTGGGGCGGCTTCGGCCCGCGCGGCGCAACATTAACCGTGCTCGGCTGGGTTTTGGCGATATCCTGCCTCTACGAAATCTTCGAATGGCTGCTCACCATCGTCGCGGCGGGCGAAACCGCCGATCGCTACAACGGGCAGCAAGGCGACATATGGGACGCGCAAAAGGATATGGCGCTCGCGACCCTCGGTGCGATACTGGTGCTGGCGATCCCGCGCCGCGACAGGAGAGAATATGCGTAAGTTCGTCACCCTCGCGATGATTGGCCTGCTCGCCGCATGCAAACCCGCCGCTGACAAGGCGCCCGCCGACGCCGATCCGGTTGCGCCGCCGGTGCCCGAGGCGAAGAATGACGGCCCGAATGCCGCGACCACTGCGGTCAATCTCGATGGCGAAGGGCTGCGCTTTGTCGACAAGACCAGCGGCAAGACCAGCCTGCTCGCTTTCGGCGTCCCGCGCGCGCAGGCGGAAACCGCGCTCGCCAACGTCGCGGGCAAGGAGGATGACCGCAGCACCAACGAGGAATGCGGCGCGGGCCCGATGGAATTCACTCGCTACGACGCGATGACGCTCAACTTCCAGGACGGCAAGTTCGCCGGCTGGTTCCTCGGTAACGAACCCGGCGCCGCGACCTACTCGACGATGAGCGGGATCGCCATCGGCACGACGCGCGCCAAGGCGGGGGAATCGGTGTCGATCGTCGACCTCGAGGACAGCACGCTGGGCGAGGAATTCAGCATCGGCACCGGCGATAATGTAATCGGCGGCATGTTCGCGGCGCCCGGCGACGCGGCCAAAATCGACGCGCTTTTCGCCGGCACCAACTGCTTCTTCCGCTGATATGGCTGCCGAATTCACCGGCGGCTGCCGCTGCGGGCAACTGCGCTACCGCTTCGAACAGGACGGGCCGCTGCTCAACTATTGCTGCCACTGCCTCGATTGCCAGAAATCGACCGCGAGCGCCTTTGCCGATCAAGTCATCGTATCGACCGATGCGCTGACACTGACCGGGCGCAGTATGATCTATTCGACCGAGCGCCCGTCCGGCGGGACGACGAACAACCGGCACTGCCCCGACTGCTTCAGCCGCGTGTGCAATGCGAACACCGTCTATCCCGCGATGACGATCGTGCGCGCCGGCACCCTCGACGATCCATCGGGGCTCGAACCCTTCGCGCATATCTGGACCAGCCGGAAACGCGGCTGGATCGCGATCGACCCGACAGTGCCGGTCTTCGCCGAAAACGCCGACCCGGCGGAATTCATGCGCCTCGCAATGGCGCGCCGGGCGGGCTGAGCGGCTGCTACCGACCGATTGCAGACGTTCCGTTCTTTTGGCACTGCTAGGTGATGAAGCTCCGGGCTACTCTCCTTATGTTGTCCCTCGTGGCATGTACGACAGAACCTCCGCGCGATGAGGTGACGCAACTAGCGTCACCGGACGGTCGGACCAGCGCCGTGCTATTTGAAACCAACGGCGGAGCCACGACCTCGTATGGCTATCTCGTCGAACTATCGGACTCGTCAAAGCAGGAGCAGAAGCCCGTTCAAGCTGGGCGACTTTACGGAGCAGCGCGGAGCGGCTGCGCCTACGGTGTCGATATCGGTTGGACAGACCCAAAGACGCTAACTCTCTCAGTTGAGAGTGCGGAGCGAATTGACGTCCCGAAGCAAGTGTCGGTCGATGGCAGGCCGATTAGCATTATCATGCGGACCGGAATAAAAAACGACGCCGCGCCATGTGGCGGGATGGCTGTCAACAGATAGACGGCTAGCGTCCGCTGCCCACCCCCAAAGCCGCCGTTCCCATTAATGCCCCATATCCGCCGCCGACGCCTTCGGCCCCCCGGGCTTCGGCGGGCGTAGCAGCAGCACCAGCGGCACCGACGCCAGCGTCACCCACATCATCAGCCAGAAATCGTCGATATAGGCGACCATCGCCGCCTGCCGGTTGATCTCGGCATTGACCATCGCCATCGCCGCGTCGCCCGCGATGCCGAAGCGGTCGGCGGTCGACGGGTCGAGCAGCGCGACCGAACTGTTGGTGACATGCGCCGCCAGGTCCTCGTGGCTCGTCTGGATGTTCGCACCGAGCAGCGTGGTGACCACCGAAATGCCGACCGACGCGCCGATGCTGCGGAACAGGTTGAGCAGGCTCGATCCGTCGGTGCGATATTGCGGCTGGATCGTCGCGAACGCCATCGTGTTGAGCGGGATGAAGATCAGCCCCATGCCCAGCCCCTGCACCAGCCCGCTGATGATCACCGGCTGCATCCCCATTTCGAGCGACCAGTGGCTCATCTGCCAGAGCGAGTAAGCGGCGATGAGCAGCCCGGTGCCGACCATCCAGCGCGCGTCGATCTTGCCGAGCAATTGCCCCGCGACCCACATGCTGGCGAGGATGCCGATCCCGCGCAGCGCGAGCACGACGCCGGTATCGATCACCGGCCAGCCGAACAGATTCTGCAGCATCGGGGGCAGCAGCGCCATCGATGCGAACATCACGACCCCGATCACGATCATGAAGCCCATCGCGGTGACGAGGTTGCGGTCGGCGAGCATCAGGCGGCTGAACAGCGGCGCGCGCGCGGTGAACATATGGACGACGAACATCCACAGGCACGAGACCGCGACTGCCAGCTCGATCCAGATTTCGATGCTGTCGAACCAGTCGAGATGCGCGCCGCGGTCGAGCATCAGCTGCAAGGCGGCGAGCCCCAGCGCGAGCATCGAGAAACCGAACAGGTCGAACCGCCGCGTGACGCTTTTTGTCTTGGGCAGCAGCGCCCACATCATCGCGAGCGTGAGCAGCCCAACGGGCAGGTTGACGTAAAAGACCCAGCGCCAGTTGACGCTCTCGGTCAGCCAGCCACCCAATATCGGCCCCAGGATCGGCCCGATCATGATCCCCATGCCCCAGATCGACATCGCGCGCGCGTGGCGTTCGGGCGGGTTGATGTCGAGCATCACCGATTGCGACAGCGGCCCGATAAAGGCCGCGCTCACCCCCTGCAAAAAGCGGAAGGCGACCATCTGTTCGAGCGATTGCGCGGCGCCGCACGCCATTGATGCGATGATGAAGCCGACGACCGCCGCCATGAACAATTCGCGCCGACCGATCCGGTCGGCGAGCCAGCCGGTGATCGGCATCGCGACGGCGCTCGCTAGGATATAGCTCGTCAGCACCCACGTCACCGTCTCGCTCGTCGCGCCCAATGCCGACTGCATATGCGGGATGGCGACATTGGCGATCGTCGTGTCGAGGATCTGCATGATCGACGCGCCCATGACCGCGACGGTCAGCAGCCCGCGATAGCGCACGCGTTCGTGCAGCGGGATGCTGTCATCGTCGGGCAGCGCCGCGGCGGCGGAGCGGCGGGGGAGGGCGTTGCTCGCCACGGGACCTTACTTCGTAAACACCCGCACGTCGGCCGACAGCCCCGCGATCATGTCGCGCGACGGCTTTTCGTCGAAGGCGATGCGGACGGGCACGCGCTGCGTCACCTTGACCCAGTTGCCCGTGGCATTCTGCGCAGGCAGCACCGAAAATTCGCTGCCCGTGCCCGCGCCGATCGTCAGCACATGGCCGCGCACTTTCACCCCCGGATAGGCGTCGAAGCTGATCTCGGCGCGCTGGCCGACGCGCATGTCGGCGAGGTCGGTTTCCTTGAAATTGGCCTCGACCCACGGATGCGCGGTGTCGACGAGCGTGACGGCAGGGAGCCCGGCGACCATCATCTGGCCGACCTGCAGCCGGTCCGACTGCGCGATGCGCCCGGCGCTCGGCGCGCGCACCGTCGTGCGGCCGAGGTTCACCTGCGCCTGCGAGCGCTGGACGCGCGCGGCCTCGACCTGCGGGTTGATCCCGCTCGACGGGCCGGCGGCAAGCTTGGTGCGGGCTTCGGCGGCGGCGGCTTCGGCCTGGCGGACGCTCTCGCGTGCTTGGCTGAGCGCGTGGCGCGCCGCGTCATAGGCGGCCTTCGTCGTGAAGCCCTTTTCCATCAGCGCCGCCTGCCGGTCGAAGGTCACCTGCGCGAATTTGACGTCCTCGCGCGCCGCGGCGATGTCGACGTTCGACGTGTTCGCGCTCGCCGACAGATTGCCGACCTCGACCTCGGCGGCGTCGATCGCGGCGGTCGCCTGCGCGACGGTCAGCGCATAGGGTTCGCCGTCGATCCGGAACAGCAACTGACCCTTCGCGACCTGCTGGCCGTCGCGCACCGCGACTTCGGTGATGCGGCCGCCGACTTCGGCGGCGACCGAGACTTTGTCCATCTGGACATAGGCATTGTCGGTCGACACCGATCCGCCGCTCGTCAGCCACCAGCCGGCACCGCCCGCGATTAGCAGCGCGGGCAGGCCGAACATCAGCAGGCGCGTGCGCCAGCTCGCCTTGGGCGCGGCGTCGGCCGCCGGCGTGGGCGCGGGCAGAGGATCGGCCTTCGGCGCAGCCTTGGGCGGCGTCGCGTTCTCGGCCTTCGGGCGGGAGGGGGAGAGCTGGTCCATCAAACGATCTCTTTTTCTTTTTGGCAGATGCGGCGGGACAAATTGGCGCGGACGCGCTCGACAAGGTCGGTGAGTTGCTCGACTTCGGCCGCGCTCAATCCTTCGATCGCCTCGGCGGTCAGCGCCTCGGCGATCGGGCGCATCCCGTTCAGCATCTCGCCCGCGCGCGGCGTCAGGTAAAGCTGCCAGGCACGGCGGTCGGCGGGGTCGGCGCGGCGCTCGACCAGCTCGGCCTCGACCAGCCGATCGACCATGCGCGACAGCGTGATCGGTTCGACCTCGATCAGCTCGGCAAGCGGGCCCTGCCGGATCCCTTCGTGGCGCTTGAGATAGGTGATCAACCGCCATTGCAGCGCGGTGATCCCGCTGTCCTTCGTGCGCGCGTTGAACGAGCGCCGGAACAGGCGCGCGCTGTCATTCAGCAGGAATCCGATCGTTTCACTCATATCGTAAGATATAATAGCAATTGCTATTATATTCAATGCCAGCGTGGGGATTGCCAACAGTCTCGAATATGGTGTAAATTTTCTTTACACTGCTTGCGTGGGGCATGTTTTTGGGCAGGATGTGGGGATGACTTTAACCGCCGGCCTTTTCTGGTCTTTTCGCTCGCCGTACAGCTATCTCGCTATCGGCCGTTATCGCGCACTTGCCGCGAGCCATGACGTCACGATCAATCTGCGCCCGGTCTATCCGCTCGCGGTACGCCAGCCCGACTTTTTCGAGCGCAACCATCCCAACTGGTTGAGCTACACCGTGCGCGACATGATCCGTGTCGCGCAGTTCCACGGCATCCCTTTCGGTCCGCCGCGTCCCGACCCAATCGTGCAGGACATGGCGACGCGCGCCATCGCCGCCGAACAGCCTTATATCTATCGCCTGACCCGGCTCGGGCAGGCGGCGTCGCGGCGCGGCAAGAGCCTCGCCTTCGCGCATGAAGCGGGGCAGTTGATCTGGGGCGGCGCGCAGGACTGGCATCTCGGCGACCATCTGGCAGGCGCCGCGCGCCGCGCCGATCTCGACCTCGCCGAACTCGATGCCGAGGCCGTCAGCGACGCCGACGCGCTCGACAATGAAATTGCCGCGAACCAGGTCGCGCTCGAGATCGCGGGCCATTGGGGCGTGCCGACTTTGGTGTTCGATGGTGAGCCCTTTTTCGGGCAGGATCGCATCGAAATGGCAAAGTGGCGGATGGAGCAAAAGGGGCTGCGCCCGCGCTGATCGGTGCTTGCTGAAGCGGCCATGATGGGCGCATAGCGCGGCGCATGACGATTGAACCCCAATTTTTCGAAGCGCGCGATGGCGTGCGGTTGGCGTGGCGCGAGATGGGCGAAGGACGCCCTCTCTTCCTGCTTCACGGCCTGTTTTCGAACGCCGAGGTCAACTGGATCAAGTTCGGTACTGCGGCGCGCGTCGCGGCCGAAGGCTATCGCATCATCATGCCCGACCTGCGCGTTCATGGATCGAGCGATGCGCCGCACGAGGAAGACCATTATCCGGCCGATGTGCTGGTCCACGACCTGCAGGATCTGGTGGCGCATCTCGGCCTCGATGAGTTCGACCTCGGCGGCTTCTCGCTCGGCGCACGGACGAGCGCGCGTGCCGTGGTCGCGGGGATGCGTCCGCAGCGGCTGATCCTCGGTGGCATGGGGCTGGCGGGGCTCGCAGGCTGGCAGCGGCGCGGCAAGTTCTTCAAGCGCGTCATTGCCGAATATGAAACGGCAAAGCGCGGCGACGACACCTGGCTGTCGATCCAGTTCATGAAGACGATGAAGGTCGATCGCATCGCGGCGGGACATCTGCTCGACAGCTTCACCGACACGACACCCGAAATGCTCGCGGCACTGACGATGCCAACGCTCGTCGTGTGCGGCGAGCAGGATCAGGATAATGGATCGGCCGAGGAACTGGTCGCGGCGCTGCCCGATGCGCGGCTGGCGACGATCCCGGGGACGCATATGTCGAGCGTGACCGAGCCCGAGCTGGGCGAGGCGATCGCTGCATTCCTGACCGCTTGACCGGACTCGCGCCGAGCGCCTAGCTGTTCGCATGCGCCGTAGAGCGCTGCGATAACATTCCAGAGGACGCACCCCATGAAAGCCATGATTTCCACGCTGTCGCTTGCCCTGTCGCTCGCGGTCGCGACCCCCGCCCTTGCGCAAAGCGCGCCGACGGCGGCCGATGCCGATGCCTTTATCGCGTCGGTCGAAAAGGATCTGTTCGACTATACGGTCGAGGCGAGCCAGGTGAACTGGGTCAACAGCACCTATCTGACCGAAGATACCGACGCGATGGCGTCGCGGATCAATGCCGTCGGCACCGAAAAGTCGGTCAAATATGCCCTCGAAGCAGCCAAATTTAAGGATGTTGCGGGGCTGAGCGCCGACACGAAGCGCAAGCTCGACATCTTGCGCACCGGCATCGTGCTGCCCGCACCGACGACGCCGGGCGCCGCGGCCGAGCTCAACACGATCGCGACCGACCTGCAGTCGCAATATGGCAAGGGCCGCGGCACGCTCAATGGAAAGGAAATCTCGGGCTCGGATATCGAGGCCGAAATGGGCAATCTTCAGAACACCCCGGCGCAATTCGCCGAGATGTGGACGAGCTGGCACGACAAGGTCGGCGCGCCGATGAAGGATGATTATGCCAAGATGGTCGGCATCGCGAATGCCGGTGCGAAGGAGCTGGGTTTCGCCGACACCGGCGCAATGTGGCGTTCGGGCTACGACATGCCGCCCGAGGAATTCGCGAAGGTCACCGAGCAGATCTGGAACGACATGAAGCCGCTCTACATGGCGCTTCACACCTATGTCCGCTCGAAGCTGAACGAGAAATATGGCGACGCGGTGCAGCCGAAGACCGGCCCGATCCGTGCCGACCTCCTCGGCAATATGTGGGCGCAGGAATGGGGCAATATCTACCCGCTCGTCGCCCCCGCCGGGACCGGCGACCTAGGTTATGACATCGGCGACTTGCTCACTGCACAGGGCAAGACGCCGCTCGACATGGTCAAGGCGGGCGAGAATTTCTATTCGTCGCTCGGCATGGCGCCGCTGCCCGAAACCTTTTGGAAGCGCAGCCAGTTCCTGAAGCCTGCCGACCGCGAGGTCGTGTGCCACGCCTCGGCATGGGACGTCGACAACAAGGACGATATCCGCATCAAGATGTGCATCAAGGTGAATGCCGACGACTTCATCACGATCCACCACGAACTTGGCCATAATTATTACCAGCGCGCGTATAACAAGCAGCCGTTCCTCTATTTGAACGGCGCGAACGACGGCTTCCACGAAGCGATCGGCGATTTCGTCGCGCTGTCGATCACGCCGCAATATCTCGTCGACATCGGGCTACTCGACAAATCGAAGGTGCCGAGCGCCGACAAGGATATCGGTCTCCTGCTCCGCCAGGCGATGGACAAGGTCGCCTTCCTGCCCTTCGGCCTGCTGGTCGATCGCTGGCGCTGGGGCGTTTTCGACGGCTCGATCCAGCCCGCCGACTATAACAAGAAATGGACCGAGCTGCGCACCCAATATCAGGGCATCGTCCCGCCGGGAGAGCGCCCCGCGAACGCGTTCGATGCGGGCGCGAAGTTCCACATCCCCGGCAACACGCCCTACACCCGCTATTTCCTCGCGCGCGTGCTGCAGTTCCAATTCTATCAGGCGGCGTGCAAGCAGGCCGGATGGAAAGGGCCGCTCCATCGCTGCTCCTTCTATGGCAACAAGGAGGTCGGCGCGAAGCTCAATGCGATGCTCGAAATGGGCGCGTCGAAGCCTTGGCCCGATGCGCTGCAGGCCTTCACCGGCAGCCGCGAAATGTCGGGCAAGGCGATGGCCGACTATTTCGCGCCGCTGAAGAAATGGCTCGACCAGCAGAACAAGGGCAAGCCGCAGGGGTGGTGAAACGTCTCACCCTGTTGCTGCTGCTATGCGGCGCGGCGGTTTCGACTGCCGCCGCGCCGCCGCCGCCGCCAGTCTATCCGGACGATCTGCCCCGGACACTCGACGGTTATGATCTGGGGGTCGTCTATTCGCGATACAGTTTCTGGATCGAGGGCCGGAAGGGCGAGGTTATCGACGCGGTAATGGCCGAACCGGCGGAGGTGGCAGATCATCGGCTGCAGTTCGTCGCCCCCGTCAGCTTCAGCACCAATTCCGATTACGGACATTTCCAGTCGGGTGATATCCGCAGCTATTGCCGCGTGACGGGCGAGGGTGACGTCGATCACAACGATTGCCAGTTCGTTTTCAGGATCGTCACGATCCCGGCCGCGGCGATCGACCGCGCCGGTCCGGTCGGAATATTCCTGCGCGAAAGTTTCGATCCCGCGGCGGTAGTCGCGAGCATGAAGGCCAATGGCGTCACTCCCGATGCCGATCTGTGGCGCGTCGATGGCCGGCTCATCTTCGGCACGCTCGCCTCTCCGGCCAAGCTGCTGCGCGACAATGTTCAAGTCGAAACGGTCGAGTCGCGACAGTGCCCTGCGATGCAACGCGCGCTTGAGGCGATCGAGGGACGGGCGGTACCATCCCGGATCGATATTCCCCTGATCGGCGACGACGGGCCGATGCCGCCGCCCGTCCCGCACGCCGCTGTCCGCGAGGACCGTCTGACCTTCGTTACCGATGGCGGTTCGATGACGGTGACCAGCTGGCGCGGGCTCCAGCCGCTGCTTGGTCCGGTCTATGCGGCGGTCGATACTTGCCTTCGGAGCCGTCGCGCGGCCGGCGGATAGTCAGCCCGCCTCCACCATATTCCTGAAGCGCGCCAGCCTTGTCGCGGCGGCGGCCGCGTGCGGGCCGATCCAGCGGTCGTGGATGTCCTGGATCGGCATCGCGTTGAGATGATTCCAGCGCTCGCGGCCGCGGCGTTCGGCGATGACGAGGCCGGCGTCCTCGAGCACCTTCAGATGTTGCATCACGGTGCAGCGGTCGATGTTGGCGAAGTTGCCGCACAGCGTGCCGGTGGTCAGCGGCTGATCCTTGAGCGTGTCGAGGATCTGGCGGCGGACGTGCGAGGACAGCGCCTTGAAAACCTTGTCATATTCTTCATGGATTGACATGTTATAAATATATAACATAATGGCAGGGAATCAAGCGGAGAGTTTCGATGGAGCTGAAATTCAGGGTCGCGGCGCGGATCGCGAAGCCGGTGCACGAGGTGTTCGAGGCGGTCGCCGATCCCGCGAAGCTATCGCACTATTTCACGACCGGCGGCGCCAAGGGGCGGCTCGAGACCGGCGCGACGGTCGAATGGGACTTCCACGATTTTCCGGGCGCCTTCCCCGTCTATGTCATCGAGGTCGTCGAGGATGAGAAGATCATACTCGAATGGCAGGCGAGCGAGGGTGAGGCGCACAATATCGAGGGCAGCGAGCCCAAGGATGCGGACTATCGCACGCGCGTGACGATGAGTTTCAAGGGGCTCGACGACGGCCGCACGCTGGTCGAGATCGCCGAGGAAGGCTGGCGCGAAAATCAGGGTGCGCTCGGCGCCTCCTATGGCAATTGCCAGGGGTGGTCGCAGATGCTCTGCGCGCTCAAGGTCTGGATCGAGCACGGGATCAACCTGCGCGAGGGCATGTATAAATAGGTTTGTGATTCCCGGCGAAAGCCGGGACCCAGTCGGCCTGCGTAGCAATGGATCCCGGCTTTTGCCGGGAATCGCTTAGTCCGGATATTCGAAGCGTAGCGGGCGCGAGCCGATCGGCGCGCCGGTGTTCGCGTCGACGACGACCGGGCGCACGACCTCGCCCGTCTCCGCATCGAGGTGGCGGCTGAGCGCGCCGCCGCCATTATATTTGCGCCCCCACGCACCGATCGCCATCAGGATCGGCAGGAAATCGCGTCCCGCATCGGTCAGCAGATATTCGTCGCGCGGCGGGCGCTGGCTGTAGCGTTTCTTGTCGATCAGCCCTGCCTCGGTCAACGCCGACAGGCGCCGCGACAAGATGTTCGGTGCGATGCCGAGGCTGGTGCGAAGCTGCTCGTAACGCGTCAGCCCGCGCTCGATATCGCGCAGCACCAACATGCTCCAGCGATCGCCCACGCGCATCAGCCCGCGGTCGACGGGGCAGGTGCCCAAATTATTTTCGTCCATACCCATTGAACGCATATGGGGCAGTCACTATCATTTTGCAAGTGACCCGATGGAGGGCCGCCTGTTAAGGAGAATGATAATGACGATCCCCACTGGAACGGCCCTGATCACGGGCGCCTCGACCGGCCTTGGCGCCGTTTATGCCGACCGCCTCGCAAAGCGCGGACGCGACCTGATCCTCGTCGCGCGCAACGGTGCGCAGATGGAGGAACTCGCGACGAAGCTGCGCGCAGAGCATGGCGTCGCGGTCGACGTGATCGCCGCCGATCTCACCAAAAGCGACGATGTGACGCGCATCGAGCAAAGGCTGATCGACGATGCGAATGTGACGCTGTTCGTGAACAATGCCGGCATGTCGCTGAACGGCGGCACGCTCGAAAATAGCGCCGCCGAGGTGCAGACGATCATCGCGCTCAACATCACCGCCGCGGCGCGGCTCGCGATTGCTGCGGGCAAGGCGTTCGGTGCGCGCGGCAAGGGGGCGATCGTCAACATCGCCTCGGTCCTCGCGCTGGCGCCCGAACAGTTTGAAGGCGTCTACAGCGGGTCGAAAGCCTTCCTGCTCAACCTCAGCCTGGCGCTCGCCAACAGCCTGCGCGAACAGGGGGTGACGGTTCAGGCGGTACTCCCCGGCGCGACGCGCACCGAAATATGGGAGCGCTCGGGCAAAGATATCGACGCGTTTCCGGCCGAGATGGTGATGGACGCGGGCGACCTGGTCGATGCGGCGCTGCTTGGTCTGGATCGCGGCGAAGAGGTGACGATCCCGCCGCTCGCCGACGAAGGCCAGTGGAATGCCTATCATGCGGCGCGGCTCGCGATGGGCCCCGGTCTGTCGCGCCGCGACGTAGCGGAGCGTTATCGGGCGACCGAGGCGGCTTGAAAAACCCGTTACGTCCCCGCGTAAGCGGGGACGCGCGGCGGAGTCGGTTTTGGGGTGCGGAGCTGTCCTTTGTGAACCCCGGCGAAAGCCGGGGCCCAGTGCGGAAACGCCAAGGTCAGCGTTGAAATTCTGGGCCCCGGCTTTCGCCGGGGCTCACATCTCGATTGGCCGCCACCGGCCGTCAGCCGATCTCAAAGCTCGCCGCCGAGGGCTCCATATTTCGCTTCGAACCCGGCCTTGTCGCCGCGCGCGAGATAGCCAGCCTGGTCGACGATATTGTCGCGCGCGATGCGGCCCTGGAAGGTGCCGAGCTGTGGGTCGATGCGCGCGATGTCGGCGTCGGTCCAACCGGCAATCTGCTCGAAGCTGGTGATGCCGAGGCCGTTCAGCAGCACGACGAGCTTGGGGCCGACGCCCTTCAGCAATTGCAGATTATCGGCGCCGGTTTTGGGTGCGGGCGCTGCCGGGGCGGGCTTCGCGGCGGGCGGCGGCGGAACCGTCGGCTCTTCGGGGATGGCGGCGGCGGTCTTGGCGGGCGCCGCTTTGGCGGTCTTTTTGGCCGCGGGCTTGGCTGCCGCCTTGGTCGCGGGTTTTGCTACGGATTTTGCTGCCGGTTCCTTGGCCGTCGTTTTCTTTGCGGCGGGCTTGGCCGCAGCCTTTGGTTTCGCGGCCGGCTTGGGCGCGGGAGCCGCGGCCTTGGCGGCCGGTTCGGCGACGGGAGCCGATTTTGCAGCGGGAGCGGGTGCTGGTGCAACCTTGGCGGCCGGCGCGGGCGCCGGCGGCGGCGCAGCGGGGGTGACGGGCGGCGCCTTGGGCTCGATCGGTTTGAAGCGGGCCGGCTCGGCGGCGATGATTTCGGGCTTTACCGGTTCGAGCGGCTTTGCGGGTTTCGCCGGTTCGACCGTCGGTTGCGCGATCTCTTCGGGCTTCGACCGGCCGAACAGCCACCACAGCAGCACGACGGCAACGACGAGTCCGACAACCGCGATAATCCAGTTTTCCTGAAGCCAGGCCATGATCTTCTCCGCTTGTGAATTTCCTTCAGCCTATGCGGGCTTATGGGCCCGGTCTACCTTAACGAACGGGCCACCATGAATTTCTTCGGCATTTCCGCTTTCGCGGCCATGGCGGGGCCGTGGGTCACTCGGCCTCGCGCGCGACCTCACGCCAGCCAATATCGCGGCGGCAAAAGCCGGTCGGGAAATCGAGCTTGTCGACCGCGGCATAGGCGCGTGCCTGTGCCTCGGTGACGCTTTTGCCCGTCGCGGTGACGTTGAGCACGCGGCCGCCGGCGGCCACGATCGTCCGGTCTTCGCGCGCGGTGCCGGCGTGGAAGACGCGTACGCCGCCCGCCTCGGCATCGGCGATGCGCTGGATCGCGCCGCCCTTTTCGGGCGTGCCCGGATAGCCGTTTGCGGCCATCACGACGGTCAGCGCATAATCGTGCGAGAAGGCTGGCGCTTCGGCCGTGGCGATCGCCCGGGTCGCTGCCGCATGGAGCAGCGCGGCGAAATCGCCCCTGAAGCGCATCATCAGCACCTGGCACTCGGGGTCGCCGAAGCGGCAATTATATTCGATCAGCTTCGGGCCTTCAGCCGTCAGCATGAGGCCCGCGAAGAGGACGCCGACATAAGGCGTGCCCTCGGCGGCGAGCGTCGCCACCGTCGGGCGGATGATGCGGTCCATCACCGCCGCTTCGAGGTCGGCGGTGAGCACAGGGGCGGGGCTGTAGGCGCCCATGCCGCCGGTGTTCGGCCCGACATCGCCGTCGCCGACGCGCTTATGGTCCTGCGCGCTGCCGAAGGCGATGACGTCCTTGCCGTCGGACAGCGCGAAGAAGCTCGCTTCCTCGCCGGTCATAAATTCCTCGATCACCACCTCGGCGCCCGCGCTGCCGAAGGCGCCGTCGAACATGTCGTCGATCGCCGCTTCGGCTTCGGGCTGCGTTTCGGCGATGATCACGCCCTTGCCCGCGGCGAGGCCGTCGGCCTTGATCACGACGGGGATCGAAAAGCCTTCGAGGACGGCGAGCGCTTCTTCGGCGCTGGTGCAGCGGACATAGGCGGCGGTCGGGATGCCGGCGCGCGCACAAAGGTCCTTGGTGAAGCCCTTCGAGCCTTCGAGCCGCGCGGCGGCAGCGCTCGGACCGAAGGCCGGAATACCGATCTCGCCGAGGCGGTCGGCGAGGCCCGCGACGAGCGGCGCTTCGGGGCCGACGACGACAAAATCGATCGCATGCGCCTTTACGAAGGCGATCAGCCCGTCGATGTCGTCGACCGAAATCGGGACGCATTCGGCGTAGAGCTCGATCCCCGGGTTGCCCGGTGCGGCATAGAGCTTGGCGCAGCTTGGCGATTGTGCCAACTGCCAGCTGAGCGCATGTTCGCGGCCCCCCGATCCGACCAGCAGGATATTCATGTCAGTCCCTTTTCCCGATACGGCGTCCGACGATGGCACCGAAGCGCGGCTGTTAGCCGAGGCGGCGCCGGGGGACAATGCGCCTGCCTTGTCGGTCAGCCAATTATCGGCGGCGATCAAGCGGACGGTCGAGGACGGTTTTGCGCGCGTGCGCGTGCGCGGCGAGTTATCGGGGACGAAACGCGCGGCATCGGGGCATTTCTATGCGGCGCTGAAGGACGATAATGCCCTGATCGACATGGTGATGTGGAAGGGGCAGGCGGGGCGTCTCGCCTTCCGGCCCGAGGACGGGATCGAGGTGATCGCGACCGGCAAACTCACCACCTATCCGGGGCGGTCGAAATATCAACTCGTCGTCGATACGCTCGAGGTCGCGGGCGAAGGCGCGCTGATGCTGCTCTTCGAGAAACTGAAGGCGCGGCTCGGCGCCGAGGGGCTGTTCGACCGCGAGCGCAAGTACGACCGGCTGCCCTATCTGCCGCGCACGATCGGAGTGGTGACCTCGCCGACGGGCGCGGTGATCCGCGATATCCTTCACCGGCTCGCCGATCGCTGCCCGACACATGTGATCGTGTGGCCGGTGCTGGTGCAGGGCGACGGCGCGGCGGCGCAGGTTGCGAATGCGATCCGCGGTTTCGACGCCATCGAACCCGGCGGGCGGGTGCCGCGCCCCGATCTGGTCATCGTCGCGCGCGGCGGCGGGTCGATCGAGGATCTGTGGGCGTTCAACGAGGAGGTGGTCGTGCGCGCGATCGCCGACTGCCGCATCCCGACGATCAGCGCGGTGGGGCACGAGACCGATGTGACGCTCGCCGACTATGCCGCCGACGTGCGCGCGCCGACGCCGACTGCGGCCGCCGAAATGGCGGTGCCGGTGCGCGCCGAGCTGCAAGCGCAGCTTGCGACATGGAACGGGCGGATCATCGGTGCGGCGAACCGGCATCAGGCGCTGGCGGGCGAGCGACTGACCGCACTCGCGCGCCATTTGCCGAAGCGCGATGCGCTCTATGCACCGCAGCGCCAGCGGCTCGACGATGCGGGCGATCGGCTCGACCGGAGTCAGAGGCACCGGCTGGCGGTGATTTCGGAGCGGCTCGCGACGCGCGGTGCGGCGCTGCGTCCCGCATTGCTCGCGCGGCGCTGGGACCGCGATCGGGCGCTGCTGGAGGGATTGGGACGTTTGCTCGACAGCCTCGATCCGCGCGCGCTGCTGTCGCGCGGCTATGCGATGGTGCGCGATGCCGGGGGAGCGATCGTGACGACCGCTGCCAAGGCGCAGGACGCCGGTCACCTCCGGTTGCAATTCGCCGACGGCGACGTACCGGTGCAGGTCAGTGGGAGCGATGTCCCGCCGCCGTCCATGGCACCGAAGCCTGCGCGCAAGGCGCCGCCCGCGGAGCCCAAACGGGGGCAGGGCGAGCTTTTCTGAGACCGGCAGGGGTGGCCGCGCGGCGCGATGATGCTATAGTCCCGGCCTGACTTGCCCGCCGAATGGATAGAGAATCATGTTGATCGCCAGCCGCAACCGCCTTGCCCGCCTGCAATATGGACCGAATGGCTTTCGCGTCCTCGCGCCCGGCGACCATGTGCTGTGCGCGGTGAGCGGCGTGCCGATCGGGCTCGACGAACTGCGCTACTGGTCGGTCGCGCGGCAGGAGCCCTATGCCACTGCCGAGATTTCGGTGCAGGCCGAACTGGACGCCGCGCGCAAGGCATGAGTTTTGCGAGGGATTGGCGGCGGTATGGGGCGGCGCTTGCGTTCCTGATTGTGGCGGCGGGTTGCGTTCCGGCGGCCGGGACCGATGCGAAGTCCGCGCCGCAGCCAGCGGCTCAGCCCGCCGCCCCGCCGCCTTCTGCGCCCGCACCGCCGCGCGCGCCGGTTCGCGCCGACTTCACATTGGCCGGTCTTGCCGAACAGGGCGCGGTGATGGTGGGGCAGGTGCCGAGCGACACGCGCACGCTCACGCTCGACGGCCAGGCGATCCCGGTCGCGGCCGACGGGCGTTTCCTGATCGCGTTCGACCGCGACGCCGGGACAAGCGCGCGGCTGGTCGCGACACTGGACGGCGGCCGGGTGGTCGAGCGTGCGATCGCGGTCGCTCCGGGCAGCTGGCGGCTCGAGCATATCAACGCCCCCTATCGCGGTGCCGCGACCAGCGACGCCGATTTCGAGCGTCGCCGTCCCGCCGAACTCGCTCAGATTGCCGCGGCGCGCAATATGCAGGTCGCCTCCGACGGATGGCGGCAGAAATTCCGCTGGCCGGTCACGGGGCGCCTGTCGGGTTTCTTCGGGTCGCAGCGTGTCTATCAGGGCAAGCCGGGGACCTATCACAGTGGCACCGACGTCGCGGTGCCCCCGGGGACGCCGTTCGTCGCGCCGGCCGCCGGCGTCGTCGTACTCGCCGCAAGCGCGCCCTTCACGCTCGAGGGAAATCTACTGATCGTCGATCATGGCATGGGGCTCAGCAGTGCCTTCCTGCATTGCCAGCGGCTCGACGTGAAAGTCGGTGACCGGGTGGCGCAGGGGCAGCAGCTCGGAACGGTGGGGCGGACGGGTCGCGCGACCGGGCCGCATATGCACTGGGGGCTCAAATGGCGCGACGCGCGGCTTGATCCCGGTAAGCTCGCGGGACCGATCGGCGGCTGAGCACGTGCGCGCTGGACCCGCGAATTCGTAACCAGTGAAACAATATGTCGCAAATGACGCGCTGCACCATATTGTATTTCGCGGATTCCCGCACTTGTTGCAAATACGTCACAATGCCCCGCGAAACCGCCGTTAGCGCCGGGAATTCGCTTTACTCGACATGAACGAAGTTACATCCCCGCACGCTATCGGGGCATCTGTGCGCGTCGGCTTTGGTCTGCCGCGCGGGGGGTCCGGGTAATTTCAATCCACCAGTAGCAAGGGACTGCACTGTGAAGAAAACCCAATATTCCAAGCTGAAGCTAGGCGCTGCGCCGCTCGTATTGAGCGTCGCCCTGGTTTCGGCTCCTGCCTTTGCGCAGGACGCCGCCGAAGAAGGTGCCGCTCAGTCGGAAATCGTCGTCACCGGCTCGCTGATCCGCAACCCGAACCTCGAACAGTCGACCCCGGTCAACGTCACGACCTCGGACACGATCGAGCTGAAGCAGTCGAACGTCGCCGAAGAAGTCCTGCGCGAAATGCCCGGCGTCGTCCCGAACATGGGTTCGGCCGTCAACAACGGCAACACCGGCGGTTCGTACGTCGACCTTCGCGGCCTCGGCTCGACCCGCAACATCGTCCTGCTGAACGGCAACCGCGTCGCTCCGTCGGACGTCAATGGCCGCGTCGACCTTAACAACATCCCGCTGGCCCTGATCGAGCGCGTCGACGCGCTGACCGGCGCCGCCGTGACCACCTATGGTGCCGACGCCATCACCGGCGTGGTGAACTTCGTGACCAAGCGCGATTTCGCGGGTCTGGAAGTCACCGCTTCGAACCAGATCACCGAACAGGGCGACGGCAACGTCTTCCGCGTCGACGCCACCATCGGTGCGAACTTCGACGATGGCCGCGGTAACGCCGTTCTGAGCATCGGCTACCAGTCGGCCGACGCCGTCTATCAGGGCGCGCGCGGTTTCTCGGACAACACGCTCGACAGCTATTCGGACACGTTCATCGGTTCGGGCACCTCGGTTCCGTCGCGCATCTCGGGTACCCGCCCGCTGAACGCCGATGGTTCGGTCAACACCGATATCGGCACCGCCAACGGCGGCCTGCGCCAGATCAACGCGCAGGGTCAGGCCGTCGGTACGTTCGCGACCTACAACTTCAACCCGTTCAACATCTTCCAGACCCCGTTCGAGCGCTACAACATCTACGCTCAGGCGAACTATGAAGTGTCGGACTCGATCGAAGTCTACACGCGCGGCATGTTCTCGAAGAACAAGGTGTCGACGATCATCGCACCGTCGGGCTCGTTCGGCGGCTCGGTTCCGATCAACCTGAACAACCCCTATCTGTCGGCGACGCTGCGCAACCAGCTCTGCGCCTTCGACGTCGACCCGCGCGCGGGCGTTTATCAGCGCCGCTTCTCGCAGGCAGAATGCGACGCGGCAGCGACCGCAGGTTTCGGCAGCGCAGCCTATCGCCAGACCGGCACCGGCAGCTTCGTCAACGTCGACGTCAACGGCGACGGCGTGACCGATCCCGATGAAGGTTTCAACGACAACCCCGGCATCACGCTGAACCGTCGTACGCCAGAAGTCGGCCCGCGTATCAGCGACTATCAGACGACCTTCTTCGACTATCGCGTCGGCGCCCGTGGCGGCATCACCGACACGATCGACTGGAACATCGAAGGCGCCTATGGCGAATCGGAAAATATCCAGACGATCAAGGGCTATACGTTGCAGTCGCGTTTCCGCCAGGGCTCGCTGGTCGAGGGTACGCTTGCGAACCCCGTCTGCCAGGATCCGTCGAACGGTTGCGTTCCGGTCAACATCTTCGGCCCCGAAGGTTCGATCACCCCGGAAGCTGCTGGTTTCCTTCAGGAAAACAGCTCGACGACCAACCGCACCTCGCTGTCGCAGGTTCGCGCGATCATCTCGGGTGACCTCGGCTTCGCTTCGCCGGGCGCGGTTCAGCCGATCGGCTTCGCTCTTGGTGGCGAATATCGCCGCTACACCGCCCAGCAGTCGTCGGATCTTCTCGCCAAGACCCCGGGTGAACTCGGCGGCGCCGGCGGTGCGGCTCCCGACATCGACGGCGAATACGACGTTTATGAAGCTTATGCCGAAATCGTCGCTCCGCTGATCGAAGACAAGCCCTTCTTCGAAAGCCTGACCCTCGAAGCCGGCATCCGTTATTCGGATTACAGCATCAAGGGTGGCGCGGGTTACGACACCTGGACCTGGAAAGCCGGCGGTAGCTGGGAACCGGGTGCGGGCGTCAAGATCCGTGGTAACTACAGCCGCGCAGTCCGCGCTCCGAACATCGGCGAACTGTTCACGCCGCTTTCGGTTGCGCTGACCAACCTCGGCATCGACCCCTGCGCGGGCTCGGCTCCGACGACCAACGCCAACCTGCGCGCCATCTGTCTTGCACAGGGTGCTCCGGCCGGCACGATCGGCGCGATCGCCAACCCGACCGCGGCTCAGGCCAACATCAACCAGGGCGGCAACCTCGCGCTGCAGCCGGAAAAGGCGAACACCTGGACCATCGGTGCTGTGTTCCAGCCGGACTTCCTGCCGCGCTTCAACCTGTCGGTCGATTACTACAACATCAAGATCGACAACGTGATCGGCGCTCCGCTGCCGGGTGACATCATTGCCGCATGTTTCGGCAACGTCACCGCCGCCAGCGCCGCTGATCCGGCCTGTACGGTTATCCGCCGTAACCCGCTCACCGGCGGTCTCGACGGTGACGCAGCGACCACGCCGGGCCTCTTCGGCCAGACGAACAACAATGGTCGCCTGTTCACCGACGGCATCGACTTGCTGATGAACTGGAACACCGATCTCGGCTTCGCAAGCCTCGACTGGTCGTTCGTCGGTAACTGGACGCACTCGTCGAAGTTCAAGTCGGACGTGAACCTGGCGTCGTCGCTCAACCGCGAATGCGTCGGCTACTACAGCGTGAACTGCTCGTTCACGGGCTCGATCCAGCCCGAGTACCAGTTCTCGAACCGCTTCACGCTCGGCTTCGACAAGGTCGACCTGTCGCTGCTGTGGCGCTGGCAGGACAGCGTGTCGTTCGAGCCCGCACAGCTTGAAGCCGACATCGCCAACACCGTCGGTAACGCGGATTGCCCCGATGCTCTCGGTGCCGATCCGGGCGCTTGCGTCGTCGACGAGAAGTTCCGCAAGATCAAGTCGCAGCACTATTTCGACCTGACGGGCCGTTTCACCGTCAGCGACAATCTGGTGGTGACGCTGACCGTGCAGAACCTGCTCGACAACAAGCCGCCGATCGTTGGCAACACCATCGGTTCGACCACCTACAACAGCGGCAACACCTTCCCGGCGACGTACGACGCCCTGGGTCGTCGTTACGCTGTGTCGGCAAAGCTGAAGTTCTAGTCGCTTCACGCTTCGGCAAGAATTGGGGGCGGACAGCAATGTCCGCCCCTTTTTCTATGGGGCCGAAGGGCAAGTTTGGTGGCGGCTTGGGGGTGGGAAGCGGAGGCTCGATCCCCATCCTCGTGCCCCACACTTGATCCGGGGGTCTATAACGATGGGGCGGCTTCCGCTCGCAATCAGCGGTAGACGAGGCCGATCACCAGCCCGGCGGGCGCTCAGCGCGTCAGAAGCGGAGCGGGCAGGGTGAGCGGGATGCCGGCCTGGTCGGCGACGGCTTCGGCCCAGCCGACGACTTGCGCAATCTCTTCGCCATAGGCCGCTTCGGCTTCGGCCAGATCGCGCTGTCGTTCGCCGGCCGCGAAGGGCGCCCCCGATTTGCTGTTCCGGGCGAACGCAGGATGGCCGGCGATCGAAGTAGGATCGCCGGTGAGGCCCAGATGATCCATCGCCGCCGCAACCGCAGCAGAGGGATTCTGCGTCAGCACCTTGCTGTCGAGCGAAGCGATCCGGCCCGGCGCCCATGCGAGCAGCGCGGCAAAGGCTTGTTGCTGCGCGAGCCAGCCCACCGCGGCGACCTGAAGATCCGATTGCCGGAAATAGTCGCGCGCCTCGAAGCCGAGCTGGACGAAGCCATCGGCCAGATAACCCTCGAGCAGTTCGCGGCACCACAACCGGCACCACATGCCCTTGCGCGCAACCGACAGCAGGAAATCGCGCAGCGGTGCATGGAGCAGGATCGCACGCGCTTCGGGACGCAGCATCAGGGCGCCGCGGGCAAGCGGATTGAAAATATTCGACGGCTTGACGATCACCGCCTCGTCGGGGGTGAAGCCGCGCCCGAGCATGGCCAGCGCATCGTCCATCACCCGCGCATGATCGCGCGGGCTCGCGCCGCGGCGCCGCCAACCGACCATATCGTTGAGCAGGACTGGTTCGGACAGGCTGGTCGCGACGCCCGGCTGGTCGAGCGCTTGCGCGAGCATCGTCGAGGCGCAATAGGCCGAATGAAACAGGAAATGCAGCGGAGGCGACCGGCCTTCCGCGGCGGTTCGGCAATCGGCGCGGCGCAGCACGACGGGCGATTCTTCCTCGCCGAGATGCAGGTCGGTCAGGAAAGGAACATCGGCTCGCTGCGTGCGGCCGACGCGCCGAAAATGAAAGGCGTCATGGCCGGGGTCGTAGCGATGCGCGAGCCATTCGGTATCGCTCATTATGGCAGCAATTGAAGGCTCCGGGGTCATCAATCGACCTTGCCGATTGCCCCCGCCGATGGCAAGCATAGCCATGACCAGCGCACCTCCACCCGCCTCATCCGTCGAGGCAAATCGGCTTGGAATTTCAGCCCTGCAAGCCGGGGACGCGGCGGCGGCGGCGCAGCATTTTGCGGCGGCGATTTCCGGCGATCCGCATTCGGGGGCGCTCCAACGCAACCTCGCCTCGGCATGGCGCGCGCTTGGCGATGACGCGCGCGAACTCGCAGCGCTCGATGCTGCCCTTGCGGTCGATCGTCGCGACTTGATGGCATGGATCCGCAAAGCGGAACGTCATGAGGCACGCAACGACAAGGGCGCCGCGCTCGCGGCGTGGAGCGCGGCGATTGCGCTTGGCGCACAGCATAATCCGGTGCCGCCGCCGCTCGAGGCGCTACTCGCGCATGGGCAGGCTTTTGTCGCGGCGGCGACCGATACGATGTTCACCGCGGCGTCGGGCGCGTTCGCGGCAGTTCGGGGCGACCTGTCGGAAACCGAGGCACGCCGCGGCGAGGTCTTCATTGCGAGCGCGCTCGGCCGCCGCCGTATCTATCAAAATGAGTGCGCGGGCATCTATTATCCCTTCCTGCCTGCCGACGAATTCTTCGACCGCGGCCATTTCCAGTGGTTCGCCGAAATCGAGGCGCAAACGGGCGCGATCCGTGCCGAGTTGCAGGCCTTGCTCGACGATCCGGGTGAGGCGCTGCGGCCCTATGTGAAGATGGATGCAGGGACGCCCGAATCGATCTGGTCCGGACTCGACAACCGGCTCGACTGGGGCGCCTGCTTCCTCTGGGAATATGGCGAACCCAACCAAGTGGTGCTCGACCGTTGCCCCGTAACGGCGGCTGCGCTCGCGGCGATTCCGGGCGCGCGCATTCCGGGACGGGCGCCGAGCGCATTTTTTTCGATGTTGAAGCCGCACACGCGCATCCCGCCGCACACGGGCGTCACCAATACGCGCGCGATCGTCCACCTGCCGCTGATCGTTCCGCCAGGCTGTGGCTTTCGGGTTGGCGGAGAGACGCGTGCGTGGGAAGAGGGCGTGGCGTTCGCCTTTGACGACACGATCGAGCATGAGGCGTGGAACGACAGCGACGAGCTGCGCGCGGTGCTGATCTTCGATGTCTGGAACCCGCATTTGAGCGAGCGCGAACGCGATCTCCTCCAGCGCTATTTCGCGTCGGCCGATGCGTCGGGTTATGCCGTTCCGCGCTAGGCTTTCTGCGGCTTCGGGGCGCCTGTTGCTGGCCGAAATTCAGCTTTGCGAAAGGCCCCATGCCCCATATGATGGCGCCATGAGGCTGCGGGTGGGGCCCGCGGTAGGAGGAATTGCATGAACCATATTCTGCCCGCATTCGTCGCGGCCGCGCTGCTCGCCGCGCCGGCCGCTTTGGCTGCCGAAGCTGGTGCCGATCGCGCACCGCCGCCCAAGCCGCCATCGGCGATGACGCCGACCGAGATCAAGGCGTATAATGAGGGGCTTCCCCAGACCCACCCTTATTATATCAAGTGCCGCAAGATGCTGGAAATCGGTTCGCTCGTGAAGAAGAACCGCACCTGCTACACGAACGAAAAGTGGAAAGAGGTCATCGCGAACAGCAGCCAGAATGCGCGTGACACGACCGAGCAATTTGTGAGCGGCGGGGGTAGTTCGTCGAACTGAGCGCCCGGCGATCCGGTGTAGGAGAGTGACGATGCGTAGACTTGTTTGCCTGGGGGCTCTGGCGTGCATATCGGCAGCTCCCGCTCTCGCTGGCGAAACCGAAACCCCGCTGGGGCGGGCGCCGTCAGAGATGTCGGGCGCCGAGATCGACGCCTATAACCAAGGTCGCGTCGCGACCGACGCAGACTATATCCGCTGCCGCCGGATCGAGCAGCCGGGATCGCTCGTCAAGAAATTGCGCGTTTGCAACACCAATGCCGAATGGAAACGGGTAACCGACAAGGGCAATCAAGACGCGCGCGATTCGATGGAAATACTGGCGCGCGGCTGGAGCAATTCGCAAGAGCCCCCGGGCACCATGGTGCCTGAGATTCGCCCGCAATAAAGGGGCCATAGCATGCTGACGATGATGATTGCGCTCGCGCTCGCCACGTCGAGCACACCGACGACCGTCGCCGCGACCGATCGCCGACCCCCGCTCGATCGTCCCGCCTCTACGATGACGGGAACCGAGATCAAGGCTTATAACGTGGGGCTTGCGCCGACGCATCCCGACTTCATCAAGTGCCGCAAGATCGAGGAGGTCGGATCGCTCGTCAAAAAGGCGCGCGTCTGCCACACCAACGAGCAGTGGAAACAGCTGTGGGTGCAAGGCAACCAAGATTCGCGCGACACGATGGACGCCTATTCGAGCAAGGCGGGCGATTGCCGCGCGACAGGGACTTGCTGAGGCGGTGTTTCGGTCGCGACGGGAGGGGCCGTTGATCCGGACGATGTCGGTGCTGACCCTTGCCGCTTACGCGCTGCCCGCTGCCGGCGAGGACTCGGACCGCCGTCCGCCGCTCGGTCGACCCGCCTCGACAATGACTGGTAGCGAGATCAAGGCGTACAATGTCGGACTCGCGCCCACGCATCCCGACTTTATCAAGTGCCGGAAGATCGAGGAGATCGGCTCGCTCGTCAAAAAGGCGCGCGTTTGCCACACCAACGATGAGTGGAAAAGGCTCTGGGAGCAGGGAAATCGCGACTCGCGTGAAACGGTAGAGCATTTCGGCAGCAAGGGGAGCGGCTGTCCGCCGACCGCCGTCTGCTAGGGCTGCGGTCGGAAATAAATAAGGGCGGCATCTCTGCCGCCCTTTTCGTTTATGCCGGCGTGAGTTTCAGCGCGCCGTCGCCTTCGTCGACCTTGATCGTCGAGCCGTCGCGGACTTCGCCCTTCAGGATCAGGTCGGCGAGCGGGTCCTGCAGATATTTCTGCACCGCGCGCTTGAGCGGCCGTGCGCCATAGACGGGGTCGTAGCCGACACGGCCGAGCCAGGCGCGTGCCGCATCGGTCAGGTCGAGCGTCACCTTGCGGTCGGTCAGCAGCTTCTGGACGCGCGCGACCTGAATGTCGACGATGCCGCCCATATGCTGCTGCGCGAGGCGGTTGAAGAGCACGATCTCGTCGAGCCGATTCAGGAACTCGGGCCGGAAATGCGCGCGCACGACTTCCATCACCGCGGGCTCGGCCTGTTCGACCGGCGCGTCGTCGGGGAGCGCGGCGATCGCCTGGCTGCCGAGGTTCGAGGTCAGGATGATCAGCGTGTTGGTAAAGTCGACCGTGCGGCCCTGCCCGTCGGTCAGGCGCCCGTCGTCGAGCACCTGCAGCAGGATGTTGAACACGTCCTGATGCGCCTTTTCGACCTCGTCGAACAGCACGACCTGATAGGGCCGCCGCCGCACCGCTTCGGTGAGCGTGCCGCCCTCTTCATAACCGACATAGCCCGGGGGCGCGCCGACGAGCCGCGCGACGCTGTGCTTTTCCATGAATTCGGACATGTCGATACGGACCATCGCATTGTCGTCGTCGAACAGGAACCGCGCGAGCGCCTTGGTGAGTTCGGTCTTGCCGACACCGGTGGGGCCGAGGAACAGGAAGCTGCCGAGCGGACGGTTGGGATCCTGAAGGCCGGCACGCGCGCGGCGGACGGCGGTCGAAACCGCGCGGACGGCATCGTCCTGGCCGATGACGCGCTTCTCGAGCGTCGACTCCATCGCGAGCAATTTTTCGCGCTCGCCTTCCATCATCCGGTCGACGGGAATGCCGGTCCATTTGCTCACGACTGCGGCGATGTCGTCGGCGGTGACTTCCTCGCGCAGCATCGCGTTGCCCGCAGCCGCCTGCGCTTCCTCAAGCCTTTTTTCGAGGCCGGGGATGGTGCCGTAGCTGAGCTCGCCCGCCTTCGCGAGGTCGCCGGCGCGCTGCGCCTGATCGAGCGCCGAGCGCGCGGCGTCGAGCTCTTCCTTGATCTTGGCTTCGGCGTGGATCTTGTCCTTTTCGGCGTGCCATTTCTGGGTGAGCTCGGCCGACTGCTGCTCGAGGTTGGCGAGCTCGCCTTGCAGGGTCGCCAGCCGGTCCTTCGACGCGGCGTCGTTTTCCTTGCCCAGCGCGGCTTCCTCGATCTTCATCTGGATGATGCGGCGGTCGAGGCTCTCGATTTCCTCTGGCTTCGATTCGACCTCCATGCGGATGCGGCTCGCGGCCTCGTCCATCAGGTCGATCGCCTTGTCGGGCAGGAAGCGGTCGGAGATATAGCGGTTCGATAGCGTCGCCGCGGCGACGATCGCGCCGTCGGTGATCCGCACACCATGGTGCAGCTCATACTTCTCCTTGATGCCGCGAAGGATCGAGATCGAATCCTCGACCGTCGGCTCGCCGACGAAGACGGGCTGGAAGCGCCGCTGGAGCGCGGGGTCCTTTTCGACATGCTTGCGATATTCGTCGAGCGTCGTCGCGCCGATGCAATGCAGCTCGCCGCGTGCGAGTGCGGGCTTCAGCAGGTTCGAGGCGTCCATCGCGCCCTCGCCCTTGCCCGCGCCGACGAGCGTGTGCATCTCGTCGATGAAGAGGATGATCTCGCCCTCGGCGGCCTTCACATCGTCGAGCACGCCCTTCAGGCGCTCCTCGAACTCGCCGCGATATTTCGCGCCCGCGATCAGCGCGCCCATGTCGAGCGACAGCAGGCGGCGGTCCTTCAGGCTGTCCGGCACGTCGCCGTTGACGATGCGCAGCGCGAGGCCTTCGGCGATTGCGGTCTTGCCGACCCCGGCCTCGCCGATCAGGACCGGATTGTTCTTGGTGCGGCGCGCGAGGATCTGGATCGTGCGGCGGATTTCCTCGTCGCGGCCGATCACCGGGTCGAGCTTGCCCTCGCGCGCAACCTCGGTGAGGTCGCGGGCGAATTTCTTGAGCGCGTCATAGCGGTCTTCGGCCGAGGCCGTATCGGCGGTGCGGCCACCCGTCAGCTTGGTGATCGCGGCGTTGAGCGCGTCGGGCTTCACGCCCGCGTCGGCCAAGGCCTTGCCCACCGGCGTACTCGGCGCGAGCACCATCGCGAGCAGGATATTCTGGACCGCGACGAACTCGCTGCCGGCCTTGGCGGCAACCTGTTCGGACTGGTCGAGCAGACGCACGGCATCATTGTCGAGCCCCGGCGTCTGCTGCGCGCCTGAGCCCGATACGGCGGGCACCTTGGCGAGCAGCGCGTCGATACCCTGTGTGGCACGCGCGACGTCGCCGCCGCTTTCGCGGATCAGGCCTGCGGCCATGCCCTGATTGTCTTCGAGCAGCGCTTTCGCGATATGCTCGGGCGAAATCCGCTGATGGTTCATGCGGATCGCGATCGTCTGCGCCGCCTGCAAAAAGCCCTTGGCGCGGTCGGTAAATTTTTCGAGGTTCATTCAGAAAGCCCCTTTCTCGCCGAGCAAGATAGTGTTGCCATTGTGCAACACAAGGGGCTTGCAACCAGTTCCGTTCGCATCGAGCGAAGTCGAGATGCCCATCGTGGCGCACGCCTTCACGGTGTCTCGACTTCGCTCGACACGAACGGAAGATGGAACGCTATTTGCCCGACCGCGCGAATTGGTCGAGCAGCCGGACGCCGAAGCCGGTCATGTCTTTCGGGACGAGCGGCGAGGCCTTTTCGGTGCGGTTGACCCCGGCGATGTCCAGATGCGCCCATGGAGTCGCCTCGTCGACGAAGAAACCGATGAAATGCGCACCCAAGCTCGCGCCGGGGCCCTGTCCGGTCGCCGAGTTGCGAATGTCGGCGATGTCGGACTTCATCCGCTCGGCATAATCCTTGTGGAGCGGCAGCCGCCACAATTCCTCGCCGCTTGCGGTGCCCGCGGCGGTCAGCCGCGCGGCGAGCGCCTCGTCGCGCGCGAAAAGCCCCGCATAGCTGTTGTCGAGCGCGCCGACGACCGCGCCAGTGAGCGTTGCGATGTTGACGATTGCCTTGGGCTTATAGGTTTTGGCAACATATTCATTGGCATCGGCGAGGACGAGGCGCCCTTCGGCGTCGGCATTGACCATCTCGATCGTCTTGCCCGACATGGTGCGCGTGACGTCGCCGGGGCGCTGCGCATTGCCGTCGGGCATGTTTTCGGCGAGCGCGGCGACGCCGACGACATGCACCGGCGCGCGTGACTTGGCGAGCGAGACGACCGCGCCGATCGCCGACGCGGCACCCGACATATCTCCCTTCATATTGCCCATCCCGGCGCCGGGTTTCAGCGACAGGCCGCCCGAATCGAAGGTGATGCCCTTGCCGACGAAGGCCGTCGGCGAGTCGGGCGAGCCCGCGCCGCGATAGCGAACGAGCAACAGGCGCGATCCGCGCGGGCTGCCCTGGCCGACACCGACGATCGTCCCCATGCCGAGCTTACGCATCGCGGCCTCGTCGAGCACTTCGATGCTGACGCCCGCCACACCGGCGAAAGCTTTGCGCACTTCGGCCACGAAGGTCTCGGGATAGATGACGTTCGCGGGTTCGTTCGCAAGGTCGCGCGACAGGCGCACACCGTCGGCCAGCGGCTTCCAGCGGTTGGTGAACGCCGCCTCGGCGCCCGACGGATTGGCGCCGACGAGGGTCACGGCGCCGGTCGCGGGCGCCTTTTTGCCGACGGTCTGATAGCGGTCGAAGCGATATTGGCCGAGCGTGAAGCCATAGGCGACATCGGCGGCACTTGTGTCGCCAAAGGCGCCCGCGATCGCCACCGGCTGCGCTTCGCTCTTGAGTTCCTGCGCGGCCTTTCCGCCCGCTTCGGCAAGAGCGAGCGACGACGGCGTCGCGCCCGCCCCGACGAGCAGGATGCGCGGGTACGCGCCGATGCCGCGCAGCGACAGGGTCGAGCCGGCCTTGCCGTCGAAGCTCGCCGCCGCGATGGCTGCCGTGACCGCCTGCCGTTCGGCCGCGTTCAGCGTCACGCCGTCCAGCGGCGGCAGCGTGGCATTGGTCATCACGACGACGAGTGCGGCGCCTGCGGGGGCGTTGGTGGCAAAACCGATCGCGCGCTCGGCACTATTCGCGGCGGTTGCCGGAACGACGCCCGATCCGGCGATGCCCTGTGCCATCGCGGCGGGCGCGAGGGCGAGCGACAGGCAAGCGGAAAGGAGCAGATGTTTCATGCGCATGGTTCGATATCCCCGTTGTTCAATGACCTCCACCTTGCATAGCGACACTCCGCGCGCCCGCAAATTCGGCTCGACGAACGACAGTCGCTTGCCATCGGATGACATGGCGGTCACATAGCCTTGCGCGCCAAACCGTAAGAGGACCAACGATGCTGCAACGGATTTTTCTGGGGTTCCTGTTGCTGCTGGCGGTTGTCGCCGTGTCGCTCGTGTTCTGGGAACCGCTGACCGCCGAAGCGCCCGCTGCGCCTGCTTTCAAGCCGACCGACGTCCGCATCGCGCGCGACAAATTCGGTGTGCCGCATATCTTCGGCAAGACCGACGCCGATGTCGCCTATGGCGTCGCCTATGCGCACGCCGAGGATGATTTCTCGACCTTGCAGGAGGTGCTCGCGATGACGCGCGGCCGGGCGGGGGCGATGCTCGGCGAGGATGGTGCGAAGATCGACTATGCCGAGGCGCTGCTGGACGTCCGTGCGACGACCGCGCGCGACTGGCCGCGGCTGCCCGCTGATGTGAAGGCGCTGTTCACTGCCTATGCGGCGGGGCTCAACCATTATGCCGACAAGCATCCGGGCGAGGTCCGCCTGTCGGGGCTGTTCCCGGTGACCGGCGAAGATGTCGTCGCGGGCTTCGTGCTGCGCTCGCCCTTTTTCTTCGGGCTCGATTCGGTGCTCGGTTCGCTCGTCGAGGATAAGGCGTTGAGCCGCGAAGGCGGCCCCGCGCTCGATGCGACGGGCAAGCTTGTCCCGCGCGAATTGACGCCGGTCGGCACCGACCCGGCCGACAATGGATCGAACGGCATGGCGGTCGCGCCGGCGCGCTCGACCGATGGTGCGACGCGGCTCGTGTCGAACTCGCACCAACCATGGACGGGCGGCGTCGCCTGGTACGAACTCGTCGTCCATTCGCAGGAAGGTTGGGACTTTGCCGGCGCGAACTTCCCCGGCTCGCCTTATCCCTTCCTCGGCCACAATAAATATCTCGGCTGGACGAACACGGTGAACCGGCCCGATCTGATCGACGTGTACAAGCTGACCCTCGACGAGAGCGGCGAGAACTACCGTTTCGACGGTGCGTGGCGACCGCTCGAAGAAAAGCGCATCTGGCTGAAGGTCAAGGTCGGCCCGTTCGTGCTGCCCGTGCCGCGCACCATCTGGCGCTCGGTCCACGGGCCGGTCGTGAAGAACGAAAAGGGCGCCTTTGCGATCCGTTATGCCGGGATCGACCAGGCGAATATGGTCACGCAATATTACAGGCTGAACAAGGCGAAGAGCTTTGCCGAATGGCGCGCCGCGATGGCGGGGCAGGGCGTGCCCGCGACCAATTTCATCTACGCCGATGCGAAGGGCAACATCGGGCTTTTCTACAACGCGATGTTCCCCGACCGGCCGGCCGGGTTCAACTGGCGCGGGGTGCTGCCTGGCGACACGTCGGCGGACCTGTGGACGAAGACATTGCCGTTCGACCGTGTGCCCGCGCTGGTCAATCCGCGCTCGGGCTATGTGATGAACGCGAACAACACGCCGTGGGTCGCGGCGGGGCCGGGGGACGAACTCGATGCCGCGGCTTTCTCTCCGCTGCTCGGGATCGAGGACGATATGACCAACCGCGCGACGCGGCTGATCGAATTGTTCGAGGCGTCGGGGCAGATCGACGCAGCACGGCTGCGCGCGATCAAATATGACACCGCCTATGCGAAGACGGGCTATGCGGCGGCGTGGATGCGCCGTCTGCTCGCGCTCGACACGAAGGACGATCCGGCGCTCGCACAGGCGCAGAAACTGCTGCGCGAATGGGACTGGAACCTTGATGGCAAGGGCAAGGGCGACGCGCTGGCGCTGATGGTGCTGCGGCCTGCGAACGGCAGCCACTACCAGCGCCGCGCCGCGCCCGATCCGCGCGCCGTGCTCAAAGAAACGGTGGCGCATCTGCAGGAGCATTTCGACGGCCTCGACCCGAAGCTCGGGACGGTGCTGCGGCTTCGCCACGGCGAGGGAGCGAACCGCATCGATCTGCCGCTCGACGGTGGCAATGATACGGTGCGCGCCTCGACCCTGTGGGACGCCGAACCCGACGGGCGGCTGAAGGTGCGTCATGGCGACAGCTTCATCATGTTCGTGACATGGGACAAGGCCGGCAAGGTTCAGTCCGAATCGATCCAGCCCTTCGGATCGGCGACGACGCGGCCGGACAGCCCGCATTATAACGATCAGGCGCCGCTGTTTGTGCAGCACAAGCTGAAGCCCGTGCTGTTCGATCCGGCGGCGCTGAAGGCGAGCGGGGCGCGCTTCTATCGGCCTTGAAAGCGGCAAACTGCTGTCCTAAACCGTTGATACAGTGCCGTCCGGCACCCGGTCGCAATCAGGCCCGAATGGCCTGTGTCCGTAAAAAGGATTTCCATGTCCCGTTTCCATCGCTTCGCCCTGGCCCTCGCGGTCACCACCTCGCTCGTCGCTGCGGGCCCCGCGCTCGCCCAGGCGAAGGCCGCGAACCCGGCGCCGATCGCCGAGCTCGTCAAGGCGGTCGATATTCCGTACCAGAGCTTCACGCTCGACAATGGCCTCCGCGTCATCGTGCACGAAGACCGCAAGGCGCCCGTCGTCGCGGTGTCGGTGTGGTATCGCGTCGGATCGAAACACGAGCCCAAGGGCAAGACGGGTTTTGCGCACCTGTTCGAGCATCTGATGTTCAACGGCTCGGAAAATTCGCCAGGCGATTTCTTCGAGCCGCTGCAACAGGTCGGCGCGACCGACAGCAACGGCACGACCAATGTCGACCGCACCAATTATTTCGAGACGGTGCCGACCGGCGCGCTCGACCGTGCGCTCTTCCTCGAAAGCGACCGCATGGGGCATCTGCTCGGCGCGGTGACGCAGGAAAAGCTCGATAACCAGCGCGGCGTAGTTCAGAACGAAAAGCGTCAGGGCGACAATAATCCCTATGGCCTGTTGCGTTACGAGATCTTCGAAAATCTCTTCCCGACCGGCCATCCCTATCACCACAGCACGATCGGCTCGATGGGCGACCTCAATTCGGCGAGCCTTGGCGATGTAAAGAAGTGGTTCACCGACAATTACGGCCCGAACAATGCGGTGCTGGTGCTCGCGGGCGACGTGAATGTCGCCACTGCAAAAGCCAAGGTGCAGGAATGGTTCGGCGACATCCCGCGCGGCCCCGCGGTGGCAATGCCCACAGTATCGGTGCCGACGCTGCCCGCGCCGCTGGCGAAGGAGGTTAAGGACCTCATTCCGACGACACGCATCTATCGCATGTGGGCGATCCCCGGGCTCAACGATCCCGAGGCGGTGCCGCTGCAGATGGCGATGAGCGTGCTCGGCGGTCTGTCCTCGTCGCGCCTCGACAATGCGCTGGTGCGCAAGGATCCGGTCGCGGTGAGCGTGTCGGCGGTGGCGCAGCCGTTCGAGGACGCGGGCATCTTGCTGGTTCAGGCCGATGTGAAGCCGGGCGTCGATGCGAAGCTCGTCACAGAGCGGCTCGACGCCGAAATCGCGAGCTTCCTCGCGACGGGGCCGACCGCCGACGAATTGCAGCGCACCGCCGCAAGCTACCTCGCGGGCACGATCTCGGGGCTCGAATCGGTCGGCGGTTTTGGCGGCAAGGCGGTGACGCTGGCCGAGGGCGCGCTCTATTCGAACAATCCCGCTTACTACAAAGTCGAACTCGACCGGATGGCGAAGGCGACGCCCGAGCAGGTGAAGGCGGTTGCCAATAAATGGCTGTCGCGCCCGGCCTTCTCGCTGACCTACACGCCCGGCGAACGTACCGAGGGCGGCGAAAATCGCGGCGGCGCGGTGACGGGCGGCAAGGCGACCGAAGCGGTCCAGCCCGATCGCTACTGGAACGAGGCGCTCGGCGATGTCGGCCCCGATACCGGCGGTGCGTCGTCGTTCGCCGACCGTTCGCAGCTGCCCGCGGTTGCCGACCTCAAGGCTCTCGACTTCCCGGCGATCGAGCGCGCCAAGCTCAAAAATGGCGTCGAGGTCGTTTTTGCGCGCCGCACGACGGTGCCGACGGTCAATGTCGCGGTCAGCTTCGATGCGGGCTATGCCGCCGATCCGCACAGCGCGCTCGGCACGCAGTCGCTGATGCTCAGCCTGATGGACGAGGGCACGCAAAATCTCGATTCGATCGCCTTTGCCGAGGCGAAGGAACGGCTCGGCGCGCAGATCGATGCGAGTGCCAATGCCGACGAGACGGTGTTCAGCCTGTTTGCGCTCAAGCCTAATTTGCAGGCTTCGCTCGGCCTGCTCGCCGACTATATCCGCAATCCGGCGTTCGACGCTAAGGAACTCGAGCGGGTGCGCGCGCAGCAGCTCAACCGGCTGAAGGCCGAACTCAATAATCCGAGCGCAATCGCCTCACGCGTGCTGACGCCGGTGCTGTATGGCGCCGACCATCCCTATGGCATCCCGCCGTCGGGCCTCGGCAATGCGAAGTCGGTGGCGGCGGCGACGCGTGACCAGCTTGCGGCATTCCATTCGGCGTGGATCCGTCCCGACAATGCGCGCATCTTCGTCGTCGGCGATACGACGCTCGCCGAGGTCAAGAAGCAGCTCGACGCAACGCTGGGCCAGTGGCAGTCGCCCGCGACAGCGAAGCCGGTCAAGCATTTCGAGGTTGCGATCCCCGCGCCGAAACCGCGTATCCTGTTGTTCGACCGTCCTAAATCGCCGCAGTCGGTGATCCTCGCCGGCAAGGTGCTCGACGCCAAGGGCGGCGACGAGCTTGAAGTGCTGCGGTCGGCGAACGACATTTTTGGCGGCAATTTCCTGTCGCGCTTCAACACCAATTTGCGCGAGACCAAGGGCTGGTCCTATGGCGTGCGCAGCCGCATCTCGGGTGACCAGGACCGGTTGACCTGGGTCGCCTCGGCGCCGGTGCAGGCCGACCGCACGGGCGATTCGATCAAGGAGCTGCAAAGCGACCTCAAAAGCTTCCTCGGCGACAAGGGCGTGACGAAGGAAGAACTCGAACGCACGATCAACGGCAGCGTGCGCGAACTGCCCGGCAGCTTCGAAACGTCGGGCGACGTGCTCGGCGGGCTCCGCCAGATCGTGAAGTTCGGTCGCCCCGACAATTATTACGAGACGCTGCCCGCCACCTATGAGGCGATGACCGCGGCCGAAATTGATGCCGCGGCGCGGAAAGCGCTCAGCACCGACGATCTCGTCTATGTCGTCGTCGGTGACGCCGCGGTGGTAAAACCGCAGCTTGACGGATTGGGTCTGCCGGTGGAAACGGTGTCCCTCGATAACTAACATCAGTTTCAGTAAGGAGAGCCCCAATGTCCCAAGTCGATGGCAGCTATGATTGCGTCACCAAGTCGCCGATGGGCGACCAGAAGTCGGTTTTCACCGTCAACAGCGACGGCGGCAGCTTCACCGGCCAGAATGCCGGCGCGATGGGTTCGCTCGATGTCGAAAATGGCAAGGTCGATGGCAACAAGCTGACCTGGACCATGAACATGAAGGTGCCGATGCCGATGACGCTCGAATGCGAAGCGACGATCGACGGCGACGCGCTGACCGGTACGATCAAGGCCGGTGCGTTCGGTTCGATGGCGATGACCGGCACCCGTCAGGGTTAAGCGGTACGTCAGGATATGCGAAGGGCCGTCCATGCCGGGCGGCCCTTTTGCTTTGCATAGCAATGCCCTTTGGCGTTGCAGGCCATTCGGGGGCTATCCAAAGCGGCACCATGGGCGCATAGGCTGCCGCCATGCACAAGCCGGCCCAATCCCCCCAGCGGAGCCTGCCGGGCGACCGTGAGATGGTGGTCATGATGGCGATGGTCATGGCGCTGAATGCGCTCGCCATCGATTCGATGCTGCCCGCGCTGCCCGCGATCGGTCACGCGCTGGGGGTCACCGTCGCCAATGATCGCCAGCACGTTATCTCGATCTACCTGCTCGGCATCGGCTTTGGCTCGCTGCTTTACGGGCCGCTGTCGGACCGCTTTGGGCGCAAGGGCGTGCTTGTCCCGGCGCTCTTCGCCTATCTCGCGCTCGCTGTCGGCTGCGGGCTCGCGACGAGTTTCGCGATGCTGCTCGTGCTGCGCTTCATCCACGGGCTGGTCAGTGCTGCGCTCGGGGTCATCGTCGTGGCGGTCATCCGCGACCTGTTTGCGGGCGATGCGATGGCAAAGCGGCTGTCGTTGATCTTCCTCGTCTTCATGATCGTGCCGATCATCGCGCCGACGATCGGCGCGGGGATCGCCGCGGTCGCGGGCTGGCGCGCGATCTTCGTCGTGCTCGCGGTGATGTCGATCGTGATGCTGCTCTGGCTGCGCCGCCTTCCGGAGACGTTAGACCCGGCCGATGTGCGCCCGCTCGATCTCAAGACGATGATCGCGGGCTGGGCGACGGTGACGCGGCACCGCCGCGCCGCGGGCTATATGATCGCGTCGGGGATGATGCAGGGCGCACTCTACGGCTATCTCAACAGCAGCGAGCAGATCATTTCAGAGGTGTTCGGCGCGCAGGCGATGTTCCCGCTGATCTTCGCCTGCGTCGCGGTGGGGATCGCGATCGCCAATTTCTCGAACGCCGCAATCGTCGAGCGCTTCGGCGCGCGGCGGGTGTCGCAGTCGGCGGTCTTCGCTTTCATGGCGACCTCGATCCTCCAGATCGTCGCGGCATTGAGCGGAGCGGAGACTTTGTGGATGTTCACCGCGCTGATGATGGTCAACGTCGGGCTCGTCGGCTTTATCGGCAGCAACTTCGGGTCGATTGCGATGGAGGATTTCGGCCATATGGCCGGCGTCGCCTCGTCGTATCAAAGCTTTGCCAAGACGCTGCTGGCGGCGACCGTCGGTGCGACGATCGGTCAGCAATATGACGGCACGACGCTGCCGCTGGCCTATGCCTTCCTGATCAGCGCGGTGGTCGGCCTGACCTTGGTGTTCTGGGCCGAGCGCGGAAAGCTGTTCACGCGGCCGGGAACCGCACCGAAAAGCCCTTATTGACGATCGGGCGCGAGGCCGTCAGCGGAACGGCGGCTCGTTGAAGGCGCGGAGCTTACGGCTATGCAGCTTGGCGCCCTCGTCGCGCATCGTCTCGCACGCGCGGATGCCGATCTGGAGGTGCGCGGCGATCGCTTCCTCGTAGAAGCGGTTTGCCTGTCCGGGCAGCTTGAGTTCGCCGTGGAGTGGCTTGTCGCTGACGCAGAGTAGGGTGCCATAGGGGACACGGAAGCGATAGCCCTGCGCGGCGATGGTCGCGCTCTCCATGTCGATGCCGATCGCGCGCGACTGCGAGAAGCGCAGCGCGCTGTCGGTGTAGCGCAGCTCCCAGTTGCGGTCGTCGGTGGTGACGACGGTGCCGGTACGCATGCGCTTCTTGAGGTCGGCGCCGGTGGCGCCCGACACGGCTTCGGCGGCGCTTGCGAGCGCCACCTGCACTTCGGCGATCGGCGGGATCGGGATTTCGACCGGCAGCACCGCGTCGAGGATATGGTCGTCGCGGAGGTAGGCGTGCGCGAGTACATAGTCGCCGATGCGCTGGCTGGGGCGGAGGCCGCCGCAGTGGCCGATCATCAGCCACGCCTCGGGACGCAGCACCGCGAGATGGTCGCAGATCGTCTTGGCGTTCGACGGGCCGACGCCGATGTTGACCAGCGTGATGCCGCCGCCGTCGGGGGCGATCAGGTGATAGGCGGGCATCTGGTGCCGCCGCCATGCGCTGTCGGCGACGAGCGCGCTCGCGTTGACGCCCGGCTGGTCGACGTAGAGGCCCGCGGCGCCCGCGAGCGCGGTGTACCGACCCTGCCCGACCTGCGACCCCGCCCAGGCGACGAATTCGTCGACGTAGCGGTGATAGTTGGTGAAGAGGATGTAGCGCTGGAAATGCTCGGGCGCGGTGCCGGTGTAATGGCGGAGGCGCGCGAGGCTGAAGTCGGTGCGCAGCGCATCGAACAGCGCGAGCGGCTGTGACGCGGCGGGATCCTGCCCGAACAGCCCGTCGGCGAGTTCGTCGCCGATGTCTGCAAGCTCGGTCGTCGGAAAGTGGCGCGCGAGTTCGAGCGGGGTAACACCGCCCATGTCCGACCCGTCGCTGGCGTCGAGCACATAGGGGAAGGGGATTTGCTGCCCGGTGCGCGTCACCGACAATTCGATATCATAGTGACGCGCAAGCAGGGTGAGCTGGTCGCGGAGATAATCGGCGAAAAGATCGGGGCGCGTCACGGTGGTGACGAACTCGCCCGCGCGCTCGAAGCGGCCGAAGGCGAGATTATGGCCCTTCTGCCCCTCGCGCTGCTCGCCGGTGGTGACGAGGCGGATCGCCGGATAGTCGAACAGCCCGGTCGCGGCGGCATCGGCCGGCGGCAGCGTGCGGTCGCGGACATAGTCGGCGATGGCGGATTTGAGGTTGGAAACCGACGTGCGGAAGCGCGTTTGAAGTTCGGCGATGATGTCGTCGACGAGCGCGGTGGGGTCGGTGGTTTCTTGCGATGCGTTGGATGTCATCGCGTCGCTGTTGCACGAAAATGTGACAAAAGAAAAGGGTGACCGGAAATGATGGCGGCGCGGCCTTTCGGGCCGCGCCGCCGCCCCCATTTGTTACATCTTGAAGCTGGCGCGGGCGTAAAAATAACGTCCGGGCAGGTCATAAGCGGTCGGATCGAAATTATTGATATCGCAGCTGATGCAGCCCGGTGCCTTGACGTTGAACAGATTGTTCACGCCGAGCGCGAAGCCGAAGGCCTCGGGATCCTCGGCCGGGAACCAGCGCAGCTGGAAATCGGTGTAGAAACGCGCCTTCATCTTGTTGTCGTCGGCCAGCGGTTCCTTGATCGCCGAAACATAGCGGCCGGTCAGCGTCGCGCCGATCGACGTGCCGTCCCAGTCGAGGATGCCGACCGACTTCCATTTGGGGAAGGCCTGGCTGGGGCTGCCCTGTTCGGTCCCCTCGCGGCTGACGACGAGCGAGCCGTCGGCGGTCGGCACGATCACGTCGTAACGCGTGAGGATCGTGTTGTTCCAGGTGAAGCCGAACCGGCCCGCCGAGGTCTTCTGCGTCCGGTACGTCAGGTTGGCGTCGATCCCCTTGGTGCGGATGCCGGCGATATTCTGGAGCAGCCCTTCGATAAAGGTTAGCTGTCCGCCGCCCGGCGCGCGGGTGACGAGCGCACAGGCGTCGGCGTCATTTTGTCCGACACACTGCGCCAGCGTGATTTCGGCATTCACGGCCTGGATCGCGCCCTTGATCTTGATGTCGTAATAATTGCCCTCGATCGACAGGCCGGGGATGAAACTCGGACTGTAGACGCCGCCGAAAATCCAGCTCTTCGAACTTTCGGCCGACAGATCCTGATTGCCACCGACAAGCACCGAAATCTGCGGATTGGCTTGTGCATAACCCGCCGCCGGAACGCCCTGCGCAATGCAATTGGCCCGGATCGTCGTATTGTTGTTCCAATTCTGGCCCGCGGTGGTCGAGGTCGAGCAGGGGTCGTTGATCGACTGGTCGAAGCGCGACTGGGTGCCGAACAATTCGCCGATCGACGGGGCGCGGAACCCTTCGGCATAGGAGGCGCGGAGGCGCAGGTCCTGGATCGGCTTCCAGTTGACGCCGCCCTTCAGCGTCGTCGTCGAGCCCGAGGTCGAATAATCGGACCAGCGTACCGCGCCGGTGAATTCGAGCAGGTTGATGAAGGGGACGTCGGCCAGCACGGGGGCGCTGAGTTCGGCATAGGCTTCCTTGACATTATAGCTGCCGCGCGTCGGCAAGGCCGGAATGTCCGAGCTGAACCCTGCGGCGACGATCGGGTCGGGATCGAAGCTGCCTTTCAATTTACGATATTCGACCCCGACCGCGACGCCGAGCGGCCCGCCGGGCAGCTCGAACAGGCTGCCGGTCAGGTTCGCCGAGGCGCTGAAGGTCGACTGACGGCTGCGGTCGCGCTGGGTGAACATGACATAGTCGAGCATCGGCTGGGTAATCGATCCGACCCCGCCGAAGATGTTGAACGGCACGCATTCGCCGGTGCAGTCGGCGACCGGGCCGAGTGCGCGGCGCAGGTGGTCCGAGTTGATATTGCCGTACATCGTCTGCTTGGCCTTGTTGCGGCCATAGGCGGCGTTGACGTCCCAATACCATTTGCTGCCGCCGCCAAAGTCGAAGCTGCCGTCGAGCGTCGCGACGCCATAGACGGTTGTCACCCGCTGGTTGAAACGGCGCGGCCCGCCTTCGACGAAGCGGCGATAGACGAGATCGGTATTGCTCGCGTCGAGCGTCACCCCGAACGGGTTGAACGGGTTGGTGGCATCGACCGTGATCGCGTCGAGCACCGGCGTCAGTCCCGCAGCGGGGCCGAAACCGAAGGGCAAGGGCGCGGCCTGGTTCTGCGATTTACGCTGGTTCCAGATCCCGCGGACCGAGAAGTTGATGCTGTCCGACAGTTCCTGCCGCGCGTTGATGAAGGCGCCGTAACGTTCGACCGGGATTTGCAGATAGTTGAACGGGCCGAAGTTGAAGCGGTCGGCGTCGGTAAACGCCTTGAAATCGCTCGCCGGATCGGTCGGATTGCCCGCATTATACACGGGATTGCGGCCGATCACCGGGCCGCGCAGCGTCAGGTCGTTGCCAAAAACGATGAAGCGCCCGAGCGGCACGAAGCCCGAACAGCCGCCATCGAGGCAGGTGTCCGAATAAGGCGCGGGAAAGCGTGAAATCGCGCGGCTTCCCGCGGAGACGCCGTCCTGCTGGACATAGTTGGCGCCGACGACGATCTGCGTCGGGCCGCGGCCGTTGCCCCAGCTGACCTGCGCGCTTTTGGTAAAGCCGTCGCCCTGGCCGTAACCGCCGACCTGCGCGCTGGCGCGGAGGCCCTCCTGGCTCTTCTTGGTGATGATGTTGACGACGCCGGCGATCGCGTCCGAGCCGTAAATCGCCGAGGCACCGTCTTGCAGCACCTCGATGCGCTCGATCGCGCTTTCGGGGATCGAGTTGAGGTCGGTCGATCCGGGCACACCGCTCGCCGAGGCGCCGTTCACATAACGAATGCCGTCGACGAGCACGAGCACACGGCGCGACCCGAGATAGCGCAGGTCGATTTCCGCCGCGCCCGCACCGACACCGCCGCCGTCGGGCGGATTGCCGAGGTTCCCGCTATTGTTGAACTTGCTGTTGAGGCCGCCGCCCGAACTCGGCAGGCGCTGGAGCACGTCGTTGACCGACGCGAGGCCGGTCTTTGCGATATCTTCCTGCCCGACATAGGTGATCGGGGCGTCCTGATCGAGCGGATCGCGGCGAATGCGCGAGCCGGTAACGACGATCATGTCCCCCGAGGTTTCGGCGGTGCTTTCCTGCGGCGGCGCCGCCTGCTGCGCGTAGCCGGGTGCGGCGTTTGCAAGCGCGGCCACGACGGCGATGCTCGCCGCTCCGGACCGGGCGAAATGCTGGATTCCGTACATAATCCTCTCCTCCTGTCGTTTTCAGGCCTGTGCGGCCGGCTGCCATTTTTTGCAGCCGCGTCTGCAACGCTTGGAAAACGACTTGGATGGGAGGAAACCGCCCGCCGGACGATAATAATCCGGCACTGTGGCTCTAGGGCAACAGGCCGCGACCGGCGGGCGGGAAAGGGTTTCAGAGCTGTTCGAGCATATGGTCGGCGCTCGACACCTTGAATTCGCCCGGGGCTTCGACGTTGAGCTGTTCGACGACGCCGTCGTTGACGATCATCGAGAAGCGCTGGCCGCGCTTGCCCATACCGAACGCCTTGCCGTCCATGGTGAGACCGACTGCTTCGGCGAAATCGCCATTGCCGTCGGCAAGCATCGTGACGCTTTCGTTCGCGCCGGCGCTCTTGCCCCATGCGCCCATGACAAAGGCGTCGTTGACCGCGGTGCAGACGATTTCGTCGACGCCCTTGGCCTTGAGTTCGCCGGCCTTGTCGACATAGCCCGGCAGATGCTTCGCCGAGCAGGTCGGGGTGAAGGCGCCGGGGACCGAAAAGAGCGCGACGCGGCGGCCCTTGAAATAATCGGCGGTATTGACCTGTTCGGGGCCGCTTTCGGTGACCTTTACGAAGGTGGCGTCGGGCAGCTTGTCTCCGGTCTGGATCGTCATGGTCGGCATCCTTTCATTGAGGGGATTTTTTGGTGGGCGTGACATTGGATGCGCCGGTGGCCAAGTCAAGCGCGGCGGACGAATCGATCGAAGGGCTGGACCATGTCGCCGCAAGGAGGCATGGTGTCACATATGGACACAGACCCCACCTGGTTCACCGGACAGCTGCTGCTAGCGCTGCCCGGAATTGGCGACCCCCGGTTCGAACATGCGGTGATCGCGATGATCAGCCATGACGAAGAGGGCGCGATGGGGATCGGCATCGACGATCCGATCGATGGCATGACCGTCGGCGCGGTGCTCGACCAGCTTGAAATCGAACATACGGCGACGCTCGACCAGCCGGTATTCCTTGGCGGACCCGTCGAGCCGTCGCGCGGTTTCGTGCTCCACAGTCTCGACTGGGGCGGGCAGGAGGCGGTCCAGGTCGGCGATCGCTGGATGGTGTCGAGCTCGCACGACATATTGCGCGCGATCGGCGAAGGGCGCGGCCCGTCGCGCTGGCTGGTCGCGCTGGGCTATGCGGGATGGTCGCCGGGCCAGCTGGAGGGCGAAATGGTCCGCCACGGCTGGCACGTCACCCCGGGCAGCGACGGCCTGTTATTCGAAACGCCGCCCGCCGAAAGGTGGCAGGCGGCGTTTGCCGAAGCGGGAGTGGACGCCCGCTTGCTCACAACCGAAGGCGGCGAGGCTTAGTTTCTGTTTCAGCTCTGCTGAAACGTTCGGCACCGGCCCGCTCCCCCTCCCGGCCTCCCATAGGCTACTATCGTTAGGGAGGCCGGGAGGGGGAGCGGGCCGGTGCCACCTTCAATTTCAGCGCGCAAGCGCCAGCAGCGGCTTGCCCTCGTTTAGGTTCGTCAGTGCGGTGCGCGCGGCCCAGCGCGAATCCATATAGGTGCCGTTTGCGAGTTCGACGTCGTAGCGGATGTCGCTCGTAATCGCGGCCTTGTACGCGGTCTGCGCGTCGGCCTTTTGGCCAAGGCGGGCATAAGCGGTGCCGAGATTGATCAGGCGCGAGGGATCGTCGCGGTGGATCGAGCTGTGCGTGAGCTTGTCGACTGCCAACTGGTTCTGGCCGGCCTTGAGCTCTTCATAGGCGACCGACAGCGGTGCCGAATCATTCTCTTCTTCACCCGTGACGATGATCGACTGCGCCATGGCGGGGCTCGCGAAGGCGAGGGCGACGAGCGGCAGCAGATATTTTTTCATTCTGGTATCTCCCCGAAAACTTGGAGAGATTTTCTCGCGCATTGCAAAAATTGTCAATATTTCCGGGGCTTTGTAACACTGTTGTCACAAAGCGAAATTAAGCTGATCGCAAGGCGCATTATAAGTCAGATTTTTCAGAATCTTGGCTTTTGCGACTCTATGTCACAATCGGAGCCTCCCGATTGTCACAATCGAAGCGCGTGAAAATTATTTTCGCGGGCGGTGCGTTTTTGCGCCGCCGATTCGCATGCCCGCGTCCGCCGATGGACGGTGGTGCGCACGCGATATAAAGAAAACTTTATATTTGATCGGGAAGCCTTCTTGGGGTAGGGGCGCACGATAATTTCGTGGCCGCTCGCCTGCGGTCGTATTGCCAAAAATGGAGAATCCCCGTGGCCACTCTCGCCGCCGACACCCGTGACTATGTCGTTGCCGACATCAGCCTCGCCGATTTCGGGCGCAAGGAAATCAACATCGCCGAAACCGAAATGCCGGGCCTGATGGCGCTGCGCGCCGAATATGGCGCGGCGCAGCCGCTGAAGGGCGCGCGTATCACCGGTTCGCTGCACATGACGATCCAGACCGCGGTGCTGATCGAGACGCTGACCGCGCTCGGCGCCGAAGTCCGCTGGGCGACGTGCAACATCTTCTCGACGCAGGACCATGCCGCCGCGGCGATCGCCGCGTCGGGCGTTCCGGTGTTCGCGGTGAAGGGCGAGAGCCTTGCCGATTATTGGGACTATGTCGGTCGCATCTTCGACTGGGGCGTGGAAGATGGCACGACCTGCAACCTGATCCTCGACGACGGCGGCGACGCCACGATGTTCGCGCTGTGGGGCGCGAAGCTCGAAGCCGGCGAAACGATGCCGGCGCCCGAAAATGAGGAAGAGATCGAGATGCAGCGCGCGCTGAAGGCGTTCGTTGCCGCGAACCCCGGCTACCTGACCAAGACGGTCAAGGCGATCAAGGGCGTGTCGGAAGAAACGACGACCGGCGTCCACCGCCTGTACCACATCGCCAAGAAGGGCGAGCTGCCCTTCCCCGCGATCAACGTCAACGACAGCGTCACCAAGTCGAAGTTCGACAACCTCTATGGTTGTAAAGAGTCGCTGGTCGACGCGATCCGCCGCGGCACCGACGTGATGCTGGCGGGCAAGGTCGCGACCGTCGCCGGCTTCGGCGACGTCGGCAAGGGCTCGGCCCAGTCGCTCCGCAACGGCGGCGCGCGCGTGCTCGTCACCGAAATCGACCCGATCTGCGCGCTGCAGGCGGCGATGGAAGGCTTCGAGGTCGTGACGATGGACGAGGCCGTCAAGCGTTCGGACATCTTCGTCACTGCGACCGGCAACGCGGACGTCATCACCGCCGAACATATGGCGGCGATGAAGAATATGGCGATCGTCTGCAACATCGGCCACTTCGACAGCGAGATCCAGATTGCGGCGCTCGCCAACTACAAGTGGACCGAAGTGAAGCCGCAGGTCGACCTGGTCGAATTCCCCGACGGCAAGCAGATCATCATCCTGTCGAAGGGCCGCCTGGTGAACCTCGGCAATGCGACCGGCCACCCGTCGTTCGTGATGTCGGCGAGCTTCACCAACCAGACGCTGGCGCAGATCGAGCTCTGGACCCGCAGCGAGCAGTACAAGAACGACGTCTATGTCCTGCCCAAGCATCTCGACGAAAAGGTCGCGGCGCTGCACCTCGAAAAGCTCGGCGTGAAGCTCAGCCAGCTGAGCCAGAAGCAGGCCGACTATATCGGCGTGCCGGTCGAAGGCCCGTTCAAGCCCGACCATTATCGTTACTGATCTTCCGCCACGGATGTGGAAGTGACACGGCCCGCTCCTCACCTGAGGGGCGGGCCGTTGGCTTCTATACCAGATCGCCGAGCGCCAGCTTGAGTGGCCCCAGCCACGGCTCATACGCACGCCAGCGTTCGACCCCGTCGCGATTGATCGGGCGGCGGACCTGTTCCGAACTCGCCGTGCGCACGGGGCGGGCGTTTTCATGGAAGTGCAGGCAGGCCTCCTCGAAGGGCAGGTCCAGTGCTGCAAGCATCCGCCTGATCTCGCGCTCGGGATCGGCGATCAATTCCTCATGAATCATGCGGTGGACGCGGCCGGGTAACGCTTGGTCCACATGGTCCATCAGCCGGACATAATCGCGGTAGTAGCGCCCCATATCGTCGAGCGAATAGGAAAAGGCCTGCCCGCGCGCGAAATGCTGCTTGAAGTTCGAGAAGCAGCAGTCGAGCGGATCGCGCCGTGCATCGATGATCCGGGCATTGGGCAGGATCAGGTGGATGAAACTTATATGCAGCCAGTTGTTCGGCAGCTTGTCGATGAAGAAAGGCTTGCCCGCCTTGCGGTGCAGCCGCGTACCCGAAAGATAGTCCTTGCCGAATGCGCGCGCTGCGTCTGCGCCCAGCCGGGCCGTGATCTCGGGGTAGGCAAGGGGCGATCCGCCTTGCTGCTCGACCATCATCTTTTGCAGGAGCAGCGGGATGTCGGGCAGTTCGGCGGTGCCTTCGACTGCGGAGTGGCTCGACAGAATCTGTTCGATCAGCGTCGATCCCGCGCGCGGCATGCCGATGATGAAGATCGGTTCGGCAGACGCATCGCCCCAATCTTTGCGGTCGTCGAAGAAGGTGCGGGTATGAAGTGCAATACCGCTCGACACCTGCCTCGTCAGCGCCTCGGCGTCATGATCGATCGAGAGGCGGCGCAGCCGGTTCGCTTCGGAATAATGGCCAAAGGAGGCTTCGAACTCGCGGGCCACCTCATAGGCCTCGCCGAGAGCGAAATGGAGGTGGATCAGGTCGCCAGGCTGCGCGCTCGGATCGCTGGCGGCGGCTTGCATCGCCGCGATGTCGCGCGCGTCGAAGCGCCACGTCTTCAGGTTGGCGAGGCTCCACCAAGCCTCGCCCATCGCTGGTGCCAGCGTCAGCGCGCGGCGGTAGGCAGCGATGGCACCCTCGCGGCGGCCGACCGTCTTGAGGATGTTGCCATATCCAAGCCATGCACGGGGCGAATCGATGCGAAGCTGCAGGAGCCGGTCGTAGCATTCGATCGCGGCGGCATATTCGCCAAGCTGGCCGAGCATCTGGGCCTTGGCGATCGTCGTGCGGGCGTCACCCGGATCGGCGGCGAGCAGCGTGTCGAACTCCTCAAGCGCCTCGTCCGGGCGGTTCTGATGCATAAGCGCGGTCGCCAGCGCCGCGCGCGCGTCGGCGAACCCGGGCGCGATCGTCAGCGCGCGGCGCAGTCCGGCTTCGGCTTCGACATAGATGCCAAGCTGCATCGCAATTTCGGCGAGCATGCGGATCGCTACAGCGTCACGTGGCCGGGTATGGACCAGCGGGCGTAGGATATGCTCGGCCTCGCGCAGACGTCCCGCGCCGATGGCGCTGCCGGCGCGCACCAGATCCGGATCCTGCCCGCTGGTGTCGATTGCTGTCTGTTCTACGCGCGCCGCTTCCACGGCATTTCCACTCGACCGCAACGCTGCCGCGGCCAGCCACAACGCGTCGCGCTGATAAGGGGCGATCCTCAATATCTCGCGTGCCTGTTCGAGCGCCGCGGTGGGATCGCAGCCGAGCAGCCGTTCGCCTTGCGCCAACGCCGCCTTCAGGCTGCCCGAACGTGCTACCTCATCCATCCCGGCATGATGGCGGCGGACGCTCCGAAAGATCAAGGGGCATCACCGCTGTGATCGAGAGACAATGTCGGTCCGCCGATAAGGAAAAAGGGCCGGAGCATGCGCTCCGACCCTTATGTTTCGCTGTCGAAATCCCGTTAGAATTTTGCGACGGCGCCGGCGTAGAAAAAGCGGCCAATATTATTGTAGATGCCGCTGCCGCCTCCGGCGCCAGTCAGCCCCAGCGGCGGCAGGCGGTTGGTGACATTGTCCACCCCAACATAAAGGTTGAACTTGTCCCCTGCTTCGAAGTCCAGACGGACATCGTGATACATCACGGCCTTGTAGAAGCGCCGATCGGCATAGTCGGCATTCTGAGGATCGCGGCCCTGTTTGCTGAAGAAATCCTCATATTCGTTCAGGACCATCTTGCCGATATAACGCATCTTGTACCCGATGGTGAACGGACCGGTCTTGAGATCGACGTTCCAGTTGAACGCGTCGCGGGGGTCGCCAAGCTCGTACAGGATCTGGTCGGCAAAGCCGGGATCGGTCGGATCGAGGTAGCTGTCGTTCTGAAGCACGCGCGTGTAGATAAGGCGCGTGCTGACATCGCCGATGCCGCCTAGATTGCGTCGATAACCAAGTTCGAAATCGATCCCGCGTACTTTGAGCTTCGCATAGTTCAGCGGAACCACGTCGAGGCTGTTTTCGAGAATCTGGCCCTCGATTTCGCCGCGCGGGCCGCCACCTGGCCCGGCCCGTTCGAAAAGGTCGCAGAACTGGTTGTCGAGATCCGACGCGTCGTAACAGGTATCGATGATCGCCTGCGCGGTCGGCGCGGTGATGACGTCGTTCACGACAATCTTGTAATAGTCGACCGAGAGCGAGAAGCCCGGCAGGAAGCGCGGCTGGATCACGCCGCCGATCGTATAGGAGTCCGATGTTTCCTCCTTCAGATCGGGGTTGCCGCCCGACAGGAAGGGAAGCGACGATTGGTACTGGAAGTTGAAGTCATCCGGCACGCCGTCGGCACGGCAATTCGCTTCGCGCGTCGCCGAGCCTTCGCCGATCGAATTGAGCGCGCACGGATCGACGGGTGGGGGCGCGAAGTTCTGGCCGAGCGGTGTGTAAAGGTCCACCAAGTTGGGCGCTCGCACCGCGCGCGAATAATTTGCACGGAATCGGATGTCGCGGACTGGCGCCCAGTCGATGCCTGCGTTGTAGGAATAGACCGTTCCGGTCGCACCCTTGTAGTCGGCGATACGACCCGCAGCGCTGAGCGTCAGCTCTTCGAAGAAGGGCGTTTCCTTCAGGATCGGTACGCGCAATTCGCCGAAGAGCTCTTTCACCTCGAACGACGGCGGATCGAAGGTGGGGATGGCATTGTAGAAGGTCATGCCAGCTGCGGTCGCTTCGTCCTGGTCATATTTTGCGGTTTCCCGGCGATATTCTGCGCCGAAAGCAAAACCGATCGGTCCGCCGGGCAGCTCCAGAAACTGGCTGGTGTCGCCCGACATCGATGCGCTCAGGACGAGCTGCGTGATCTTGCCGCGCGCGAAGCTGTCCTGGAGGAGGTAATTGCGGGCTTCGTCCGAAATATTGCCCGAACCGAAGAAGTTCGCCGGCCGGCATTGCGCGACGTCGCTGGCGAGCTGGGCGGCCGCGTAGTCCGGGTCGGCCGCCGTTTCGAGCGCTACCCGCGCGGCAGGATCGATCGATGCCCGGCACACAATATTGCCGTTGGCGACACCATTCTGGACAAGGCCTTGATCGACAGCGTCGATCGCGAGCAGGAAGCGCTGGAGATTGACGTTGCCGAGAATTCGGGTTTTTTCGCGGAACTCGCCGTAGTTGGCCGAGACTTCATAACCCCAGTCGTCATTGAATGACCCACGAACGCCGCCGACAATGCGATAGGTTTCGCGTGTTGCCGATTCCTCGCGGTTGCTGAGGTCGACAGCATTTTTGAGGAAGGTGAAGGCGGTGTCTTCGTCTGGCGCGACGCCATAATAGTCGCGGATGATACCCTTTGCTTGTTCGTTCAGATAGGGATTGTCGGTGAAAAAGACTTCGCGAGGCGAACCTGTGACCCCGCCGTTGAAGAAGAACGGGCCACTGGCATTGCCGAGCGATTTGGTCCGCACATATTTCGCCTCGACGAAGGGAACGAAGGCCTCGCTCACCTCGAAATGGGCAATCAGGTTGGCCGAGTAGCGATCAAGCTTCGGCGACAGGCCGAACTGTGTGCCGTCGCGGAAATTGTCACCATTGCCGCCGATATAGGTGGGGACCGGACCCAAGCCGACAACCTCGCCGGTCTGTTCGATCAGCGTACCATTGGGCTGGAACAGATATGGCACGTAATAATCGCCGCCGAAATAGGACAGGAACGAACCGCCGTTGCTGTAAAGCCCGCTGCGGATGTCGGTATAGAAAAGGCGGTCGGGGGTGCCGTCGCTGCCGTTAGGTGCGTCGGACGCGTCCGTGTCGACCTGGACGAAACCCTGCTGGTTGCGCAGGTTCGGCCGGCCAGCGGCGTAGAAGTCCTCCTGATGCGCATATTCGAAGTTGATCGCGACGTTGCCGCGACCATCGGCGAAGTTCGTACCCGCCAGTGCGCTCACATAATAGGAGCCGGCATCGCCATATTTGCTCGAGCCGCCCTGGGCGCGCAGCTGGACGCCTTCGTAATTGTCCTTGAGGATGAAATTGACGACGCCCGCGATCGCGTCCGAGCCGTAGATTGCCGAATTGCCGCCGGTCACGATGTCGACGCGCTCGATCAGGTCGGTAGGGATGGTGTTGACGTCGGGCGAGACCGCGTTGCTCAGAATATCGCCGGCGATATGACGGCGCCCGTTTTGCAGTACCAGCGTGCGCTGGGTGCCAAGGCCGCGAAGGTCGAGCAGGTTGAGACCCGCGGTGCCGAGAAAGCGGCTTGAGTTCGACTGGCTGAAAGTACTGCGAAGCGCCGGCAATTCGTTGAGCACGTCGCCGACCGACGTCTTGCCGGTCTGGAAGAATTCATCGCCCGAAATCGAGGTGATGGGGACCGAGGACTCGAGATTGGGCCGGCGAATGCGCGAGCCGGTAACGATGATCGCTTCACCGGTGCCGGCGGCGTCCACCGCCTCGTCGGCGGGAGCCGCAGGCGCTTCTTCCGTTTGCGCGTAAGCGGGCGCCGCGAGCATGATCGCCAACGCCGATACACCGGCCAGACCATAGTTCCGCCGTGACCGCGACGCGGCCGCTTCAAATTTTTGCATATCAATTCCCCGGTTTGTACTCGTTCGTATTGTGCCCACGGGACATTTACAAAAGGTCAAGCCGAGCCCTGTCCTACCATTTTTACGGCGCGGCCTGATGCGGGCATGCCCAAAAGGTTTCAAAGCGGGACAGGCAAGTCAAGCGAATTTCGACGAAATTCGGCGGGTGGAGATGCCGCGTTTTCGCTATTGCGACGCCGTTGTGCGACGCTTCGACGTCCGACGATTGAATCGGCTCGATACTGGCGATAGTGGGACAAGATGCTCTCAGGCCATTGTCCCGATTTTCCTGCCCAACCGGCGCAATGGTCATGATTCAGTCGGCAACAGCCTTGTTCGCTACCGGCCTGTTCGCCGCGCTGTGGCTGCTCGCAGGATTGTGGGCGGTGGGACGCGGGATCGCGATGCAGCGCCGCTCGGCCTTCGTCGCGGGGCAGGCCGAGCGGCTCGCCAGCTTGGTCGAGGCGTCGCCGCAGCTTCCCGTCATCGTCCGCGCCGACTGGCGGATCGAGGCGAGCGAGCGGCTCGGGCGCTGGCTGGGGCTCGAGCGCGGCCCGCGCAATTTCGACGAACTGCGCGGGCTCGGCAGCGGGCTGGACGCGCAGGGGCATGACGCGTTGCGGCAAGCGATCCTCGGCGCGCAGCGCGGCGCCAAACCCTTTACGCTGAGCCTTCGGCCCGAGAGCAGCAATCGCACGATCATCGTCCATGGCGCGGCGGCGCCGAATGCCGTCGGCGGGCCGGGCGGCGTGCTGCTCTGGCTGAGCGATGCGACCGACGGGCAGCAGGCGCTGGCGCACGCGCGCAGCGAGCGCGACGAGGCGATGGCGGCCTTCGAAGCCTTGTCGGGGCTGATCGAGGCCGCGCCGTTCCCGATGTGGTTCCGCGATACCGACCTCGCGCTCGCGCTGGTCAACAAGGCCTATGTCCGCGCGGTCGAAGCGAGAAGCGCCGCCGCGGTGATCGATGGCGCGATCGAGCTGTGCGAAACCGTCGCGGGCGTGAGCGCCGCCGAAGCCGCCGACGATGCGCGCGCCGCCGGATCGGCGCAGGTCCGCACCATTCCCGTGACGATCGAGGGCGAGCGGCGGATCATGCGCGTCGTCGATGTGCCGCTGGCCCCCGAGGGCGGCCGGGTGATCGGCATCGCGGGCTATGCGATCGACATTCAGGAGCTCGAAAGCGAGCGCGGCGCGCACCGCCGCTTCGTCGATACCCAGCGCGAGCTGCTCGACCGGTTGTCGGCGGCGGTCGCGCAATTCGGCCCCGACCAGGGCTTGAGCTTTGCCAACCTGCCGTTCCGCCGCCTGTTCGGACTCGACGCCGACGAGGTCGCTGAGGCGGCACCCTTCGCGCGCCTGCTCGATGCATGGCGCGAGGGCGGGCGGACGCCCGAAGTACGCAACTATCCCGAATGGCGGCAGGCGCATGTCGACTGGTTCGCGCAGCCGGGGGCGAGCGAGGAGGACTGGCTGCTGCGCGACGGAACGCATCTCCACGTCGTCGCCCAGCCGACCCCCGACGGCGGGATGCTGCTGATCGCCGAGGACAAGACCGAGCAGGTGCAACTCGCGGGCGCGCGCGACACGCTGCTGCGCGTCCGCACCGCGACCTTCGACAATCTGTTCGAGGCGATCGCGGTGTTCGCCCCCGACGGGCGGCTGCATTTGTGGAACCAGCGCTTCCGCCGCCTGTGGGGCATCGACGAGGGGACGCTTGCGGCCCATCCGCGCGTCGACGCGCTGATGGGCGGCCTCGCCGACCGGCTGGTCAAACCGAACCAGATCAGCGTCGTGCAGGAAGTCATCCGCGCCGCGACCCTGGAACGGCAACAGCGCGGCGGCGAAATCGGTTTCGCCGACGGCCGCTATTTCGATTTCGCGTCGATCCCGCTGCCCGACGGCAATGCGCTGCTCATCATGCTCGACATCACGCCGAGCCGGAAGATGGAAGGCGCGCTGCGCGAACGCAACGAGGCGCTCGAGGCGGCCGATCAGGTCAAGACCGCCTTCCTGTCGCGGATGAGTTATGAACTGCGCACGCCGCTGACCTCGATCGGCGGGTTCGGCGAGATGTTGCAGGCGGGCTATGCCGGCAAGCTCGGCGACCAGCAGCGCGCCTATGTCGACGCGATCATGGATTCGGTCGCTGTGCTGGGGCGCCAGATCGACAATGTGCTCGACCTTGCGCAGGGCGAGGCGGGGACGCTGGCGGTCGAGCGTGAGCCGGTCGACGTCCGCGCACTGCTCGAAGGCGCGCTCGCCGAAGCCAAACTGCTTGCGGACGGCGAGAAGGTCGAACTGGTCGGCAATCTGGCGCCCGATCTCGGCGAGATTGCGGGCGACGCTCCCCGCCTGTCGCGGCTTGTCGCGGGGCTGCTCGACAATGCGGTCCGCTACACCGTGCCGACGCGGCGGACCGGCGCGCGCGTGCTGCTCCATGCCGCGGGCGATGCGCGCGGGGTCGATATCATCGTGTCGGACAATGGCCCCGGTATTCCCGAGGCGGTGACGGCGGTGACTCAAGGACAGCAGGCGGGCACGGCATCGGGCGGGATCGGTCTCGCGCTTGCGCGCCAGCTCGTCGCGGCGCACGGCGGGACGATGGAAGTCGTCAGCGAGCAGGGGCAGGGAACGCTCGTGCGGATCAGTCTGCCGCGCGGCGCATGACCGATTTTTCCACCCGATATGATCTGAGCGAAGCCGAACGGATCGGCGCCGCGATCGGCGCGGCGCTGATGCCCGGTGACGTCGTTGCGCTGTCGGGCGATCTCGGCGCGGGCAAGACGACGCTGGCGCGCGCGATGCTGAAGGCGCGCGGGCTCGCGGGCGAAGCCCCCAGCCCGACCTTTGCGATCGTCCAGCCCTATGCGCCGCCCGAGACCGACCTGCCCATCGCGCATGTCGATCTCTACCGGATCGAGGACGAAGACGAGCTGATCGAACTCGGGCTCGACGACTATCTTTATGACGGCGCGCTGCTGATCGAATGGCCCGAACGGCTCGGCGCGGGCGGTTGGCCCGCAGCGCTGCTCCTCGCGATTTCGGGCGACGGCGACGCGCGCGTCTTGACAGCGACAGTGCCGCCCGCTTGGGGAGCAAGATGGCCGCTTTGATGATTCCGCCCCCCCATGCGCCCGCCTTTCTCGCCGCGCACGGCTGGGGCGATGCCCAGATTTTGCCGCTCGCCGGCGATGCGTCGTTTCGTCGCTATTTCCGGATCGTCGACGGCCACCGGCAGGCGGTGCTGATGGACGCGCCGCCGCCGCACGAGGATCCGCGGCCATTCATCGCGGTCGCTGAATATCTGTGCGAACAGGGGCTGACCGCGCCGACGATCCTCGCGCGCGATCTGGAGCAGGGGCTGCTGCTGATCGACGATTTCGGCGACGTGCGGCTGCGCGAAACGGCCGACGAGGCGCTGCATCGCGAGGTAGACCTCTACGCCGGCGTCACCGACCTGCTCGTCCACCTGCATGCGCGGGCGCCGATGGACGGGCTGCCGGTGCACGGGCTCGACCAGTGGCTCGACGAGGTGATGCTGTTCAGCGACTGGTATTGCCCGGCGTTCGATATCGAGGTCGACCGCGACGCGTTTCGCGCCGCATGGGCCGAGGTGCTGACGCCGGTCGAGAATGACGGCCTGCCGCGCGTCACCGTGCTGCGCGACTATCATGCCGAAAATATCATGCTGGTGCCGGGCAAGCAGGGCATCGCCCATTATGGGCTGCTCGATTTCCAGGACGCGCTGGTCGGCCATCCGGCCTATGACCTCGCCTCGGTGCTTGAGGACGCGCGGCGCGATGTGAGCCCGGCGGTCGAGGCGGCGATGCTCGCGCGCTATCAGGCGGCAACCGGGCAGGACATCGAGAACGCCTATTGGGCGCTCGCGGCACAGCGCAATACGCGCATCCTCGGCGTCTTCGTCCGCCTGTGGAAACGCGACAACAAGCCGCATTACAAAAGCTTCCAGCCGCGCATGTGGGGGCTGCTCGAACGCGACCTCGCGCATCCGGCGCTTGTCCCCGTTCGGCAATGGTTCGACGCCAATGTCCCCGCTTCGAAACGGGCGGAGGCTTGGCTGTGAGCGTGAAAATCGAAAGCGCGATGGTGATGGCGGCGGGGATCGGCAAGCGCATGCGTCCGCTGACCGCGACGCGGCCCAAGCCGTTGGTGCGCGTCGCCGGCAAGGCGCTGATCGACCACAGCCTCGACCGCATCGAGGCGGCGGGCGTCGAGCATGTCGTCGTCAACGTCCATTATCTCGCCGACGCATTGGAAGCGCATCTGGCGGCGCAGAAGCGCAAGTTCACGATCGCGATTTCGGATGAGCGCGACCTGCTGCTCGAAACCGGCGGTGGGATGGTCAAGGCGCTGCCGCAATTGACGGGCGACCCGATCCTGATCGTCAACAGCGACAATATCTGGACCGACGGGCCGCAGGACAGCATCCGCCATCTCGCGCGTCATTGGGACGGCGACAAGATGGACGCGCTATTGCTGCTGATCCGGCAGGCGAGCGCGACGGGGCATGGCGGGCGCGGCGATTTCCATATGGATGGCGACGGCAAGCTGTCGCGCCGCAAACCGGGGCGCATCGCGCCCTTCGTCTATACCGGCATCCAGCTCATTTCGCCGCGGCTGCTCGACAATGCACCCGAAGGGGCGTTTTCGACCAACATCCTCTGGGACCGCGCGATCGCGGCGGGGCGGCTCTATGGCTTGTCGCACATGGGGCAGTGGTTCGACGTCGGCACCCCGGCGAGCATCGCGCCGACCGAAGCCGCGCTGACGGATGGCTGACGCCAAACCGACCGTCTTTTCCATTCCGGTCCAGCGGGCCTTCGCCGATGCGCTCGCCGCCGGGTTGATCGCGCGCTACGCCGACGGCGCGCTGGGGCTCGCGCAAGGGTTGATCATACTGCCGAGCAACCGTGCGCGGAGCGCGGTGCAGGCGGCGTTCGTGCGCGCGGGCGGTTCGGGGCTGCTGATGCCGCGGCTTGCGGTGATCGGCGACGCCGACCTCGATGAATCGGTGGCCCTCGCGCTCGATCCGATCGACGAAAGCGATGCGATCCCGCCCGCGATCGACGCGCTGAAGCGGCGGCTGATGCTTGCCGCGCTGATCGAGAAACATAATCCCGCCGGCGAAGACCCGATCACCGGCGCGGCGGCGTTCCAGCTTGCCGAGGGGCTGGGGCGCGTGATCGACCAGCTCCATTATGAGGAGATCGCGCCGGCGCGGCTCGCCGACATCGAAAGCGCGCTCGGTGATCTGGCGGGGCATTGGCAGGCGTCGTGGCGGCGATTGTCGCTGCTTGTCGATCAGTGGCCGAAGCTGCTTGCCGAGACGGGGCAGATCGACCGCGCCGATCGCCGTAACCGCCTGCTCGCGCGCGTGACGAGGGGATGGCGCATCGCGCCGCCCGCGCGCTTCGTCGTCGCGGCGGGTGTGACGACGGCGGCGCCCGCGATCGCGCGGCTGCTGCGCACCGTCGCCGACCTCGCCGACGGCATGGTCGTGCTGCCGGGGCTCGACCTTGGCATGGCGGACGAGGAGTGGGACGCGCTCGGGCCGGTGAAGGCCGACCCGGAGAAGCCTCATGAACGCCCGCTCGAAACGCACCCGCAATATCATCTGAAGCTGCTGCTCGGGCGCATGGGCGTGTCGCGAGACGAGGTGCAGCCGTGGGGCGCGACGTCGCCCTTCGACGGTCCCGATGCGCGCGCGCCCTTCACCTCGCTGCTCTTCGCGCCTGCCGCCTACACTGCGCGCTGGCAGCAGGCAGGCGATCTCGGACGCGGCATAAGCGGGGTCAGCGCGGCGGTGTTTGCCGATGACGGGCAGGAGGCACAGGGGATCGCGCTGATGATGCGCCACGCGCTCGAAACGCCCGCGCGCACCGCCGCGCTGGTCACGCCCGACCGCGCGCTCGCGACGCGCGTCGCGGCGGCGCTCGCGCGCTGGGACATTTCGGTCGACGACAGCGCGGGGCAGCCGCTGGGGCAGACGCCGCCGGGCGCGCTGCTGCTCGCGCTCGCCGAGTTCGCGGCGGCGTTCGATCCGGTGCGGCTGGTCGCGCTGCTCGGGCATCCGCTGGTGCGCGCGGGCGAGGCGCGATTGGGCTGGCTCGATCAGGTACGGCGGCTCGACCTTGTCCTGCGCGGCCCCGGTTTGGTGCCCGGCTGGGAAGGTGTGACCGCCCGGATCGCCGAACGCGCCGCCGATCCGAAGGCGCGCGGCCATGGCGAGGCGGCGCTGGTCGCCGATTGGTGGGCCGATGTCGCGGCAGGGCTCGGCGCCGCGCTTGCGCCCTTCGCCGCGGGCGCGTCCGCGCCGCCGCCCGTCCTGCTCCGCGCCTTGCAGGCGGCGCTTGGCTGGCTGACCGGTGAGGGCGCATGGACCGGCCATGCCGGACGCGCGCTGTCCGAACTCTTCGACCGCTGGGCCTTGGCAAAGGGCGATGGCCCCGCGCTGGTCGCACCCGCCGATTTCCCGGCGATGCTCACCGATCTGCTGTCGGGCGAAAGCGTGCGGCCGCCCTATGGCGGGCATCCGCGGCTGTTCATTTGGGGCTTGCTCGAAGCACGGTTGCAGCGCGCCGATGTGATGATCCTCGGCGGGCTCGACGAGGGGCGCTGGCCGCAGCAGCAGAGCCCCGATCCGTGGCTCGCGCCGGGCATCCGGCGGATGCTCGGGCTCGCGGCGCCCGAACGCCAGCAGGGCGCGGCGGCGCATGATTTCGCGGGCGCCTTTGCGGCGCGCGAAGTGGTGGTGACGCGCGCGATGCGTAGTGGTGGCGATCCGGCGGTCGCGTCGCGCTTCTGGCTCCGCCTCGCGGCGCTCGCGGGCGACTTGCCCGAGGCGCGGCTGGGCGGTGAGAGCGTAGTGGCGCTGGCGGCAGCACTCGATGTGCCGCCGGGGCCGGTCGCGTCCGCGCCGATGCCGCAGCCGCGGCCGCCCGCCGATACGCGGCCCGATCAGATCAGCGTGACCGGTGTCGACCTGCTCGCGAAGGACCCGTACGGCTTTTACGCGGGACGAATCCTGCGGCTTTCGGTGCTCGACCCGTTGCGCGCAGGCCCCGATCCGCGCTGGCTCGGCACGCGCGTCCATGCGTTTCTGGAGGATTGGCAGCGCGCGGGCGCGACGCCCGAAGCGCTCGAGGTCGAAATCGGCCGCCTGCTCGACGACCCGGCGCTCGACGCGCTCGCGCGGGCTTTCTGGTTCCCGCGGATCGAGCCGGCGCTGCGCTGGGCGGCCGAGCGTGTATGGGCGGCGCGCACGGAAGGGCGCGAGCCGATCGCGACCGAGGTCAGCGGCGTACACGAGCTGGACGGCATCCGCCTGACGGGCAAGGCCGACCGCATCGACCGGCTCGCCGACGGCGGCCTCGCGATCGTCGACTACAAGACCGGCGCGGCGCCGAGCGGCAGCGCGGCGGCGGACGGTCTCGACAATCAATTGGGGCTGCTCGGCCTGCTCGCCGAAATGGGCAAGGTCGACGGGGTTGCGGCGGGACCGATCAACGCGCTCGAATATTGGAGCCTCAAGGCCGACCGCGCCAAGGGCACGGGCGGCAGCATCGCGCCGACGCATGGGAGCCGGCGCAAGCTCAAGACCGCCGAAGAGGCGGTCGCGCGAGCTTATGACGCGTTCGCCGAACTCACGGCCGCCTATCTGCTCGGCGACGGCGTGTTCGCGCCGGGGGACAATGCGAAGCGCTTTACCGATTACGACCAGCTGATGCGCCGCGACGAATGGTTCGGGCGGGGAGGCGACGTACCATGACGCGGCTCCACGATCTCGATCCGGGGCAGCAGGCGGCGGCGCAGCCCGACGAGCATGTCTGGCTCGGCGCGTCGGCGGGGACGGGCAAGACGCAGGTCTTGTCGGCGCGCGTGCTGCGGCTGATGCTCGCGGGGGTCGCGCCCGATGCGATCCTGTGCATCACCTTCACCAAGGCGGGCGCCGCGGAAATGGCGCACCGCATTCACGAGCGGCTCGCGCTCTGGGTGCGGATGGACGACGGCGATTTGCGCGTCGACCTCAACGCACTCGGCGCCGACTGGCAGCAACCGGGCATTCTCGACCGCGCGCGGTCGCTCTTTGCCACCGTGATCGACAGCGCGCCGGGCGCGATCCGCGTGCAGACGATCCACAGCTTCTGCCAGACCCTGCTCGCGAGCTTCCCGCTCGAGGCGAAGATCATGCCGGGCTTCCGCGCGCTCGAAGAGGGCGAGGCGGCCGATCTGCAGCGGCAGGTGATGGGCAAGCTGCTGGGGCAGCCCGGCGCCGAGGGCGATGCAATGCGCGGCCATGCGGCCATGCTGTCGCGGCGGATGGGGCAGGATGCCGCGATGGCGTTCCTCGTGCGCTGCGCCCATGCCTTTGCCGCGCCGTTCCAGACGCGGATATTGCCGCCGCGCGGGCATGACCTGCGCGCGGCGCTGGGGTTGCCCGATGGCGATGCCGAGGCGTGGCTGGCGGCGCGGATCGCGGAGGGGGCGATCGCCGATACGCATGTCCATGCCGTCGCGGCCAGCGGGGCGGGTTGGGGGACGAAGACCGGGCTTGCCTGTGCCGACGCGATGGCGGGTTGGCTGGCTGCCGATGCGTCCGCGCGCGCCGCGACGCTGGACGGCCTGCTCGGCTGCTTCCTGACCGGCAAGGGCGAACTCCGCGCGGACTTCGCGGGCGACAAGGGGCGGATGACCGATTGCGTCGACAGCGCGGTGCGGATCGTCGAAACCGCGCAGGCATTGCTGGCGACTGCCGCCGCGATGCGCGTCGCCGACGATCTGGCCGCGGCGTGGGATCTGGGGAGCCGCTTTGCCGAGGCTTATGCGCTGGCGAAGCGCGAGGGCGGGCTTGCCGATTTCGACGATCTGATCGCGATTGCGGGGTCGCTGCTGCGGCTCGGGCAGTTCGGCGAATGGGTGCGCTTCAAGCTCGACCAGCGCACCGACCATATCCTGGTCGACGAGGCGCAGGACACCAACACGCGCCAGTGGGCGATCGTCGCCGCGCTCGCCGAGGAATTTTTCGCGGGGACGGGCGCGAAGGACGAGCGCATCCGCACGATGTTCACCGTCGGCGACCGCAAACAGGCGATCTTCGGCTTTCAGGGCACCGAGCCCGCAGCATTCGAGGCGGCGCGCATCCGTTTCGGCGAATGGGCGGCCGACGGCGGCCAGCCGTTCGCCGAGGTCGACCTCGTCACCAATTACCGGTCGAGCCCCGCGGTGCTCGACGTCGTCGACGAATGGGTGGCGCGCGGCGGAACCGAACTCATGGGCCTCGCGAGCGACGAGCCACCGCACGAGCCGTTCCGCAGCGAGCATCCGGGGCGTGTCGAACTGTGGCAGCCGCTGCCGGTCGGCAAGGCGTTCGCGGCCGACGCCGATGAAGAGGATGGCGGCGAAGAGGAAGGCGGCGAGGGCGGCGATCCGCTCGCTCCCGCGAGCGATCCCGCGAGCCTCCGCCTGTCGCGCGCGCTTGCCGACGAGGTCCATGACTGGACGCTGCACGGCAAGGACGGGCGCAGCGTCGCGCCGGGCGATATCTTGATCCTCGTCCGCCGCCGCCGCGATCTTGCGGCGCGGATCGTTGCGCGGTTGCAGTCGCTTGGCGTGCCCGTCGCGGGTGTCGATCGCTTTGCGCTGACGCAGCCGCTCGGCGTGCAGGATCTGTTGTCGGCGATGCGTTTCGCGATCCAGCCGCTCGACGATCTGAACCTCGCGGCGCTGCTGGTATCGCCGCTGATCGGCTGGTCGCAGGACGATCTGTTCGCCTTTGCGCACGGGCGCGGCAAGCGCGCCTTGTGGGAGCGGCTGCGCGATCGCGAGGCCGAGGTGCCGGCTGAGACGATGACGGCGCTGCGTCATCTGCTCGGCATGGCCGATTTCACGACGCCCTATCGCTTCCTCGACCGCGTGCTGTCGGGGCCGATGCAGGGACGGCGGCGGCTCTATGCGCGGCTGGGGCGCGAGGCGCGCGACCCGATCGACGAATTGCTGAACCAGGCGCTGGCGTTCGAAAGATTGCACACACCCTCGCTGCTCGCCTTTCTGAGCGAGGTCGAGGCGAGCCGCGCCGATATCAAGCGCCAGACCGAGGCGCGCAGCAATGTCGTGCGCGTGATGACGGTGCACGGGTCGAAGGGATTGCAGGCGCCGATCGTCATCCTCGCCGATGCGACCGACGATCCGGTGCAGCGCCAGCGCGGCTTCGACCTGTCGCTTGCGGGTTGGGACCGGCTGCCGGTGTTCGGTCTGTCGAAAGAAGAACGCCACGGGCCGGTTGCTGCGGCGCACGACCGGAAGGCGCAGGCCGAGATCGAGGAGCATTGGCGTTTGCTCTATGTCGCGATGACGCGCGCCGAGGAACTGCTGATCGTCACCGGTATCACCAAGAAGGAAGACCGATCGCTGCCCGAACTCTGCTGGCATGCTGCGGTCGACGGGGTGATGGAGGGCATGGGGCTCGGTTGGCAGGACGCCGGGCCGCGCTGGGGGCAGAAGCGCGTCCATGCCGTGAATCCGAAAGCGTGGGCGCGGCATCGCGACAAGCCCGCGGCGGCCGCGCGGGCCGTCGCGATACCCGATTGGGCGCTGAAACCGGCGTCCGAGGAAGCGCGCCCGCCGCGCCCGCTCGCGCCGTCGGCGCTGGGCGAGGACGATGTCGCGGCGCCGCCGCAAGGCGGCGAGCGTGCGGTCGCGGTCGAGCGCGGGCTGCTGCTCCATGCGCTGTTCGAGCGGCTGCCGCCCGTGGCGCCCGAGCGTCGGCGCGCTGCGGCGTTGCACTGGCTGTCGGTGCAGGCCGCCGCGCTCGACGAGGCGATGCGCGCGGCGATGGTCGACGAGATACTCGCGGTGATCGAGGATCCGGCGCATGCCGCGCTGTTCGGGCCGGGATCGCTGGGAGAGGTGCCGCTGTCGGCGGTGGTCGATGGCATTGTCGTCGCGGGGATCGTCGACCGGCTGCTCGTCACCGACGCAGTGGTGACGGTGATTGACTATAAGACCGGGCGGCATGTTCCCGCCACCGCCGCCGATGTCGCGCCCGCCTATCTGCGCCAGATGGCGGCGTACCGCGATGCGCTCGCGGTGATTTTCCCGGGACGCCGGGTCGAGGTGGCGCTGCTTTATACCGCCGCCGCGCGGCCGATTTGGCTCGACGACGCGTTGCTCGACGCGCACAAGCCCGGCTTGGCGGCAACCAAGGCGAATTTGCCGGGTTCAGCCCTTGAGCCGGACGCAGCGACACCCTAGTTTGGGTGCAACGATATTTCAGGAGTCCAAGATATGGGTACCAAGGCAATCAGCGACGACAGCTTTCAGGCCGACGTCCTCGACAGCGACACCCCCGTGCTCGTCGATTTCTGGGCCGAATGGTGCGGTCCGTGCAAGATGATCGGCCCGTCGCTCGAGGAAATCGCCGACGAACTCGGCGAAAAGGTGGTGATCGCAAAGCTGAACATCGACGATCATCCGAACGCCCCCGCCAAATATGGCGTGCGTGGCATCCCGACGATGATCCTTTTCAAGAACGGCGAGATCGCCGACACCAAGGTCGGCGCCGCGCCGAAGAGCGCGCTCAAGGGCTGGCTCGAAGGCGCGCTGTAAACGGCCCTTTAGTCCGTTCGTGTCGAGCGAAGTTGAGACACCCATCGGCCTTGTGCCATATCGATGGACATCTCGACTTCGCTCGATGCGAACGGATTTCCTATGCGCAGCTCAGCTGCGATAATCGGCATTGATGCTGATATATCCGTGGGTTAGGTCGCACGTCCAGACGGTCGCGCGGCCCTCGCCCAAGCCCAAATCCGCGCCAACGCGAATGTCTTGGCCTTTGAGGTGCGCCGCAACCGGCGCCTCGTCATAGCCGTCGACGGGTAGCCCGTCCTTCGCGACCCAATGATCGCCGAAACGGATCGCGAGCCTGTCGCGGTCGGCGGGTTCGCCCGCCTTGCCCACTGCCATCACGACGCGGCCCCAGTTCGCGTCCTCGCCCGCGATCGCGGTCTTCACCAGCGGCGAGTTGGCGATGGCGAGCGCGACGCGTTTGGCGCTGTCGTCGCTGGTCGCGCCGGTTACCTGAATTTCGATGAATTTCGACGCGCCTTCGCCGTCGCGCACCACCTGATGTGCAAGGTCGAGCGCGACTTCGCGGATCGCCGCGTAAAGCGCGTCGGCGCCGGGGTCATCGCGCGTGGTCAGCACGGCGTTGCCAGCCTGCCCGGTCGCGAACAGCAGCACGGTGTCGCTGGTCGAGGTGTCGCTGTCGACGGTGATGCTGTTGAAGCTGCCGCCGGTCGCTTCGCTCAGCATCGCCTGCAGCAGCGCGGGTGCGACTGCGGCGTCGGTGAAGATATAGCCGAGCATCGTCGCCATGTCGGGTGCGATCATGCCCGATCCCTTGACGACCCCGGCGACGTGGACTGTCGTGCCGCCGACGATCGCGCTGGCGGCGGAGCCCTTGGCAAAGGTGTCGGTGGTGCCGATGGTGTCGGCGACGTCTTCCCATGAGCAGGACTCTGCCGTGAGCGCGGCCGCGACTCCGGCGCGCGCCTTGTCCTTGGGGAGCGGCACGCCGATGACGCCGGTCGAACTCACGAAGACCTCGTTCGGCTCGCAGCCGAGATGGTCCGCGACCTGACCCATGATTTGTTCGACCGCCTCGCGCCCGCGATAGCCGGTGAAGGCATTGCTGTTGCCCGCGTTGACGATCAGCGCGCGGCCTTTGCCGCCCTTGACTTGCTCGCGGCCGAGTTCGACTTCGGACGAGCAGCAGATGTTGCGCGTGAACACGCCCGCGACCGTCGTGCCGGGTGCGAGCTCGACATAGGTGAGGTCGCAGCGGTCCCAATTCTTGTACTGCGCGCGCGCGACGCGGCGCGTAACCCCGGCGATGTCGGGGAGGACCGGAAATGAGTCGGGGGCGAGCGGTGAGCGGGTGGTCATGGGCGGCGCATAATCGCTATCGGCCCAAAGCAAAACCCCTCCCGCAAGCGGGAGGGGCAGTGAGACTTGCGAGCTTGCTCGCTAGTCGCAGCGGGGAGGGTTCGCTACGCGACAGGCCCTCCCCCGACCCCTCCCGCAAGCGGGAGGGGAGTTATCAGCCGGGAATGCCGCTGATCGACTTCACTTCCATGAAATCCTTGAGCCCGAACAGGCCACCTTCGCGGCCGTTGCCCGACGCCTTGTAGCCGCCGAACGCCGCGCCCGGGCCGGGTCCCCAAGCGTTGACCGCGACCATGCCGGCGCGCAGCTTCGGCGCGATTTCCGCGGCCTTGGCAGGATCGCCGGAGACGACGGCCGACAGACCATATTCGGTGTCATTGGCGATATCGACCGCCTCTTCGAGGTCGCCATAGGCCATGATCGTTGCGACGGGACCGAAGATTTCCTCGTTCGCAATGCGCATGTCGCGCGTGACGCCCGAGAAGACCGTCGGCTTGATGTAATAGCCGCGGTTGACGTTTGAGGGCAGGCCGGTGCCGCCGGTCTCCAGCGTCGCGCCTTCGTCGATCGCCGACTGGATCAGGCCTTGGATCTTGTCGAACTGCGCCTTGTTGACGACGGGGCCGATATGGCCGCCCTCGGCCTGCGGATCGCCGACCTGTGTGCCATCGAACATCGCCTTGATGACGCCGACGGCTTCGGCTTCGCGGTCCTTCTGGACGAGGATGCGCGTCGGGGCGATGCAGCTCTGGCCGGTATTGACGAGCACGCCCTGCACCGTCGGCGGCAGCACCGCGGCGAAGTCGGCGTCGGGCAGGACGATGTTCGGCGACTTGCCGCCGAGTTCCTGATGGACGCGCTTGACGGTGTCGGCCGCCGCCTTGGCGACGAGGATGCCGGCGCGGGTCGAGCCGGTGAAGCTCACCATTTCGATGCCGGGGTGCGCGCTGATCGCGTTGCCGACGGTCGGGCCGTCACCCTGGACGAGGTTGAACACGCCCGGCGGGACACCCGCGGCGTCGAGGATTTCGGCGAAGATTGTCGCGTTGCCGGGGCATTCTTCGGAGGGCTTCAGCACCATCGTGTTGCCGCCGGCGAGTGCGGGGGCGACCTTGAGCGCGATCTGGTTGAGCGGCCAGTTCCACGGCGTGATCATGCCGACGACGCCGATCGGTTCATAGGCGATGACGCCCGCGGCATATTTTTCGGTGAAGCTGAAATCCTGAAGCGCCGCGATCGTGCCGAGGAAGCCGCCGATGCCGGCGCCGACCTGTGCGGTGCCCGCAAAGCTGACCGGGGCGCCCATTTCGCTCGCCATCGACTTCGCGAGGTCGGGCGCGCGCTTCTTATATTCTTCGACGATGCGGTTCAGCAGCGCGAGACGCTCTTCGCGCGTCGTCTGCGACCAGCTCTTCAAAGCTTCGCGTGCCGCAGCGACGGCGTCGTCGACGTCGGCGGCGGTGCCGAGGACGATCGTCGAGGCGGCTTCTTCGGTGGCGGGGTTGATCACGTCGTGCGGCTTGCCGCCCTTGCTGTCGACCCAGCGGCCGCCGATGTAATTCTGCTTGAGATGCGTTTCGGTGCTCATGTCCTGTCTCCCATCGGCGGTCAATTCCGTCTCGGATTGCTACCTAATCACTGTGGCAAATGAATCAAGCGAGGCCAACTGCCAAAGACGGCAGTTTAGCGCTTTTCAGCAGAAAGGCGTGACATCAGGATGGCAGCGCGCGTCGCCTGCCGCGCGATGCTGGGGATATCGACCGCCTCGCCCGGGGCGTGGTCGCCGGTGCTATACGGTCCGAGTCCCGCGATCCCGTCAACGTCGGCAGCGACGAAGCTGATGTCGCCCGCGCCGCGCTTCAGCGGATCGAGCGGCGCCATTTCGGCGAGCCCGAGGTCGCGGTTCACGCCGTTCAATTTTGTGAGCAGCGCGCGATTGCCGTCGGTCGGCGCCATCGGCGGATAGCCGCCGGGATCGAAGCTGATCGTCGCACCGGTGCCGGGGGCATGCTCGGCGACGATCGCGGTCATCTTCGCCTTCACGCGCGTGATCTGTTCGCCCGACAGCGCGCGGAGGTCGCCGCGTGCGATCGCGATCGGCGCGATGATATTGGTCTTGCCGTTCGCGGTCGCGCGGATGCCCGCGGCGTCGAGTTCGGCCTGCTGCCCGCCCGCGATCAGCCCGACGTTGAAGGTCAGGTTCGGTTCGGGAAGTTCGGTGCGAAAGCGCTGGATGATGCGTGTCAGCTCATAGATTGCGCCGTCGCCCGCCGCGGCGCTGAAGATGCCCGAACTGTGCGCGCTCTTGCCCGTCGCGACGACCTTCCAGCTGTCCGACGAACGTCGCGCGACCGATCCCATATCGGCGCCGTTGTCGCGCACCAATCCTTCGAAATCGAGCGCGACGTCGCTGCGCTTGCCCGCGGCGATCAGGTCGGCGCGCGCTTTCTCGATCGGGCTGCCCGAATCTTCCTCGTCGCCGGTCATGTGGATTTCGATATTCGCGTCGTTGAGGGTACCCGCCGCCCTCATTGCGCGCAGCGCCGCGACGATCACGACCATCCCGCCCTTGTCGTCACCCGCGCCGGGGCCTTCACCCATATCGCCCTTTCGGGTGAATTTCTGGAAGGGCGAGTCCGGCTCGAACACCGTGTCGAGATGCGCGATCAGCAGCAGGCGCTTGGTGTCGGGCTTGCCGATGTGCGTCGCGATCAGATGGCCGGCACGGCCGGTGTCGGTCATCGGCTTCCACTCGACCTTGAAGCCCAAGGGCTCGAGTTCGGCGCGCATCATCTGCCCGACCTTCTCGACCCCCTCGAGATTGAGCGAGCCGCTGTTCTGGTTGACCAGCTTTTCGAGCAGCGCGAGCGAGCGCGCCTGCTCGGCCTCGACCGTCTTTGCCATGCCGCTTTCGGCTTTCGTCAGCTTGGCCTGCGCGGCCGGGGCGAGCGCGAGTTGCAGCGCGACGAGAGCGGTAAAGGGCAAAGATTTCATGGGGGGGCCTCCTGTGGAGGCGTCCTTGTGCCGCGCGCCTCAAAAGGCTGCAAGCCGTTAGCCCGGGCGGACCATGAAAATATCGCCGCCGAGGCTAACGATGAAGAGATTCCCGGCGCTGTCCTCGCCAAAGGAGGCGACCTGGCTGAGCGTTCCCGCATCGGGGGCGAAGTCCTCGTTGCGGCGGGCGAAGCGCGATGCGGGGAGCGTCTGTCCGGCGATGAAGCTGGAGAAAGGGACGGTCCAGAAATTGCTCGAGATGAAGTCGCCGAAGACATATTGCCCCTGAAGCGAGGTCACCGGGCCGCGATAGACATAGCCGCCCGTGACGGTGCTCCCTTCGCGCAGCCCGCTGCCATGCAGATATTCGGCGACCGGATTGACGAGGCCGGCGGGCGGGGTTCCGGAATTCGCGCGCGTACCTTCGCGGAACGGCCAGCCGAAATTGAGCCCCGGCTGGCTGGTCGTGACGATATCGACTTCCTCCACCGCGCCTTCGCCGACGTCGCCGATCACGAGCGTCGAACCGTTGAAAGAGGCGCGGAACGGATTGCGGAAACCGAGCGCAAAGACATAGGGATCGCCGCCGCCCGCGAGATATGGATTGCCCGGCGCGGCGCTGTAGCTGTTGCCCCCGGCGCCGACCGCGAAGCGTAGGATCTTGCCGAGCCGCGAGTTCGTATTCTGCGCATTGTTCGCCAGGCTGCCGCCACCGTCGCCGACGGCGACATAGACGTGGCCGTCGGGACCGTAGCCGATCCAGCCGCCATTATGGTTGCTGTTCTCCGAATGCGGGATGCTCAGCACCGTGTCATAGGTGGTCGACGAGTTCGGTTGCCCCAGCGTGTAACGGCGCACCTGCACTGCGCCGTCGGTCGCGGTGGCGACGGCGAACAGCCGCTGCGAGGTGGCATGGTCGGGATATACCGCGAGCCCCAGCAGGCCGCGTTCGCCGTTCGTGGAAATGTCGGTGATATCGAGGACGAGCGTCCGGTTGCCGTTGGCGGGATCGAAGCGGTACACATTGCCGCCCTTCTCGACGACATAGACGTTGCTGCTGCCGGGAATGGGCGCGACATAGAGGGGCTGGCTGAAGCCCGTGCCGACGCGCGCAACGGCAATGCCTTCGCGGCTGTTGGTCACGGTGATGTTGACCATCTGCGTCGCGCTTGCGTTCGCGTCGCTGACGCGCAGTTGGACCGTATAGACATTGTCTCCATTGGTGTCGCCGGGCAGGTCGTAATCGGGCGCGGCGTTGAAGCGCAGCGCACCGGCCGTCGTTATCGAAAACAGCGCCGCATCGGCGCCGCCGTCGATTGCAAAGGTCAGCGCGTCACCATTGGGATCGGTTGCCGTCGCCTGATAGGCGGCGGCCGTGTTTTCCGCGATGCTTGCAGTCTGGAGCGATGTGAAGGTCGGCGGGGCGTTGGCCGTGGGCGGGGTGCCGCCACCTCCGCCACCACTTCCTCCTCCTCCTCCGCCGCAAGATGCCAAGATCAAAGGGGAGAGGGCGGCGAGGACGCGTATCCGCATGAACAAACAGCCTTTCGCGATCAAGCCCACCCGATACCAACCTGCCACCCGTCCGGAGGGACCGCAACCCCGCCAGTTTACCACAAGTGGAGGGCCGCGCTTTCGTGGCGCCGACACCCAACAGGAAAGGGCGCCCGGTTCCCCCGAACCGGACGCCCTCCCGTGGCGTAACTGATCGCTGGGATCAGGCGCTGTAGTACATGTCGAATTCGACCGGGCTCGGGGTCTGTTCGAACCGGTAGACTTCGTCCCATTTCAGTTCGACATAAGCTTCGATCTGGTCCTTCGAGAACACGTCGCCCTTTAGCAGGAAGTCGTGGTCGGCCATCAGGCTGTCGAGCGCTTCGCGCAAGCTGCCGCAGACGGTCGGGACTTCGCTCAGTTCCTCGGGCGGTAGGTCGTACAGATTCTTGTCCATCGGGTCGCCCGGGTGGATCTTGTTCTGGATGCCGTCGAGACCCGCCATCAGCAGTGCCGAATAGCACAGATAGGGGTTCGCCATCGCGTCGGGGAAGCGGAATTCGACGCGCTTCGACTTGGCGCCCGCGCCGTACGGGATGCGGCACGAGGCCGAACGGTTGCGGCTCGAATAAGCGAGCAGCACCGGCGCTTCGAAACCGGGGACGAGGCGCTTGTAGCTGTTCGTCGTCGGGTTGGTGAAGGCGTTGAGGGCCTTGGCGTGCTTGACGACGCCGCCGATGAAATAGAGGCACATGTCCGAAAGGCCGGCATAGCCGTTGCCCGCGAAGAGCGGCTTGCCCTTTTCCCAGATCGAGATGTGGGTGTGCATGCCGCTGCCGTTATCGTCCTTGATCGGCTTCGGCATGAAGGTCGCGGTCTTGCCATAGGCATGCGCGACCTGATGCACGACGTACTTGTAGATCTGCATGCGGTCGGCGGTTTCGGTGAGCGTGCCGAAGGTCAGGCCGAGTTCGTGCTGCGCGGCGGCGACCTCATGGTGATGCTTGTCGCACGGCAGGCCGAGTTCGAGCATCGTCGAGACCATTTCGGCGCGGATGTCGACGGCGCTGTCGACCGGCGCGACGGGGAAGTAACCGCCCTTGGCGCGCGGACGGTGCCCGAGGTTGCCGCCTTCATAGCTGCGGCCGGTGTTCGTCGGCAGCTCGATATCGTCGATCTCGAAGCCCGACTTGTTGTAGCCCGTTTCGAAGCGGACGTCGTCGAACATGAAGAATTCGGCTTCGGGGCCGACATAGACGGTGTCGCCGATGCCGGTCGAGGCGACATAGGCCTCGGCGCGTTTCGCGGTGGTGCGCGGGTCGCGGGCATAGCCTTCGCCGGTCGAGGGTTCGACGATGTCGCAGAAGATCACGAGCATCGGAGTGGCCGAGAAGGGATCGTCATAAACGGCGTCGAGGTCGGGCTTGAGGATCATGTCCGACTCGTTGATCGCCTTCCAGCCTTCGATCGACGAACCGTCGAACATCAGGCCGTCTTCGAGCTCGTCTTCGCCGAGGACCGAGGCGACCATGGTCAGGTGCTGCCACTTGCCCTTGGGGTCGGTGAAACGCAGGTCGACCCACTCGATGTCGTTTTCCTTGATCCGCGCGATGATATCCTTGGGCTTCGTAGCCATCGTCTATGCTTCCTTCTTGCGAAATGATCCGGCGTGCCGGGGGTTTTCGGGTTTTCGAAAAGTGCGAAAGATTAAAGCGCGTCCTCGTTGCGTTCGCCGGTGCGAATGCGAAGCGCGGTTTCGACCGGAATGACGAAGATCTTGCCGTCGCCGATACGGCCCGTCTGCGCAGCGGCGGCGATTGCCTCCACGACGCGTTCGGCCATCGAGTCTTCGACGATGACCTCCAGCTTCACCTTGGGCAGAAAGTCGACGACATATTCTGCACCACGATAGAGTTCGGTGTGACCCTTCTGCCGGCCGAAACCCTTTGCCTCGGTGACGGTGATGCCGCTGACACCGACTTCGTGCAGCGCTTCCTTCACTTCGTCGAGCTTGAACGGCTTGATGATCGCCTCAATCTTCTTCACGCTTTTTGTCCCCCTTTGGGCTGGCCGCCGCTCCTTGCGCGTCAAGCCGGATCAGGCGTGCCTGGTCCGGTCTGCCGTCGAGTCGGTGCGATGTCCCGCCATCTTGCACCAATCAAAAGCCGTGCCAATTGGCGAATCGCGGGGATTTGGTAAGAAATTTGAAACGAAAGAACGCCGCTGCCCAAGGGGTGAGCAACGGCGTTATTCGATTGCCTAAATTTTGAGCAGTCAGCGTCCCATCGGCGCCGAGGAGTCCGCCAGATTGGTCTTCGTCCAGTTCGACCGCTCGATGACATAGGCGCGAATCGCCTCGGCATCGGCGGGGGTGAGGACATTGGCGAAACTGACCATACCACGGTCTTTCAGCGCGCCGCCGATCACGACGCCCTTCCACGCGTCGGCATTGGCAAGCGTGCCCGAAACGCGGAGGTCGGGGGTGAAGCCGTTGCCGATCGCGCTGTCGCCATGACAGACGATGCAATAGCGCCCGAAATGCGCCTTGCCGGCCGCAACCTGCGCGGGCGAGGCGGTCATTGGCGGCGGGTTCCATGCGAGCGCGGCGGAGGCGGGCGGGGCGGGGAGCTTCACCGTGCCGCCGATCTTCATGACGATCAGGCGCGGGATGTTCGGGATCTTGCGCGTCGCGCCGCCCGCGACCCCGGCGACGAGCGGGAAGGCGCCGCCCTTGCTCGTCTGGAAGGCAATATATTGCACGCCGCCGACGCGGAAGGTCGAGGGCGCGCTGACGATCCCCGACTGCATGTCGAGGTCGAGCAATTGCTTGCCGGTGTCGGCTGCATAAGCGCGGAAGCGGCCGAGGCTGGTGCCCTGAAAGACGAGGTTGCCCGCAGTCGTCATCGTGCCGCCATTCCATGCGGCGGGGTGATCGACCGCCCAGGCGACCTTGCCGGTGCCCGGATCGAAGGCGACGAGGCGGCCGGTGGTGGCCGCGACGGCGGCGCGATAGGCCGCCTTGTCGTCGGGCATCATCGTCGCGGTGAGCGACGAGCCGATGTTGAACCCGACGACCTTGCGTTTGTCGAGTTCGGTCATGTCCTGCAAATAAGCCTGCGGGATCTGCTGCGCCGGGATGTAGACGAGGCCCGTCGCGGGGTTGTAGCTCATCGGATGCCAATTGTGTGCGCCGAGTGCGCCGGGGATCGCGATAAAGGGCTTGCCGGTCTTGTAGAAACGGGCCTCCGGCGTCTCGATCGGGCGGCCCGTCGCCATGTCGTAGCCGGTCGCCCAGTTGATCCCGTCGACGAAAGGCTTTGCGTCGATCAGCTTGCCGTTCGCGCGGTCGATGGTGAAGAAAAAGCCGTTCTTCGGCGCATGGTACAGCACTTTGGTCGGTTTGCCGTTCACCGCCTGCTCGGCGAGGATGATCGGCTGGGTCGCGGTGTAGTCCCACGTCTCGCCCGGCGTCTCCTGATAGTGCCATTTATACTTGCCCGTCGTGGCATCGAGCGCGACGACCGAGGAGAGGAACCAGTTGTCGCCTTCGCCATTCGAGCGCGTGCCATGGTTCCACGGATTGCCGTTGCCGACGCCGAGATAGATCTGGTCGAGGTCCTTGTCGTAGACGATCGCGTCCCACACGGTGCCGCCGCCGCCCGAGGTCTGCCACTCGCCCTTGTCGGACCAGGTGGCGTTGGCCTTAGTTGCGAAGATATCGTCGGAGGCTGCGCCGTCCTTCGCCTTGGTCGGGTTCGGCGCGGTGTAGAAGCGCCAGCGCTCCTTGCCCGTATCGGCGTCATAGGCGGTGACATAGCCGCGCACGCCGAATTCGGCGCCGCCGTTGCCGATCAACACCATATCCTTCACGACGCGCGGCGCGCCGGTGATCGTGTAGGGCTTCGACGTGTCAAAGGTCTGCGTCGACCACAGCTCCTTGCCCGTCTTTTTGTCGAGCGCGATCAGGCGGCCGTCGAGCGCGCCGACGAAGACCTTGTCGCCCCAGACGGCGACGCCGCGGTTGACCACGTCGCAGCAGGCGCTAACCGCGCGCTCGCCGGGAACCTTGGGGTCGAATTTCCACAGCGGCTTGCCGGTCGCGGCGTCCCATGCGCTGACCTTCGACCAGGCGTGCGTGACATACATGACGCCGTCGACGACCACTGGTGTGGCTTCCTGTCCGCGCGCATCGTCGAGGTCGGCGGTCCAGGCGATGCCGAGTTCGCCCACATTCTTGTCGTTGATATCGGTCAGCGGGCTGAAGCGCTGTTCGTCGTAACTATAGCCGATGCCGCCCCAGTCGTCGCCGTTGCCGCCGGTCTTGAGCAGGGTCTCGCTGGCCTTCTCGGCATCGTCGAGCGATCCGCCGCCCGAGATGCTGTCATTCTTCGATGCGTTGCATGAAGCCAGTGCCAATGCCGCGCAGCCCAGCAGCGCGGCCGTAAAGACCCGTTTCGCCATCCCTTGCTCTCCCGTTCGACGCCTATCGTTGACGTTAACGTCAAGACTGCGCGCGAAGGCGCACGGGTGCAAGCGGGAAATTGGGGGGTAAGAGAGGGGGCTGACTTACGCCCAGGGCGGCGCGTTCAGACCCTTCGGGCTGGCGGTGAAAATCTCGCAGCCGGTTTCGGTGATGCCGATGCTGTGCTCGAACTGCGCCGAGAGCGAGCGGTCGCGCGTCACCGCGGTCCAGCCGTCGGCGAGCATCTTCACCGCATATTTGCCGGTGTTGATCATCGGCTCGATCGTGAAGAACATGCCGGGGCGAAGCTCGGGGCCCGTGCCGGGGCGGCCGGCGTGGACGACCTCGGGCGCATCGTGGAACATCTGGCCGAGGCCGTGGCCGCAGAAATCGCGGACGACCGAATAGCGGTGGCGTTCGGCATGCGTCTGGATCGCATGCGCGACGTCGCCCATGCGGTTGCCGGGCTTTGCCTGCTCGATGCCGAGCATCAGGCATTCATAGGTGATTTCGACGAGGCGCTTCGCCTTGATCGGCACATCGCCGACCAGATACATGCGGCTGGTGTCGCCGTGCCAGCCATCGACGATGCTGGTGACGTCGATGTTGACGATGTCGCCCTCGCGCACCGGTTTGTCGTCGGGAATGCCGTGGCAGACGACATGGTTGATGCTGGTGCAGCAGCTGTGCGTGAAACCGCGATAGCCCAAGGTCGCGGGAATGCCGCCGCCATCGAGCATCATCGTTCGGACGAGGTCGTCGATCTCGGCGGTGGTCACGCCCGGCTGGACGAAGGGAACGAGCGCGTCGAGGATTTCCGCCGACAGTCGACCCGCCTTGCGCATGCCGGCAAAGCCCGCCTCGTCATGGAGCTTGATCGTGCCGTCGCGAACGCGGGCGGGGGCCGCAGCATCGGCGGCGGTTACGGAGACATAGTCGTACATGAGAGCGATATAGTCGCTGGAGCCTCAAAAAGCGAGGGGCGGCCATTGGCCGCCCCGTCGCCTTTATTCTGCGGCCTTCTTCGCCTTGTCGGCTTTGGGCTTGCCCTTGCCGGCCTTGGGCGCGGCGGGGGTGATTTCGAAGGTCAGCGGGTTGCCGACCTTGGCATCCTCGCCGGTCTTCATCTTCACCTTGACCTCGCCGCCATGGACCAGCTTGCCGAAGAGCAATTCCTCGGCGAGCGGCTGCTTGATCTTTTCCTGGATCAGGCGGCCCATCGGACGCGCGCCATAGAGCTTGTCATAGCCCTTGCCGGTCAGCCATTCGCGCGCCGCTTCGTCGAGCTGGATGTGGACGTTGCGGTCGGCCAGCTGCAGTTCGAGCTGCAGGATGAACTTGTCGACAACGCGCGCGACCACTTCGGGGGGCAGATAGCCGAAGGGCACGATCGCATCGAGGCGGTTGCGGAATTCGGGGGTGAAGAGATTCTTCACCGCTTCCTCCTGCACATCCTCGCGCGTGAACTGGCCGAAGCCGATGCTCTCGCGCGCCATGTCGCTGGCCCCCGCATTCGTCGTCATGATCAGGATGACGTTGCGGAAGTCGACCGTCTTGCCGTGATGGTCGGTCAGGCGGCCATGGTCCATCACCTGCAACAGGATGTTGAACAGGTCGGGATGCGCCTTTTCGATCTCGTCGAGCAGCAGCACGCAATGCGGGTTCTGGTCGATCGCATCGGTGAGCAGGCCGCCCTGATCGTAACCGACATAGCCCGGAGGCGCGCCGATGAGGCGCGACACGCTGTGGCGTTCCATATATTCGGACATGTCGAAGCGCTGGAGCGGGATGCCCATGATCGACGCGAGTTGCTTCGCGACCTCGGTCTTGCCGACGCCGGTCGGGCCGCTGAACAGATAGTTGCCGATCGGCTTCTCGGGATCGCGCAGGCCCGCACGGCTCAGCTTGATCGCCGACGAGAGCACCTCGATCGCGGTGTTCTGGCCGAACACGACGCGCTTCAGGTCGGTTTCGAGGCTGGCGAGCGTCGCCTTGTCGTCGGTCGAGACCGACTTGGGCGGGATACGCGCCATCGTCGCGATGACCGCCTCGATCTCCTTGGCGGTGATCGTCTTCTTGCGTTTCGACGGGGCGACGAGCATCTGCATCGCGCCGACCTCGTCGATCACGTCGATCGCCTTGTCGGGCAATTTCCGGTCGTTGATGTAGCGCGCCGACAGGTCGACCGCGGCGTTGATCGCATCCTGCGTGTAGCGCACCTGATGGTGCGCCTCGAACGCGCTGCGCAGGCCCGCGAGGATCTTCTTGGTGTCCTCGAGGCTCGGCTCGATCACGTCGATCTTCTGGAACCGGCGCAGCAACGCGCGGTCCTTCTCGAAATGGTTGCGGAACTCCTTGTAGGTCGTCGAGCCGATGCAGCGAATGACGCCGCCCGACAGCGCCGGCTTCAGGAGGTTCGACGCGTCCATCGCGCCGCCGCTCGTCGCGCCCGCACCGATGACGGTGTGGATCTCGTCGATGAACAGGATCGCGTGCGGCAGGCCTTCGAGCTCGGTTACGACCTGTTTCAGCCGTTCCTCGAAATCGCCGCGATAGCGCGTACCCGCAAGCAGCGCGCCCATGTCGAGCGAATAGATGACCGCGGGCAACAGCACCTCGGGCACGTCGCCCTCGATGATCTTGCGCGCGAGTCCCTCGGCGATCGCGGTCTTGCCGACGCCGGGATCACCCACATAGAGCGGGTTGTTCTTGCTGCGGCGGCAGAGGATCTGGATCGTGCGGTCGACCTCGGCGCTGCGGCCGATCAGCGGGTCGACCTTGCCGGTCTTCGCCTTCTCGTTGAGGTTGACGGTGAACTGGTCGAGCGCAGTCTCTTTCTTGTTCTTGCCGTCGCTCTTTTCCTTGGCCTCTTCCTTTTCCTCGGGCTCGGCTTGCGGCGAGGGCTTGCCGCCCTTGCCGACGCCGTGGCTGAGGTACGAGACCGCGTCGAGCCGCGTCAGATCCTGCTGCTGCAGGAAATAGACCGCATAGGATTCGCGTTCAGAGAAGAGCGCGACGAGGACATTGGCGCCCGTCACCTCATCCTTGCCCGACGACTGGACGTGCAGGATCGCGCGCTGGACGACGCGCTGGAAGCCCGATGTCGGCGACGGGTCGCTGTGCCCCTCGACCTTCAGGCTGTCGAGTTCGGTGTCGAGATAATGGACGACCGCCGATTGCAGGTCGTCGAGCGCGACGCCGCACGCACGCATCACTTCGGCGGCATGATCGTCGTCGATCAGCGCGTAGAGCAGATGCTCGAGCGTCGCATATTCGTGGTGGCGCTCCGAAGCGGCCTTCAGAGCGTTATGGAGGGTCTTTTCGAGGCTTTCCGAAAAAGACGGCATGGTCATTCATCTCCTTGCGGGGACCAGGCCGGGGAGATGGCGGCCCCCTTAGGAACACAAGGTGGCGATGCCGCCGCCTCATCGCAAGGGAAAAGCGGTTGGCTTTGTGAAATTACGATGACGGGGTTGGAATGTGGTTAACGGGATGTTCGGATTGGGCCGAGGTTCTGCAATCCGCTTCGCGACGATCCATTCAAGGGTGGCAAACGCGGCCCTGGGCTTTGGGCGCATGCGATATTTGCGATCCGTCGGGCCTTAAAGCCACAAAAGCCCCACATGGGCGCCTCGAAACTGTGTCCTTTGTGGCCTTAAGGCGACAAAAGATACGGACGTGCGCGTCGAAAATGTCTCCTTTGTCGCTTTAGGCGAGGTTGCTGAAGCCGACCATTTCAAAGAGCGGGGCGGAGGCTGGCACGGCGGAATAAAGTAGGACAGCGATTTTTGTCGCTCGCCCAATCTCTGTTTTGGGCTGGGGAGCGGCCCTTCTTTCTCCCCTCCCGCTCGCGGGAGGGGTCGGGGGAGGGCCTGTAGCGGTACGATGACCCTCCCCGCTGCGGCTAGCCAGCAAGCTGGCAAGCCTCGCTGCCCCTCCCGCAAGCGGGAGGGGAGATCAGGTCGCCTACCGGTCGTTACCTGCCGTCTTCCTCGCCCGCCCGATCCACCATGTCCATGAAGTCGCGCGCGGTGTCGCGCTCGCTCTCGTCCTTGAACGCCACGTCAAGGTCGGGCGCCACGCCGAGCATGTACATCAGCGCCCAGAGCGCGAAGCGCCGGCCGGGGTTGGTTTCGAGCCCGAAGTCGACGCGCATGCGTTCGGTGCCCGCAGCGTGCGCCTCGGGGTGGATCGCCGCAATGTCGGCGGTACCGAAATAGCGGCGGAGCTGGTCGTCGAAATCCATGCCGTCCTTTTGGCCCTTCCGTGCGGCTTGGCAAGGTTGCGCGGCAAAATCGGGCAATCCGAAGACCCGCCCCGGTTGTCTTTGCCCAAACGCCCCGATAGGGCGACCATCGTGAAGACCAGCATCGACATCGGGACCGACGGCACGGGGCAGGGCGTGCGCATCGACGTGCAGGAACTGCTCGCGACGCGCCTGCTCGTCCAGGGTAATTCGGGGTCGGGAAAGTCGCACCTCTTGCGCCGTATCCTCGAGGAAAGCGCCGAGCTGGTGCAGCAGATCGTGATCGATCCCGAGGGCGATTTCGTGACGCTCGCCGATGCGTATAGCCATGTCGTCATCAACGGCGGCGATTATAACGAACGCGAGATCGCGGCGATGGGCGCGCGCATCCGCGAACATCGCGCGTCAATCATCCTCAGCCTCGAATCGCTCGATATCGAGGCGCAGATGACCTGCGCCGCGGCGTTCCTGAACGCGCTGTTCGATGCGCCGCGCGAGCATTGGTTCCCCGCGCTGGTCGTGGTCGACGAGGCACAGATGTTCGCGCCGAGCGTCGCAGGCGACGTCGCCGACAATGTCCGCCGCGCGAGCCTCGGTGCGATGACCAACCTGATGTGCCGCGGGCGTAAGCGCGGTCTCGCGGGCGCGATCGCGACGCAGCGGCTCGCGAAGCTGGCGAAGAATGTCGCCGCCGAGGCGAGCAATTTCCTGATGGGGCGCACCTTCCTCGATATCGACATGGCGCGCGCCGCCGACTTGCTAGGCATGGAGCGGCGGCAGGCCGAGACGATCCGTGACCTCGAACGCGGCCATTTCCTCGGGCTCGGCCCCGCGATCTCGCGGCGGCCGATCGCGGTACGGATCGGGTCGACGCAGACCTCGACGCGGCTGGGCACGCATGGGCTGATGCCGCTGCCGTCGGCGGGCGGCGAGGATATGCGTTCGATGCTCTTCACCGAATTGGAGGCGCCGGCCCAACCCCGCTTCTTTGCGCCCGAACCCGAACCGGTCGCGGCGAGCGAAGTGCTCGAGCGGATCGCCGCGAGCGAGCCGCTGCACGAGGATGCCGATGCGCCGCCGGTGCTGGACATCCTCGAAGCGGTCGAGGAAGCCGAACAGAGCGACGCGGTCGTGATCGAGACGCTGCAGGAAATGCTCTCCGACCCCGACTGCGCCTTCCAGCCTGAATCCTTCCTCTATCAGGATTTTTCGGTGCGCTGCCGGATGCAGAAGCTGAAGAAGGTGCCGCTCGACCTTGCCGCCTTCCGCCGCCGTTTCGCGCTCGCCAAGGGCGGGGTGTTCGACCCGTCCGAGCCGCGCTGGCGCGAGATGCTCGCAGTTGCCGACCGGCTGCCGCACGACATGTTCGCGCCCTTCCTGCAGATTGCGCGCGCCGCGATGGACGGCGAACCCTGTCCTGACGACGATATCCTTGGCCGCGCCTATGGCAGCCGCTCGCCGGGACGCATCCGCCGCCTCGTCGAATATATGGAAAAGCAGGGCGTGATCGTCGTGCGCGCCGATTTCGGCGGGCGGCGCTCGATCGGCATCCCCGAACTCGGGCTCAGCACCGAGGCCGAATAGGCTCGCTCCGTCGCGATTTCGCCGCGACCCGGCATGTTAATTCCGAATTAGTCACCTAAAATCTTGGGACTGCGCGCGGATCGGCGCAACCCTTGCCGCAGGTTCGCGCCTAAAACAGCGGATGCCAGCTCTCTTGGTGGGTGGATCGTCCCGAAAAACCCAAAACATAGTTGACCAACAGGAGAGACTGCCATGCCTCGTCACGGCGTATATCCGCGCGACATCGTTCCGCCGCGGTCCAAATATTCCGACGCCGGCCGTTTTGGCCGCATGTTCGGCGAACTGCCCCCCTTTGCCGCCGATACTCCCGATGTGCGCGCCGCGCTGATCGAAATCGGCAAGGTGGGCGGCATCATGGATGCCAAGGACAATCTGACCAAGACGCCCGCCGAGCTGATCACCAACCCGGCGCTGTCGGCGAAGAACAGCGACAATCCGACGCTGACCGCGGGCTTTACCTTCCTCGGCCAGTTCCTCGATCACGACATGACCTTCGACCCTACGTCGAGCCTCGAGCGGCAGGTCGATCCCGAACAGATCGCCAATTTCCGTACCCCAAGCCTTGGCCTCGACAATGTCTATGGCGCGGGGCCAGGCGGCAGTCCGCACCTCTATGACACGCAGGGCGGCAAGGGCGGGAAGTTCCTGCTCGAACCCACCGGCACCGCGAACAAGTTCGATGTGCCGCGCAACAGCCAGAAGGTCGCGCTGATCGGCGACCCGCGCGACGACGAGAATCTGATCATCAGCCAGTTGCAGGTCGCTTTCCTGAAGTTTCACAATCAGGTCGTCGAATATGTAAAGACCAAGATCAAGCTGACCGGATCGGACGAGATTTTCGCCGAGGCGCAGCGGATCGTGCGCTGGCATTATCAATGGATCATCGTCCATGAATTCCTGCGCAAGACGTGCGGCGATACAGTGGTCGACGATGTTCTGACGAACGGCCGCAAATATTACAGCTGGCACAACGAGCCCTATATCCCGGTCGAATTTTCGGTCGCGGCCTATCGTTTCGGGCATAGCCAGGTGCGACCGTCGTACCGCGCCAATTTCACCGGCAATGGCGGCAATCCCTTCTTTGCGATGATCTTTACCCCGACGCCGTCGGACCCCAACGATCCCGACGATCTGTCGGGCGGTTGCCGCGCACCGCGGCGCTTCATCGACTGGCCGACCTTCTTCGATTTCAGCGACGGCAATGTGAAGCCGAACAAGAAGATCGACACGACGCTGTCTACCTCGCTGTTCCGCCTGCCGGGATCGGTGGTGCCGAACCCCGATCCGAAGTCGAACCCGGCATCGCTCGCGCAGCGCAACCTGCTCCGCCACCTGACCTTCTCGCTGCCGTCGGGGCAGCGGGTGGCGCGCGCGATGAAGCTGCCCGAACTGTCGAAGGGAGACCTGTCCGACCTCAAGCCGCACGGCTTCGACGACCGGACGCCGCTGTGGTTCTACATCCTGCGCGAGGCGCAGGTGACGCAAAATGGCGAGCGGCTCGGCCCGGTCGGCGCACGAATCGTTACCGAGGTGTTCGTCGGGCTGCTGCAGGGTGACAAGGGATCCTATCTGTCGCAGGATCCCGAATGGCAGCCCTTCCTGCCGACGGTCGACGCGTCGAAGAAGGGCGACGATTTCCGGATGATCGATTTGCTTCGGTACGCAGAGGTCGCCTAGCGCGCGAAAAGGGGGGCGATGTCGCCGGCGCCCCGAGGGGCGTCGGCGATTTCTTTCGCTCAATTCTTCCGGAACAGCGCCTCGGCCGCCGCCTTCTGGCTCGTCGCCGCGCTGCGGTGCGCCTTGACGCGCTCGATCTCGGCTTCGAGGGTTGCGATGCGTTCGCCGAGCTCGTCGACCGACAAAGGATCGAGTGGCTGTTTTATCAGCGCCGTCAGTATATCGTCGCGGCGGCGGGGAAGGTCGTCATCGTCCATGGCGTATCCTCCTGGTCCCTCATGTTAAAAGGCGCGCGACTGTTGACCCGTGTCGCGGCACTGTCAATAAGGCGGGCCAGGGGGTAGGGGATCAGTACGGACCCTGAGGGGACCAGTGGGGGAATTAGCAGCGTGACCAGCGTGCCAGTACAAATGACCGCCATCGCCATCAGTGCGCCGGGCGGGCCCGAAGTGTTGCAACCGACGACGCGGCCGGTGCCGCAGCCGGGCCCGGGGGAGGTGCTGATCCGCGTCGCCGCCGCGGGGGTGAACCGCCCCGACGTCCTCCAGCGCATGGGCTTTTACCCGCCGCCGCCGGGCGCGTCGGACCTGCCGGGGCTGGAGATTGCAGGGGTAATTGCCGGGATTGGGCCGGGGGGCGATCCCGAGCTTTTGGGGCAGGCGGTGTGTGCGCTCGTCGCGGGTGGCGGCTATGCAGAATATTGCCTCGCTCCGATCGGAAGCTGCCTGCCGGTACCCAAGGGTTTTTCGATGGCCGAGGCCGCGGCGCTGCCCGAAACCGTCTTCACCGTGTGGCACAACCTCTTTGAGCGCGGCTATGTGCATGATGGCGAGACCGTGCTCGTCCATGGCGGCACCAGCGGCATCGGCACGACCGCGATCGGCCTCTGCAAATTGTTCGACATCAAGATCATCGTGACGTGCGGCAGCGCCGACAAATGCGCCGCCGCAATGGCGCTCGGCGCCGATCTGGCGGTCGACTATTCGGCCGAGGATTATGTCGAGGCAGTAAAGACCTTCACCGGTGGCAAGGGCGTCAACGTCGTGCTCGACATGGTCGGCGGCGACTATCTGCCGCGCAACCTCGCGTGCCTCGCCGAGGACGGGCGCCATGTCTCGATCGCCTTCCAGCGCGGCGCAAAGGCCGAAATCGACATCACCGATGTTATGCGCCGCCGCCTGACGCTGACCGGATCGACCCTCCGCGCGCGCAGCGCAGACTTCAAGGCGCTGCTCGCCGACGAAATCCATCGCACATTGTGGCCGCGTCTTGCCGAAGGCGGGTGGAAGCCCGCGATGGATCGGGCCTTCCCGCTCGCCGACGCGAGCGCGGCGCACGCACGGATGCAGGCGGGCGAGCATGTGGGGAAGATCGTGCTCAGCGTGGGATGAACCGAGGGAACATTCGGGCATGATCGGCGGTTGAGCGACCGGAGGGGGACAATCAAAGAGGATGATCTCTCCCCATGAAGATGCGTAGTTTGCTCGTTCCTGCCACCGCTCTCTCCTTTGCCCTTGCGGCCTGTTCCGGGCCCGCCGAAACCGAAAAAGCCTCCACCGCCTCCTATGACGGCGACGTGGTGCCCGAAGGCAAGGCGGCCGAGCCCGCCGTGCCCGCGATCAAGCCGACCGACATTCCGACGCGCGGCGGCGACGGATCGCCGATCGAACTTTCGGCGCTGACCGAAGCCGACGTCGGCGGCGCCAAGCTGAAGGGCGAACTCGCATGCAGCTTCGCGGCTGACGAAGCCGCGCAGCCGATCCTGATCGCCAATGGCGACGTTGCCTCGAGCGACCCGTCGCGGGGCATCGTGAAGGTCGGCGATACAATCGAGCCCGTGTCGGCGAACGGCGGCTTCGACGCGATGGCCAAGGGCACCAAATTCTTCAGCAAGGGCCTGCAGCTTCGCGTCGCTCTGGTAGGGCCGGCACCGGGCGGCGGCGAATCGCCTCCACGTCCCGCGACGCTGACCGCGGACCGCGCCGACGGCGCGCAGCGTGTCTTCGCCGGGGTGTGGCGCTGCGGCCCGTAAGCTCCGCTTGCGGGCATTGCCCGTTCCCCGCATAGAAGCGCCGCTGGTGTCGGGGGCCAGCGGCGATTCATCACGATGGGGGCTGCAATGGGCGACAGGCCGATCCTTCACGAATATGCCGCGAGCGGCAATTGCTACAAGATCCGGCTGACCGCGGCGCTGCTTGAGTGCCCAATCGAACGGCGCGAATATGACATCATGAAGGGCGAGACGCGGACGCCCGAGTTTCTGGCGAAGGTCAACGCCAACGGCCGTATCCCGGTGCTGCAGGTCGGCGACAAGTTCCTGCCCGAAAGCAACGCCGCCTGTTTCTGGCTCGCCGACGGCACACATCTCGTCCCCTATGACCGGTTCGAGCGCGCCGACATGCTGCGCTGGATGTTCTTCGAACAATATAATCACGAACCGAATGTCGCGACCTTGCGCTTCTGGATGAAGTGGATCGGCGAGGCGAATTTCACCGACCTCCAGCGCGCGCAATTGCCCGCGAAACAGGCGGCGGGCGTAGCGGCGCTGAAATTGATGGACGAGCATCTAACCGGGCGCGACTGGCTCGCGGGGCACGACCTCTCGCTCGCCGACATTGTGCTTTATGCCTATACGCATGTCGCCGAGGACAGCGGGCTGTTCGCGCTCGCTGACACTCCTGCGGTGCAACGATGGATCGCGCGGATCGAGGCCGAGCCGGGGTTTGTGCCGATGGCGGCATAAGTGCGCAAAGCCTTCTCCCTTGCCCCATAGGCCAAACAGGTCTACATCAGCCGCCGAACGGCCGCCCCGCGAGGGGCGGCCCTTATTATTTCCGCTTGGAGACTTTTCGTCATGGCCACTGCCGACGCCACCCCGCTGATGCCGCATGCGACCGCCGCCTGGCTGGTCGACAACACCGGCCTGACCTTTGCCCAGATCGCCGAATATTGCGGCATCCACATCCTCGAAGTGCAGGCGATCGCCGACGAGACCGCCGCGACCAAATATACCGGCCGCGACCCCGTCCGCGCGCACGAGCTGTCGATGGACGAAATCGAAAAGGGTCAGAAGGACCCGAACTACAAGCTTAAGATGAGCAAGCAGGCGCAGGACACGATCCGCCGTACCCGCGGCCCGCGCTATACCCCGGTCAGCAAGCGCCAGGACAAGCCCGACGGCATCGCGTGGATCCTGAAGAACCACCCCGAAGTGTCGGACGGCGCGATCGGCAAGCTGATCGGCACCACCCGCAACACGATCGGCGCGATCCGCGACCGCAGCCATTGGAACAGCGCGAACATCGTGCCGAAGGACCCGGTAACGCTCGGCCTCTGCTCGCAGCGTGAACTCGACGCGCTCGTCGCCAAGGCGGCGAAGAAGGCCGGCATCAAGGCCCCCGAGGACAGCCGGTTCGAGGGCGACCGCGAAGCGCTGCTCGAAGAACTGCGCGCCGAGCGTAGCGCGGCCGCCGAAGCGCGCGCCGCCGAAGAGGCCGAAGCCGACGGCGAAGCCTGACGCATGGCGGGGGCGGACGAGGATAATATTCCGGCGGCCAGCGGCTCGCCGGATGCCTCGCTGACCCAGGACGACAGCTTTACCGCGACGAGTCATGCGGGGCTCACCTATCCATGGGGCGAGGCCGCACCCGGACCGGGCGAGACGATCCGCATCGCGAACGGCATCAGCTGGGCGCGCATCCCGATGCCGGGGTCGCTCGGCCATATCAACAGCTGGCTGCTCGACGACCATGAAGGCGTCGCGGTGGTCGATACCGGCATTTGCCTGACGATGTGCTCCGATGCGTGGAAGGCACTTTATGCTGGCGCGCTCAAGGACAAGCGCATCACGCGCGTCATCGGAACGCACCTCCATCCCGACCATATCGGACTTGCGGGCTGGATCGCTAAAAAGCAGGACGTGAAGCTGTGGATGACGCGTGGCGAGATGCTCACCGCGCGGGCGATTGTCGCCGATTCCTCCGATACCGCCCCCGACGAAGTGCTCACCCAGTCGCGTGCCGCGGGCTGGGACGAAGCTGCGATCGAGACGCAGCGGTCGCGCGGCTGGAACATGTTCCAGCGCATGATCTTCACGCTGCCGCGTAGCTATGTGCGGATCGGGGATGGCGAGCGGCTCGACATGGGCGCGCACCAGTGGCGCGTCGTCACCGGGTCGGGGCACAGCCCCGAACATGCCTGCCTGTGGAACGAGCGCGAAGGCGTGCTCGTCTCGGGCGATCAGGTGCTGCCGCGGATCAGCTCGAACGTTTCGGTCAACATCACCGAACCCGATGCCGATCCATTGGGCGAATGGCTGGCGTCGATCGACAAATTGCTCGCGACGGTGCCCGCCGATGTCGTGACCTGCCCCGCGCATGGTGAGCCGTTCAAGGGGCTTCACGTCCGCCTGATGGCGCTGCGCGACGAGCATCGGATGCGGCTCTACAATCTGGCCGAGGCGGCAGCGAAGGCGCCGATGCGCGCGGTCGACAGCTTCCCTCTGCTCTTCAATCGCCCGATCGGCGAGCATAATCAGGGGCTTGCGACGGGCGAGGCGCTTGCGCATCTGAAGCGGCTCGAGGTCGAGGGCCGCGTGAAGCGCGAAGACCGCGACGGCGTGTGGTGGTATCACGGGGTAGCCTGATGCGCGGGTTCGGGGTTCTGTTGGGCGCCGCGGTCATGCTGGCGCCGGTCACCGCGCTGGCGGACGAACCCGGTGCCAATGACGAAATTGTCGTCACCGCGCGTCGTTCGGGCGCGCCGATGTGGACGATCCAGACGCGCGCGGGCGTTGTCATCCTCGTCGGCGAGATTGCGGCGGTACCGAAAGCAACGCCGTGGCGTCCCGAGCGGCTGGAGGGCGCGACCGACCGCGCGCAGCGCGTCATCCTCGGCACCAAGGCGAAGGTATCGCCGGGCGATATCCTGCGGCTGATCTTCAAGGGTGGCGGGCTGACCAAATTGCCGAAGGGGCGCGTCGCCGCCGATTATCTGAATGCCGATCAGATGAAGCGCCTTCACGCGCTCGAAACCCGGTTCGATCAGGACTACGCCCGTTCGAATTTCCTGATGACGGCATTCGACCTGCTGTCGAAGCGCCTCGCCTTCAACAAGGACAGCGCCGACGATGCCTCCGATGTCGTGCGCAAGGCGGCGCGGCAATCGAAGATTCCGACCCAGCCCGTCGGCGAGGTGCGCGGCGAGGATATGCTCGACAATCTGTTTGCGGCGGCGCCCGAGACGCATATCCCGTGCCTTGAAGCCGCGATGGCGGCGGCCGAGGCGGACGGCGATGTGGTGATCGCGCGCGGGCGCGCGTGGACCGAATTCGACGTGCCCGCGGTGATGGCGAGCCCGCTTGAGGAGGCGCTGGGGCGCTGCTGGCCGTGGACGAACGACAGCTTCGGTCCCGAGCTGCGCCAGACATGGGTCGGTGCGATCCGCGACGCGACCGGGCAACCCGGCGTGACGCTGGCGGTCGTTCCGCTGCGCATATTGGCCGAAAAGGACGGCGTGCTCGATCGGCTCAAGGCGCAGGGGCTGCCGATCAGCGGCCCGGCCTGGTAGGCGGCTTATCGCGGTCTTTGCATGATCCAGCTGAATGCCATCGCGTTGAAGATTGTGTAGAGGCCATAGAGCATCAGCGCGGTAAACCAGTTCCGTGTCGCGATCGCCATCGCGCCGACGAGCAGCAGGAATTCGAAGACGTAGGTGATGTTCGGCCCGACTTTGTCCGCAAGCGGCTGGACCATCTGCTGGATCAGCGGATCGTCGCTTTCCATGAAGGCGCGGTGCATCGCGAAATTGCCGATCCCGGCGCAGAAAATGGCGATGAGTGCGATAACCATAGGTTTGCAAATGGGGGACGCGGGGTGGAAATGCCAGCGACTTTCGGGTTATAGGGTCGCACCGTTCGCGCACCGGCCCCGCGCGAACGATCGAACGAACCCGGCTCCTGCCCCCCAGAGAAGGACGTCTTCGGTGACAAACCTCCCCCGACTGGCCGCGCTTTGCCTGCCGCTCGCTCTCGCCGTTCCGTCCGCGCATGCGCAGGACGCGGCAGAGTCGCTCCAGCCGAATCCCTTGCTTGTCGACCCGGTGCTGGCCAATCCGATCCCGACAGCGCTTGTCCCGCTCGATCCCGAGCTGCCCATCGCGGTGCGCGCGATGATCGACGCCGCCTTCGCGAGCGGCGACAATGACGATGTCGAGGCGGTGGCGAGGTTCGCGCGGCGGACCAACCCGGGCAATATCGGCGAGATCGACGCGCTGCTCGCTTATTATCGCAGCGAGCATCCGCCGGAGACGCCGCCCGATCCGGTGGGCAATATGCTCGCCGCGGCGATGGCGAGTGCAAAGGATGCCGATGTCGAAGCGGTCGGCAAGCTGGCGAAGGAAACCAACCCCGAAAACGCGCAGGAGATCGAGGAACGTCTCCTCGCCTATCGCGCCGAACGCAAGCGGCTGCGCGACGAGGCGGCGGCGGCCGAGCGCGCGAAACTGGCGGCGGCCAAATTCTGGCAGAATTGGAAGGGCGAGGGCCAGATCGGTGCGTCGCAGAGCAGCGGCAATACCGAATCCGTCGGGCTGAGCGCCGGCGTCGCGCTTGCGCGCAAGGGGATCGACTGGACGCACAAATTTCGCGCGCAGGCCGATTATCAGCGTACGAACGGTGCGACCTCGGTCGAACGATATCTGGGCGAATTGGAGCCGCAATACAGGATCAACGACCGGACCTTCGCCTATGGCCTTGGGCGCTGGGAACACGACCGGATTCTCGGTTACGACACGCGCTGGAACCTGTCGGGCGGGCTCGGCTACAAGGTGGTCGACAACAAGAAGATGACACTGAGCCTGAAAGGCGGCCCGGCGTTTCGCCAGACCGATTTCGTGAACGGCGAAGAAGACACCGAGCTGACCGCGCTCGCGGGGCTCGATTTCGGCTGGCAGCTATCGCCGACGCTGCGGCTGACGCAGGTCGCGTCGACGATCATCGGCGAGGCCAATGGATCGACCAGCTCGCAGACCGCGCTTAGCGCCAAGCTGACCGGCGCGCTGTCGGCGCGTATAGCCTATTCGGCGCAGATCGACACCAGCCCGCCGCCCGGGATCGAGAAGGTCGACACGCAGACGCGCTTTACGCTGGTCTACGGTTTTTAGTCGAAGGCGTTCGCCGCGCCGATCTGCTCACCGTCCGCAAGCAGACCGATGCCGGGCACATGGTTGAACTCGATGCGAATGCCGTCGGGGTCCTCGAATAGCACCGAATAATAGCCGGGCGCCCAGGGCTCTTCCTGCGGATCATGGACGATGCGAATATCGTCACGATCCGCAAGGAAGGCGTGAACCCGGTCGACCGCCGCGCGGTCGCGCATGCGGAAGCAGGCATGATGCAGCCCCGGCGCACCCTGGTCGAAGCGCTTGCCGGCATTTTCGGGGCTGCCTGTGCGGATGCCGATCGCGGTGCGGCCGCCGACGCCGTAAAGCATTTGCTCGCTGTCGAGCACGACCTTCAACTCCAGATAGACGATCAGCGCGCGCCAGAAGGCCGTCGAGCGTGCGAAGTCGCCGGCGGTCAGAATGACGTGCGCGACGCCGTTCAGGTCGCTCATGCGTTCCTCCCTATTTGATCGCCGCCAGCACATAGAGGAACTCGGCAAAACCCATAGTCGCATCGACGAGCCCCGCGACCTTGGGATTGGTCGAATCGATCAGATAATATTCGTCGGGGGCGTGCGCGCCCGACCCGTGACCGATGCCGTAATGCGCTGCGGGGATCGACACCGGCGGCGCGGTGAAGGTCGAGCCCGGCCAGCTCCCAGCCATCCGCGGGTTGATGCTCGTCGCGACGCCGAGCTTCTTGTAGGTCGCCAGTTCCGAGCGGACGAGGCGGCTGTCCTCGGCGACCTCGGTGGGGTCGTAGCCGCCCGACACATTCACCTCGACGTCCGTGAAGCCATGCTTGTCGAGATGTGCGCGGAGCTTCTTCTCGGCCTCGGCGCGCGTCTGGTTGGGGACGAGGCGCAGGTCGAGCTTGGCGACCGCCTTGCCCGGCAGAACCGTCTTGCCGCCGGGGCCGGTATAGCCTGCGACGAGCCCCTCGATATTTACCGTCGGTTCCTGTGCGAGGCGGGTGAGTGCATCGGGGTAGGAAAGATTGTCGATCCAATGGGTGACACCGAGCGCCGCCTTTTGTTGCGCCTCGTCGCCCGCCTTCGCGGCTTCGCGGATCAGTGTCTTTTCGCGGTCGGTGAGCGGGCGGACATTTTCGAACCAGCCCTCGATCGCGGGCTTATTGCCGTCCGGAGTGACGAGCGTCTGGAGCGCCTGCACCAGCCGCCAGGCGGGCGAATCGACCATCGCTTTCAGGCTGGAGTGAACGTCGCCCTTCGGCCCGCGACCCCATTTCTCGCCGCTCGCAATCAGTTCGAGTTCGATGATCCCCTTCGACCCCAGGTTGACCGTGACATTGCCGGTCTTGCCCTGCGAAGCGAAGGGGATGAAAATGCCTTCGCATTTCTTGAGCGCTGCGAGGATGTTCGGCTTGGTCGCGATCTGGCGGAAATGCGGCGAGCCGATTTCCTCCTCGCCCTCGCACACGAGCACGATGTTGACCGGCAGCTTGCGGCCCGCGGCACGGATCGCGTGGAGCGCGGCGAGGAAGGTCGCCTCGGGGCCCTTCTGGTTCACCGCGCCGCGACCCATGATCGCCTGCCCGAAACCGGGGCGCTCGACCATCTTCCCCTCGAGCGGCGGCGACGACCATTCGGCGGGGTCGAACTGTTTTACGTCGTACATGAAATAGATGCCGAGCGTGCGTTTGGCGCCGACATCGATCGTCCCGAACACGCCGGGATGGCCGTCGGTCGGCACGATTTCGACATTGGTGAATCCCGCGTCCTTGGCGAGTTCGGCCATATAGGCGGCGCCCTCTGCCATGCTGCGGTTCTCGGCGGCGATCGAGGGGAGCGCGATCCAATCGCGGATGCGCTTGATCGACGCGTCCTTGCCCTCTTCGGCCGCCTTGCGGATATCCGCCATGCTTCCCGACTGCGCCCACAGCGGCAGCGGCTGCATGAACGCCGCGCCGGCGCCCAGCATCGCGGTGCCGCGCAGCATGTCGCGGCGATTCAGTCGGTTAAGCTCACGGAAATCCATCATAAGTCCCCTGCTGCTTCGCATGCGAAGCAATGTGCCGGATCGGCTGCGAAACGCAAGGGCGTGCCGGGGACTTACTGTTACCCCGCCGTTACGTGACCGGGCGCGCGTCGATTTCCTCGGCAAGGAAGGCGAGGATTTTGGCTTTGTCGCTCGCCGGGTCGGGCTGGGCGCGGAAGGCGGCGAGGCCCGCGAAGATCATCAGAAGCGGAATGCCCGCAAAGATCGTCGCGAACAGTCCGGCGCCGGGGATGTAGAGATAAGCGGCGACGCCGCCGATCACGAACAGCGACAGAAAGCCGACCCAGATATAGGGGAAATAGCGCGCGCCGGGCGGGGTGCCGAAAGTACCGGTGATGCGCGTGCCGCCTTTGTACGATTCCATCACCGCGTCGAGCACCGGCTCCATATTGGTGCGCGAATTGCGCCGGCGGTAGAGCAGCTTCATATCGCGCTCGCTGCCCTTGCCGAACACGCGCGCCTTCGCGCCCGGCATCGGGTCGTCCATGATCCGCTTGAGCGTGCGCGCAATCTGCTCGGGCGAGTGGGGAGCGTAGAGGTCGACGGGTTCCTGGTTCGACATCGTTTCGCTCCCCCCCGATGCTTATGCCTTTTCGAGCAATCCCTCGTCGGCGATCCGCTTCTGCCACAGCTTCGGCGCGTTGACGTGGACATTCTGGCCGTCGCTGTCGACCGCGACCGTGACGGGGAAATCGCTGACCTCGAATTCGTAGATCGCTTCCATGCCGAGGTCGGCGAAACCGACGACCTTGCTGCCCTTGATCGCGCGCGCGACGAGATAGGCGGCGCCGCCGACCGCCATCAGATAGGCGCTCTTGTGCTTGGCGATCGCCTGCGTCGCCGCGGGGCCGCGTTCGGCCTTGCCGACACAGGCGAGCAGGCCCTGATCGAGCATCATGTCCATGAACTTGTCCATGCGCGTCGCGGTCGTCGGGCCGGCGGGGCCGACGATTTCTTCTCCCACCGGATCGACCGGGCCGACATAATAGATGACGCGGCCCTTGAACTCGACGGGCAGATCTTCGCCCTTCGCCAGCATGTCGGCGATGCGCTTGTGCGCGGCGTCGCGGCCGGTCAGCATCTTGCCGTTGAGGAGCAGGCGGTCGCCCTGTTTCCAGCTGGCGACGACTTCGGGGGTCAGATTGTCGAGGTCGACGCGGATCGCCGCTTTGTCGGGCGCCCAGTCGATCTGCGGATAGTCGGCAAGCACCGGCGGCTCGAGGAAGGCCGGGCCGCTGCCGTCGAGCGTCACATGCGCGTGGCGCGTCGCGGCGCAGTTCGGGATCATCGCGACGGGTTTCGACGCGGCGTGCGTCGGCCAGTCATTGATCTTGACGTCGAGCACGGTCGCGAGGCCGCCCAATCCCTGCGCGCCGATGCCGAGCGCATTGACCTTTTCATAGAGCTCGATACGCAGCTCCTCGGTCGGGTTCGACGGACCGCGCGCGAGCAGTTCGGTCATGTCGATCGGGTCCATCAGCGACTGTTTCGCCAGCAGCATCGCCTTTTCGGCGGTGCCGCCGATGCCGATGCCGAGCATGCCCGGCGGGCACCAGCCGGCGCCCATCTGCGGTACCATTTCGAGCACCCAGTCGACGATCGAATCCGACGGGTTCATCATCTTGAACTTCGACTTATTCTCGCTGCCGCCGCCCTTCGCCGCGACGTCGATCACGACCTTGGCGCCGGGGACCATTTCGACATTGAGGACCGAGGGGGTGTTGTCCTTGGTGTTGACGCGGCTGAACGCGGGGTCGGCAAGGATCGAGGCGCGCAGCTTGTTCTCGGGGTGGAGATAGGCCTTGCGCACGCCCTCGTCGACGACCTGTTGCAGGCTGCGCGGGCTGTCGAGGCGGCAGTCCATGCCCCATTTGATGAAGACGGTGACGATGCCCGTATCCTGACAGATCGGGCGGTGCCCTTCGGCGCACATGCGGCTGTTCGAGAGGATCTGCGCCATCGCGTCCTTCGCGGCGGGCGAGACTTCGCGTTCGTACGCGGCGCCCAATGCGCGGATATAGTCCATCGGATGGAAATAGCTGATGTACTGGAGCGCGTCGGCGATCGTTTCGATGAGGTCGTCTTCGCGGATGATCACGGTGTTCATGTGCAGCCTTTCGCCCTTTTTGGGGATTCGCGGCTTCCCTAGACCTGCACGGCCGGGATGGACAAGGGGTCAGGTGCGGCGGCGGCCGAAGACACGTTGGGACGGCAGGGCGGGTTGCAGCCGATCGGATACGGTAGCCGTGTCACCGAGATCAACGAGCGGCCGCTTGTGGAAGAGAGCTCGCCAACTGCCCGCCGCAGCAAGAGTAAGGAGCAGGAGCCAACCGCCGGCGGCCGACGGGATCAGCGCCCAGGCGAAGGCCGCGGGAGTGATGATCGCCATGACCGTCGGGATCGCGGCGAGGATCGCGATGGTACCGAACAGCGCCCACCACCGGTTCATCTGCGTCGCCGCTGCGCCGATCATGACATTGGTCGCTGCCAGCAGCAGGAATTTGGCGGCGACGGGATAGGGCAGGCTGGCCATTGCGGGCGAATAGTCGCCGAGCGTGAAAGCGGCCTGGATGTCGAAGAGCAGGGTATTCTCCCACGCGTCGCAAAGCGCGGCGGCGATCGGCAATACGGCGGCGGCGAGCAGCGCGCGGAGGCGAAGTTCGCGCCAGAGCGCAAGGCAACCGCTGGCGAGGAAGCCCGCGTAGAGCAGCATGTAGAGGTAGTCGCGCTCGTTGCCCGTTCGCATCGCGGCGAGGCGCGTCACCTGTTCGGGGTCGGTGTAAAAGCCGAAAATCGCTTCGAGGTCGGCCTGCCCGCCGGCGAACTCGAAGGCGAGGACGGGCGCGCCATAGCCGGGCGCGATGTCATGCCCCGTTTGCGGGAAGACCTGACCCAGGTAGAGGCCGAAGAGCAATGTCGCGATGCCGAGCGCTAGCGTCCACGCCCACGCACGCGTCGGCGCGGACGGCCGCGCCCGCTGTTCTTCGATCCAGTGCTGAAGCCCCCCGATCACGTCCTACGTGTCCGGTGGAGCGCGGCGGCTCACCTTATTGGCACTCGGCGCATTTGCCGCGCACCTCGATCACCGGGCGCTCGGCGGCGAAGCCCGTCGCTTCGGCGGCGGCACGCACGCCGCCCGAAATCTTGTCGTTATCGACATGCACAGCGGTGCCGCAGCTGTCGCAGATCAGGAAAATGCAGTCGTGGAGACAGCCGGGATGGCTGTTCGCGACAAAGGCGTTGGCGCTCTCGACGCGGCGGACGAGGTTGTTCGCAACGAACAGGTCGAGGATGCGGTACACGCTGTTCGGCGCGACGCGCTTGCCGCGCTTCTGCGAGACGATGTCGGCGATTTCATAGGCGCTGGCGGGCTTGCCGATTTCGGCGACCGCGTCGAAAATCTCGGCGCGCATGTCGGTCCACGCTTCGCCCGCGCCTTCGAGCGCGGTTTGCGCCGCCTTGGCGAGCGAGGCACCGCTGGCCTCGACGTGCGGATGATCATGCTTGCCCATTGGCGTTTCCTCGGGCGCGGATAATTCCGCGCTAACTAGCACCCAATGTAGGCTGTTTGCGAAGCGCCCGCAAGTTGCGGACATCTCCGATGCGGTGGGATCAGTGCCGCGCGCGGCGGTTGAGGTCGTGGCCCAGCGCGACGACCGCGACGCCGATCATCGTCGCGATCACTTCGCTGCCGTCGTGCGGCCGCGACAGCGCGCCGGCCATCATGCCGAGGCCGAAACTGCCGACCGCGAAGGGCATCATATAGCCATGGCTGAGGACGCCTGAGACGAGCGTGATCAGCGCAAAGCCGATCGCAACGATCAGCCCAATCTCGTGGAACAGGTGGTTTTCGAGGAACACGCCGCCAACCGAGGCGATCGAGGCAAAGAAAATCGTCGTCGCAAGGCAGTGGACGAGGCAGAGTCCCGACAGGCCCATCGCGAGCTGGTCGCCGCTGAGCGAGGTCAACGGACGCGAATCGCGCGCAGCCCGGACCAGCGCGCCGAGACGCGTCAGAACAGGGGCATGGCTGGCGACTTGGGTCACCCGATTCTCCGTTGGTGCAATTGCGAACCGGGATATGGCATATCATGACAAAGGTTACAACATCACATTGCAATTCCGTTGCCGACGCCGCCCACGTCTATGTGGGGGCCGCGATAAATTCCGTCGGCCGCAAAATCGGTCGCAGATAAATCTAAGTTAAGTTTTCAATGCGTGGCCGAAGTTAAGCCAGCGTCGCGCGCCGCGTGTATAGGATGCGCAGGGGCGTAATTTCTGCTATATCTCGCCGATCGTTGGACCTGTCCGCGGTTTTCGACGACTGAGAGATGCGCAATGCTCCCGCCGTTCGAAGGGAGCTTTTTTTGTCGTCATCGTCGATCTTTTACCCTGCCGCCGAAAAGCTGAAGCGGCTCGAACGTTTGTCGCAGGATGACGTCGACGCGTTCCTCGCCTTGCCGCATCGCCTGAAATGGCTCGATCTTGGCGGCTATATCGTGCGCGAGGATGACCGGATCGAGTATTGCTGCGTGTTGCTGGAAGGGATCGCGATCCGGCACAAGGTCACCAACGGCGGCAATCGCCAGATCGTCTCGATCCAGATTCCGGGCGATTTTGTGGATTTGCAAAATTCGCTTCTCGATATCGCCGATCACAGCGTCCAGACGCTGACCAAGGCGCATGTCGCGCTGATCCCGGTGACCGCCATCGAGATGCTGATCGCGCAGCGCCCGGCTGTCGGGCGCGCCTTGTGGCGCGACACATTGATCGACGCGGCGATTTTTCGCGAATGGATCGTCAACGTCGGCCGCCGCGACGCCGCGTCGCGCATCGCGCACCTGCTTTGCGAATTGGCGGTGCGGCTCGCCTTTGCGGGCATGGCGAAGGATCATTGCTACAAGATGCCGCTGACGCAGGAGCAGCTCGCCGACGCGGTGGGATTGACCCCGATCCACGTCAACCGCACGCTACGCGATCTCGAACGCCAGCAATTGATCAGGCGCGACAAGCGCACGATGTGCATTCTCGATTGGTCGGCTTTGGAGGAATTGGGCGATTTCAACGATCGCTATCTGCACCCCAATCTGACCCAGGATCCCGTCGACGTACAGGCTTGAGGGCCGGGGGCGGCGTCATTTCATCAATATGGCTTCGTCGAAGCGGACGGTCAGGATCGTTGCGTGCCGGTCGTCGGCAACCTCGATCTGCCCCGACAGGTCCAGAAAGCCTTCGAGCACATCGGCGGCCATCACCGACCGCGCGCCTTCGATGGCGATCTGGCGGATGCTCTTGTCGGGCGACACCATCTGGCCCTCTTCGTCGCGGATCAGGCCGTGGTCGTTGCGAACGTGGAAATAATAGCTGCGTGGGGGATAGGTGTCTGCCATGTCAGAAATTGGGCGTAGCGCCACCTTTCGCCGAGCCAGGGTTCGCCATCTGCGCGAGCCGCTGGGCATAATAGTCCGCGAGTTCGCGGTGAAGCGTGCGTTCGTCCTCGGACATGGCACAGGCGGCAGCGGCTTGCGCTTCGGCGCGGCGCAGCGTCAGAAATTCGCGACTCTCTTCCATGCCTTTTCTCCCCAACCGGGAAAGCATGGTCGGCCGATGCCGCTGCCTTTGCTATAAAGCAAGTTAGGCTTTGGCGGTCGCTTCTTCCTCAGCGCGCAGAGCCTTGCGGTCGAGCTTGCCGATCATCGTCTTGGGCAGGTTCAGCCGCACCTCGACCGCCTTCACGCGCTCATGCTTGCCGAGCTGGGGGTTGAGCCACTCGGCCAGCGCCTCGCCGCTCACCTGGAACCCGTCCTCGAGCGTGACGAATGCCTTGGGCGCCTCGCCGCGATAGGCGTCGGGAACGCCGAGGACGATCGCCTCCTTCACCGCCGGATGTTCATAGAGATGCGCCTCGATCACGCTCGGATACACTTTGAAGCCGCCGACCGCGATCATGTCCTTCAGCCGGTCGACGATGCGGATATAACCGTCCGCCTCGACCACTGCGACGTCGCCGGTGCGCAGCCAGCCGTCGACGGTGAAGCTGTCCTTGTCCGCTTCGGCCCGGTTCCAATAGCCCTGCATGATCTGCGGCCCCCTGACCGCGAGCTCGCCGGGCTCGCCGTCGGGGGCGTCCTTCGACGGGTCTTCCTTGTCGAGCAGCCGGATGTGCGTCGCGGGAAGCGGCTGGCCGATGGTGCCCGGCTGGACCGGGCCTTCATAAGGGTTGGTCGCGACGACTCCCGAGCTTTCGGTGAGGCCATAGCCTTCGACGAGCGACGCGCCGGTCGCGGCGACGAATTTCTCGCGCAGCTCGCCGGGCATCGGCGCGCCGCCCGAAATGCAGATGCGCAGCGAAGAGAAGTCGGTCTTCGCGAGGTCGGGATGATCGAGCAGCGCCTGATACATCGTCGGCACGCCGGGCAGCGCCGTGGTCTTTGTCCGCGTGATCGCCTCGAGTGCCTGCTTCGCGTCGAAACGCGGCAGCATCGTGATCGTGCCGCCGTTGAGGATCGTGCGGTTGAGCACGCAGGTGTTCGCGAAGACATGGAAGAAGGGGAGCACGCCCAGGATGCGGTCGGCCGCGTCATGGTCGGGGTCGATCGCATTCACCTGCCGCGCATTGGCGGTGAGGTTTTGGTGCGTCAGCTTCGCGCCCTTCGGTGTGCCCGTCGTGCCGCCGGTGTACTGGATCAGCGCGATATCCTTTTCGGCGTCGATCGCGACCGGATCGGGCTGGCCGTCATTGTCGGTGAGCGCCGAGAAGCGGATGATGCGCGGATCGTCAGGCAATGCCGCAACCTCGCTGCGCTTGAACAGGCGGTAGAGCACCGACTTGGCGGCGGGCAGTCCGCCCGCGACCGACCCGACGACGAGTTGCTTCAGGCTCGACCCATCGAGCACCTGGAGCGCGGTAGGCAGCAGCGCCGCGGCACTGATGGTGAACAGCGTGTCGGTCCCCGAATCTTCGACCTGCGCTTCCAGTTCGGTGACGGTATAGAGGGGCGAGAAATTGACCACCGTCGCCCCCGCGGCGAGCGCACCATAATAGGCCGCGACATAATGGGGGACGTTGGGAAGGAAGAGGCCGACGCGGCTGCCCTTGCCGATACCGCGTTGTTGTAGACCCCTCGCGACGCGCGCAGCGCCCCGCGCGACCTCGGCATAGCCGAACTGGCGGCCGAGGAAATCGAGCATCGGGGCATCGCCGCGCCGCGCGACGCTGGCGGCAAGCATGTCGGGCAACGACAGCGGCGCAAACTCCTGGTCCCATGCCGTGGGGTGGCGATAATCGGTCGACCAGGAAAAGCGGCTGTCCATCGGGGGTTGGAATCCTTTTCGAATGTGGGGTTCCTTACACTAGGGTCAGCAAGCGGTGATTTGCAACCGCGCTCGCTTGCGGCGTGCAGCCCGGACCGCTAGGCAGCGCATATCGTCACCGTCAGGGGTTTTGCCATGTTGCAGCTGTCATCGCGCGTCGCCGCGTCGCTCGTCCTTCTCGCCTGCGCCGCCACCGCGCCGGCCGCCGCCAAGGACAAGCTGCCGGCCGCACGTCCCGCGCAGATTCAGGAACTCTACGCCTGCCGCGACATTGCCGATCCGGCCGCGCGCCTTGCCTGTTTCGACCGCGAGGTCGGCGAGCTGTCGACCGCCGACCAGGCGCGCGAAATTACCTTCACCGACCGTGAAACCGCCAAAAAGGCGCGGCGCGGGCTGTTCGGTTTCAACTTCCCCAAGCTCGGCGGAATTTTTGGCGGCGACGAGGATGAGGTCAAGGAAATCGAAACGACGATCCGCTCGGCGAGCATCGACCGTTCGGGCAAATATACGCTGGTGATGGAAGATGACGCGGTGTGGGTGCAGATCGACACTACAAGGCTGCCGCGCCAGCCGAAGGCGGGGCAAAAGGTCAAGATCAAGGTCGCGACGATGGGCAGCTATTTTGCCTCCGTCGACGGCGGTCGCTCGATCCGCATGAAGCGCGACCGCTGATCGCGGCCGGCGCGCGATCGAACCCAGCGAAATAGCGATGGCGCCAAGGCGATGACGGGCGGCGACGCGATTCCCGTTCCGGGCCCGGACTGCCCGCCCTTCGTGCTGCTCGACGATGCGCGCGCCGAAGGCGCGGCGGCGGCGGCGCGATTGTTCGTCGATCCCGTCGAGGTGCTCACGGCGCATTCTGCGGCGGAGGTCCCGGCGCTGCTGTCGGCGCTGGAAACGGCGCAGGGCCGGGGGCTCCATGCCGCGGGCTATCTGACCTATGAGGCGGGCAAGGCGCTGGCGCCGGCGTGGCGCGGTGCGGTTGACGCCGAAGCGGGCGCGGCTCCGCTCGGCTGGTTCGGGCTGTTTCCCAAGGTCCGTCGGATCGATGCCGACAAGGTCGCGGACCTGCTCCCCGACCCGGCGTCGGCATGGGTCGGCAAGGTTGCACCCCGCGTCGCGCGCGCCGACTATCTTGCAGCGGTCGAGGCGGTGCTCGACCTCATCCGCGCGGGCGACATCTATCAGGCAAACTTCACCTTTCGCGCCGATGTGCCCGTGCTCGGCAATCCGCTCGCGGTTCATGCGCGGCTGCGGCGTACTTCGCGCGCGGGCTATGGCGGGGTGATCTGGACCGGCGAACAGGCGATCGTGTCGCACTCGCCCGAGCTCTTCTTTGCGCTGCGCCAGGGCCAGGTGATGGCGCGCCCGATGAAGGGGACCGCGGCGCGGCTTTCCGATCCCGACGCCGATGCGACGGCAGCGCGCGAACTGGCCGAAGATCCGAAGCAGCGCGCCGAAAATCTGATGATCGTCGACCTGATCCGCAATGATCTTTCGCGCGTCGCGGTGCCGGGATCGGTCGCGGTGCCCGACCTGTTTCGCGTCGAAAGCTTCCCGACGATCCACCAGCTCGTCTCCGATGTCAGTGCACGCCTGCCCGACGGCGCGGACGCGGTCGACGTGTTGCGCGCCGCCTTTCCATGCGGATCGATCACCGGCGCCCCCAAGGTGCGCGCGATGGAGATTATCGACGCGCTGGAGGAGGGCGCGCGCGGGCTCTACACCGGCTCGATCGGTTTCATCGAGCCGGGGGGCGATGCGGCGTTCAATGTCGCGATCCGGACGCTCGTCTTTCCCGGGATGTTACCGCAAAGCGCCTTGCGGGACGGTCCGCCTTGCGCCACGCTGGGATTGGGATCGGGAATTGTCGCCGACAGCGAACCGGCTGAAGAATGGCGCGAATGTCTGGCCAAGGGGGAATTTGTGGGCGCAGCGGGGGAAAGCTTCGACCTCATCGAAACGATGTACTTCGACCCAGTCGAAGGCGTCCAGCGGCTCGAGGGGCATCTGGCGCGGATGAAGGCGAGCGCGCAGGCGCTGGGTTTTACCTTCGACCGCCATGGCGCGCGCAACAGCCTGCAGTCGGCGACCTTCCGCCTGCGCAGCGCCGCGCGCGTGCGGATGCGGCTCGCGCCGTCGGGCGCGCTCGCGGTCGAAGTATCACCTTTACCGCGGATCGCCGAACTGCCGGTTCCGGTCGCGGTACGCCCCGCTCCGATGGCCGCCGACGATTTTCGCCTGACGCACAAGACCAGCCTGCGCGCCGCCTATGACGCTGCGCGGCACGAAAGCGGCGCGGCCGAGGTCGTGTTCGTCGACGAACCGGGTTTCGTCACCGAGGGCAGCTGGAGCAATGTCTTCGTCGAGCGCGGCGGGCAATTGCTCACGCCTCCATTGGCGCTGGGTCTGCTCCCCGGGGTACTGCGCGCCGAGCTGATCGAGAAAGGGCGCGCGGTCGAATCGCACTTGCGGCTTGCCGATCTGGAGAGCGGATTTTTCATCGGTAATTCGCTGCGCGGTCTGATTCCGGCGCGACTGGCCGACGCTGCGGCATAGTCGATAGGCTGGCCTGCCCGCCGCATAGGTAAATTATCAAGCGCTGCGCTTGCGAATATCGGTTAGACGCTTTAGGCGCGGCCGCGCGCAATTTCCTGTCCTTTGGCAGCCCCGACCGCGCAAGCCACGGAAGATATCGTCATGTCGCTGAAGCCCCATGTCTCCGCCGCCCTCAACCGCATCCAGCCGTCGGCTACGCTCGCGATGACCGCGCGCGTGTCGGCATTGAAAGCATCGGGCGTTGACGTGATCGGCCTGAGCGCCGGCGAGCCCGATTTCGATACGCCCGATTTCGTCAAGGAAGCGGCGATCGAGGCGATCCGCAACGGCCAGACCAAATATACGCTCGTCGACGGCACGGTGGCGCTGAAGGAAGCGATCCGCGGCAAGTTCCGCCGCGATAATGGCCTCGAATTCGGGCTCGACCAGGTCACGGTCAATGTCGGCGGCAAGCACACCTTGTTCAACGCGCTCGTCGCGACGGTCGACAAGGGCGACGAGGTGATCATTCCCGCGCCCTATTGGGTGAGCTATCCTGACATCGTAGCCTTTGCGGGCGGCACGCCGGTGATCATCGAAGGCGGTGCGGCGCAGAATTACAAGATCACGCCGGCGCAGCTCGACGCAGCGATCACGCCGAAGACGCGCTGGGTGATGTTCAACTCGCCGTCGAACCCGTCGGGCGCCGCTTATTCGGGCGACGAGCTCGACGCGCTGGGCGAAGTCATCCGCCGCCACCCGCATGTGATGGTGATGACCGACGATATGTATGAGCATGTCTGGTACGCCGATTTCGCCTTCACGACGCTGGCGCAGCGCTGTCCCGATTTGATCGACCGCATCCTGACGGTGAACGGCTGTTCGAAAGCCTATGCGATGACCGGCTGGCGCATCGGCTATGCTGGCGGTCCCGCCTGGCTGATCAAGGCGATGGGCAAGCTCCAGTCGCAATCGACGTCGAACCCCTGCTCGATCGCGCAGGCCGCCGCCGCCGCTGCGCTCGGCGGGCCGCAGCAGTTCCTCGACGACCGCAACGCCGCATTCAAAAAGCGCCGCGACATGGTCGTTGCAATGCTCAACGACGCGCCGGGCTTGAGCTGCCCCGTCCCCGATGGCGCCTTCTATGTCTATCCCGACGCGTCGGGCTGCATGGGCAAGAAGACCCCCGACGGCAAGCTGATCGACAGCGACGAAGCGTTGATCGACTATTTCCTCGACAGCGCGAAGGTCGCGGCGGTGCATGGCGGTGCCTTCGGCCTGTCGCCCGCATTCCGCGTTTCCTATGCGACGTCGGAAGCGGTGCTCAAGGAAGCCTGCGTGCGCATCCAGCAGGCGTGCGCCGCGCTCAGCTGAAGAAAATAATCTCGCGCAAGATTATTTTTATACCGATCGGTCTTGTAATCGCGGCGGCGGCGCCTATTTGCACATGAACGGCGGTTAACCGCCCGGTTCACCGGATAGTAAGTCATTTCCACTAGGGTGACTTACATCACTGCACGGCTGGTCGGGGCGCTCCATATCGTCGGTGTAACCAAAGCGGTCCAGGCCGCGAACTGACAATATGAAAAAAAGAGGTTATCATGCTCTCCATGCTCCGCTCCGACTGGTTCCTCACCATGCTCGCTGGCTTCGCGATTGGCGCAACCTACATCGTGCTCAATCAGCCCGCGTTGCCGATCCCGGCGTAACGCCGCTGCGGCATAGCCTTACCCTTCGCGCTGTCGCGGCGCTGGTCGCAGGGGCGATCGTTGCGCAATGCACGCCGGCGCAGGCCGAGAGCGTCGTCAAGCTGCCCGCTGCGCTCGTCGATCCCGCCGTCAACGCGAAACGCGCCACCGCCGTGCTCGCGGGCGGCTGTTTCTGGGGCGTCGAAGGCGTCTTTTCCAACGTTAAAGGCGTGATTTCGGTCGAATCGGGCTATCATGGCGGAAGCGCCGCGACCGCTAAATACGAGCTGACCCACGACGGCAAGTCGGGGCACGCCGAGGCGGTGCGCATCGTCTATGATCCGTCGCAGGTGAGTTATGGCACCTTGCTTCGTATCCTCTTTTCAGTGATCGCCGATCCGACGCTCAAAAATCGTCAAGGGCCCGACAGCGGCCCGCAATATCGTGCCGCGATCGTCCCGCTCGACGCCAGCCAGCGCCAGGTCGCGACCGCCTATCTGGCGCAGATCGGTGGCGGCAAATATTTTGCGAAGCCGATCGTCGTGCCGATCGAGGCGTATAAACGCTTCTATCCTGCCGAGGCGAATCATCAGGATTTCATGCGGCTCAATCCGAAGAACGGATATATATTGCGCTGGGACGCGCCCAAGCTGGCGGCGCTGAAGCGGCTCTACCCCGATATGGTGCGCGCAAAGCCGGCCCCCTGAAACCCGCTTGGTTCCGCCACTGGTCGCGACATAAGAATCATTCACCGCAAAATGCTGGTTCTCATCGCGCGCCTGCGGGACGAGGAAACGACCGAAGGGGTCGGGTAGAGATAAAAGTCGCAAGTGCGGGGTTTGAATGAAGGTTAAGTTTTCCGGCCGGCCGCTCCTCGCCGTGACGATGGGCGCCGCGGTGCTTGCGGGTTGTGTCAGCAGCGCCGCGATCGTTCCGCAGCCGCGTACGCAGCCCGCCGCGCAGCCCAAGGCAGCGGTGCGCGGGCCCGCCGGTTCGGTCAGTGTGCCGATCGGCCAACCGGTGCGCTCGACGATGCCGCGGCCCGCGGGGCCGCTGGACCCCGGCTTCCGCCGCGCGCCCGCCGGACTCAATGACCGTATCTTTGAATTGTGGCGCGCCTTCCCGGGCAAGACGGGCATTGCGGTGCAGCGCATCGACGGCGAATGGGCGCTGTCGCAGCGCGGCGGCGACCTGTTCCCACAACAGAGCGTGTCGAAGCTATGGGTCACGCTGGCGGTACTCGACGCGGTCGATCAGGGTCGGATGACGATGGACCAACGCGTCCGCATCGGCCCCGAAGATTTGGTGGTCTTTCACCAGCCGCTCGCCGCGCGCGTGCGGGCCGAGGGTTCGGTGACGATGAGCGTCCGCGACCTGATCGAGACAGCGATCACGCATAGCGACAATCTTGCGAACGACAGCCTGCTGCGCACCGTCGGCGGCCCGAGCGCCGTGCGCGCCTTCGTTGCCAAAAAGGACCTCGGTTCGATCCGCTTCGGCCCCGGCGAGCGGCTATTGCAGGCGGGAACCGCTGGGCTCACCTGGCAGCAAAGCTATTCGATCGGCCGCAATTTCGAGGCCGCACGCGCCGCGTTGCCTGCTGCGACGCGCCAGACCGCGATGAACAATTATCTCGCCAATCCCGTCGATGGAGCGAGCCCCGCAGCGATCGCGAGCGCGCTCACGCGATTGGCGCGCGGTACCCTGCTATCGCCCGAATCGACCGAATATCTGCAAGGCGTGATGAGCCGGACCAAGAGTGGGCCCCGACGCCTCAAGGCCGGGCTGCCGCCGGGCTGGCAATTCATGCACAAGACCGGCACGGGTCAGAATCTGGGCGGCATGACCGCCGGCTATAACGACATCGGTATCGCCACGGCGCCCGACGGCACTCGCTATGCGATCGTCGTAATGATGGGCAGCACCACCGCTGGCATCCCGGCGCGAATGGCGCTGATGCAGTCGGTCTCCTCCGCCGTTGCCGAATATCACGGAAGGTAATCGACGATGAAATTTGCTGCCCTGCCGCTGGTGGTGCTGTCGCTCGCGCTTGCCGGCTGTGCGACCCCCGAGGCGCGGCTGCGCACCGGGCTGAACAACGCCGGCCTGTCGAAGGCGATGTCGGCGTGCATGGCCGAACGCATGGTCGACCGGCTCTCGCTGGTCCAGCTCCGGCGCCTGTCGGCGCTCGGCAGCCTCAAGGACAAGCAGATCACCGACCTGTCGCTCGCGCAGTTCCTGCACAAGGTCCGCGCGCTCAAGGATCCTGAGATACTGACGGTATCAACCAGCTCGGCGGCGCTCTGCGCGCTGCGCTAACGCATCAATCGCCCGGAAAGCGTACGACGAGATTGGGCGGCGGAAAGCTGTCCCGTACCGTTTCGGAGCGATCGGTGGGTGGCCATGGCTCGCCCCGGAAGAAATCGCCGATCGCTCCATATTGCCCCAGCCGCGTGAGCGAAGCGAAGACATAGGGCTGGCCCTCTGCGCCGAGGATCGATGCGTGGTCGGCGAGGTGAAAGTGCAGGTGCGGCGCGCTCGCCTGTCCGGTGAAGCCGAGGAAGCCGACAAGCTGTCCGGCCTTGACACGATCTCCCACCTTGACCGGCGCGCCCTGTTTCAGATGCTCATAAGTCGCGATCCGTCCGTCGCCGATATCGAGCATGAGATAATTGCCGCTCGCATCGGCGATCGAGGGATTCGTCCGTCCGGACCGCATCGTCGGGTCGGGGACATCGTCGCGTACGGCGATGACGGTGCCGTCGGCAACCGCGAGCACCTCGGCGCCGAAACCATAATAGTTCGCCGGAAGATTGGCGTCCCCCGCCGACAGCTTTCCGCCCGTGTCGACCTTCATGAAGTCAATGGCGAAACGGCCGGGTAGGGTTGCCGACCCTTCGGTCGCATAGAAGACCCGCCTATGGCCGCGCTCCATGCCGGGGTCGTACACCGCGACCCACGGCCCGCCGCGCAGAGGGGCCGACAGGCGGGGCAGGGCGGCGACCTCCGGTGACGTCGCGCCGCCCGAAATCGTGAAGCTGGCGCCATCGGCTCCGATCTTGGTGAGTTTCAGCTCGTGCGAAATCGCGCCGCGCGCCACGCCGGCTGCGAGGGGGGCATTGATGTAGAGGACTGCCCGGCGGCCCGGCGGAATGATCCGGGGATCGGCCTCGACCGGGCCGACGAGGCCGATCGCTTTGGCCAACTCGTCGGCGGCATAGGTTTTGGTCGGCGTTCCCTTCTCGCCGGCTTTCACGACAAGCTGGTCCAGCCGCAGCGGAAGGCTCGAAAAATTGGTCAGATGCAGTTCGTAAACGAGCTGATCGGTGGCGCCTATGCGCACGATATCGGGCGCTTCGGCGACCCTGACCTCGAGTGCCTGGTTGGTTTGCGCCGCCGCGGCACAGGGGCCGGCGAATGCCATAAGCGCCAAAACAACAAGCTTTATCTGCATCTTCGGCTCCCTCATCCCGTTCTCCGGCGTCGCCCGATTATCAGCTCGGGTCGGGGCCGTCATCCCGAAGACGGACCGGCTGGCCGAAAGCCTTTGCGGCGCGCAAGCATATCTGCGGACCCCGGGGGTAGCCTTGCGCGCGAACTTGTGCTTATGCGGCGCCAAACTTCTCCCCGCTCCAGAGTCGAAAGGCCCGGCAGACCCCATGAACATCCACGAATATCAGGCGAAAGAACTGCTCGCGAAATTTGGCGTCGCGATCCCCAAGGGCATTGCGGCGATGAGCGTCGAAGAGGCTGTTGCAGCCGCGAAGCAGCTCCCCGGGCCGCTCTATGTCGTGAAGTCGCAGATTCATGCGGGCGGCCGCGGCAAGGGCAAGTTCAAGGAACTCGGCCCCGACGCAAAGGGCGGTGTCCGCCTCGCCAAGACGCTCGAGGAAGTCGAAGCGCATGCCAAGGATATGCTCGGCAACACGCTGGTGACGATCCAGACCGGCGAAGCCGGCAAACAGGTCAACCGCCTCTACATCACCGACGGCGCCGACATTAAGCAGGAATTCTACCTCGCGCTGCTCGTCGACCGCGCCACCAGCCGCATCGCGGTCGTCGCCTCGACCGAAGGCGGGATGGACATCGAAACCGTCGCGCACAACACGCCCGACAAGATCCACACGATCACCATCGACCCCGCGACGGGCCTGCAGCCGCACCACGGCCGCAGTGTCGCTGCCGCGCTCGAACTGTCGGGCGATCTCGCCAAGCAGGCTTCGAAGGTCCTCGCCGGCCTCTACAACGCCTTCCTCGCGACCGATGCCGAGCAGATCGAGATCAACCCGCTCGCCGTCTGCGAAGGCGCGAACGGCGACGAACTGCTGGTTCTCGACGCCAAGCTCGGCTTCGACGGCAACGCGATGTTCCGCCACAAGGATATCGCCGAACTGCGCGACCTGACCGAAGAAGACCCGGCCGAAGTCGAAGCGTCGGAATATGACCTCGCCTACATCAAGCTCGACGGCAACATCGGCTGCATGGTGAACGGCGCCGGCCTCGCGATGGCGACGATGGACATCATCAAGCTGAACGGTGAGTTCCCGGCGAACTTCCTCGACGTCGGCGGCGGCGCTTCGAAGGAAAAGGTCACCGCGGCGTTCAAGATCATCCTCAAGGACCCCGCCGTGAAGGGCATCCTCGTCAATATCTTCGGCGGCATCATGAAGTGCGACATCATCGCCGACGGTATCGTCGCCGCGGCGAAGGAAGTGAACCTCTCGGTTCCGCTCGTCGTTCGCCTCGAAGGCACCAACGTCCAGGAGGGCAAGGACATCCTCGCCAATTCGGGCCTGCCGATCGTTGCGGCCAACGATCTCGGCGATGCGGCAAAGAAAATCGTAGCCGAGGTGAACAAGGCGGCGTGATAATCCACCCCTCCCTCGCACCTGCGAGGGAGGAGTAGGGACTGCTAGTTGACGTTTACGTAAACGCCAATTATGGCGCAGTGCACAATTTTTCGAGAGGAGCTGTCGAAGCTATGAAAATCCTCGTCCCCGTAAAGCGGGTGCTCGATTACAACGTAAAGCCGCGGGTGAAGGCCGACGGCACGGGCGTTGACCTGGCCAACGTGAAGATGTCGATGAACCCGTTCGACGAGATCGGGGTCGAAGAAGCGATCCGCCTCAAGGAAAAAGGCGTCGCGACCGAGGTCGTGGCAGTCAGCGTCGGCCCGGCGAAGGCGCAGGAAACGCTGCGCACCGCGCTCGCGATGGGTGCCGACCGCGCGATCCTCGTCCAGACCGATGATGCGGTCGAACCGCTCGCACTCGCCAAGATCTTCAAGGCGATCGCCGACGCCGAACAGCCGGGTCTCGTGATCCTCGGCAAGCAGGCGATCGACGACGACAACAACCAGACCGGCCAGATGCTCGCGGCGCTGACCGGCTGGGCGCAGGGCACCTTTGCCAGCGCGGTCAACGTCGACGGCGACAGCGTCAACGTGACGCGCGAAGTCGATGGCGGTCTCGAAACGGTGAAGCTCAAGCTCCCCGCGATCGTCACCACCGACCTTCGCTTGAACGAGCCGCGCTATGCGTCGCTGCCGAACATCATGAAGGCAAAGTCGAAGCCGCTCGATACCAAGACCCCCGCCGATTACGGCGTCGACACCGCACCGCGCGTGAAGGTGGTCAAGGTCAGCGAACCCGCCGCCCGCTCGGCCGGCATCAAGGTCGCTGACGTCGATGAACTGGTTGCCAAGCTGAAGGCGATGGGAGTGCACTCATGAAAACTCTGGTTTGGGTCGAACATGACGGCAGCGCCGTCAAGGACGCCACGCTCGCGGTGGTCACCGCCGCCTCGAAGCTCGGCGAAGTCCACCTGCTCGTCGCCGGTAGCGGCGTCGATGCGGTTGCCAAGGAAGCCGCCGGCATCGCTGGCGTCGGTAAGGTGCATGTCGCCGACAACGCCGCTTTCGGTCACAATCTTCCCGAAAATATCGCGCCGCTGATCGCCGACCTGATGGGCTCGCACGACGCGTTCCTCGCGCCCGCGACGACCACCGGCAAGAATATTGCGCCGCGCGTCGCCGCGCTGCTCGACGTGATGCAGATTTCGGAAATCCTGTCGGTCGAGGGTCCGAAGACCTTCACCCGTCCGATCTACGCCGGCAACGCGATCGCGACCGTCGAATCATCGGATGCGAAGCTGGTCCTCACCGTTCGCGGCACCGCGTTCGACAAGGCCGCGACCTCGGGCGGTTCGGGCAGCATCGAAGCCGTCGGCGCCGGCAGCGATGCCGGCATCTCGAGCTTCGTCGGCGCCGAAATCGCCAAGTCGGAGCGTCCCGAACTCACCTCGGCCAAGATCATCGTGTCGGGTGGCCGTGCGCTGGGTTCGAGCGAGAAGTACGAAGAAGTCATCGTCCCGCTCGCCGACAAGCTCGGCGCCGCGCTCGGTGCTTCGCGCGCTGCGGTCGATGCGGGCTATGTCCCCAACGATTATCAGGTCGGCCAGACCGGCAAGATCGTCGCGCCGCAGGTCTATTTCGCCATCGGCATCTCGGGCGCGATCCAGCATCTCGCCGGCATGAAGGATTCGAAGACGATCGTCGCGATCAACAAGGACGAGGACGCTCCGATCTTCCAGGTCGCCGACTTCGGCCTTGTCGCCGATCTGTTCAGTGCCGTTCCGGAGCTGACCGGCAAGATCTGATCATGGCCGGCGATCATCCCGGCGTGCCCGGTATCGGCGATGCCCCCTTCAATGCGGGCGGCCGCCGGGCAACGCGGAATGACGACAATCACGAAGCGGTCGAGGGCGACGCTGCCCTCGACCGCTCGTTGATTCTGGCGAGCGTCGCGCGCGACGCGCGGCTCGACAAGAAATTCCTGCTGCTGATCATCCTCGCGGCGATGATCGCGACGCTCGGCTTGCTGCAGAGCTCGACCGCGGTTGTCATCGGCGCGATGCTCGTATCGCCGCTGATGGGGCCGATCATGGGCGTCGGCTTCGGTCTCGCGACGCTCGAAAGCAATCTGATCCGCCGTTCGCTCGTGACGCTCGCCGCCGGGATGGCGGTGGCTATCCTCGTTGCGATGCTGATCATCTGGCTGTCGCCGATCCGCGACGTCACCCCGGAACTGCGTGCGCGGACCCAGCCGACGTTGCTTGATCTCGGCGTCGCGGTCGTCGGCGGCATCGCGGGCGTCTATGCGATCATGCGCAAGCTGTCGGGAGTGATGGTCGGCGTTGCGATCGCGACCGCGCTCGTCCCGCCGCTGTCGACAGTTGGCTTCGGCCTTGCCACCGGCCGCTTCGATTTCGCCGTCGGCGCAGCCTTGCTGTTCCTGACGAATACGCTCGCCATCGCCTTTGCCGCCACCATCGTCGCGCGGCTCAATCATTTCGGCCCGTCGCTGACCCCGCAGCATACGGCGATGCAGGTGGCCGGCATCGTTGCGACGCTCGGCATTCTTTCGATTCCGCTTGCCCTGACGCTCAACAGCCTCGCCGGTGAGGTTCGTGCGCGCTCGGTCGTGCAGGCCGAACTGCGTTCGCTACTCGGTGAAAGCGACCGCGTCGACAGCCTCAACGTGCGGATGGAACGCGATGCGGTCGCCGTCGACGGCGTGGTCCTCGTCGATCGCTACGCGGGACAGCTCGACAAGCACCTCGCCGCAAAGATCGGTGCCGAACTCGACCGCGAGGTCCGCGTCAACATCGTCCAACTTCGCCAACAGACCAACGCGGCGGTGCAGGTCGAAGAACAGCTCAATCGCCGCATCGCCGCACTTGAACAGCGCGAGGAGGACAGCCGCGCGATCCTGTCCGGGCTGACCGTCGGCGAATTGCTGCCGCGCGATCATGTGCTGATCGATGTTCAGGCGCGTCGCATAGTCGTCCAGCGCGACCGCGAAGCCGAGGGCGAACAGGTCGCTGCCGCAATCGACCGCATCATGGCGTCGGTGCAGGCGGGCTATCCGCAATGGCTGATCCAGAATGGCAGCCTGACCGCCGCGGAGGTTCCCCCGGCGGAAGCCGTCGCGACCGAATAGGCTCCTCGCAGACCTATTCGGGTTGACCTATCCGGTCCGATCTCATGTGATGGGCCCGATCCATGGCGAACGGCGGGACAGGGGAGAAACGATATGCGCGGCAAGCGACTGGCACTGGCGATGATGATGGCAGGGGTGGGGCCGGCGGTGTTCGCGCCCCCTCTGCTTGCGCAGTCCAAGCCCGCTGAAACACTGAAAATCGACAAGGCGCGGATCGATGCGGCGCTCAAGGGAATGATCGCCGACGGCCGTGCTGCCGGGACATCGGTACTAATCTGGCAGGACGGGCGCGAGGTCTATTTCGGCACCGCGGGCATGGCCGACCGCGAAGCGAAGCGCCCGATGCGCCGCGACACGATCGCGCAAATCTATTCGATGACAAAGCCCGTGACCGGGGTCGCGCTGATGCAACTTTGGGAAGCGGGCAAGTTCCACCTCGACGATCCGCTTTCCAAATATCTGCCCGAATATGCGAATATGCGCGTCTATGCGGGCCAGGATGCTGCCGGCCAGCCGCGCTATGTGCCCGCCGAACGGCCGATCACGGTGCGCGACATAATGCGCCACAGCGCGGGCTTCGTTTACGGTGCGGGGCCGACGCCCGCGCACGACGCCTATGTCGCCGCCGATCCGCTCGCGCTGACGATCCCGCTCGCCGAGGCCAGCCGCCGCCTCGCCACCGCGCCGCTGCTCTATCAGCCGGGCACGCAGTGGGAATATAGCATCGCGGTCGATGTGCAGGCGGCGCTGGTCGAGAAGCTGTCGGGCGAGCCCTTCGCCGGCTATGTTCGCGCGCATATCTTCGAACCGCTGAAGATGACCGACACCGCGTGGCGGCAACCCGATGCGAAGCTGCCGCGCTTCGCGGCGATGAATGTGAAGAAGGACGGCAAGCTCGTCCAGCAGGACGCGGCCGCGGCGCAGACGCTAAATTTTCGCGACAATGTGCTGACTCCCGGCGGCTTCGGCCTCGCTTCGACGCTCGACGATTATCAGCGTTTCGCGCGCATGCTCCTGAACAAGGGCGAGCTCGACGGCGCGCGCATCCTGAAACCTTCGACAGTGAAACTGATGGCGACCGACCAGCTCGATCCCGCGATCAAGGAACGCGCTTGGCTGCCCGGCAAAGGCGCGGTCGGTTTCGGTTTCGATTTCGCGGTGCGCAAGTCGCCGCCGCAGGCGGCGGAAGAAAATCGCGGCGCAGTGGGCGAATTTTTCTGGGACGGGGCCGCCTCGACGCTGTTTTGGGTCGATCCCGCGAACAAGCTCACCGCGGTCTTCTTCGTCCAGACGATGCCCTATGACGGCACGCTCCACCGCGATTTTCGCGCCGCGGTCTATGGAGCGGATTACAAAGGGCCGGCGGGCGACTAGCCTGTCATTCTTTTGTCATCTCGATGCCGTTGAGCGGCCCGAGGAGCTTTTGAATGTCGCAGTCCGATAAACGCATTTTGTTGGCAGAGGGCCTCGCGGCTGGCGACGATGATGGTGCGCTGCACAGCCGGCTCGTTGCCGCGGGCATCTCGGCCGCCGCTGCCAAATATGAGGTCGACCGTCTCGCCAAGGATCCGATGGCGGCGATGCTGCGCAAGCAGGCAGCGCGGATGGCGAAACAGCGCTGGTTGCTCGCCAATCACGAGCGGCTGGCGCGCGAGGCCGAGGGCGGCTTCGCGCTCGACACTCTGGAGGGCGTCGATCCCGATCATTTCTATCGCCATCATTATGAAGCGAACCGGCCGGCGAAGCTCGTGGGCCTCATCGATCACTGGCCCGCGCTGGCGCGCTGGTCGCTCGATCATTTCGCCGGCGTCGTCGGCGATGCGGCCGTCGAGGCACAGGTCGAGCGCGAACGCAGCCCCGATTATGAGCTCGCCAAGGACGACCATCGCCGCCTCGTCCGCTTCGCAGACTTGATCGACTGGCTCCGCAAGGACGAGGCGAGCAACGACATCTACCTCACGGCCTATAACAGCGGCACCAACGCTGCGGCGCTGGCGCCCTTGTGGGACGACATGGCGCCGATCGCGCTGCTCGAACCCCGGACACGCGACGGCTTTTTCTGGCTCGGGCCCAAGGGGACGCTGACCCCGTGGCACCACGACCTCACCAACAACCTGCTGGTGCAGGTGATAGGCCGCAAGCACGTGCGGATGGCGCCGCCGTGGGCGTTCGATCGCATGAAGAACAGTCGCCATTGTTTTTCCGACTGGGCGAATGAGGCGCTGCCCGCCGGACCCGGCGATTCCGACACACCGCCGATCCTCGAGACGATCATCGGCCCCGGCGAGGCGATCTTCCTGCCCGTCGGCTGGTGGCACCAGGTCGAGGCGCTCGACCTGTCGGCGAGCATGAGCTTCACCAGCTTTCGTCGTTCGAACGCGCATGTCGAGGATTATGCCTCTTATGGGGCCATCGACTGATAGCCGGTAACCGTGATCGCGAGATACCGTGGTTGCCGCAGTATTTGGCATTTCCTGCGATTGCGCGGTCCCCGATGCGATTACGGCTTGCGGCCGTCAAAAATCCTTAGCATCATTAAGTAATGATCGATCTTGCCACGACGCTTTCCGCTTTCATGACGCGCATCGCCGGGGACGGCGACCTGGACGGGCTCGCGCGTCTGTCGGGCGGGGCGAATATGGAAAGCTGGGCGTTCGATTGGGCTGGCCGCGCCTATGTTCTCCGCCGTGCGCCGTCGGCGGAATATATGGCGGACCGCCCCTATGGCCATGCCGACGAGGCCGCGCTGGTGATTGCGGCGCATGCCGCCGGGGTGAAGGCGCCCGAGGTCGTGGGCGTACTCGCCGACGGTGACGGCATGGGGACCGGTTATGTGATGCGCCGCGTGATCGCCGAGGTGAATCCCGCAAAAATACTCGCCGATCCGCCGCCGTCGCTGCTTGCCGATCTGGGGCGTGAACTGGCGCGCATCCATGCCATCCCGCCGGCTGCGATCCCCGATGCGATCCCGTTGATGAACACGGGCGAAGCGCTTGCAGAGCTGAAGGCGCGCTTCCTGTCCTATGGTGGCGACCGGCCGGCAATCGCGCTCGCGATCAAATGGTGCGAGGATCATCTGCCCGCGCCTTCCGATCCCGTGCTCGTTCATGGCGACTACCGCATGGGCAATGTGATGGTCGATGCCGATGGGCTGGCGGCCGTACTCGACTGGGAGCTCGCGCACCGCGGTGATGCGCATGAGGATCTGGCGTTCGGTTGCATGACGGTGTGGCGCTTTGGCCGGCTGGACAAGCCGGCCTTCGGGGTTGGAAGCCTCGACGGTTATTTTGCGGCCTATGAGGCAGCGGGCGGCGCGAAGGTTGATCGCGGCCGGTTCCGCTTCTGGCTCGTCTATCGCACGCTCTGGTGGGCGCTGGGCTGTTTACAGATGGGGCAAATGTGGCGGAACGGCGCCGACCCGACCGTCGAGCGCGTCGTCATCGGCCGGCGCACGGCCGAGCAGGAACTCGACCTGTTGCTGCTGCTCGAAACCGAAGCGCCCGAAGGCGAGCGTGTGCGGCCGCTGCCGTCCGCGACGTCGGCCTCGGTCGAACCCGTCGGCGAGCCGACCAACCGCGAGATCGTACAGGCGGTGCGCGACTGGATCGAAGACACGATCAAGCCGGGCACCGAAGGCCATGCCAAGTTCGAAGCGGTGGTCGCAATGAACGCGCTCGGCATCGTGCTGCGCGATCTCGATGCGGGCATTCGCGCCGAGGACGCGGAACTGGCGGCCGCGCTGCTCGCCGGGACGACCACGCTCGCCGAACCCGGCCTGCTCGCAAGGCTGCGCCGCGATGCGCTCGACAAATGCGCGGTCGACAGCCCCAAATATGCCGCGCTCGCCGCGGCGCGCGCCGACTGGCGCGGCTAAAGACAAAAGGGAGAGAGACATGGATTTTGCGATGCCCGCCGACCTGCAGGCGTATCTGGACGAACTCGACGCCTTTATCGAGGCCGAGATCAAGCCGCTCGAACTGGCGGACGACAATATCCGCTTCTTTGACCATCGCCGCGAGCATAGCCGCACCAACTGGGACAATCAGGGGCTGCCCCGCCACGATTGGGAAGCGTTGCTGAAGCAGGCGACGCGCAAGGCCGATGCCGGCGGGCATTGGCGTTTCTCGGCGCCCAAGAAATATGGCGGCAAGGACGGATCGAACCTGTGGATGGCGGTGATCCGCGAGCATTTCGCGGCGAAGGGCCTCGGCCTCCACAACGACCTGCAGAACGAGCACAGCATCGTCGGCAACTTCCCGTTCGTCGAGATGTTCGAGCAGTTCGGCACCAGCGACGAACAGAAGCAGGAGTTCATCCTCGGGGGCTTCGAGGGCAAGCGCCGCACCGCGTTCGGCCTGACCGAGCCCGATCACGGGTCGGACGCGACACATATGGAAACGCGCGCGGTGCGCGAGACGCGCGATGGCGTCGAGGGCTGGCTGATCAACGGCCGCAAGATGTGGATCACCGGCATGCATGTCGCGACGCATTGCGCGACCTTCTGCCGCACCGGCGGGAACGACGGCGATGCGAAGGGCATCACGTGCCTGCTCGTGCCGACCGGCACGCCCGGCATGACGGTCGACGAATATATGTGGACGTTCAACATGCCGACCGACCACCCGCGCATGACCTTCACCAATGTGTGGGTGCCCGACGACGCACGGCTGGGACCCGAGGGCGGCGGGCTGTCGATCGCGCAGAGCTTCGTCCACCAGAACCGCATCCGGCAGGCGGCAAGCTCGCTAGGCGCCGCGGTCTTCTGCATCGAGGAAAGCGTGCGTTACGCCCGCGAACGCAAGCCCTTCGGCGAGGCGCTGGCAAAGAACCAGGCGATCCAGTTCCCGCTCGTCGAACTCGCGACGCAGGCCGAAATGCTGCGCCTGCTGATCCGCAAGACCGCGTGGGACATGGACAACACCCCGCACAAGGAGGTCGAGCGCACCCTCTCCGACAAGGTCAGCATGTGCAACTATTGGGCGAACCGCCTCGTCTGCGAAGCTGCCGACCGCGCGATGCAGGTCCATGGCGGGATCGGCTATTCGCGCCACAAGCCGTTCGAGCATATCTATCGCCACCACCGCCGTTACCGGATCACCGAGGGGGCCGAGGAAATCCAGATGCGCAAGGTCGCGGCCTATCTGTTCGGATATATGGGGCCGCGGAAAGAGACTTTGCGCAAGATCTGACCGGGATGGACTCTCCTTGTCCGGTTGCGGCATGATCGGTGCAACGAACGGACGAGGAGAGAGAGATGGCCGAAGCCGACCGCGCAAAGGATGCGACGTCGTTCCGGGTTTTTCGCGGAGCCGACGCACCCGACCTCAACGAAACCGACAAGATGACGCTCGCGGGACTGAACCCGATCGTCGAGGCGGGCATCGGTCGCTGGGTCGCTGCCGGCGTGGGTGAGGGGAACATCACGAAAGTGTTGTTCTCGCTCCCGCATATGAGCCTGACCTATGCCTGGTTCAAAAGCGGTTTTGCTCTGCCGCTGCACAGCCACAATGCCGACTGTCTCTATTATATCATCGCGGGCTCGTTGAAGCTCGGGACCGAGGAACTGGGCGCAGGCGATGGTTTCTTCGTCGGCAGCGACGTGCCTTACACTTACAAGCCCGGGCCCGATGGCGTCGAAGTGCTCGAATTCCGGACGGTCGAAAGCTTCGACATGAAATTTCAGGGCCGGACCGAAGCCTATTGGGACAAGGTCGTTGCCGGGATGGATGCCGCGCGGCCCAACTGGAATTCGGAAACCCCGCCGTCCGGGCGTGCCTAGCGCTTCCTTACAAACTCGGCGCGCAGCACGAGTCCCTTGATGCCGTCGTGGCGGCAGTCGATTTCCTGATCGTCGCCGGTCAGCCGGATCGATTTGATCACCGTGCCGACCTTCAACGTCTGGCCTGCGCCTTTGACGTTGAGGTCCTTCACCAGGACGACCGAGTCCCCATCGGCAAGCAAATTTCCGACCGCATCGCGCACCTCGGGCCCCGCGGCTGCGGCGGCGTCGCGAGCGGCAATGTCGCCGGCGGACATCCATTCGCCGCTCGTCTCGTCATAGACATAATCTTCGTCGTCACTCGTCATGCGCCGTCCCTACCGCGTCAGCCCGGTTTGCGGAAGCGTAGCGTGAACTGGTCGGTCTTGCCGCGGATCTTGTCGTCGAAGACATTGGCGCTCCGGGGATCGGCCGGGCGGCTGTAGAGTTTGCTTTCTGCCTCAAGCTTGAAGCCCGCTTTGGTTAGCGTGGCCACCACCGCGTCTTTGTCGATGCGGTGCAGGCTGTCCGAGAGCGTCGTGCCGCTGCCCTTCGCCGCGCTATGATCGACCGCGACCAGCGTGCCGCCGGGCTTCAGCGCCGCGAATAATGCCGCGCTTGCTTTGTCGCCCGTCCCCGCGGGGAAGGGCTTGAGGTACAGGTCGTGGAAATTCTGCACCGTGATGATCGTGTCGAGCGGTTCGGGATAGGCGGGCGCAGCGAAAGGCCCGGCGACGGCATCGACATTGTCATAGGCGGCGTCGACCGCGGCCTGATCGTCACCATATTGTTTCTTGAACGCGATGAATTCGGCAGGCTGGAAGGCGTAGACCTTGCCCGATGGCCCGACCGCGGCGGCGAGCAGACGGGTGACGTAACCGCCGCCCATCACATAGTCGCCGACCTTCTGGCCCGGTTTGATCTGCGCGAAGGCGAGCAGTTCGGCGGGTTTGCGCGCCGCGTCGCGTGTCCGGTCGGCAGCGGGGCGCGCCGGATCGGCGAGGGCGGTCTTGTAGTTGGACGCCGTACTCTCCTTGGCGGCGAGCGGCGTCGCCGAAACGGCAAGGAGGAGGGCGAGGGTAAGCGGGCGGATCATGGCATCGACTCCCTATGATTTCGTCCCGCCACCATAGCGCCTTGTCGCAGGGGCCGCGCGCTTATTTGCATATCGCAAATTTGATGATAGGTTTCTTCGTGAAACTAAAAATATGGCCAAAAGCTTGGGAGAGCGGACATGCATGATCTGGTGATTCGCGGCGGCACCGTCGTCGATGGTTCGGGCGGAGCGCCCTTTGTCGCGGATGTCGCGGTTGATGGCGACCGCATCGTCGCGGTCGGCGAAAAGCTCGGCGCGGGCCGTGAAGAAATCGACGCCAGCGGCAAAATCGTCACTCCCGGCTTCGTCGACGTCCACACCCATTATGACGGGCAGGCGACATGGGACGCCGAAATGGCGCCGTCGAGCTGGCACGGCGTCACCACGGTCGTCATGGGCAATTGCGGCGTCGGCTTCGCGCCCGCCAAGCCCGACCGCCACGAATGGCTGATTTCGCTGATGGAAGGCGTCGAGGACATCCCCGGCACCGCGCTCGCCGAGGGCATGTCGTGGGACTGGGAAACCTTTCCCGAATATATGGACGCGCTCGAAAAGCTGCCGCGCACCGTCGACGTTGCATGCCACGTTCCGCACGGCGCGGTGCGCGCCTATGTGCTCGGCGACCGTGAAAAGCCCGGCGCGATCCCGACCGAGGCGGATATCGCCGAAATGTCGCGCATCGTCGAGGAAGGCGTGCGCGCCGGCGCGCTCGGTTTCTCGACGAGCCGTACCGTGCTCCACAAGTCGATCGACGGCGAACTCGTCCCCGGCACCACCGCAACCGCCGAGGAGCTGATCGCGATCGGCCGCGCGATGGGCCGCGTCGGTTATGGCGTGTTCGAAATGGCGAGCGACCTTAAGCGCGAGTGGAACGAGTTTCAGTGGATGGGCGACCTCAGCCGCGAGACCGGGCTGCCCGTGACCTTCGCCGCGCTCCAGTCGATCGCCAAGGAATTGCCGCTCGAAGAGCAGATCGAGGAAATGCGCAGCCAGAATGCGACGGGCGCGAATATCGTCGCGCAGATCGCATTGCGCGGTAACGGCGTGATCATGGCGTGGCAGGGGACGGTGCACCCGTTCCGCTTCAAGCCCGCATGGAACGAGATTATCGACCTGCCGTGGGCCGAGCAGCTGGCGAAGCTGAAGGACCCGGCGTTCAAGGCGCGGATGATTTCGGAAGAGAATATCTGGCCCGAAAGCGATATTCTCGACTTCCTGAAGGTCGTCGCCGAAGGCTGGCCGGTCCATTTCGAAATGGACCCCGACTTCAACTATGAGCCGAAGATGGACGAGAGCATCATGGCGCGCGCGGCCGCAGCGGGCGTCTCGCCGTCCGAATATGCCTATGACCTGCTGATGAAGGACGACGGCAAGGGCTTCATCTATTTCCCGATTTTGAACTACCGCGACGGCAACCTCAATTTCCTCGAGGATCTGCAGGCGTCGGACGATACGGTGAACAGCCTGTCGGACGGCGGCGCGCACTGCGGCACGATCTGCGACGCCGCCTCGCCGACCTTCATGCTCCAGCATTGGGTGCGCGACCGCAAAGGCCATCGCATCGCGCTCGAACATGCGGTGAAGCGCCAGTGCCGCGATACGGCGTTGCTTTATGGCCTCGAGGACCGCGGCGTGCTCGCGCCAGGCTATCTCGCCGACCTTAACGTCATCGACATGGACGCAATCAAGCTCGGCAAGCCCTGGCTCGCCTTCGACCTGCCCGCAGGAGGCAAGCGCCTGCTGCAAAAGGCCGACGGCTATGTCGCGACGGTGAAGTCGGGCGTCGTGACCTTCAAGGATGGCGAAATGCAGGGGCCGACCCCCGGCGGCGTCATCCGCGGCCCGCAGCGCGTCGAAATGGCGATGGCGGCCGAGTGATGCGGGCGGTCCAGCTTCGCGCGCCCGCTTCCCTCGACAACCTCACGCTTACCGACCTTCCCGACCCCGGCAGCCCGGGGCCGGGCGAGATTCGCGTGCGGCTGGCCGCCTCGTCGCTCAACTTCCACGACTTCGCGGTCGTTGCGGGCATGATCCCCACGCCCGACGGACGTATCCCGATGTCCGACGGCGCCGGGGCGGTCGAGGCGGTCGGCGAGGGCGTCACCGACTATAAGGTCGGCGACGCTGTCGTGTCGCTCTTCTTTCCCTTGTGGGACGATGGCGCGCCGCCGCCTCATGCCTTTGCACAAGTGCCGGGCGACAGCATCGACGGCTATGCCCGCGAGGTGGTAGTGACGCCGCAGCATTGGTTCACCCGTGCTCCCGCGGGTTGGTCGGCTGCTGAGGCGGCGACGTTAACCTGCGCCGGCCTCACCGCATGGCGCGCGCTGTTCGTCGATGGCTTCACCCAGCCGGGCTCGACCGTACTCGTGCAGGGCAGCGGCGGGGTGTCGGTGTTCGCGCTCCAATTCGCCAAGGCGGCCGGCGCGCGCGTGATCGCGACCAGCTCGTCCGATGCCAAGCTCGAACGGCTGAAGGCGCTCGGCGCCGATGAACTGATCAATTACAAGGACGTCCCGGAGTGGGGCGCGAGGGCGCTCGAACTCACCGGCGGGCGCGGCGTCGATACGGTGGTCGAAATCGGCGGCGCAGGGACGCTCGACCAGTCGATGGTCGCGACGCGCGTCGGCGGCCACGTCGCGCTGATCGGCGTGCTCACAGGGATCGTCGGGCCGGTGAAGACCGCGCTGCTGATGAGCAAGAATCTGCGCGTACAGGGCCTGACCGTCGGCAGCCGCGCGCAGCAGCTCGCGATGATCGCAGGGGTCGAGGCGAATGCTATTCGTCCGATCCTCGACCAGCATTTCCCGCTCGAAAATCTCGCCGACGCCTTTCGCCATCAGGTGGCGAACGCCCATTTCGGCAAGATCATCGTCGATATCTGACGGCTCAGCGCGCGAGCAGGTCCGCAGGCAAGGTCGACTCGCTGACGATCTTCGCCATCCGCCGCCACATCTCGTCGCGGCTCGGCCTGCCGCGCTCGACATAGGCGCGCACCATCGTCTCGCCGAGGCCGTAGTTGATGACATAGCTGCGATACTGGTCGGTGAAGCTCACCGACTGCTCGGCGCGCTGCGGCGAGACGAGCATATATTTCTGCGTCAGCGCGACCGCGGTCGGCCGGTCGATCGCGCCGTCGAGATATTGCTGCGCGATCGTCAGCCGCGCGCCCGACGCGCGCTTGATCGCCGCGAGCAGCTGCCAGTAACGATCGTCGGATGGCGCCGCGATCTCGGCGATCGGCATCAGCACATCGCGCTCGGTGTCGGCCTTGCTGCTTTCGGGAAAGGCGAGGTCGATGCCGTAATTGGCGCTGCCCTCGGCGATCAGGCTTTGCGGGCTGTAGAGCGGGTAGACACTGAACTCGGCCCAGCCGCGCTCCTTCACCAATTTCTCTTCGAGCTTCATGTTGAGCAGATGGTGCCCCGGATAGCCCTCGTGGCAGCCAAGATCGAGCGCGCGCGACAGGCGGATCGGCAGGTCGGTGTTGACCTGGATCAGGCTGTGATAGCCGCCGTGATAATAATTATAGCCGCTCCAGCTCTTGCCGGTGACGAATTCCAGCCGGAAGCTTTCGCCCTCGGGCATCGGGATATGCGCCATGCTGCGCCCGCGGCAGCGCGCGATCGCGGCGTCGAAGGTCTTTTGCAGCCGCTCCTTCGGGATAGTAAAGGCATCGAGATAGGCCTCGACGCGGTCCGCGAGCGCGCCCTCGCCGGGGACGAGCGCTTCGATCTTCGCCAGTTCGGCGTCGTAACTTGCGAGCGGTTGGAGGCGCGGCCGCACCCCGAACAATCGCTCGGCCTCGTCGGCGAAGGTGAAGCGCGTGCCCTGCATCATCTGCAACCGCGTCTCGGCGGCGCGGAGCTGTGCGCGAAGGAAGGCGGCGCGGCGGCGTTCGAGCGGATCGGGCAGGCGCCGCGCCGTAAGGTCGAGCTGCGCCATCAGCTCGCGCGTTGCGGCAAGCAGCGCAGCCTTGTCGCGCGGCGCCGCTTCGGCCGCCTTTTGCAGCTCGGCCGGGCCGTAATAGGCATCGATATAGCCGGGCTCGTGCGTCCCGATTTCGAGTGTCAGACGCAGATAGCTCGCGGCAATCTCGTCCAGCGCCTGCGTCGAAGCGGCGGTGCGGCGCACATCGACGGATGCGACGCTGGCCTTGGGCTGCGGTTTGGTTTCGCCGGCGGCGCAGCCGGACAGGGCGGCGATCAAGGACAGGGTAATGAGATTTCGCATCACCTCGACATAGCGGGGTTTTCGGAGGTGTCACGCACATCGCCGTCGGCCACGATTTCGGCGTCCGATTCGCTTTCGATCGCGTCATGCTGAGGATGGAGCGGGGCGAAGCGCAGCACCGCATAGCCGACGAGCGCGGCGGCGAGCGAGCCCATCAGGATGCCAATCTTCGCCTCCTCGACCAGCAGCGCGTCGCCCGGAAAGGCGAGTCCGCCGATGAACAGGCTCATCGTGAAGCCGATCCCGCAAAGCATCGCGACGCCATAGACCTGTAACCAGGTCGCGCCGCGCAGCTTGCCCGCGATCCCGAGTTTGACCGACAGCCAGACGCTGCCAAAAATGCCGACTTGCTTGCCGAGGAACAGCCCAGCCGCGATACCGAGCGGCAGCGGCGCGAAAAGCTGGGCGGCGGTCAGCCCGCTGATATCGACCCCGGCGTTGGCGAAGCCGAACAAGGGCACGATCGCAAAGGCGACCCAAGGGTGGAGCGCATGTTCGAGCCGGTGCAGCGGCGAATGCTCGCTATCGGGCGCACCCGGCGTGCGTTCGAACGGGATTGCCATGGCGGCGAGCACCCCGGCGATCGTCGCGTGGACGCCTGAGAGTAGCATCGCATACCAGAGGAAGGCGAACATCAGCAGGTAGAGCGGCAGGCTCTTTACGCGCAGGCGCCCCATCGCGAACATCAGGCCGAGAATGACTGCGGCTGCGCCGAGCGCGGCGAGGTTGATCTTCGCCGTATAGAAAAGCGCGATGATCGCGACCGCGCCCATGTCGTCGACGATCGCGACGGTGACGAGGAACAGCTTGAGCGACGTCGGCGCGCGTTTGCCGAGGAGGGCGAGAACGCCCATTGCAAAAGCGATGTCGGTCGCCGCGGGGATCGCCCAGCCCTGCGCCAGACCGGGTTCGCCGCCCGCGAAGGCCATATAGAGCGCCGCCGGTACCGCCATGCCCGCAGCCGCGGCGATGAACGGCAACCGCCGTCGGTCCCAACTCGCGAGGCGCCCGTCGACGAACTCGCGCTTGATCTCCAGCCCGACGAGCAGGAAGAAAATCGCCATCAGCCCGTCGTTGATCCACAGATGGGCCGTCATCGGGCCCAGCTTGTCGGTCAGTATCGGACCGGTCACGGCGTGGATCGCATCGTGATAGAATGTCCCGAGTGATGAATTTGCGACAATCATCGCCAAAATGGCCGCGAAAATCAGAAGAACTCCGCCGGCACTTTCACTTTCAAGAAAGTCACGTAACGCCGATCGAGGCGGATTACTGCGATTCATAATGCTTCATTTCCCCGGTTCGTCAGATAATTTGACGATTATCTCTGCACTGGCGGCGATCTTTACAAATTGGACCTATTCACTAGCATTCTCGCCGGGGATGACATTAGGTCATCGGTGGGGGCGTGGCTAGCACGGTGGAGCTGTCGACCGCATGGCTGGAATGGCTGGTGCTTGGCACGGCCCACGAACTGATGCTGTTCGCATCGGTCGGTATCTTGCTGATCGGGCTCGACGACTTGCTGTTCGATGCCTTGTGGCTGGCGACGCGTCGCCGCGGACCGTCGCTCATCCCGAACGCGCCACCGGTCGAGGGGCGCTTTGCAGTGTTCGTGCCCGCCTGGGACGAAGCCAATGCTCTTCCCGTGATGTTGCAGCGGACGCTCGGCGCGTGGGAGGGCGAGGATTTTCGCCTCTATGTCGGCTGCTATCCCAACGACGCCGCGACGCTCTTTGCCGTGTCGCCATTGATCGCGCGCGACCCTCGGCTGCGGCTTGTCATCGGCAGCCGCGAGGGGCCGACGACGAAGGGCGACAATCTCAACCGGCTGTGGTCGGCGCTCGGCGAGGATGAGCGCGCCGAGGGCGTGCTTTTCTCTGCCATCGTCCTTCACGATGCCGAGGATCATGTCCATCCGGGCGAACTCGCACTCTATCGCCGCTATCTCGGTGAAAATGCGATGGTGCAGATCCCCGTCGTCCCTTTGATCAAACGCGCCGAGCGCTGGGTCGGCGGGCATTATGGTGACGAATTTGCCGAAGCGCATGGCAAGGAAATGGTCGTGCGCTCGCGTCTCGAGCTACCACTCCCCTCGGCGGGGGTCGGCTGCGCGCTGACGCGCACCGCGCTCGCGCTGCTGGCGATCGAGCGCGGCGGCGAGCCGTTTCGCTGCGACAGCCTGACCGAAGATTATGAGATCGGCATGGTGATCGGCGCTTACGGCCTCGGAACGCGTTTTGTCGACACCGTCGGACCAGCGGGCGACCGTGTCGTGTCGCGCGGCGCCTTCCCGGGTAGCACCGAAATGGCAGTGCGGCAGAAATCGCGCTGGATCGCCGGGATCGCGCTGGCCGGATGGGATCATCTCGGCTGGCCAGGGGCACGGCGGGTTGACGCCGGTCTTGCTGCGAGCCGCGCCTGGACCGCGCGCTGGATGCTGTGGCGCGACCGCCGCGCGCCGCTCGCCGCGCTCATTCTCCTCGCGGCCTATGTCGGGGGGCTGCTCTCGGCGTTGGGCTGGGCGGGGCAGCATCTGCTGGGCTGGAATGCGGTCAGCGTCGGCGATGGCATGCGCCTGCTCTTGGCCTTCAACGCGGTCATGCTGTGCTGGCGCATGGCGATGCGTGGGCATTTTACCGCGCGCTGGTACGGCCTTCGCGCCGCGCTGCTTTCGCTGCCGCGCGCCTTTGTGGCGAATGTGATCGCGATGCTCGCCGCGCGGCGCGCGATCATCCTCTATTTGCGGATGCTGCGATCGGGCGAGGTCGTTTGGGACAAGACCGAGCATCTGGAAAATGAAGTTGCACACGACGACGGCTTTGCGCGGACGGTGGCACGATGATGGCGCGCCGCATCGACGCGCGCCGCGACGCGCCGGCGCTGCGTTTCCTGCTCCTGTGCGTCGGCGGCTGGATCGTCGTGCGCGTCATGATGTCATCGGATCTCGCGCCGCCACCAACGCCCGATCCTGTCAGCTCGCCATGGTCGGTCCCGTCGACCTTCGCGGCGACCGACGCCGTCCCTGCCGGTTCGCCAACCACACCCGCCGGCCGGCCGATTCCCCCAATACCGGAGCGCGAAAGCCGGTCGCCCGCTTTGACGGCAATGCCAGCGTTAGCGGTGAAGACGCCATCCGCCGCTAAAGCCGAACCCACAGGATTGGGCGCGGACCGCCACGGTCTTCGGCTCGCACTATTCGCGCGGCTCTTGCCAGCGCCGCCCGGCGGGCTCGCGCGGTCGGCTGTCGCGGGGGCGGGCCCGCTCTGGTTCCCGCTTGCCCCGACAGCGTCCGCGGACCCGGGGCAGGGCAAGCCGTTCTGGATCCAGCGGCAGCTGGGCGGCTGGGCGCTCGCCGGCTGGCTCTATTTGCGCGAGGGATCAGGGAATGCGTCCGAACCGATCGGCGCGGCGAGCCAGCTCGGCGGCAGTCAAGCGGGGCTGCGGCTCGGATATGGCTTTGGCGATACGGGTCGCGCGCGCGCCTACGGCCGCGCGACGATCGCGGTGCAGCGGCCGCAGCAGCGCGAGGTCGCGTTCGGCCTTGCCTTCGCCCCGCTCGCGCACCTGCCAGTCGATGTCGCGATCGAACAGCGTATCGCGGCAGGAAAAGAGGGCCGAACCGCGCTCGCTATCATGGCCAGCGGGGGCGTGTCCGAGGTTGCGCTGCCCGCAGGGTTCCGGCTTGACGCCTACGCACAAGCGGGCGTTGTCGGCGCACGGCGGCGCGACGGCTTTGCCGATGCGGCGATCGTGGTCGATCGCCGCATCGGCGCCGACGACATGTCGCCGCTCCGCCTCGGCGCTCTTGCGGCGGGGGCGGTGCAGCCCGGCGCGGCGCGCGTCGATGTCGGACCGCGGGTGACATTGCGTCTGCCCGAGGTTGGCGAGGGGAGTCGCATCGCGCTCGACTGGCGCCAGCGCGTCGCGGGGGATGCGCGCCCCGAAAGCGGCCTCGCGCTGACGCTGGCGAGCGACTTCTGAGTTCCCGAAAATTTAGCGCCCGCGGCCGATTCCCCACCCCGTAAAAATGCTCTAGGGTCATGGGACTCGGCGCAGTTTCGTGCGCCGTCGAGCGTAAACGGGGCCCATGGATCTTTACCTCCCAGTCGCCAATCTGTCGGTCAATGCGCTGGTCATCATCCTGCTCGGTGGCGGGGTCGGCTTTCTGTCGGGCATGTTCGGGGTCGGCGGCGGGTTCCTGACCACGCCGCTCCTGATCTTTTACGGTATCCCGCCGACGGTCGCCGCAGCATCGGCGGCGACGCAGGTGACGGGCGCGAGCGTGTCGGGGGTGCTCGCGCATCTCGAACGCGACGGCGTCGATTTGCGCATGGGTTGGGTGCTCGTCGCGGGCGGCTTGCTGGGTTCGCTGATCGGCGCCGGGCTGTTCGAACTGCTCACCGCATGGGGGCAGATCGATACGGTGATCAACATCCTCTATGTCGCGCTGCTCGGTATCGTCGGGTCGTTCATGGGGCGCGAAGCCTGGGGCAGCTATCGCGCCGCGCAGGCGGGATTGCCCGCGCCCGCGCGCAAGCGGCGCCACCATCCGATGGTCGCGAACCTGCCGATGCGCTGGCGTTTCTATCGTTCGGGCCTCTATATTTCGCCGCTCGCACCGCTGCTGCTCGGCATGGTAGGGGGCGTTCTGACGATGCTGCTCGGCGTCGGCGGCGGCTTCATCATGGTGCCCGCGATGCTCTATCTGCTCGGCATGGGGACGCAGGTCGTTGTCGGCACATCGCTGTTCCAGATATTGTTCGTAACGATCGCGACGACGATGGTCCATGCGCTGACCACCGGCGCGGTCGACATCGTGCTCGCGGGGCTGCTGCTGCTCGGCAGCGTGATCGGGGCGCAAGTCGGCGCGCGGTTCGCGCAAAAGGTGAAGCCCGAATATCTGCGCATGGCGCTCGCGGCGATCGTGCTGCTCGTCGCGCTGCGCATGGGGGTCGACCTCTTCATCCGCCCCGAAGAAATCTACACGGTGCAATGAGCGCGCCACGCGCCTTGCTGCTGTCGCTCGCCGCGCTGCTGTTGCCCGTGACGGCGCACGCCGCCGATCCGCGGCTGGTGCCCGACGTGTCGAGCCGCGCGATCGACATCCAGTACAGCTTTACCGGCGAGGAATTGCTGCTGTTCGGCGCGATCCTCTATCCCGGCCAGCGCCTTCCCGACGACCGCGCCGATATCGTCGTCGTGCTGAAGGGGCCAGTGCGGCCGATCGTGCTGCGCGAAAAGCGCCGCGTTGCCGGCATCTGGGTCAATGCCAGCAGCATCCGTCTGCGCACGTCGCCGGGCTTTTACGCGATCGGCTCGTCGCGCCCGATCGACAAGCTGGTCGACGAACGCACCGCCGCGATCTTCGAACTCGGGCTCGCCAATCTGTCGATGTCGCCGAGTGGATTCTCGGAGGCGAGGAAGCTCGAGCGTTTCGAGGCGGGGCTGACCGATCTCTACCGCCGCTCGGGCCTGTTCGTCGAAAACCCCGCCGCGGTCGAAATTACCGAAGGCGTGCTCTATCGCGCGCGCATTCCGGTGCCGGCGCGCGTTCCCGTCGGCACGTACCGCGCCGAAACCTATCTGATCAGCCGCGGCCGCGTGCTCGCGGTCGCCTCGCGCGATGTCCAGATCCGCAAGGCGGGATTCGAACGTTTCGTCGCGCTCGCGGCACAACGGCACGGCTTCCTCTATGGCCTTTCCGCCGTATTCCTGTCGCTCGTTCTCGGTTACGGCGCTTCGGCTATTTTCCGCCGCCGCTGACGCAAAGTTCACGGCCTATTTACCCTCGTCTGCGATAGACCGAGCCGGGACCATTAAAAGGCGGGGCGGGATACATGGATATGCAAGGTGGCGGATTTGGCGCCAGTGATTTGACGGCGGCGCAGCATGTCAGGCTTGCCGGCGGGGGTGTAGCGGCGCCGGTGGCGCCGGTCGCGAACCATCATCGTGACGATCTGCTGATCGGCGAAGTCGTCGATATTTCGGGATCGGCCTCGCGCATCCTCATCGACGCCGCAGCGGTCGGCAAATTGTCGTCGTCCAGCGATTCCGCAGTGGCGATGGCCGGACAGGTCGGCGCGCAGGTCAAGGTCCGCGTCGGCAACATCTGGTTGATCGCCAGCATCCGCGAACAGCAACTGCACGAACGCGGCGAAGGGCTCATCCTCGCGACGATCGACTTCCTCGGCGAGGGCGAGGAAGAAAAGATCACCGGCCGCATTCACAATTTCCGCCGCGGTGTTACCCGCTACCCGATCCCGGGCAGCCAGGTTTTCGCGGCGACCAGCGCCGACCTCAAGCAGATTTATGCCGCCGACGAACGCGCGCATGTCGAAATCGGTACCGTCTATCCGACCAAGGATATTCGCGGTTCGCTTTACGTCGACGCGATGCTGGGCAAGCATTTCGCGCTGCTCGGATCGACCGGTACGGGTAAATCGACCAGCGCCGCGCTGATCCTCCACAAGATTTGCGAGCTCGCCCCGCAGGGCCATATCGTGATGATCGACCCGCACGGCGAATATTCGGCGGCGTTCAAGGGGACGGGTGCGCTGTTCGACGTCGACAACCTCGCAATGCCCTATTGGCTGATGAATTTCGAGGAACATTGCGAAGTGTTCGTCACTGCCGAGGGTCGCGACCGCCAAGCCGATTGCGACGTGCTCGCGCGCTGCCTGCTCCAGGCGCGCACCAAGAACCGGCTCGCCGAGGGGATGACCAAGATCACGGTCGATTCGCCGATCCCCTATCTGCTCTCCGACCTGCTCAACATTCTGCAGAACGAGATGGGCAAGCTCGACAAGGCAACCTCGTCCGCGCCCTTCATGCGCATCAAGGGCAAGATCGAGGAAATGCGCGCCGACCCGCGCTATAATTTCATGTTCTCGGGCATGCTTGTCGCCGACACCATGGCGAATTTCCTCGGCAAGATTTTCCGCCTGCCGTCGGACGGCCGGCCGATCTCGATCATCGACGTGTCGGGGGTGCCGTCGGATATTACCGGCGTCGTCGTTGCGGTGCTGTCGCGACTGACCTTCGACTATGCGATCTGGTCACGCGGCGAGCCGCAGCGTCCGATCCTGCTCGTCTGCGAAGAGGCGCACCGCTACATCCCGTCGAAGGACATCGGGCAGGGTCAGGCGGTGCGCAAGATCCTCGAACGCATCGCCAAGGAAGGCCGTAAATATGGCGTATCGCTGGGCCTCATCACCCAGCGCCCGTCCGACCTTGCCGAAGGCGTGCTGTCGCAGTGCGGCACGATCATCTCGATGCGCCTCAACAACGAGCGCGACCAGCATTTCGTGAAAGCTGCGATGCCCGAAGGCGCGCGCGGCTTCATCGATTCGATCCCGGCGCTGCGTAACCGCGAATGCATCGTCTGCGGCGAAGGCGTGTCGATCCCGATCCGCGTCTATCTCGACACGCTCGACGAGGACAAGCGGCCGGCGTCGAGCGATCCGCTCTTCTCGAAACTGTGGCGCGAAACCGGCGGCGAGCTCGAGATACTCGAGCGCGTGGTCAAGCGCTGGCGCAGTCAGGGCCGGTAATTATCTTCGCCTAGCGGCGAAGGCGGCACCGGGCGATCGACTTACCCCTTCGGCGGCTCCCAAAGCTCGATGGGGTTGCCTTCGGGGTCGTGCACGCGCGCAAAGCGGCCGACTGCGGGATCATCCCACTCATCCTTGGTGATGATCTTGTCGCCCGCCTCGCGGAACGGCACCAGCACGGCGTCGAGATCGTCGACGCGCAGGTTCAGCATATGCTGCCGGTCGGAGGCGAAATAGTCGGTGTCGGCCTTGAACGGCGCGAAGACGAGCGGACCTGCGGTGACATTCCACACCCATTGGTTCGGCGGCACGCTCTCGTCGGCGCTGCATCCACCGCCGACGCCCAGCCGTTCACGATACCAAGCGGCAAGCGCCTCGGGGTCGCGCGACCGGAAAAACAGCCCGCCGATGCCTTTGACATGTCCCATGATGGCCTCCTGCTATGATGCGGATAGCCTAGGCGGTTTGCGTCACTGTTTCCACTCTCCGCTACCGCGGAATTCTTCGCGGATCTGACCCGACTGGTTGAGCCGCGGGTCAGCGTAGGTTGGTGCGGCTGGCGCGGCAACCGGCGGCGGTGCGACGGGGGTGGCGGGAGCAATCGTGCCGGGGAGCGGAGCCGCGGGCGTGTCGGGAAGCGGTGCGGCGGCGCCGGTGAGCATTGGCGCGGGCCCGGCACCGGGTGGCAGGCCCTGGCCCTTGAGGATCGCCAGCTGCTGCGCGAGCGGCAGATAAGGGCCGGGCACCGGTTCGCGGCCTGGATAGGGCGCGCGAAACGCGTCGGGCATGCCCCAGCGCCCGCGCCAGCGATGAAAGATATGCGCGCCGACGATGTTGGTCATCACGAGGCTCTTGCCCCAGCGCGGCCAGATCGCCTGCGTATGATAATGGGTGGCAAGGCCCACCTTCGGGAAGACATAGCCGCCGAGCGCCGCCGACGCGATCCGGCTCGCGCGCAGCCAGTTTCGCCGTTCGGGTGTGCGTGCCATCGCACCGTCGCAGCTGAAGGTGAACTGGCACACGCCCGCGCGCTGCGATCCCTGGAAGACGACGCCGCACACCGTGTTCGGAAAGCTCGGGTGGCGGACGCGGTTGATCACCGTCTGCGCGACGCCGCGCATCCCGTCGTCGGTTTCGGACGCGGCCTCGTAATAGATGGCGGCGGTCAGGCAGTAATGCGCACGCTCGCGGTCGAGCGCGGTGACTCCACGAAAGACGTAGCTTTTGGCCGGCGGCCCGACAAAGGCTTCGTCGCGCAGCAGCGCGGGGTCGGTCGGAGGCAATGCCGCAGCGTCGCCATAACCGACGCTGTCGGGATTGGGCAAAGTCGGATCAATCTTCAGCGCGTCGGCATAATCCTCGGCATTCATGATCGCCCAGCGTTCGGGATCATAGGCGTGAAAGTTGAGCGGCACCGAGACGCTGTACGGCCCGAAGAAGCGGGGTGCACGAAATTGTCCGCTCGTCAGCAGAAAGGCGAGGCAAGCGACCGCAACCACCCCGACGATCGCCGCCCAAAAGGCACGCCCCGGCCCCGCGGGCTTTTCCGGCAGCGGATCGCGCCACGTCGAGCGGGCGGTCAGGGACAGTTCGGGCTTCATACGTGTCAAATTCCGTCGTGCCGTCGCGCGCGATTCGCGCAGGCGGGCTCAGCCTGCCTTATACGCTGAAACGCCAACAAAATGTTTCATCGTCGCCGCGACGTCCCACGATGGCGGTCTTCACCGCGCGGCGAGCGCCATCACAAACAGGATCATCGCTGCCGTGGATGCAAGGGTGCGGACATGGTTCCATGCGGTCCATTCCCTGCAATAACGTGCCCAGAGGGCCTGACCTGCGGGTGCGGCTGGATCGCTGGCGTCGAGCGCATTGTTGCGCGGCACGTTGAAGAGCATCGTCACGACGAACATGCCGACGAAATAGATGCAGCCGCCGGCCAACGCGGCGCAGGCCCAGGCTTCGCCGGGATGCAGCGCGCCGATAACGGCGAGCGTGAGGCTCGACAGGCTCGACCCGACGAACAGCGGCATGAATAGGGACCGCTGAATTACCCGGTTAATGCTATTCATCGCGGCGACGCCCGCGGGCGTCTCGATGCGACCGAGCGCGGTCATCGCAAAGGCGGAGAAGGTGAAATAGAGCCCGGCAAGCAGCCCGCACGCAACGATCGAAAACCAGAGCAGCGCGTCAATCAACGGACTTTCCATCGTCATAGCTCCCGGGGTGCGGCTTCGTTGATCGATATCCTATGGGGCGGGCAGGATATTCGCAACGGATCGGTCATTATCCAGCTGTTGAGGTTCGCGCCTTATATCAACCGTATGACCGGCGATCTCCCATCCTATCGGCGCAGCGCGCGCACCGATTTTCGCATGTGGCTGCTGCTCGCATTCGGCCTCGTGTTTTTCTGGGCGGGATCGACGATCGACCCGGCCGATAATTGCAGCGAGGACGGACGCGAATGCGCGCCTTGGCTGGTGCCGCTGGCGCAGGGGCTCGGCGCGCTGGTCGCAGTCGGGGCGGGGCTCAACATGCTCGCCAACCCGAACCGCGGCAGCTTTGTGGATTCAGCGACGGGCGAGCTTGTTTGGTGGCAGGGGCGCATCGGGGCGAGCGGCGGCGACGAAGGCCGCATCCATCCTTCGCGTATCGGCAAGCTTCGTATCGTCCGGCAGGACGAAAGCGACGACGAGGTGCATCTCTATGACATGGAGGGGAACCGCCTCTTCTGGTTCGACCAAGAGGTAATCCCGTGGCCTTATGAGCGCTGGGCCGAGAAGCTGGCGGCCGCGTGGCCGCACATCGATGTCGAGATCGTCGGCTGATCTTCAGCGGATCTCGACCGTAAGATGCTCGATTTCGTGGACCGGTTTGACCCGCGCGCAGATCGCCTCGCGGGTTGCGCCGACAACGCTGATGATCGCCGAATGCGCGCCGGGCCCGACACGCCAGACGTGCAGATCGATGATCTTCGCGTCGCCGGGCGCTTCGACGAGTGTACGGATTTCAGTCTCGAGCGCGGAGTCGGTCGCATCGAGCAGTACTTTGCCCGTGTCGCGCATCAGCGACCATGCCCACACCGCGATAACGATCGCGCCGACCACCCCCATCGCGGGATCGAGCCACACCCAGCCGAGATAGCGCCCGCCGAGCAAGGCGGCGATTGCGAGCACCGAGGTTAGCGCGTCGGCGACGACGTGGAGATAGGCCGAGCGGAGATTATTGTCTTTCTCGTGTACGTGGCCGTGATGGTCGTGATCATGATCGTGCGAATGGTCATGCCCATGACCGAGCAACAAGGCGCTGACGATATTCACGCCAAGGCCGATCACCGCGATGATCGTCGCCTCACCGAATTCGACAGGGCTGGGATTGACGAGGCGGATCGTCGATTCATACGCGATGCCGAGCGCGACGATGCCGAGCACCAGCGCCGAAGCAAAGCCGGCAAGGTCGCCGACCTTGCCGGTCCCGAAGCTGTAGCGGCCGCTCGTCGAGTGTCGCTTCGCATAGGCATAAGCGATCGCGGCGATGCCGAGCGCCCCCGCATGCGTCGCCATGTGGAAACCGTCGGCGAGCAGCGCCATCGAGTTGAACGCGATCCCCGCTGCGATCTCGCCGACCATCATCACTGCGGTCAGCGCGACGACCCACAAGGTGCGCCGCGCATTCTGGTCGTGCCGCTTGCCGAGGAAAATATGGTCGTGGACCAGCGCTTCGGTTTCGGTATCGAACGACATGCTTGCTGCCTATCCGATGGAAAAGGAATGGCAAGGTCGGTTTTGAAGTAGCCGCCGATCTCATCCCCACTTCACAGCAGCCAAGCTAAAATCTCTTCCCCCGCACGTTCGGCATGCTATTCGTCACGGCACGGGCAATGCGGACGCCCGTCCAGACGGCTTGCTGTCCAAGTTCCGCTCCATAGCCCGCATTTGCGGCAGGGAGCGCGCTTGCCATGACGAATCTTGAGCCTTCACCGCCCCGGCTTTCCCTTCTCCAGCTCTTCCTGCGCTTCCTGCGCTTTGGCATCCTCGCGTTCGGCGGGCCGGTCGCGCAGATCGCGATGGTCAAGCAGGCGCTTGTCGAGGAGGAGCGCTGGATATCGCCCGCGCGCTTCAATCGCCTGCTCGCGGTGATGCAGATCCTGCCGGGGCCGGAGGCGCATGAGCTTTGCGTCCACCTTGGCATGGTCGCGCGCGGGCGGATCGGCGGGCTACTCGCGGGGCTGGGGTTCATGTTGCCGGGCTTCGTCCTGATGCTCGGCGCGGCGTGGCTCTACAAGGATTGGATCGTCGGCAATCCGGCGATGGTGCCGGTCTTCCTCGGGGTGCAGATTGCGGTGCTTGCGATCATCCTCCGCGCGGTACAGCGGATCTGCACACATATTCTCGAAGACCGGCTGCTATGGCTGCTCGGTGCGGCATCGCTCGGTGCGACGCTGGCGGGGGCGCCGTTCTGGATTCCGCTGATCGCCGCGGCGTCGATCTACAGCATTGCCGCGCGGCCGGTCGTCGCGGCGGCAGTGTTTCTCGCAGCGGTCGTTCTGGCCTTCCTCATGTCGGGCGTGGGACCGACGGTGAAGGCCCATGTCGCCGCGAGCGAAGCGGGTATTATCGCGCTGTTCATCGCCGGGCTGAAAGGCGGGCTGCTGACCTTCGGCGGCGCTTATACCGCTATTCCCTATGTCCGCACCGACACGGTCGGGCGTGGCTGGCTGTCCGACGCGAGCTTCCTCGACGGGGTCGCGCTCGCGGGTATGCTGCCTGCGCCGCTCGTCATCTTTGCGACCTTCGCCGGATATGTCGCGGGGGAGCTTCCCGGCGCGGTCGCAATCACGGTGGGGATGTTCCTTCCGGCTTTCGCTTTCTCGATGATCTTTTTCGAGCGACTGGAGGCGATCGTCGAAAATCCCGCGCTGCACCGCGCGCTTGCCGGCGTCGCGGCCGCCGTGGTCGGCGTGATCGCGGCGACGCTGTTGCAACTCGGCTGGGCAACCGCACTCCGCGTATCGAGTCCGGTCGCGGGAATGGCCATCTTCGCCGGTGCGGTTGCAGCGGTGATGCTGCTAAAGGGGAAATGGGTCGCGCCCGCGCTGGTGATCGGCGCAGGTGTCGCCGGATGGCTGCTCAATCCCTGAGCCGCCTTTCCCCCTTGCCGACTCACCCGTCCGCGCCTATATGCGGCCTACTTCTTGACATGGTTAGCCAGTTGGGACGTCGGGGCCGCGGGCCGCGGCGGCTATCCGCACATGCTTTCCGGTCATCCGAATTGGGAATTTTCATTGGCCGATCTCGACGTCCTGAATGCGATCATCGCGCCCGAAGCCGAGGCGATGGGCCTTGCGCTCGTGCGCGTCGCCTTTTTTGGCGGCGAGAGCGATCCGACGCTGCAGGTGATGGCCGAGCGCCCCGACACGCGCCAGCTGACGATCGACGACTGCGCCGACCTGTCGCGCCGTATCTCGGACCGGCTCGACGCGCTCGAGGAAGCGGGCAAGGACCCGATCGACCAGGCCTACCGGCTCGAAGTGTCGTCGCCGGGCATCGACCGGCCGCTAACGCGCCGCGCCGACTTCGCCGACTGGGCGGGGCATGAGGCGAAGATCGCGCTGAAGGAAAAGCGCGACGGGCGCCAGCGCTTCAGCGGCGTGTTGATCGGCATCGAAGGTGATGTCGTGACGATACAGGATAAGGAAGAGAAAGAGCATCAGCTGCCGTTCGACGCGATCGACACGGCGAAGCTCGTTCTCACCGACAAATTGATTGCCGCAACCGTCCCGCTCTCGATCGAGGGTGCCGACGAAATGGAAGAAGAAGGACAGGACTGATGGCCACTGCCATTTCCGCCAACAAGGCCGAACTCCTCGCGATTGCGAACAGCGTCGCCAGCGAGAAGATGATCGACAAGGGCATCGTCATCGAGGCCATCGAGGAAGCGATCCAGCGCGCCGCGCGCGCGCGTTACGGCGCCGAGAACGACATTCGTGCGAAGCTCGACCCGCAGACCGGCGACCTCCGTTTGTGGCGCGTCGTCGAGGTCGTCGAGCAGGTCGAGGATTATTTCAAGCAGGTCGATCTGGCCGCTGGCCAGAAGCTTCAGAAGGACGCCAAGATCGGCGACTTCATCGTCGACCCGCTGCCCGCGGTCGACCTTGGCCGCATCGACGCCCAATCGGCAAAGCAGGTGATCTTCCAGAAGGTCCGCGAAGCCGACCGCGAGCGCCAGTATCAGGAATTCAAGGATCGCGCGGGCGAGATCATCACCGGCGTCGTCAAGTCGGTCGAATTCGGCCACATCGTCGTCAACCTCGGCCGTGCCGAGGGCGTCATCCGCCGCGACCAGCAGATTCCGCGCGAACTGATGCGCGTCGGTGATCGCGTCCGCGCGCTGATCCTCTCCGTACGCAGCGAAACCCGCGGCCCGCAGATTTTCCTCAGCCGTGCACACCCCGACTTCATGAAGAAGCTGTTCGCGCAGGAAGTCCCCGAAATCTACGACGGCATCATCGAGATCAAGGCGGCCGCCCGCGACCCGGGTTCGCGCGCGAAGATCGGCGTGATCAGCTACGACGGCTCGATCGACCCCGTCGGCGCGTGCGTCGGCATGAAGGGCAGCCGCGTTCAGGCGGTCGTGCAGGAAATGCAGGGCGAAAAGATCGACATCATCCCCTGGTCGGAAGACACCGCGACCTTCGTCGTCAACGCGCTCCAGCCCGCAACGGTCCAGCGCGTCGTCATCGACGAGGATGACAGCCGCATCGAAGTCGTCGTTCCCGACGACCAGCTGTCGCTCGCCATCGGTCGCCGCGGCCAGAACGTCCGTCTCGCCAGCCAGCTGACCGGCAGCCAGATTGACATCATGACCGAGGCCGACGCGAGCGAAAAGCGCCAGCGCGAATTCGTCGAACGCTCGACGATGTTCCAGGAAGAGCTGGACGTCGACGAAACGCTCGCACAGCTGCTCGTCGCCGAAGGCTTCGGCGAACTCGAAGAAGTCGCTTATGTCGGCATCGACGAACTCGCGAGCATCGAAGGCTTCGACGAGGAACTGGCGCAGGAACTGCAGAGCCGTGCCGCCGAAGGCCTCGAGCGCCGCGAAGAAGCGTCGCGCGCCCAGCGCCGCGAGCTTGGTGTCGAAGATGCGCTCGCCGACATCCCGCACCTGACCGAAGCGATGCTCGTCATCCTCGGCAAGGCAGGGATCAAGACGCTCGACGACCTCGCCGATCTCGCGACCGACGAGCTGATCGCCAAGAAGCGCACCGACAACCGCCGCGGCCCGCCGCGCAGCGAACGCGCCGAGGACAAGGGCGGCGTGCTGGGCGAATATGGCCTGACCGAAGAGCAGGGCAACGAGATCATCATGGCGGCGCGCGCGCACTGGTTCGACGACGAGCCGGAAGCCGAAGCGCCGCAAGCCGGGGAGGCCGCCGATGCGGACCCCGCGCAATGATCAGCTGACCGAAACCGACCGCGCAAAGGGGCGCGGCCAGCATGTGCCTGAGCGGCGCTGCGTTATAACCGGCGAGGTTTCGCCGGCGGAGCAACTCGTGCGTCTGGCACTCGGCCCCGATGGCAGCATCGCGCCCGATGTCCATGGCAAGGCGCCGGGCCGCGGGGCGTGGATCGGCGTCGATCGCGCGACGCTCGAGGCTGCGCAGGCAAAGGGCAAGCTCAAGGGCGGGCTCGCGCGCGCGCTGCACGAAGGCAATATCGCGATCCCCGACGACCTCGGCGAACGTATCGAGGCTCAGTTGAAGCGTGCGACGCTCGACCGGCTCGGGCTCGAATCTCGCTCGGGTATGCTCATCAGTGGGAACGAGAAAGTCGAGCAGGCGGCGCGCCGCGGTCAGGTTCGCTTGCTCCTTCATGCCAGCGATGCGGGCGAGGATGGCCGCAAGAAACTCGCACAGGCGTGGCGCGTCGGCGAGGATGACGAAGGCTCTGGCCGCGAAGGAATGATCTTGCCGGTGGACCGGCAGTCCCTATCTATGGCATTGGGACGTGAAAATGCGGTGCATCTGGGCGTCACCGACGCCCGCGCCGCCGACCGGGTGCTGGCGCATTTGAGCCGCTGGCAGTTTTTCACCGGATGGAGTAGGGACGCGGCCAACCGCGTTTCCGACACGGATTCCCGCAAAGCGGGTAAGGAGATGGCGTCCACGGATTCCGATACGGTTTCCGACGCTTCGGGCGCGAATTGAAGGAAAATAGAGTTTAGATGAGCGACGAACAGGACAAGCCGACCCTTACCCGCAAGCCGTTGGGGCTGAAGCGGACGGTCGAGGCCGGCCAAGTGCAGCAGCAATTCAGCCACGGCCGCCGCAACACGGTGGTGGTCGAGGTGAAGCGTCGCCGCGTGCTGGGCCGTCCGGGCGAAGCTGCGCCGGTCGAGGTCGAAGAGGTCGAGGCCGCTCCGGCGCCCGCACCCACGCCCGCCCCGGCGCCCGCGCCCGCTCCGAAGCCGGCGCCGCGCGCGAGCGAAAACGACAGCCTGATGTCGCGTCAGGAACGCCAGGCGCAGTTGCTGCGCGAGGCCGAGGAAGCGCGTATGAACGCGCTCGAGGATAATCGCCGCCGCGACGAAGCCGCGCGTGCGCGCGCCGCCGAGGAAGAAAAGGCGCGTGCCGAAGCGCGCGCCGAGCAGGCGACGGCGAAGGCCGCCGAGCCCGCACCGGCTGCGCCCGCTCCGGTCGAACCTGCCGCCGAGACGCCCGCCGCCGCTGCCGAACCGCAGGGCGAAGTGCCCGCCGCGGCGCCGCGGCCCGCGACGACCAGCGCTGCGCCGGCACCGCGCCGCTTTACCCCGGTTGAGGCGCCGAAGCGCCCCGAACCCAAGCGCCCCGAGCCGAAGGCGACCCGTGGCGGCGATAGCCGCCGCCAGTCGGGCAAGCTGACCGTCACGCGCGCGCTCAACGAGGACGAAGGCGCGCGTGCACGCAGCCTCGCAGCGCTGAAGCGCGCACGTGAAAAGGAAAAGCGTTCGCACATGACCTCGTCGGGTCCGCGCGAAAAGCAGGTCCGCGAAGTCGTCGTGCCCGAAAGCATCACGGTCGCCGAACTCGCGAACCGCATGGCCGAAAAGACCAACGACCTGATCAAGGCGTTGTTCAAGATGGGCAGCCCGTCGGCCAGCACCGACCTGCTCGATCAGGACACCGCCGAACTGCTCGTCACCGAATTCGGCCATGAGATCATCCGCGTCAGCGAAGGCGATGTCGACATCCGTCACGACGAGGATATCGACGATGCCGAACATCTGAAGCCGCGCCCCCCAGTGGTCACGATCATGGGCCACGTCGATCACGGCAAGACCTCGCTGCTCGACGCGCTGCGCGGCGCGAATGTGCAGGCGGGCGAAGCCGGCGGCATTACGCAGCATATCGGCGCCTATCAGGTGAAGGCGAAGGACGGCAGCGTCATCACCTTCCTCGATACGCCGGGCCACGAAGCCTTTACCGCGATGCGCCAGCGCGGCGCGAACGTCACCGACATCGTCATCCTCGTGGTGGCGGCCGACGACGGTCTCAAGCCGCAGTCGATCGAGGCGATCAACCACGCGAAAGCGGCGGGCGTCCCGATCATCGTCGCGATCAACAAGGTCGACAAGGAAGGCGCCAATCCGCAGCGCGTCCGCGAACGCCTGCTCGAGCACGAGCTGGTGGTCGAGGAAATGGGCGGCGACGTGCAGAATGTCGAAGTCTCGGCGCTGAAGAAGACCGGTCTCGACAAGCTGCTCGACGCGATCGCGCTGCAGGCCGAGATCATGGAGCTGAAGGCCAACCCCGATCGCGCCGCCGAAGGCACGGTGATCGAGGCGAAGCTCGACAAGGGCCGCGGCCCCGTCGCGACGATCCTCGTGCGTCGTGGTACGCTCAAGGTCGGCGACATCTTCGTCTGCGGCGCCGAAAGCGGACGCGTTCGTGCGCTGATCGACGACCAGGGCAAGCAGATCAAATCGGCGACCCCGTCGATGCCGGTCGAGGTGCTCGGTCTGGGCGGCGTCCCTATGGCTGGCGACACGCTCACCGTCGTCGAGAATGAAGCGCGCGCCCGCGAAGTCGCGGCCTATCGTCAGGAACAGGCAACGCGCAAGCGCACCGTCCAGGCCCCGGTCAGCCTCGAAGGCATGTTCGAGGCGCTCGCCGACAAGGCGAACGTCATCCAGTTCCCGGTGATTGTGAAGGGCGACGTGCAGGGCTCGGTCGAAGCGATCGTCAATGCATTGAACCGCCTGTCGACCGACGAGATCCGCGTCCGCGTGCTCCAGTCGGGCGCCGGTGCGATCACCGAAAGCGACGTGACGCTGGCGGCGGCGACCAAGGCGCCGATCATCGGCTTCAATGTTCGTCCGAACGCCAAGGCGCGCGAGATCGCGAACCGCGAAAAAGTGCGCTTCATGTATTATGACGTCATCTATCACCTGACCGAGGAAATCGCGAAGGAGATGGCGGGCGAGCTGGGTCCGGAACGCGTCGAAACCGTCGTCGGCCGCGCCGAGGTCAAGGAGGTTTTCCCGGCTGGCAAGCGCGACAAGGCCGCAGGCCTGCTCGTGCTCGAAGGCTCGATCCGCAAGGGGCTGCACGCGCGTCTCACGCGCGCCGACGTCATCGTCTCGGCCACGACGATCTCGTCGCTCCGCCGCTTCAAGGACGACGTTGCCGAAGTGCGCGCCGGTCTCGAATGCGGTGTCGTGCTGGCGGACACCAACGACATCAAGGCGGGCGACCACCTCGAAGTCTTCGAAGTCGAACTGCGCGACCGGACGCTCTGACGGGCGTTCGCTCCGCATGAAGGGGAGGCGGCACCATGGCGCGCTACGTCGCCCTGTTCGGCAGCATCAATGTCGGTGGCAACCGGCTGAAGATGGTCGACCTGCGCTCGGCCTTCGAGGCCGAGGGGTTCAGCAACGTCGAGACCGTCGTTGCGAGCGGCAATGTGCTGTTCGACCATGACGCGCGGCCGACGCGCGGGCTCGAGGAGAAGCTCGCGATGATGGTCGACGAGCGTTTCGACATGACGAGCGCGGTCGTCGTGCGTGACCGCGACGAACTCGCGGCCGGCGTGTCGGACAATCCCTTTGCGGGGACGAACGAGGACAAGTTCGTCCACACCATGTATCTGACCGACCAGCCGAGCAAGGAACAGTTCGAGCGGCTCGTCGGCGATCATCTCGGCCGCGGGGGCGAGAAGCTCGCGCTCGGCAAGCGCATGCTGTTCCTCGATTATGGCGACGGCGTCGCCGACAGCAAGCTCACCGGGCCCTTCATCGAAAGGCGCTTGGGCTGCAAGGGCACCGCGCGTAACATGCGCTCGATCGCGCGCATCGTCGCGAAACTGGACGAAGAAAAGAAGGCGAAGTGAAGAAAGCCGAAAAGGACAATGGCCCGTCGGTCCGCGTGCTGCGGGTCGGCGAGCAGGTGCGCCATATCTTGAGCGAGATCATCGCGCGCGGCGACGTCCACGACGATGTGCTCGCGACGCACCCCGTCAGCATCACCGAAGTGCGCATGTCCCCCGACCTCCGCCACGCGACGGTGTTCGTGAAGCCGCTGCTCGGCAAGGGCGAGGACGCGGTGCTGAAAGCGCTGCGCACGAACACCGCCTACCTCCAGAAGACCGTCGCATCGAAGGTGCGCATGAAATATGCCGCAAAGCTGAAGTTCCTTGCGGACGAAAGCTTCGACGAGGCGAGCCATATCGAAAAATTGCTGCGCGATCCGAAGGTGGCGCGCGATTTGACGAGCGACGAGGGCGAGGCCTGAGGGCTACTTCCCCTTGATCCCCGCCGCTTCCTCGAGTTCGACCAGCGCGTCTTCCAGATAGTCGATCAGCCGCTGCACATGCGGCACGCTGCGGCGGCAGGCGGTGATGCCGAAATCGATATTCTTGTTGTTCGACACCTGCGTGATGTTCATCGCCATGCCGTCGACCGGGATGCTCGCGGGATACATGCCGTCGAGGCGCGCGCCGTTCCAGTAGAGCTGCTCGCGCGGGCCGGGGACGTTCGAGATGGTGACGCTGTACGCCGGGAATTTGTCGGCGGTGCGCGTCAGCGCGGTCAGCATCTGCGGCATCTGCGTGATCGCGGTATAGATCTGGATCTGCTGCGCGGTCATTTCGCGCAGCTGCGCCTTCGCCGCGTTCATCGACGCCTGGATCGTCCGCATGCGCTCGGCCGGATCGTCGATATGCGTTGCGAGGTTCGCGGTCACTGCGGCAACCGAATTGCCCGAATCGATATCGTCCTTGGCGCGGATCGACACCGGCGCCATCGCCTTCAGTGGTTTGTCGGGAAGCTCGTTCAGCGATTGCAGATATTTGCGCATCGCGCCCGAGCACATGGCGAGCACCGCGTCGTTGATCGTGCCGTCATACGCCTTGCCCATCGCGCGCACACGGTCGAGCGACCAGCTTTGCGCGACGAAGCGGCGAGCGCCCGTGATGTTGCGGTTGAAGCTGGTGCGCGGCAACCCGGCCCACGGCGTCGCGAGGTCGCCCCCGCCCAGCCCGAACATCGCCGCGGCATATTGGTTCAATGCCTTGGTGACCCCGACGCTGTTGCCCCATTGCTCCTTCAGGAAGGCGCCGATGGCTTTCAGATCGGTGATGCTCGGCGTCGGCGCCTTTTTCGCGGCAGGGAATTTGCGCTTATAAGCCTCATAGGCCTCGACCGACATCGGCGAATAGCTGCGCTTCTCCTTGGGGTCGGCCGACAGCATCGCGTTGGTGAAATGCATCGAGCTCGCGCCGTCCATGAAGGCATGGTGGATCTTGAAATAGGTCGCGATCTGGCGGTTGGGCAGGCCCGAGATTAGCGTGATTTCCCACATCGGGCGGGTGCGGTCGAGCAAGGTGCCGTGGAGGCGCGAGGCGAGTTCGAACATCTCGCGGTAGCGGCCCGGCTTGGGCAGCGCCGCCGCGCGGACATGGTAGTGCATGTCGATGTCCTTGTCGGGGACGAGGCGGATCGGGCCGTACTGGCCGAGCGGGGTGAGCTTCAATACCTCGCTGAACGGGCGCCGCAGCCCCTCCTGCTGGCGCAGCAGCGCGAGCATCTCGTTCAGCCACTCGGTCTCGTCGACCTTGTCGGGCAAAGTGTAGAGGTTGACCCCGCCGACATGCATCGGCGTCTCGCGCGTCTCCGCGACGAGGAACATCGCATCGGTCACCGGCATCAGCCGCATGGCAGCTCTCCCCACTGTTTATGCTGCATCTTTTGATGCGCAGCATGACAGGGGCGTGGGGCGAGTCAAGCACCCCACATCTTCGTCACCCCGGACTTGATCCGGGGTCCATTCGGCGCAGAGGTCGTGGACCCCGGATCAAGTCGAACGAGCCACGCGTCTCGTTCGAGAGTGACGATGGTTTGGTGATTGGCGGGGCCCATCGAACGCGTTATCGCACCCACCATGGCCAAGCTTTATTTCTACTACGCCAGCATGAACGCCGGCAAATCGACGACGCTGCTCCAGGCGGATTTCAACTATCGCGAGCGCGGCATGGAAACGATGCTGTGGACCGCGGCGCTCGACGACCGATACGGGGCCGGGCAGGTGACAAGTCGCATCGGGTTGATGGCCGAGGCACATAAATTCGATCCCGACAGCGACATGTTCGCCGCGGTCACCGCCGAGCATATGGAGCGTCCGCTCGCCTGCGTGCTTGTCGACGAGGCGCAATTCCTGACGCGCGCGCAGGTGCTCGAGCTTGCGCGGCTCGCCGACGAAACGGGTATCCCGGTGCTCTGCTATGGCCTGCGTACCGATTTTTCGGCCGAGCTCTTCCCCGGGTCGGCAGCGCTGCTCGGCATCGCCGACGCGCTCGTCGAATTGAAAGCTGTGTGCGAATGCGGGCGCAAGGCGACGATGAACCTCCGCGTCGACGAGAGCGGCCGCGCGGTGGTCGAGGGCGCGCAGACAGAGATCGGCGGCAACGACCGCTATGTCGCAATGTGCCGCCGCCACTTCATGGCGAAACGGCGCGAGGCCGCCGAGGCACTTGCCGATGCTTGAGCAGCTTTATGTCGACCTCGCCGATGGCGACCTCCGCCTCGTCAAGCTGACCGAGGCACATCGCGAGACGCTTCGCGCCGTCTGCGCGGCCGATGTCGATATCTGGCCCATCTATTCGTCGAGCTTCGATGCCGAGCATTTCGACAAGAGTTTCGACGCGCTGACCGGTGGCGCGGGCCGCATGCCCTATGCGATCATCGACGGCGAGACGCTCGTCGGCATGACCGCGTGGCTGCGCCCCGACATGTCGGCGCAGACGGTCGAGATCGGCAACAGCTTCATCCACCCCGATGCACGCGGTACCGGCTTCAACCGCCGGGTCAAAAAGCTGATGCTCGACCACGCTTTCGCGGTCGGGATCCGCCGGATCGAATTCCGCATCGACGAGCGCAACAAGCGCAGCCAGGCGGCGGTCGCGAAACTCGGTTGTCACAAGGACGGTGTGCTGCGGTCGGAGCGGATCACCTGGACCGGCTACACCCGCGACACCGGGCTATGGTCGCTGCTCGCCGACGAATGGGCGACGCGGTCCTGAGGGTCAGCACCCATTCAGGCGCGGGCTGCTAGGCGAGTCGCCATGATAAAGAATCTCGCACTCTCCCTGGCCGCCGTGCTGCTTTCCCTTTCTGCGGCTGCGGCGGCCAACGAGCCTTCCAAGGATGAACGCGCGCTCGGCGTCGAATCGAGCATCGTCTTCCCGAGCGATAGTTCGATCCGCAACTGGCAGGCCGATCGCGAACGCGGCATCTGGATCCAAGGCCGCGGCAATGACTGGTATTACGGCACCTTCGCCGGCCGCTGCCGCGACCTCGATTTCGCACAGGCGATCGGTTTCGAAACGCGCGGCGCCGGGCGGCTCGACAAATTCGCGTCGATCATCGTGCGCGGCGAACGCTGCCAGCTTTTGTCCTTCGTGACCTCGGCGCCTCCGCCGTCGAAGGAAGAGCGCAAGGCGGCGCGCGATGCCGAGAAGGCCGCGCAAAATTGACAGTCCCGACCCCGCGGATTTTCTGGTCTGCCGCATTTTGCGAACCGTCAGGTTCCACCTGACTTGAAAATGCTCTAGCGGCGCGGGATGAACGGCTGGATCATCCTCGACAAACCCCTGGGGCTCGGCTCGACGCAGGCGGTCGGCGCGGTCAAGCGCGTGTGCCGCGAAGCGGGGCTCGGCAAGGTCAAGGTCGGCCATGGCGGCACGCTCGATCCACTGGCGACGGGGGTGCTCCCGATCGCGCTCGGCGAGGCGACCAAGCTCTGCGGCCGGATGCTCGATGCGAGCAAGATATACGATTTTACCGTGAAGTTTGGCACCCAGACCGACGTCCTCGATGCCGAGGGCGAGGTCGTCGCGACCAGCGACATACGCCCGACGCTGGCCGAGATCGAGGCGGTGCTGCCGCGCTTCACCGGTCCGATCGAGCAGGTGCCGCCGGCTTTTTCGGCGATCAGAGTGGACGGCCAGCGCGCCTATGACCTCGCGCGCAAGGGCGAGGCGGTCGAGATGAAGGCGCGGAGCGTGACGGTCCACTCTCTTCAAATCCTCCCCACTTATGGGGAGGTGGCAGCGCGTAGCGCTGACGGAGGGGGTGCGCGGCCTCAAGCGTTGGCTGAGGCCTACACCCCCCTCCACCATCCTGCGGATGGTCCCCCTCCCCGTGCCGGGGAGGAATTGGAAGAAATCACCCTCAGCGCGCACGTCTCGAAGGGCACCTATATCCGCAGTCTCGCCCGCGACATCGCGCACGCCGTCGGCACCGTCGGCCACGTCACCATGCTCCGCCGCACCAAGGCGGGGCCGTTCGATCTGGAACAGGCGATTTCGCTGGACAAATTGAACGCATTCGGCCAAGGGGCCGCGCAATCAGAAGTATTTCTGCCGCTCGAGGCAGGGCTGGTCGACATCCCGGCTCTGAACCTTTCTCCGGAAGCGGCAGGGGCGATCCGTCAGGGTCGTGTCTGGACCGGGGGTAGCACGGATGACGGGCTCTATTGGGGAAGGGACAGCGAAATGCGTCCCGTTGCCCTGATCGAGGCTTTGGCGGGAACGCTGAAGGTGGTCCGGGGCTTCAATCTGTAAACAAGGATGTTCGAGGAAAAGAAATATGTCGATTACCGCCGAGCGCAAAGCCGAAGTCATCAAGGACAATGCACGGGCATCGGGTGATACCGGTTCGCCGGAAGTCCAGGTCGCGATCCTGACCGATCGTATCAACAACCTGACCGATCACTTCAAGGCGAACCACAAGGACAACCACAGCCGCCGCGGCCTTCTGATGATGGTCAACAAGCGCCGTAGCCTCCTCGACTATCTCAAGAAGAAGGACGAGGCCCGCTATTCGGCGCTGATCGCGAAGCTGGGTCTCCGCAAATAAGAATTTCTGGCGGCCCCGGATTTCCGGGGCCGCTGTCATATTGGCTCCGCGCAAAGTGCCGGACCACAGGGCCGCTCCCGCATCCGGCGGGACCGCCATTGGGGCAGACAGACGCCCTAAACCGCCCCGGGCCGGATTGCCCGGAATCAGAGGCCCCGCCCGGCATAGGGCCCGGCGGGCGAAGGAAACCACATGTTTGACGTGAAAAAAGTATCGATCGAGTGGGGCGGTGAAACGCTGACGCTCGAAACGGGCAAGGTTGCCCGCCAGGCCGACGGCGCCGTGATGGCGACGCTGGGCGAAACGGTCGTCCTGTGCGCCGTGACCGCCGCGAAGTCGGTGAAGGACGGGCAGGACTTCTTCCCGCTCACCGTCCATTATCAGGAAAAATATTCGGCCGCCGGCCGCATCCCGGGTGGCTTCTTCAAGCGCGAACGCGGCGCGACCGAAAAGGAAACGCTCGTCAGCCGCCTGATCGACCGTCCGATCCGCCCGCTGTTCCCAGAAGGTTTCTACAACGAAATCAACGCCATTGCCCAGGTCCTGAGCTATGATGGCCACAATGAGCCCGACATCCTCGCGATGGTCGCCGCGTCGGCCGCGCTCACCATTTCGGGCGTGCCCTTCATGGGCCCGATCGGCGCCGCGCGCGTCGGCTACGTCAATGGCGAATATATCCTGAACCCGACCGACGAACAGGTTGCCGAGGGCGACCTCGACCTCGTCGTCGCCGCCACTTACGATGCGGTGATGATGGTCGAATCCGAAGCCAATGAGCTGTCGGAAGAAGTCATGCTCGGCGCCGTCCTGTTCGCGCACGACGCGTGCAAGGAAGTCGTCAAGGCGATCGTCAAGCTCGCCGAGCAGGCCGCCAAGGATCCGTGGGAAGTCGCCGCCGGCGACGACAATGCCGCGATCAAGGACAAGCTCAAGAAGCTGATCGGCAAGGATATCGCTGCCGCTTACAAGCTGACCGACAAGTCGGCCCGTTCGAACGCGCTCAACGAAGCGCGCGCGAAGGCAAAGGAAAGCTTTGCTGCCGACGGCCTGTCCCCTCAGGAAGTCATGGCCGGCATCAAGCTGACCAAGAAGCTGGAAGCCGAAATCGTTCGCGGCGCTATCCTGAAGGACGGCAAGCGCATCGACGGCCGCACGACGACGCAGATCCGTCCGATCGTCGCCGAAACGCACTTCCTGCCGCGCGCGCATGGTTCGGCGCTGTTCACCCGTGGTGAAACGCAGACGATTGCCACGGCAACGCTCGGCACCAAGGAAAGCGAACAGATGGTCGATGGCCTGAACGGCCTGTCGTACCAGAACTTCATGCTGCACTATAACTTCCCGCCCTATTCGGTCGGTGAAGTCGGCCGCTTCGGCGCGCCGGGCCGTCGCGAAGTCGGCCATGGCAAGCTCGCATGGCGCGCGCTGCACCCCGTGCTGCCGTCGAAGGACGATTTCCCGTACACGATCCGCCTTACCAGCGACATCACCGAGTCGAACGGCTCGTCGTCGATGGCGTCGGTCTGCGGCGGTTCGCTTGCGATGATGGACGCCGGCGTGCCGATCAAGCGCCCCGTTTCGGGCATCGCGATGGGCCTGATCCTCGAAGGCAAGGATTACGCGATCCTCAGCGACATCCTCGGCGACGAAGATCACCTCGGCGACATGGATTTCAAGGTGGCTGGCACGTCCGAAGGCATCACCACGATGCAGATGGACATCAAGATCGCGGGCATCACGCGCGAAATCTTCGAAGCCGCGCTCAACCAGGCCAAGGAAGGCCGCGCGCACATCCTCGGTGAAATGAACAAGGCGCTCGGCGAAACCCGCAGCGAATTGTCGGCGCACGCACCGCGCATCGAGACGATGCAGATCGACAAGTCGAAGATCCGCGACGTCATCGGCACCGGCGGCAAGGTGATCCGCGAGATCGTCGCGACCACCGGCGCCAAGGTCGACATCGACGACGAAGGCCTGATCAAGATCTCGTCGAGCGACCTCGACCAGATCGAAGCGGCCCGCAAGTGGATCAGCGGCATCGTCGAGGAAGCCGAAGTCGGCAAGATCTATGACGGCAAGGTCGTCAACCTGGTCGATTTCGGTGCGTTCGTGAATTTCATGGGTGGCAAGGACGGTCTCGTCCACGTCAGCGAAATCGCCAACGAGCGCGTCGAGAAGGTCTCGGACGTCCTCAGCGAAGGCCAGGAAGTCAAGGTCAAGGTCCTCGAGATCGACCAGCGCGGCAAGGTTCGCCTGTCGATGCGCGTCGTGAACCAGGAAACCGGCGAAGAGCTGGAAGACACCCGCCCGCCGCGCGAACCGCGCGGTGATCGCGGTCCGCGCCGTGATGGCGAAGGCCGTGGCGATCGCGGCCCGCGTGGCGGTGGTCGCGATCGTGGCCCGCGCCGCGACGGCGGTGACCGTGGCGACCGCGGCCCGCGCCGCGAACGCAGCGAAGGTCCGGAAGACCAGGGCCATGTGCCCGACTTCCTGAAGGACTAAGCCTTCGGTTTATCTAACAAGGAAAGGGGCCGCGAAAGCGGCCCCTTTTTTATGCGGGAAAAGCTTAGTCGAACAGCTCTTCCAGGAAGGATTTGCGGCGCTTCGGATAGCCCTTGTGATGTCCGCGGTATCCTTGATCCCAGTGTGCGGGCGGCGCGCTTTGCGGATAGGCTTGTTGGGGCGGCGCGGACGGCGGCGGCGAAGCTTCGGCCGCTTGGCTGCGCTCGATAATCTTGTCGAGTTCGCCGCGATCGAGCCACACGCCGCGGCATTGCGGGCAATAGTCGATCTCGACACCCTGCCGGTCGCTCATCGACAACGGCACCTTGCAAACGGGGCAGGGCATGCCCACGGCGGGGCCGCTCATGGCATGACCCTCCCGCTGACCGGTCGAAACCGATTGTCGGATTTCTGCCCATGGGCAGCGGCGAAACATGGATGCGACATCGCATAGACTCCCAGTTGTGATCCAACCGAGGTACCGATGTGGCTTGGAAAGCATATAGGTCGAGCCAACATCGGATATCCCCGATGCGGTCCGACATCACGATCCACAGGATCGTCAGAGGGGCCCGGCCCGCGACATGAAGATAGGCGCTGCGCCCGGAAATTCAATGCGATGATTGTGCTGGGTCATTTCTTCCCCATCGCTTCGATCCCCTTCCTCGTCACCCCGGACCGCTACCCGAACTAGGATCCACCCGCGATCCGGTTTCCGGCGTCTTCGCGATAGAGCGACCAGTTGGCGGGGCATTTCTTCACGGCTTTCGGCAATCCCTGCATGCCTTCGGTCACCCAGCAATCGTTGAAGATCGAGCAATAACATGCCCTGACCTTCAGCTTCCACCGCTCCTTGTTGAGTGTCTGCCAGACTTTCTCGGATTCGGGGGTGCGCGGCAGGCTGACGAATTCGATGGTTTCTCCGGGGCGCACGGCGATCCCGGTCGACGGCGAGGTGGAAAGGCGCACGGCGCGCGCATCCCGCGTACAGCATGCCGTGAGCAAATCGATCGGGGTGGCGATCGGCCTGCCTTCATAGCGGATTTCGATCGGGCCGAGAATCGCGGGGCCGACACCATTGTTCGTCAGCGTCAGCGCAATATCCTGGTTGCCATCCTTGTCCCCATTGCTTGTCCCGAAGGTGACGAAGGGCATTACCCCGCCCGTCTGCATCTTCTGCGTCGCGTCGGCTTGGACGAAGGCGAAATAGGCGAGCGCGAGCGACGCGATCAGCGCGGGTAGGCCGATCAGGAAATGCGCGATCGTGATCAGCGGCAGATAGCGCAGAAGACGCGTTCCGATTGCCGTGGGGTCCGGTGCGGGCCGGGCCGGCTCGGGTGCGGCGTCACGGTTCGGCGTCTCGCTCATCACATTCCTCTTTCGCTCGTTCGGTGGGCATGCCTAGACGGGGTTTCGGCATTTTCCAATCGCGCTGGAAACCACTCGCCTAGATCGGCGCATTGCGTTTATGATCGGCGCCATGCTGACCACGCTTCTCTCCGCGCTCGCGCTCGCCGCCCAATCGACCTCCGTTCCGCCGCAGGCGACCCAATTGCCGCCGTCGGTGCCGCCGGTACCGGCGCCCGTCACCTCGGTGGTCGAGGCCGACACGCGGCCCTATGTCGCGCTTGTGACCGATCTCGGGACGATTACCTTGCGGATCGAAAACAAGCGCGCGCCGATCACCGCCGGCAATTTCCTGCGCTATGTCGATGCCAAGCGGATGGACGGGTTCAAATTCTACCGTTCGACCAAAAGCTGGGGTCCGGCCAACCAGCTGGTGCAGGCGGGCAACCGCGGCGACGCACGCAAGAATTTCCCGCCGATCGCGCACGAGCCGACGACGAAGACGGGACTCACCAACTGCAAGGGCGCGCTGTCGATGGCGCGGCTCAATCCCGGCGATGCGACGAGCGACTTCTTCCTGCTCCTGTCGGACATCAAGGGGTTCAACGCCGACGCGCCCGGCGGCGATGGCGTCGGCTTCGCGGTGTTCGGCGAAATCGTCGCGGGCGCCGAGGTGGCCGAGGCGATTTTCAACGCCCCGATCTCCCCGACCGCGGGCGAGGGCGTGATGGTCGGCCAGATGCTTGAGCCGCAAGTGACGATCAAGACCGCGCGCCGCGTCCCGGCGCCGGCGAACGCGCTACAGGGCTGTGTCGTCAAGGCGCCGTAAAGCTGCGCCGGGACCCCATCATTTATTTTGCGTTCATCCGCGCTGTGGCTATACCGCGCGCATGACTCGTTTTGCCCCCTCGCGCGCGACCATGCGCCTGCTCGCCGCCGCACTTGTGATCACTCCGATGCTGGCGGCCTGCGCCGGGGGCGGCAATGTGAAGAAGGACACGCGCTACGTCGCACGCGACGTCAACACGTTGTACCGCGCGGCGCAGGACCGGCTCGACCGCCGGCAATATGGCCTCGCCGCGGCGCTGTTCGACGAGGTCGAGCGCCAGCATCCCTATTCGCCCTGGGCGCGCCGCGCGCAGCTGATGAGCTCCTTCAGCTATTATATGGACCGCGAATATACCCCGGCGATCGAGGCCGCGCAGCGTTTCCTCGCGATCCACCCGGGCAACAAGGACGCGCCCTACGCTTATTATCTGATCGGCCTCAGCTATTATGAGCAGATCAGCGACGTCACCCGCGACCAGAAAATCACCCAGCAGGCGCAGAATGCACTCGGCGAAGTGATCCGCCGCTATCCCGACAGCCGCTATGCGTCCGACGCGCGGCTCAAGGTCGACCTGGTGCAGGATCACCTCGCCGGCAAGGAAATGGAAATCGGCCGTTTCTATCAGCGGAGCTCGAACTGGCTCGCCGCGTCGATCCGCTTCCGCGAGGTCGTCGACAAATTCCAGACGACGAGCCACACGCCCGAGGCGCTCTATCGCCTGACCGAATGCTATCTCGCGCTCGGTATCCCGGCGGAGGCGAAGAAGTCGGCCGCGGTGCTCGGCGCCAACTATCCGGGCAATGAATGGTATGAGCGCGCCTACAAGCTGATGCAGAAACACGCTCCGAGCGCCTGATTTCGCCGGGAATAGATTCTGCCTTTGTTCTGCGGTAAGGACGGCTCGTGCTAACCGCTTTATCCATCGCCAACATCGTCCTGATCGAACGGCTCGACCTCGATTTCGAGGCCGGGCTGGGTGTGCTGACGGGCGAGACCGGAGCGGGGAAGTCGATCCTGCTCGACGCATTGGGCCTCGCGCTCGGTGCGCGTGCCGACAATGCGCTGGTGCGGCAGGGCACCGACAAGGCCCAGGTGACCGCGAGTTTTGTCGCGCCAGCATCGGGGACCAAGCTCGCCGCGCTGCTCGCCGAGAATGACATCACAATGGAAAGCGGCGAGCCGCTGCTGATCCGCCGCACATTGAAGGCCGACGGTGGCAGCCGCGCTTTCCTCAACGACCAGCCCTGTTCGGCGGCGCTGCTGCGCGAAGTCGGAGCCCATCTCGTCGAAATCCACGGCCAGCACGATGATCGCGGCCTGCTCGCGCCCGCCGGGCACCGCGCGCTGCTCGACGCCTATGCGCGCGCCGACACCCGCGGCGTTGCTGCCGCCCATGCCGCATGGCGTGGCGCCGAGGATCGGCTTGCCGCCGCGCGCGCCGCAATTTCGGAGGCCGAACGCGACCGCGAATGGCTCGAGCATTGCGTCGCCGAATTGCAGGCGCTTGGCCCCCAACCCGGCGAAGATGCCGAACTCTCCGAAGCGCGCGCGGCGATGCAAAAGGGCGAGAAGGTCGCGGGCGACCTTGGCGCGATCATGGAAGCGTTCGAAGGGAGCGACAGCGGTCCCGCGCAGCTTCGCGGCGCAGCGCGGCGGCTCGACCGGCTCGCGGGGGATCATCCGTTGCTCGCCGAGGCACTCGCGGGGCTCGACCGCGCGATCATCGAGGCCGACGAGGCCGAGAGCAAGCTGCATGAAGCCGCGCGAGCGATGGAATATGACCCCGAACGGCTCGAGGCGACCGAGACGCGCCTGTTCGAACTCCGCGCGATGGCGCGCAAGCATAATGTCCAGCCCGACGAACTCGCCGAACTGACCGGCACGCTCGCCGCGAGGCTCGACGCGATCGAAGGGGGCAGCGCGGGGCTCGCCAAGCTCGAGGCCGCGGTCGCCGAAACTGCCGCGGCCTACACCCACGCCGCGACGGCGCTGTCCGATCAGCGCGCCAAGGCCGCAACCCGCCTCGATGCTGCCGTTGCGGGTGAACTGGTGCCACTCAAGCTCGACGCTGCGCGTTTCCAGACGCTCGTCGAACGCCTGCCTGCGGATCGTTGGGGAGCGGACGGCATGGACCGCGTCGAGTTTCTCATCTCGACCAACCCCGGTGCCCCGTTCGCGCCGCTCGCCAAGATCGCATCGGGCGGCGAACTTTCGCGCTTCATCCTCGCACTGAAGGTCGCGCTCGCCGAAGAGGGCGGCGCGGACACGATCATCTTCGACGAAATCGACCGCGGCGTCGGCGGCGCGGTTGCATCGGCGATCGGCGAACGCCTCGCGCGGCTCGCCGGGGCGGGCAAGCAATTGCTCGCGGTAACTCACAGCCCACAGGTCGCGGCGAAGGGCGCGACGCATTTCATCATCGCCAAGTCGAGCGAGGGCACGGTGACGCGCACCAGCGTACACGCACTCGACGAAGCCGGCCGTCGCGAAGAAATAGCGCGCATGCTTTCGGGCGCCGAAGTCACCGCCGAAGCGCGCGCGCAGGCCGAACGACTGCTGGAGCCGACATGACCGAGAATGCGCAACTTTATCGCGAGCAAGGCTATCTCGCGCTCCCCGGCTTTGTTCCGACCGACGTCACGCACGCATTGCTCGGCATGATGAAGGGCGATTTGATGCGCGGCGGCGTGTCGTTCGACAAGCTGAAACGCAAACATGCGTTGCTCGCGAATGAAGCGGTCGAGGTTTATGGCCGCCATTATCTGCCGCTTTCGACCTTTCTCTGGGGCATGACTCCGGCGGTCGGTGCGCTCGTCGGTACCGAACTCAAGCCATCCTACTGCTATTTCCGCATGTACCGCGCGGGCGATGTTTGCCACGTCCATTCGGATCGCTACGCGTGCGAGCACAGCCTGTCGCTGCTGCTCGCGGCGAGCGACGACAAGGCCTGGCCGCTCGAGGTCGGGTCGCAGCATATCGAAACCCCGCGCGAGCGCGCCGATCCGGATTTCGGCGACGAAGCCTATGGTTCGGTGCCGATGCTGCCCGGCGACGCGGTGCTTTATCAGGGCGTCCACCGTCTGCACGGACGGACGATGCCGAACCCCAATCGCTGGTCGGCGCATCTGTTCCTCCATTGGGTCGACCCCGCCGGTCCCTATGCCGAGCATGCCATGGAAGGGGTGAAAATCCCCGCAACCGAAACGCTCGCGATGGAACGGGCTTGAGCCATGGCATTGCATGCGCTCGACCGCCCGGTCTGGAATATGCTCACCGGGCGGCAGGCGCATCTCGCCGAGGGTGATGGCCCGGCGGTGCGGATTGACCGCGGCTATGGCGTTTTCGGCGCGGCTCCCGACACCAGCGCAGAGGCGCAGGCTGCGCTCGCGGCCCTGGTGCCGGACGAAGGCGAAATCTGGATCGTCGAGGACGAGCCCTGGCCGGTGCCCCCCGGCACGCGCGAGGTAAAGCGCGCTATCCTCGCGCAAATGGTCGCCGAGGGTGCGCCGCCGTCGCCGCGCGATGGCGAGCCCGCGATCCTCCCGCTTGGCGACGACGATGCGCCCGAAATGACCGCGCTCGCCGAGCATGCCAAGCCCGGACCCTGGGGTCCGAAAACCCACCGCTACGGTCCGTTTTTCGGTATCCGGGAAAACGGCCGACTGCTTGCAATGGCGGGACAGCGGATCCTTGTTCCCGGGATGGCCGAGGTCAGCGGCGTGTCGACGTGGGAGGATTGTCGTGGCCGCGGGCTTGCGCGCGCGCTCATCGGCCATGTGATGCGCGAAATGGTCGCGCGCGGCGAAATGCCGTTCCTGCACAGCTATGCCGACAATGCCGGCGCGATTGCGCTTTATGAATCGCTCGGCTTTCGCATCCGGCGCGAGGTACATGTGCTGGTGATCGCGAAATGAACCGGCGCGAATATATGGCCGCGCTGCTGGCCATGGTCGCCGCATTGCTCCCCGCCACGAAATTGCGTGCTCTGGAGGCCAAGATGGAAGAAGCCGATCCCCAATATGGCCTGCTCGGCCAGATGATGGCGCAGCCCGGCAAGCGCGCCGAACTCGTCGCGATCCTGTCCGAAGGCACCGGCGAAATGCCGGGCAATATCGCCTATCTGATCGGCGAGGACAGCGCGAACCCGGACGCGATCTGGATCGTCGAACTATGGGACAGCAAGGACGCGCACGCCGCCTCGCTCGGGCTTCCCGCGGTGCAGGCGGCGATCAAAAAGGGTCGTCCGCTTATCGCAGGATTTGGTACTCGCGCCGAGTTCAAGCCGGTGGCAAAGACCGGTGCATGACCGAAATCGAATCCCTTTCGCAGGCCGACGCCGCCAATGAACTGATGCGGCTGGCGAAGCAGATCGCCTATCACAGCAAACGCTATCATGCCGAGGATGCGCCCGAGATTTCGGACGCCGATTACGACGCGCTCGTCCGCCGCAACAACGAACTCGAAGCCGCCTTTCCGGCGCTGATCCGCGCCGACAGCCCGAACAGCCAAGTCGGCGCGGCGGTCGAGGCATCGCCGCTCGCCAAGGTCACGCACGCCCAGCGGATGATGAGCCTCGACAATGCCTTCGCCGCCGAGGATGTCGAGGAATTCGCCGCGCGCGTGCGGCGCTTCCTCAATCTCGACGCCGGCGCGGTCGTCGCGATGACCGCCGAGGACAAGATCGACGGCCTCTCCTGCTCGCTGCGCTACGAAAAGGGCAAGCTCGTGCAGGCGGCGACGCGCGGCGACGGCAGCGTCGGCGAGGATGTGACCGCGAATGTCCGCCACATCGCCGATATCCCGCAGGAGCTGAAGGGCGCCGCGCCCGACGTGTTCGAGATCCGCGGCGAAGTCTATATGGCCAAGGCCGATTTCACGGCACTCAACGCACGACTGATGGAGGAGGGCAGGGCGCTCGCCGCGCAGCGCGAACAGGAGTTCGACCCCGCCACCGTCCGCCAGTTCGCCAACCCGCGCAACGCCGCCGCGGGTTCGCTCCGCCAGAAGGACGCGAGCGTCACCGCGTCGCGTCCGTTGCGTTTCCTCGCGCACGGCTGGGGCGAAGTCAGTGCGCTGCCCGCCGATACCCAATTTGATGTGATGAAGGCGATCGAACGCTGGGGCGCCCCGGTGTCGCCGCTGCTCAAACGTTATGAATCGGTCGACGAGATCCTCGCCCATTATGCCGAGATAGAGCGCCGCCGCGCCGACATGGATTATGACATCGACGGCGTCGTCTACAAGGTCGACAGCCTCGCCTGGCAGCAGCGCCTCGGCTTCGTCGCCAAGGCGCCGCGCTGGGCCATCGCGCATAAATTCCCCGCCGAACGCGCGCAGACCACGCTCGAAGCCATCGACATCCAGGTCGGCCGCACCGGCAAGCTGACCCCCGTCGGCCGCCTCGTCCCCGTCACCGTCGGCGGTGTCGTCGTGTCGAACGTCACGCTCCACAACCGCGACGAGATCGGCCGATTGGGGGTGCGCCCCGGCGACCGCGTCGTCATCCAGCGCGCGGGCGACGTGATCCCGCAGGTCGTCGAGAACCTGACCCGCGACGAGGATCGCGTGCCGTACATCTTCCCCGACCATTGCCCCGTCTGCAACAGCGAGGCGGTCGCCGAGGAGGGCGAAGTCGACGTGCGCTGCACCGGCGGCCTCATCTGCAACGCGCAAAAGTTCGAGCGCCTCCGCCACTTCGTCAGCCGTGGCGCGCTCGATATCGAAGGGCTCGGCGAGAAGAGCATCCAAGAGTTCCTCGACCTCGGCTGGCTCGACAAGGGCCCCGCCGATATCTTCCGGTTGAAAAGCCACCGCGCCGACCTGCTCGGGCGCGAGGGCTGGAAGGAAAAGTCGGTCGATAATCTCTTCGCCGCGATCGAAGCCAAACGCACGCCCGACGCCGCGCGGCTGCTCTTCGGCCTCGGCATCCGCCACATCGGCGCGGTGACCGCGCGCGACCTGCTAAAGGGGGTCGGCGATATCGCACTGCTTCCCGAAAAGGCGGCCGGGATTCAGGCGTATATCGACTCGAACCCGCAGGGCGAGGGCGAATCCGCGGGCAAATTCGTCACGCGCAAGATGGACGCCATCAAAGCGATTCTCGAAGTCCGCGCCGACGGCATCGGCCCGGCGGTCGCTGAGGCGCTCACCGATTTTTTCCACGAACCGCACAACCGCGACTTGTGGGAGGATCTCCTCTCCGAAGTCTCGCCGCCACCCTATGTCGTCGAGACGCGCGAGAGCGAGGTGTCGGGCATGACCGTCGTTTTCACGGGCAAGCTCGAGACGATGAGCCGCGACGAGGCGAAGGCGCAGGCCGAAGCGCTGGGCGCCAAGGCCGCGGGCAGCGTCAGCGCGAAAACCGACCTCGTGGTTGCGGGGCCGGGAGCGGGGTCGAAACTCAAGCAGGCGAGCGCGCTTGGCATCAAGGTGATCGACGAAGCTCAATGGGCGGAGATTGTCGCGGCGGCGGGTTAGGGCTTCCCCCTTCGTCACCCCGGACTTGATCCGGGGTCCATGACGCCGGGGCAGAAATGGATGCCGGATCAAGTCCGGCATGACGAAGATTGGGTAAGCGTGATAATGACCCGTGCGCGCCGTCACAGACGGCGCGGCGAAAATGCTGTGAGGGGGCCACATGGCAAAGCGTGATTATCTTCAGAACCTGATGCGCGACCTCGAATCGCACACCGAGGTGCGGCGGTTCGGCAGCGGTTGGCTGTCGGGCTTTTTCGGGCTGCTCTTTGCTATCGCCGGTTTCTTCATGGTGATCGCGCTGCGCTTCCCCGACTGGTTCGCGACCCCCGAACTCGAGATCATCAAGAATTGGGGCGGTTTCCGCGGCGTCGTCCACGCGACGCTATTGATCAGCTACGGCCTGTCACTGCTCAGCCTGCTGCTGCGACCACGCAAAGTGCTTGGCCTCACCGCGCTGATGATCGGTCTCGCCGCGATTCTCGTCGGCGGATCGAACGTCCAGCCGCAGGAAACGCGCGACTGGGGCATCTTCTTCGGGCTCGACTTTTTCGTCGTGAACCTGCTCGTCACCGGCTTCATGTTCGCGCCGCTCGAACGTGCCTTCCCGCACCGGCGGACACAGCGGCTGTTCCGCACCGAATGGCGCGAGGATCTTTTCTATTATCTGGTCAGCACGATGTTCGTGCAGGTGCTGGGCTTCCTCGCGCTCGCACCCTCCACGATTATCAACGAGAATACGAGCAATTGGGAAACGTTCCGCGCCGGGGTCGCGTCACTGCCGTGGATCGTCCAGTTCGCCATCGTGCTCGTTGCGTCGGACATGGCGCAATATTTCTTCCACCGCACCTTCCACCGCTACCCCTTCCTCTGGGGCTTCCATGCGGTGCACCACAGCGCGAAGTCGATGGACTGGCTCGCGGGGTCGCGGATGCATTTCGTCGAGATCATCCTGCTCCGCTCGATCACCTCGCTGCCGCTCTTCACGTTGGGCTTCGCGCCATCGGTGATGCAGGCCTATATCGGCTTCGTCTATGTCTGGTCGTCACTGCTCCACGCCAATGTCGGGGGCAATTTCAACCGGCTCGGCCACTGGATCGCGACCCCGCGCTTCCATCACTGGCACCATGGGCTCGAGCGCGAGGCGTTCGACGTCAATTTCGCGATCCATTTCCCGTGGATCGACAAGATGTTCGGCACCTTCCATTTGCCGAAGGACCGCTGGCCCGAAAATTACGGCATCCCCGAAGATGTGCCGCGCAGCTATTGGGGCCAGTTCCTCTATCCTTGGACGCGCACGGGCAAGAAGACCGACGAGACGCCGGCGGAATAGCTTGGGGCGGAATAGGGCAATCTGTCCGCTTGCCAGCATCGTGCCCGCGCCATAAGGCGCGGCCCGTGGGCATCCTCGCCGCCTTTCGCCGTCCGGGCATATTGCTGCTCGTGCCGCTGCTCCTCGCGCTCGCCGCGCGCGTGCTCGTCGCGCCGGGCTGGATGATCGAAAGCAATGCCGGCGGGTCGATCACCGTTCGCATCTGTTCGGATCCCGCCAACCCCGGCGGTACGATGACGATTCCGCTCGAAAAGGCCGGCGATCACAACGCCGGCGAAGCGCAGCAGCATTGCCCATGGGGCGCGCTCGCCAATGCGCCGATCGTCCCCGACCTGCCCATCCTCGTCGCCGCGCCGATGGCGGTCGAGCCCGTCCCGGTCGCGGTCCGCTCGCTCGGCTATGCGCCGGGCATCGCCTCGCCGCTGCCGCCGAGTACCGGACCACCCGCCTTCGCCTGATCCAGACCGACCGGCTGCCCGCGCTTTCGCGCGGCGCGGCCCGTGACTGCATTCAGTGAAGGAAAAAACATGAAAACCCGTATCCATGGGGCGGCGCCGTTGCTGGCGCTTGCGACCTGCCTTGTCGCCGCTCCGGCCCATGCCGAAGAGGGTGATTCGACCATCATCGTCACCGCACCCACCGCCACCGACGCCGCCGAAGCGCGCGCCGCGCAAACGCCCGGCGGCACCGATATCGTCTCCTATGAAGATTATGCCGACAAATCGGTCGTGAGCCTGCGCGACACGCTCGCCTTCTCTCCCGGCGTCTATCTCCAGCCGCGTTATGGGCAGGAGGTCCGCCTCTCGATCCGCGGCTCGGGCCTCTCGCGCGGCTTTCATATGCGCGGGCTGACGCTGCTGCAGGACGGGGTTCCGATCAATCTCGCCGACGACAATGGCGATTTCCAGGAGCTCGAGCCGATCTTTTTCGACCATCTCGAAGTCTGGCGCGGCGCCAATGCGCTGCGCTTCGGATCGGGCACATTGGGCGGCGCGATCAACGGGGTGACCCCGACCGGGCGTACGGCGCAGGGCATCTACCTGCGGGCCGACCTGGGCAGCTTCGACAGCGCGCGCGGTCTCGTCTCGGCGGGCGTCGCGAGCGATCGGGTCGATGCGTGGGGGGCGATCAGCGCCGACCGTTCGGACGGCGACCGCAACCATGCAAAACGCCGCAGCCTGCGCTTCCAGGGCAATGTCGGGCTGAAGCTCAGCGATGTCGTGAGCACGCGCTTCTATGCGAGCATCAACAACATCAATCAGCAACTCCCCGGCGCGCTGACGCGGGCCGAGGCGCTTTCGACCCCGCGCAACGCCAACGTCGGCGCGGTCGCCGGCGATCAGGGACGCGACATCGACTCGCTGCGCCTCCAGAACCGCACGACCTTCGACTGGGGCGCTTTACGGCTCGAGGTCGGCGGCTTCGTCAACGCCAAGTCGCTCCATCACCCGATCTTCCAGCTCATCGATCAGAAATCGGTCGATGTCGGCACCTTCTTCCGCGCCGACTATGCGACCGGCCCGATCGAGGTCACCTTCGGCGGTGAAATCCGCCGCGGCACCACCGACGCGCGCCAGTTCGTGAACAATGGCGGGCGCCGCGGCGCGCTGACCTTCGACGCCGACCAGAAGGCGCAGACCGCGACGCTTTATAGCGAGGTGCGAGTGCGGTCGGTCGAGGCGCTCACCCTGATCGCGGGCGGCGTCTATGCCGATGGCTGGCGCAAGCGGACGGTCAATTTTTCGAGCACCCCCGCGACCGACGGCCGGATCGACTTCGACGCCTTCTCGCCCAAATTCGGCCTGCTGTTCGAACCCGCCGCCGATATCCAGCTCTTCGCCAATTACAGCCGTTCGGCCGAATTTCCGGGCTTCGGCGAAGTGTTCCAGACGATCGGCACCCCGCCGACGAGCACTGTGGTTTCGGACATCCGCCCGCAACGCGCCTGGACCGCCGAGATCGGCACGCGCGGCAAGCGCGGTTTTGCGAACTGGGATTTCGCCTTCTACCGCTCGACACTGAAGGGCGAATTGCTCCAGTTCACGACGAACAGCAATATTCCGGCGGCAACCTTCAACGCCGACAGAACGCTACACCAAGGCGTCGAAGCGGGGCTCGACCTCACGCCCACCGGCTGGCTGCGCCTGCGGCAAGTCTACACCTACAGCGACTTCCGCTTCCGCGATGACGCCCAGTTCGGCGACAATCGCCTGCCGGTTGTCCCGACGCATGTCTATCGCGCCGAACTCCGCCTCGGCACCGACGCGCTCCATATCGCGCCGAACCTCGAATGGATCCCCGACGGACCCTTCGCCGACTATCGCAATCAGGTCCGGACCCCCGGCTATGCGCTGATCGGCATCACCGGCGGCGCGACGATTAGGAACGGCATCGATGCCTTCGTCGACTTTCGCAACATCACCGGCAAGAAAGCGATCGGCGATATCAGCGCCGCAATTACCGTTACGCCGACGTCGGCGATCTATTATCCGGTCGAACGCCGCGCGGTCTCCGCCGGCATTCGCGCGCGGTTCTAGGAGGGCAGGGGATGACCGACATCAACCGGGTTCCGCTCTATCGCACGATCTGGCGCTGGCATTTCTATGCCGGGCTGTTCGTCATCCCCTTCGTGCTTCTGCTCTCGGCAACGGGCGCCGCCTATCTGTTCAAGCCTGAGATCGACCGGTGGGAGGAGCGCGCATGGCGCGACCTCCCGACGGCAGGCGCGGTCGACGCCGATGCGCAGGTCGCCGCCGCGCTCGCCGCCAACCCCGGCGCGAGCTTCCACTACTACCGCATTCCCGAAGCGCCGGGCGATGCCGCGGTGATCCATATCGGCCTGCCGGGCGGCGCCATGCGCGATGTCGCCGTGTCGCCGCAGGGCCGCGTGATCGGCTCAGCCGATCCCGACCAGCGCATCTCCGCCTGGCTCTCGCGCATCCACGGCACGCTCCTGATCGGCCGCACCGGCCGCCTGCTCGTCGAACTCGCCGCGAGCTGGGCGATCGTGATGATGCTGACCGGCCTCTATCTCTGGTGGCCGCGCGGACGCGGGGCGGCGGGCGTCGTTTGGCCGCGCCTGTCGCTCGGCGGCCGCACCGCGCTGCGCGATCTCCACGTGGTGACGGGCTTCTGGGTGTCGGGCCTCGCGCTGGTCCTGCTCTTCACGGCGTTGCCATGGACCGAGGTCTGGGCGAGCGGGCTTCGCACCGTCCGCGCCGAGATGGGCTGGGTGTCGGGCGTGCAGGACTGGAAGGGCGGCGCCGACCCGCATGCCGCGCACGATCATCACGCGATGGCGGCGGCGCAGCCCGCGGGGCCGCCGCCGCGTGCGCGCCTCGACTATATCCTGCTCCGCGCCCGCAGCGAACATATGCCTGCGCCCGCGATCATCCAGCCGCCCGGCGCGCCCAACGCCTTCGGTCCGCCGAACGGCAATGTCTGGACGCTGACCACGCTCACCCAAAACCGGCCGCTGGTGCGCAAGGTCAGCTACGATCCCGAAACCAGCCTCGAAATCGCGCGCAGCGGCTTTGCCGAGAAACATGCGATCGACCGCGCAGTCGGTTATGGCATCGCGTGGCATGAGGGGCAGCTCTTCGGCTTTGCCAACCAGCTGATCGGCGTCGCAACCGCGCTCGCGCTGTTCACGCTCGCGATATCGGGCTTCCTGATGTGGCGCCGCCGCAAGCCCGACGACGCGCTCGGGGCGCCGTCGCAGCCGCGCGATCCGGCGAAGCTCAAGGGTGTCGCTGCGCTGATCCTGATCCTCGCGGCGTTTCTTCCTTTGCTCGCCGCCTCGCTGATCCTCCTCTGGATCGTCGAGCGCCTCATCATCCCGCGCCTGCCGCGCACCGCGCGCTGGCTTGGCGTTGCGACAACGGCCCGCGCGCGCCTATAGGTTGCATATGGCTCGCGCCCTTCACCTGCTCGCCCTGCTGCTGGCGATTCTCCTTGCGCCCGTCGCGACGGCGCAGGAGCGCGGCCCGGTGGTGCTCGCGGCGGCCAGCCTGCAGGAGTCGCTGACCGAGGCGGCCAATGCTTGGGCGGCAAAGGGTCACGCCAAACCCGTGCTCTCTTTCGCCGCTTCGTCGGCTCTGGCGCGGCAGGCGATCGCGGGCGCGCCCGCCGATCTTTTCCTGTCGGCTGACGAGGAATGGATGGACGCGGTGGCAAAAGCGGGCCTGCTCCGCGCCGGCACGCGCACCACCTTGCTCGGCAACCGCCTTGTGCTGATCGCGCCGACTTCGAGCAAGGTCCGCCTGACCCCGGCACGCGGGTTCGCGCTCGCCAAGGCGCTCGGCGCGGGCCGCCTCGCACTCGCCGATCCCGACGCCGTGCCCGCGGGCAAATATGCCAAGGCCGCGCTCACGCATCTCGGCGTCTGGGTCGGCGTCGCTGCCAAGGTCGCTCCGGCAGAAAATGTCCGCGCTGCGATGGCGCTCGTCGAACGCGGCGCCGCGCCGCTCGGCATCGTCTATGCGACCGACGCGCGCGCGTCGAAAGCGGTGCGCGTCGTGGGCACCTTTCCTGCCGCCAGCCACCCGCCGATACGCTATCCCGTCGCACTGCTGAAGGCTTCGCGGCACAGGGATGCGGCGGGCTTCCGTGCCTTCCTCCTGTCGAAGCAGGGCCGCGCGATCTTCGTGCGCCACGGCTTCTCGGCGCCTTGATGCTGTCACCCGAGGAGTGGGGGATCGTCGCGCTGTCGCTGAAGGTCGGCGGCGTCGCGGTGCTTGCCACGCTTCCCATCGCCTTCGCGCTCGCCTGGCTTCTCGCGCGTTATCGTTTCCCCGGGCGCGTCGTGCTCGATGCGCTCGTCCACCTGCCGCTCGTCCTGCCGCCTGTCGTCACCGGCTGGCTCCTGCTCATCGCCTTTGGTCCGTTCGGCCCGATTGGGCGCTGGCTCGAAAGTTGGTTCGGTGTGACGCTGATGTTCCGCTGGACCGGAGCCGCGCTCGCCGCCGCGATCATGGCGCTGCCGCTGATGGTGCGCGCGATGCGGCTGTCGATCGAGGGAATCGACCGGCGGCTCGAGGGCGCGGCGCGCACGCTCGGCGCGACGCCCTGGCACAGCTTCTGGACGATCAGCCTGCCGCTTGCGCTGCCCGGCGTGCTCGCGGCGCTCGTCCTCGGCTTCGCGCGCTCGATCGGCGAGTTTGGCGCGACGATCACCTTCGTATCGAACATTCCCGGCGAGACGCGCACGCTGCCGCTCGCCATCTATTCGGCGCTGCAGGTGCCGGGGGGCGAGGCGATGGTGACGCGCCTCGCGCTGCTCTCGGTCGCGCTCTCGCTCGGCGCGCTCGTCCTGTCCGAATATCTGGTGCGTCGTACCCATGGCGGGAGGGTGCGGCATGGCGATTGATATCCACGTCACCCGCCGTCTCGGTGAGCGCACCATCGCCGCGCGTTTCTCCGCCGGGCCGGGGCTGACCGCGCTGTTCGGCCCGTCGGGCGCGGGAAAGACGAGCATCCTCAATATGGTCGCCGGGCTGCTCAAACCCGATCGCGGCCACATCCGCATCGGCGATCGAACCCTGTTCGACGGCGCGATCGACCTGCCGCCCGAGGCGCGCCGCGTCGGCTATGTCTTTCAGGACGGCCGGCTGTTTCCGCACCGGCGCGTGCGCGCGAACCTCACCTATGGTCATGATCTCGCCCATCCCGCGAACCGCTGGATGGGTCTCGACGAGGCGGTGCAATTCCTCGGCATCGGCGACCTGCTCGGCCGTTGGCCGCAGAGCCTGTCGGGCGGTGAGGCACAGCGCGTCGCGATCGGTCGCGCCTTGCTCGCGGGTCCCGAAATCCTGCTGATGGACGAACCCTTGTCATCGCTCGACGCCGCGCGGCGCGGTGATATCATGACGGTGATCGAACGGATTCGCGACGAGCTCGAACTGCCGATCCTCTACGTCAGCCACGACCGCGCCGAGGTCGACCGGCTTGCGACGCAGGTGGTGGCGATCGGCGAATAAAGTTTCACTTGAAACCATTTTGATGATAGAAGCAGTCCCATGGAAAGCCAGTTTACCCACGTCCATGACACGCCGCCGCCCGGCGCCGCGGCCGACTGGACGATTTCGCAAAATTGGGACGCCTTCACCGCCGACGAGCATGCGATGTGGGACCGCCTCTTCGCGCGCCAATCCGACATGCTCCCCGGCCGCGCCGCCGACGCCTTTCTGCGCGGGATCGACGTGCTGCGCCTCGAAAAGCCCGGCATTCCCGATTATCGCGAACTCAACGCACGCCTGATGGCCGCGACGGGGTGGCAGGTGATTGCCGTGCCGGGGCTCGTTCCCGACGACGTGTTTTTCGATCATCTTGCGAACCGGCGTTTCCCCGCGGGCAATTTCATCCGTACCCCCGAACAGCTCGATTACCTGCAGGAACCCGACGTCTTCCATGACGTCTTCGGCCATGTCCCGATGCTCGCCGACCCGGTGTTCGCCGATTATATGGTGGCATATGGCGAAGGCGGCCTGCGCAGCCTGAAGTTCGACGCGCTCAAACAGCTAGCGCGGCTCTATTGGTACACCGTTGAATTCGGCCTGATCCGCGAGGCGGGCGGCCTGCGCATCTATGGCGCGGGCATCGTTTCGTCCTTTGCAGAAAGCGTCTTCGCGCTCGATTCGGACAGCCCGAACCGCATCGGCTTCGACCTCGCGCGCGTGATGCGCACCGATTACCGGATCGACGATTTCCAGCAGAATTATTTCGTCATCGAAAGCCTCGAACAGCTGCTCGATACGACGGTGAACACTGATTTCGCGCCGCTCTACGCAAAAAACGCTGCGCTGCCGCCGATCCCGATCGCCGATTTCCTGCCGGACGATGTGGTGATCACGCGCGGTACGCAGGATTATGCGCTCGCCAAGAGCAGCTGATCGTCACTCGCCGCTTTTGCGTATCGTCGTCACCAACTGGCGCCGCTGCTGATAGGCTTCGCGGTCGGGCGGCACGGTGTAGATCCCGCGCAGCAGCGCCGCATCGTGATTCGACAGCTCGCGGCGCTCCGTCTCGCCGTCGAACAGCGCGAGGATAGACTCTTTCGGCGGCGGGGGATTGCTCCGGAATTCGGCGAGCGCGACCATTGCGGCATAGGATGCGACGGCATCGAGCGGCGTACCCTCGGCCTGTTCGACATCGATGACCACCGTCGCCGACTGGAGCGCGCGGACGACCTGCGTACTCACGATGCTGCTGTTATAGAGTTTCACGTAAAAATCGCTGATCGGCATGCCGTCGCGGCTTTCGTCGCGGGTCGTGTACCACCAGCGAATGGCGCCCGTCCCGTCGAGCACGCGGTCGCGCGCCACCGGCGCCAGCTCGGCGAATTGGTCGGGCGCCTTGCGGCGCACCGCGCGCGCGAGGCCGCGGCCGTCCGCGCTGAAGGCGATGACGATATTGGCCTGACAATCCGTGGGGGCGACAGGTGCGCCAGCGGCCGTGGCGACCGAGCGCACGCGCGCGTTGACGATGGCCGCGACCGCATCATCGACCCCAACCGTGCGCGGACACACGGGATCGGTCCACCGCGCGAGCGGCTTGAGCTGCACGACTCCGGCGCGCCGCACATATTCGGCCGCGCGCTTCTTGGCTTCTTCGCGGGTGATGGGGGTTCCGGTGACGATGATCGCGTCGGGATCGTCGCCGGCAATGGGCGCAGCGGCGAGCAGGGCGATCGCGGCAACCAGGCTCATCGTGCGTCAGTCATCGCCCGCGGGTTTGGCGATCGCGGCAACCAACCGTTGACGGTGTTGATGCGCTTCGCGGTCGGGCGGCAGGCTGTAGATCGCGCGCAGCAGCGTCCGATCCGCATCCGACAGCGTGCGCCGATCGTCTTCGCCATCGAACAGCGCGAGGATCGAGTTTCCGGGCGGCGGGGGATCGCCGTCCATTTCGGCCATCGCGACCATTGCGGCAAAGGAGGCGACGGAATCGAGCGGTGTGCCCTTGGCTCTTTCGACGTCGATTACCACGGTCGCGGCGGTCAGCGCGCGCACCGCTTGCGTGCCGACGATGCTCGATCCGCGGTGCGACAGCGTCGGGCCCGCACCCTGGATCACGGGGCCGCCGCCCTCGCTATGCCCGACGATCCATGGCAGCGGGGCAGTCGAGGCCGAGACCGCATCGCGGCTCTGCAATTGCGTGCTGTACCACCAGCGGACCGCGTCATCGCCATTGGTGACGCGCTCGCGCTCCGACGGTGACAGCTCGGCCAGCCGTTTGGGCGATTTGCGCAGCATCTCGCGCGTCAGGTCGCCGCCGTCCGACGCGAAGGCGATGGCGACATTGGTGCTGCAACCCTTTTTCGCGACACGCGCGCCGGCGGCGATGGCGACGTCGCGAACCCGCTGTTCGACGATGGCCGCCACCTCGTCGCCGACGCCGATGGCGCGCGGGCAGATCGGCGCAATCCAGCGCGCGACCGGGCGCAGTTCGGCGACCCCCGTTCGGCGGATGAATTCCTGCGCGCGCTCGCGCTGTTCGGCTTCGGTGACGGGTGTGCCGGTTACGACGATCGGATCAGGGGTTTCGCTGGCGACGGGCGCGGTGGCAAGCAAAGCGACGGCGGCAAACAGGCTCATGGCCGATTCCTCCCGATGATTTGCATCAGGCTAGCAAATCGTCAGGAGATTTCCAGCGTTTAGCTTACCAGCTTCCAAAGCTCGCATCCGACGGGCTGGCGCGGTGGAATGCGCGTTCCTTGCGGCGCCAGCCGTAACGGTGGCGCTTGATCAGCAACAGGCACGGCCATTCGGCGCTGCCGCCGCGTGCGGCGAGGCGGAAACCCTGCGCGCGATAGGCGGCGAGCACCGGCTCCATCTGGCGCGCGATCAGCCCCGCGAGGATCGCATGACCGCCGGGCGCGGTCGCCGCGGCGATATCGGGGGCCAGCGTAATCAGCGGCCCCGCCAATATGTTCGCGATAACCAGGTCGTATGGCGCACGATGCTTGATCGAGGGGTGATCGGTGCCCGGCGCGACCGCGAGCGCGAGCCGTCCGCCGCCACGGCCGAGCGGCATATTGTTGATCGCGGCATTGTCGCGCGTCACGAAAATGCTCGCCGGATCGATGTCCGACGCGATTGTCTTGGCGCGCGGCCACAGCGCCATCGCGGCGAAGGCGAGCAGGCCGGTGCCGGTCCCGATGTCGGCAATATTGCGCGGGCTCGCGCCCTGCCGCGCGAGCCGGTCGAGCATCGCCAGGCAACCCGCGGTCGTGTCGTGCCCACCGGTTCCGAACGCCTGGCTTGCATCGATCAGGAAGGCGGTGCTGCCCGCGGGTACGCGGTCGGCATAGCTGCTCGTGTGGACGAAGAAGCGCCCCGCCTGCACGGGTTCGAGCCCCTGCTGGCTCAGCGTGACCCAATCTTCTTCGGGCAGTTCGGCGACGACGGGCTTCTTGCCCTTCGCGCTGGGCACGAACGACTGGAGCAGTTTCAGCAGCGCTGCGCCGGGCTTGTCGTCCATATAGGCGTCGAGCTGCCACTCGCCCGCATCCTCGTCGATCTCGCGCGTCACGACGACCGGCGCCTCGGGCATCGCATCGAGCTCGGGGATTTCACCCGCCAGCGCCTCGGCCTCGTCGCGCGTGCAGGGGAGGGAGACGATCCAGCTCATCTCAGCGGACGTAGCTCGCGCCGTTGACGTCGAGCACCGCCCCGGTCATCGCGTCGGGCGCGTCGAGCGCGCACCAGCGCGCCATTTCGCCGACCTCATCGGGCATCGCCACGCGGCCTAGCGGGATCTCGGCGAGCAATTTCTCGCCGCCGCGGCTCGCCAGATATTCCTCGGCCATACCGGTCATCGTGAAGCCGGGGCAGATCGCGAAGGCGAGAATGCCGTCCTTGGCATAGGCACGCGCGATCGTCTTGGTCATCGCGACCATGCCCGATTTCGACGCCGCATAATGCCAATGCGCGGGGCTGTCGCCGCGATAGGCGGCGCGGCTCGCGATATTGACGATGCGGCCGGGAACGCCGCGTTCCTGCCAGTGCAATACCGCATGGCGGCAGAGCTGCGCGCTCGCGGTCAGATTGACCTGCATCGTGCGGTTCCAGGTTGCGAGCCAGTCGGCGTCGGGATCGCCCAGCGGATTGTCCTCGAACACGCCCGCATTGTTGATGAGCACGTCGATGCGGCCGTCCAGCCGGTCGAGGCTCGCCCGCCACAGCCGGTCGGGCGTCGCAGGGTCGGACAAGTCGCCGTCGGCGCTCGACAGCGCAACGACCTTGGTCGCGTCGGTGGTGAGGGCCTCGGCGATTGCGGCGCCAATGCCGCGGCTCGCGCCGGTGATCAGGATATGCGTGCTCATGCCCCCGCCTTAGGCAGCGGGGCAGGGCTTGCCAAGCGGGGGAGGCCGCTGTTTTACGCCACCCGGCGGCTGAACTCGCTTGCGGCATGTTCGAGCTGCTGCAGGCGCCCGCCCATCTTGGCGAATTCCTGGCTCAGCACGCTGATCTCGCTCGCGACCATACCCGAATCGTTGCGGATGCTGGCGATCGTCGACGACATGCTGTCGGCGGCGAGCGCGGTTTCGTCGACCGCGGCGGTGATCGAGGTGACCGTCTGCGCCTGCGCATCCATCGCGTCGCGAATGCGCTGCGCCGAGTTCTGGACTTCGACGATGGTCGCCTGGATCGACTGGTTCGCGTTCACCGATCCGCGCGTCGCCTGCTGGATCGCGGTGATCTTGCCCGCGATATCGTCGGTCGCGCGCGCGGTTTCGTTGGCGAGGCTCTTCACCTCCTGCGCGACGACGGCAAAGCCGCGGCCCGATTCGCCTGCGCGCGCGGCTTCGATCGTGGCGTTCAGGGCAAGCAGGTTGGTCTGGCCCGCAATCTCGCGGATCAGGCCCAGGATGGATTCGATCGATTCGGCGTGGTGCGACAGCGCTTCGGACATCGCGACGGCTTCGCCCGCCTGTTCGGACGCGCGCGTCGCGACGCTGGCGGAGGCTTCGACTTCGCTGCGCGCATCCTCGATCGCGCGGATCAGGCCCGCGGCGGTCGAGGCGGCTTCGCGCATCGCCATCGCCGATTGTTCGGAGGCGGCGGCGACTTCGCTCGTCTTGGCGATCATGCCCTTCGCCGCCTGGTCGGCCGAGGCGGCTTGCCGCGCGAGCTGGTCGCGTACCCCGTCGGTGTCCTGCACCAGCGACGCGATCGAGCGGTCGAAATCGCCCGCGAGCGTCTGTCGCTCGCTCGAAATCACCGCGCGGTCGAGCTTGGTCGCATAGCGCTGCATGATGTCGAATTCGAGCAGCGACAAGCGGTTGATCGCCGCGGTCAGCCGCGTCTGTCGCGCGGTGTCGCCGGCGGTCGCGTCGATCACGAATTCGATCGTGAGGCGCAGGCTTTCGCCGATGCACGACATCACCGACGCGAGCGGCAGCTTCACGCGCCGCGCCATATGCGTGTTCTGGCAGGCGATTGTCGCGACCTCCTGTCCCGCGGCGTCGCGATATTTGGAGGCGGTGTGCCGCGCGCTGCCCTGGACATAGGATTCGAAAAGCTCGCCCTCGACCTTGCGCTCGATGCCCGGCAGGGCGTTGAACGCCTGCCAATAGGCGCGCGCAATATGCTCTTCGCGGCCGGCGATGATGCCATAGATTTCGGCCGCGTCGGCGGCGAGCTGCCCGTCGAGATCATAATAGGGAAAGCGCTCGGCCATCAGAATCGGGTCGATTTGCTGCTTTTGAATGGGATTTTCCTTCACCATGATCCTGCTTCCCTGATCGATCCTGACCGCGCGAGTCTGCCGCCCGCATGCGTCCGCGAAACTGGTGAACGGGATATGCGATAGAAGTGGTAAAGGCGGTGTTAACCCGAAGCCGAGGTCTTGCCCTCGGCGCCCGACGATGGCCGGGGCACCGGATAGCCCTCGAACGCCTTGATCGTGCGCAGCGCAAAGGCGCTGTGCATCGCCGCGACCCCGGGCAGGCGCGACAGGCAGTGGCGGTGCAGCCGGTCGAAATCGGCGACATTGCGCGCCGCGACGCGCAGCCGATAATCCGACGCCCCCGACAGCAATTGGCATTCGAGGATCTCGTCGAAGCTCTTCACCGCACTCTCGAACGCGGTCAGCGCCTCCTCGCTCTGCGACGTCAGGCTGATATCGACGAACACGTCGAGCCCGAGCCCGATGCTGTCGGGGTTCAGCCGCGCGGTATAGCCGGTGATGATCCCCGCCGCCTCGAGCGCGCGGATGCGCCGATGGCACGCCGAGGCGGAGAGGCCGACGACTTCACCCAGTTCGGCCGCGGGGCGCGGTCCGCCGCGTTGCAGCAAGTCGAGCAGCTTTGCATCGATCCGGTCAATCATTGTGCGTCATCGATCTATTCCACGCCAAAATCGTGCAAATATGTCGCGAATCCGCGAAGGATATGCAAGCACCTCGCGAGCAGTTTCTGCTAAAAACGCCGACAAGTTTTCGGCGGCGCCAGTTGATCGCCGATGACATCCATATTCGGAGAGCGACCATGATCATCGGCACCCCCAAGGAAATCAAGAACCACGAATATCGCGTCGGCCTGACCCCCGAAAGCGCGCGCGAACTCGTCGTCCACGGCCACCGCGTGCTGGTACAGACCGGCGCGGGCGAGGGGATCGGCGCGCACGACCGCTATTATGTCGAAGCGGGCGCCGAGATCGTCCAGACTGCCGAAGAGATTTTCGCCACCTGCGACATGGTCGTGAAGGTCAAGGAACCCCAGCCCGTCGAGCGCGCGATGCTGCGCCCCGGGCAGATCCTCTACACCTATCTCCACCTCGCGCCCGATCCCGACCAGACGCGCGACCTGATGAAGTCGGGCGCCGTCTGCATCGCCTATGAAACCGTCACCAGCCCGCACGGCGGCCTGCCGCTCCTGAAACCGATGAGCCAGGTCGCGGGGCGCATGTCGATCCAGGCCGGCGCGACCGCGCTCGAAAAGGCGCATGGCGGCCGCGGCGTGCTCCTCGGCGGCGTCCCGGGCGTCGCGCCGGGCAAGGTCTGCGTGATCGGCGGCGGCGTCGTCGGCTTCAACGCGGCGCAGATGGCCGCGGGCCTCGGCGCCGACGTCACCATCCTCGACCGCGATCCCGAAGTGCTCGAACGCGTCGGCACCTTCTTCGAGGCACGCGCCAAGACGCGCTTCTCGAACCGCGCGAACCTCGCCGAATGCGTCGCCGAGGCCGACCTCGTCATCGGCGCGGTGCTGATCCCCGGCGCCGAGGCGCCGAAGCTCGTGACGCGCGAGATGCTCGGCACGATGCGTCCGGGCTCGGTGCTCGTCGACGTCGCGATCGACCAGGGCGGCTGTTTCGAAACCAGCCATGCGACGACCCACGCCGATCCGACCTATGTCGTCGACGGCATCGTCCATTATGCCGTCGCGAATATGCCGGGCGCGGTCGCGCGCACCAGCACCTATGCGCTCAACAACGTCACCCTCCCGCATGCGCTGCGCATCGCCGATCTCGGCTGGAAAGAAGCGTTGAAGCGCGACGTGCATCTTGCGCAGGGTTTGAACGTTTGGAATGGTAAGGTGACGTTCGAAGCCGTAGCCGAAGCGATCGGAACCGATTATGTGCCTGTGGAGCAGGCACTCGCCTGACCACAAGGACATAAGAGAGACGATGACCGACCAAGCGCCCCCTCCGCCGCAACACGACGACGAACAGGAAGAAAATGAAGTGCTGCGCGCCGCGCGCGAGCGGCAGCAGCAGAAGGAAGCGGCGGACGCCGCCGAAGCTGCCGACGCTGCCGACAGGGACGCGGCCAAGGGCGAAAACGGCAAGCGCGGTTGGAAAACCGCGGCTGCCGCGGGGCTCGGCATCGGCTCGGCCGCGGTGATCGCTGCACTGCTCTACGCGAACCGCGGCAAGATCAAGTAACGCACTTCCCCGTGCGCTGAAAGCGCCGGGCCTTGTAAATACGTCGTCTCGGACTTCGTCCGCGACAGGAAAGGGCGGCTGTGTGCCGCCCTTTTTGTTGTGACTATGGTTTGCAGGCTGTGATCGGATCGAAAAGGGATGGCGGGTGGAAGAAGAAATACGATCGATGCGCTGCTTGAATTCCATCTCAGGAAATGTTTTAGATCAAAGACATGATATCTGGACGGATATTTCTTCCGACAGATAATAACGGGCGTTCAACGGGGGTTGTTCATGCATTTTATTGGTTCCCGCCGGCTGGCGGCGATGGTTTCGCTCGCCGCGCTGAGCTTCACGCTTGCTGGCTGCGGCGGCGGGAGTGGTGGTGGCGTCAGCAGTACGCCTCCGCCTCCTGCGCCGACACCGACACCGACACCGACACCGGCGCCGACACCAACGCCGACGCCGACACCGACACCGACACCGACACCGACACCGGCGCCGACACCAACGCCGACGCCGACGCCGACGCCGACACCGGCGCCCACGCCCACGCCCACGCCCACGCCCACGCCGACACCGACGCCCACGCCGACGCCGGGTAATTCATCGCTTGTCGACCTGACGGTCAGTGAAACCTTTGTTGCCGACGGCGTGACCGGTGCGGCCTATTATCCTGGCGGTCTTCCCGGTGACGATCCGCGGGGACGGACGGCATTGACCATCAGCTATGATGCGGCATCGCAAAGCTATACGGTCAACACGCCCAATGGCTCGCGGACGTTCGGGCCGCAGGATCAGGCGTCCAGTGATGAGAACGCCACATATTATTCGTGGACGAACGGAAGCGATGCCGACGCGCTGATGTTGACGAAGGCCGGCGACAGCGGTCCATTCAACTATCGCTATGTCGCGGCGGGGCTGAAACGGTACCGTGCTGGCTCGGGAACCGAAGTCGGCCAGTTGACCCGCCTTGACGCTTTTACTTACGGTATCCGGACAGCCGATGCCGCCGTTCCGACTTCGGGAAGCGCTTCATTCGCCATTGGTATCACGGGGAACCAGGCGCTCGGCGATGCGGTGGGCCGTTTTGACGGCACCGGACTCCTCGCCGTGGATTTTGCAAATCTCGCCTTCACGGGATCCGGCCTGCTGACGTTTCGTTATCCCTCAAATCGCTATCCGCTGAGGCCGGATGGCCCCTATAGCCCTTATTTCGGCCGGTTCGCGACCAGCGGGACCTTGGGGTCGGGAAGCAATCTCTTCACGGGAACAATCGACTTCGAAATGCTCGCGGCATTTCGGGCGACCCTCGATGGACGTTTCTATGGCCCGGCTGCGGAAGAAATTGGCGCCACCTTTTCTGGTCTTGGCGTCAACGACCTGGCTTTGGTCGGGGCGATCATCGGTCGTAGAGGGAATGCCGCGCTCGAATATGAAACGCTGGCTGCGCTTCTGACACCGATCATGGTGTCGGAATCACATACCAACTTGCGCTATGTCGATAATGGTGCGGGCACCAGCTTCAGTTCGGTCGCCCTTGGCAGAGGGGATAGTGCAATCACGATTAACCCCGCACCGCTTTCCTATTTCGATGGCCAGGATTTTGGACCGGCGAACAAGGTTCCCGAACGGTCGGACGCCCGGTTTACCACCTATCAGATCGGATATGGTGAAAACCAGACAGTCTATCGCGTTTACAATGTCGGAAGCGGCAATGACCAGCTTGTCCTGAGCTATGCAACTTTCCTGCAGAGGGAGTTCACGGGTCCTGCTGGCGCGCGGTTCAACGAAACGTCGATCTTTGGCTTGCAGAGCAATTATAACTTTCTGCCGCGCTCGGGCCACGGCCTGTATCAAGGCGTCCTTCACGGCACCGCGATCGGATCGGACAATAATGCCGATCGCTTTGCGCTGACGGGGACCGCCGGCTTCGATTTCGATTTTGGCGCGGCGAGCTTCACCGGGACGCTGAATCCGACAGCGACCAATTTGCGAACGAACGTCGCCTCGTCGCTCGGCACTTTCACCGTCGCCAACGGGTCGCTGCCGGGCTTCAATGGCATGTCGGTTGCCTTCTTTGGTGACATCGTCGGGGCGCCGGGTGCGACGGGACGGATCGACGGCCGATTCTATGGCCCGCACGCGCAGGAGATCGCCGCGATATTTTCGCTGACGACACCGGGAGCGGGTACGACCCTCACGGGCATAGGCGCTTTGGTCGGAAAGGTGCAGTAGCTCGAAGGGTGATCGATGCGTGGCGGGTGACGCCTGCCGGACAACCACAGCGCGCTCCAAATTCTTGCAAGCTACGCTCCCTAAGCAATTGCATATCGTGGCGGGAAGGCTTAACCGGCACCGCATCGACCGTTTAGAGTCAGGACAGGGCTGATATGGCTGGCAATCAACCGAGCGCGCGTCCGCGCTCCCCGCATCTACAGGTGTATAAATGGACCCCCGCGATGGCGGTCTCCATCTTTCACCGCGTCAGCGGCGACGGTCTCGCGATCGTCGGCGGGCTGATGTTCCTCTGGTGGCTAGGCGCGCTCGCGGCGGGGCCCGAAGCCTATGCGGCATTCATCGCGTGCGTGTGGCACGATCCGAGCCCCGAAGTCAGCACGCTGCACCAGATCACCAATATCCTCGGCAAGGTCGTGCTGATCGGCCTGACCTGGGCCTTCTTCCAGCATCTCTTCTCGGGCCTCCGCCACTTCGTGCTCGACACGGGTGCGGGTTATGAACTCAAGACCAACAAGCTCTGGTCCGCCATGGTCTTCATCGGTTCGATCACCGCGACCGCCGCGGTCTGGCTCTATGTTTTCGCGGAGGCGCTCAATGGGTAACGGAACGCGTCTCGGCCGCGTGCGCGGGCTCGGCTCGTCGCACCATGGCTCCGCCCACTGGATCCAGCAGCGCCTGACGGCGCTCGCCAACATCCTGCTCGTCACCTGGTTCGTCGTCTCGATGTTCCGCCTGCCGCTGACCGACCATGGCGCGGTGCTGCGCTGGGCGTCGAACCCGACGGTCGCGCTCGCGCTGATCCTGCTCACCGCCAGCGTCTTTTGGCATCTGCGCCTCGGGCTGCAGGTGATGATCGAGGACTATGTGCACGGCGAGGCGACGAAGATTCTGTCGCTCGTCCTTTTGAACTTCTACGCGATCGGCGGCGCCGCTTACGGCATTTTCGCCATCATCCGCATCGCGCTGGCGCCCGCCGCCGGGATCGCCCCGGGGGGCATGTGACATGACCGAAGCCTACAAGATCATCGACCATATCTATGACACCGTCGTCGTCGGCGCCGGTGGATCGGGCCTGCGCGCCACGATGGGCAGTGCCGAAGCGGGGCTCAAGACCGCCTGCATCACAAAGGTGTTCCCGACGCGCAGCCACACCGTCGCGGCGCAGGGCGGCATCGCCGCCTCGCTCGGCAACAATTCGCCCGACCATTGGCAGTGGCACATGTACGACACCGTCAAGGGTTCCGACTGGCTCGGCGACCAGGACGCGATCGAATATATGGTGCGCGAGGCGCCGAACGCGGTCTACGAACTCGAGCACGCCGGCGTGCCGTTCAGCCGTAACCAGGACGGCACCATTTATCAGCGCCCGTTCGGCGGTCACATGCAGAATATGGGCGAAGGCCCGCCCGTGCAGCGCACCGCCGCCGCGGCCGACCGCACCGGTCATGCGATGCTCCATGCGCTTTATCAGCAGTCGCTGAAATATGACGCCGACTTCTTCGTCGAATATTTCGCGCTCGACCTGATCATGGAAGATGGCGCCTGCCGCGGCGTCATCGCGATGTGCCTCGAGGATGGCAGCATCCACCGTTTCCGCAGCCAAGCCGTCGTGCTCGCGACCGGCGGTTACGGCCGCAGCTATTTCACCGCGACCTCGGCGCACACCTGCACCGGCGACGGCGGCGGCATGGTGCTGCGCGCCGGCCTGCCTTTGCAGGACATGGAATTCGTCCAGTTCCACCCGACCGGCATCTATGGCGCCGGCGTCCTCATCACCGAGGGTGCGCGTGGCGAGGGCGGGTACCTCACCAACTCCGAGGGCGAGCGTTTCATGGAACGCTATGCCCCGTCGGCGAAGGACCTCGCGTCGCGCGACGTCGTGTCGCGCTCGATGGCACTCGAAATCCGCGAAGGCCGCGGCGTCGGCCCGCACAAGGATCATATCTTCCTGCACCTCGATCATATCGATCCCGCGGTGCTCCACGAACGGCTTCCGGGCATCACCGAAAGCGGCAAGGTGTTTGCGGGCGTCGACCTGACGCGCCAGCCGCTGCCCGTCGTGCCGACGGTCCATTACAATATGGGCGGCATCCCCTGTAACTATCATGGCGAAGTCGTGACCTTGGGCAAGGACGGTCCCGACACCGTCGTCCCCGGCCTGTTCGCGGTCGGCGAAGCCGCGTGCGTGTCGGTGCATGGCGCGAACCGTCTCGGCTCGAACAGCCTGATCGACCTCGTCGTCTTCGGCCGTGCGACCGGCCACCGCCTCAAGGAAATCCTGAAGCCCGGCGCGGCGCAACCCGCGCTGCCCAAGGACAGCGCCGACCTCGCGCTCGGCCGTCTTGACCATTTCCGCAATGCCAACGGCGGCTCGCCGACCGCGGAAATCCGCCTCGAAATGCAGCGCGCGATGTCGGCCCACGCGGCGGTGTTCCGCACCGACGAGCTGATGGCCGAGGGCAAGGAAAAGCTGACCAAGACCTATCAGCGGATGAACGACATCCATGTCACCGACCGCAGCCTGATCTGGAACACCGACCTCATCGAAACGCTCGAGCTCGACAACCTGATTTCGCAGGCGACGGTGACCATGCATTCGGCGTTCAACCGCAAGGAAAGCCGCGGCGCCCACGCGCATGAGGATTTCCCGAACCGCGACGACGCGAACTGGATGAAGCACACGGTCAGCTGGTTCGACGGCTGGGGCGGCAAGGGCGGCGGCGTCCGCCTCGATTACCGCCCGGTCCACGAATATACGCTGTCCGACGACGTCGAATATATCAAGCCGAAGGCGCGCGTTTACTGATCGGTTTTTAGCGGATGTGCGGGGTCGCGAGCGATCGCGGCCCCGTTTGCTTGGCTACCGCGCTATTCGCCGAACAGGCTGCGCACCGGGTTGATGTCGGAAAAGGGCACGTCGACGTCGTTGCCCATGATCCACAGCTTTTGGCATGCGATGGCAAAGAACATCACCGCGATCGTCCAGACGATAAAGGTCTTGCGGGCGATCCAGCGGCGCTCGGCCTCTTCGGCCTTGGCGCGGGCCTTGTAGTCGATCCCGAGTTCGCCCTCGAATTCGGCGACAAGCTGCGCACGGCGCGTACGCGAAATATTCGCGATGCTCGCGTCTCCCTCCACGCTTTTGGTGCGGCGCTTCGCCATTGATCCACCTTGGTCCAGCTAGTCCTGCTCCGGACATAGCGCCCAGCTCCTGCCAATTGGTTAACTGGGCGCTATCGGTTCGTCGCAATTCCGATCAATTTTATCCGCGCGGTCGCGCCGCGCAGCAGCGTCAGATCGCGCGGTGGACGGCCCAATGCGGCGGCGAGCAGGCGCAGCACCGCCTCATTCGCGGCACCGTCGGCGGGCGGAGCGGTGACGCGGAGATGTACAGTGTCCCCCTCGATCGTCACCGCCTCGCGGCTGGCGCCCGGCGTCACCCGCACTGCGATCCGTCCCGATGCGGCGAGCGCGCGCAGCGCTTCGGTCAGCGCGGGATCGGGCCGATATTTCAGATGGTGACGACCAGCTTGCCGACGGCGCTGCGGTCGCCGAGCTTGGCGATTGCCTTGCCGCCGTCTTCGAGGCTGAAGCTCTCGGTGACGCGCGGCTGGATCTTGCCCTGCTCCCACAGCTGGAACAGCCGCGCGATATTGGCGCGGTTGCGCGCGGGTTCGCGCATCACGAAGGCGCCCCAGAACACGCCCGCGACGTCGCAGCTCTTGAGCAAGGTCAGGTTGAGCGGCAGGCGCGGAATGCCCGCGGGGAAACCGACGACGAGATAGCGGCCCTCCCACGCGATCGAGCGCAGCGCGGGCTCGGCATAATCGCCGCCGACCGCATCATAGATGACGTTCGCGCCATTGGGGCCGACCGCCGCCTTGAATTTTTCGGCGAGCGCCTTCGACGCGTCCTTGTCGAAGGGCTGGTAGCCATAGACGACAACCTCGTCGGCGCCGGCCTGGCGCGCGATCTCGGCCTTCGCCTCGCTCGACACGCCCGCGACGACGCGCGCGCCGAACGCCTTGCCCAGCTCGACCGCCGCAATCCCGACGCCGCCCGAAGCGCCGAGAACGAGCAACGTGTCGCCCTCTCCGATATGGCCGCGATCGACGAGCGCGTGGATGCTGGTGCCATAGGTCATCAGCAGCGAGGCGCCCGCCGCGAAATCATGTGCTTCGGGCAGGTGATAGACATTATGCACCGACACCGAGACGGCTTCGGACATGCCGCCGTTGCCGCAGCCCGCGATCACCCGGTCGCCGACCTTGAACTCGGTCACGCCCTCGCCGACTTCGGCGACGAGGCCCGCGACCTCGCCGCCGGGGGCAAAGGGGCGTTCGGGGCGGAACTGATATTTATCCTCGATGATGAGGACGTCGGGGAAGTTGACCGCGCAGGCCTTCACGTCGATCACGATCTGGCCCTTGCCCGCGGTCGGGCGCGGAAGCTCGCCCAGCGTGAGCGTATCGGGGCCGCCGGTTGCGGTCGACAAGAGAGCCTTCATCATCTTCTCCTCTATGGTGTTTGTTGAGCCTTATGCCGCGGGCCGCATCCACGGCCGGTCGGCGTCGAGTTTCGCCTCATAGGCACCGATCGCGGCGTCGCTCTTTTCGGTGAGCGAAATCTCGTCGAGCCCCTCGAGCAAACACATCTTGCGGAACGGATCGATCTCGAAGGTGAAGCGGTCCTGGAACTGCGTCGTCACCGTCTGATGCTCGAGGTCGACGAACACCGGATCGGTCGCCGCGACCTCCATCAGCCGGTCGATGGCCGATTGGGGCAGCACGACGGGAAGGATACCGTTCTTGACCGCATTGCCCGAGAAAATGTCCGAATAGCTGGGCGCGATCACGACGCGGATGCCGAGGTCGCCGAGCGCCCATGCGGCATGTTCGCGGCTCGACCCGCAACCGAAATTGTCGCCCGCGATCAGGATCGGCGCGCCCTTATACTCGGCGCTGTCGAACAGATTGTCGGGGTCCTTGCGGATCGCCTCGAACGCGCCGCGGCCCATGCCCTCGCGCGTCGTCGTCTTCAGCCAGTGCGCGGGGATGATGACGTCGGTATCGACATTCTTGAGCCCGAACGGAATCGCGCGGCCTTCGACCTTGTCGAGCGGGGTCATGCCAGGAGCTCCCGTACATCGGTGAGCTTGCCCGTCACCGCCGCTGCCGCCGCCATCGCGGGGCTGACGAGGTGCGTGCGTGCGCCGGGCCCCTGGCGGCCGACGAAATTGCGGTTGCTCGTCGAGGCGCAGCGTTCGCCGGCGGGCACCTTGTCGGGGTTCATCGCGAGGCATGCCGAACAACCGGGTTCGCGCCATTCGAGCCCCGCGTCGGTGAAGATGCGGTCGAGCCCTTCGGCTTCGGCTTGCGCCTTCACCAGACCCGAACCGGGAACGACGATCGCCCATTTGACATTGTCGGCCTTGTGGCGGCCCTTGATCACCGCTGCGGCGGCGCGCAGATCCTCGATGCGGCTGTTGGTGCAGCTGCCGATGAAGATATTCTCGATCGGGACGTCCTGCATCCGCGTGCCCGGCTCGAGGCCCATATAGGCGAGCGACTTGGCGGCGGCGGTCTGCTTCGACGGATCGGCGAAGCTGCCCGGGGCGGGGACGACGCCGGTGATCGGCACGACATCCTCGGGGCTGGTGCCCCAGGTGACGCTTGGCGCGATGTCCGCGGCGTCGATCACGACGGTCTTGTCATAGTTCGCGCCCGGGTCGGTCGCGAGGCTCTTCCAATAGGCGACCGCCGCATCCCAGTCGGCGCCCTTCGGCGCATAGGGACGGCCCTTGAGATAGGCGAAAGTCGTCTCGTCGGGCGCGATCAGCCCCGCACGCGCGCCGCCCTCGATCGCCATGTTGCTGACGGTCAGACGGCCCTCGATGCTGAGCGCGCGGATCGCGCTGCCGGTATATTCGATGACATGGCCGGTGCCGCCCGCAGCGCCGATGACGCCGGTGATGTGGAGGATGATGTCCTTCGCCGACACGCCGGGGCCGACCTCGCCCTCGACGCGCACTTCCATCGTCTTCGACGGCTGGAGCAGCAAAGTCTGCGTCGCGAGCACATGCTCGACCTCGCTTGTCCCGATGCCGAAGGCGAGCGCGCCGATGCCGCCGTGGCACGCGGTGTGGCTGTCGCCACAGACGATCGTCGTGCCGGGCAGCGAGAAACCCTGCTCGGGGCCGACGACATGGACGATGCCCTGCTCGGGCGCGACGGCATCGATGTAGCGGATGCCGAACTCGGGGGCGTTCTTTTCGAGCGCCGCCAATTGCGCCGCGCTTTCGGGGTCGGCGATCGGCAGCTTGTTGCCGTTCGCGTCGAGCCGCGCGGTCGTCGGCACATTATGATCGGGCACCGCGAGCGTCAGGTCGGGGCGGCGGACCGTGCGCCCGTTAGCACGTAGTCCCGCGAACGCCTGTGGGCTGGTGACTTCATGGACAAGGTGACGGTCGATGAAGATCAGGGCAGTACCATCGGGGCGCTGTTCGACGACATGCGCGTCCCAGATTTTCTCATAGAGGGTGCGGGGCCGAGTCATGCGGTTCACTTAGCCCTACTCGACAACTTTGCAAGCGAGTGGCGATCAAAAACGCAATTTTCGGTCGCGCATCATGGCGTATAAAGGGGCCATGTCGACGCTCGCCATCCTCGCGCTCATCCTTGCCACAATCGTGGCGATGGAGTTGGTCGCGTGGGCGAGCCACAAATATATCATGCACGGCTTCGGCTGGGCATGGCACCGCGACCACCATGAACCGCATGACAAGATGCTGGAAAAGAACGATCTGTTCGGCATCGTCGGCGCCGCGATGAGCATTTCGATGTTCGCCATCGGTAGCCCGATGATCATGGGTGCGGATGCGTGGGACCCCGGAACATGGATCGGGCTCGGCATCCTCTTCTACGGGATCATCTACACGCTCGTGCACGACGGGCTCGTCCACCAGCGCTATTTCCGTTGGGTGCCGCGGCGTGGCTATGCGAAGCGGCTCGTGCAGGCGCACAAGCTCCACCATGCGACGATCGGCAAGGAGGGCGGCGTCAGCTTCGGCTTCGTCTTCGCGCGCGATCCGGCGAAGCTGAAGGCTGAATTGAAGGCGCAGCGCGAGGCCGGCGTTGCCGTCGTGCGCGAGGCGCTCGCCGACTAGGCCGTGCGATAGTCGGCGGTAATCGCGCCCGCTGCCATCAACTCGGCTTCGTGGCTTTCCTCGCGCCAGCTTTCGGCGAGCGCCTGCCGTTCCCAATCCTGCATCGCGGGATGCGCGAGCATATGGTCGACCCACGCCTGTCCGGCGCCGACGTCGAGACCATAGGTGCGGATGCGGAAGGCGACGGGCGCAAAGAAGGCGTCGACCGCGGTGAAGCGGTCGCCCGCGAGGAAGGGCCCGCCGAAGCGCGACAACCCCTCGGCGAACAATTCGCGGATGCGCGCGACGTCGAGGCGGAGCGCGCCCGACGGCGGTTTCGGCGTCACACGTACCCCGACATTCATCGTGCAATCGTTGCGCAGCGCCGAAAAGCCGCTGTGCATTTCGGCCGTCGCGCATTGCGCCCAGGCGCGCGCGTCGGGGTCGGTCGGCCACACCCCCTCGTGCCGGTCGGCAAGATAGAGCGTGATACCGAGCGAATCATAAACCGTCCGACCCTCGTCGAGCAGCGCGGGCAACTGTCCGGTCGGTGAAAAACTGCGAAACTCGTCATAGTTGATCGGATTGCTGAACGGCTCGATCTGGTCCTCGAACGCGATGCCGAGCGCGCGCATCAGCATCCACGGGCGGAGCGACCAGCTCGAATAATTGCGATTGGCGGTGATCAGCACATACATGCTTCGCGCTCCTGTGCGATGATGGGGGAGGTATAGTCGGGGTCGTGCGCAAAGGGCAGTTCGGTGCCGTTGCGCAGCGCTGCGAGTAGGCTGCGAAAGTCACTCTTCGCGCGCCAACCGAAGCGGCGTTCGGCGTGCGACGGATCATACACACGGTCGATGATCTCGGGGAGCACCCAGCCGTTGGTGGCATAAAGCTCGGCGGCTTCGGGATAGTACCGCGCGATCACGGCGCGCGCGTCGCGGGCCAGCTCCTCGGCGTCTTCGCGCACGAACGGCGGCGGGGCGGAGAGGATGAAGGTGTCGCAGCCGATCTGCGGCGCGGCTTCGAGCGCAGCGAGATGCGCCGCGGCGGCATCCTCGACCGTCAGGCGGCGATTGAGCAGTTCGTTCGCTTTCAGGTTGGGACCGCTCGGCACCGCATGCGTGTCGTCATCCTCGGGGAAGAAGCGCCCGGTGCGCAGGATCAGGGCAGCGATGCCATGCTCGCGGTGCACCAGCTTCACCGCCTGTTCGGCGGCGAGCTTGGTGATCCCGTAAATGTTGCGCGGCTCGATCGGACCGAAATCCTCGTCCATCCACCACGCGCCCTTTTCGCCCGCGCCTTCGCGCACATCGGCGCGCACCATCAGCGAGGTCGTCGAGGTGAACAGGAAACGGTCGTTGCCTGCCGCGACCGCTGCCTCGATCAGGTTCAGCGTGCCCGTCACATTGACGTCGACGAACGCCTGGCGCGGATAGCGCACGATGTCGGGCTTGTGCAGCGCGCCGCCATGGATCACCGCCTCGATGCCATGCTCGCCCATCGTCCGGTCGATCAGCGCGCGGTCGGCGACGGTGCCGATCACCTGCGTATATGCGCCGGGAACGACGTCGAGCCCTATGACCTCATGCCCGTTTTGGGCGAGGAGGGGAGCGAGATAGCGCCCGAGCCAGCCCGACGATCCGGTCAGCAGCACGCGCATCGATCTATCTCCTCCCGGCCTTGCCCGCGCGCCTCATACACAGGCAGCGGACGACGGGGCAAGCGCGGTCAGCCTTTCGGCTCTGCGGCCGGCGGCGCTTTTGCGGCGCTACCGGTCGGCGCGGGCAGTTCGCTGAGGTCGAGCCAGCCCGCGTCGTCGCGCTTGTGATAGCTGTCGATCACCGTGAAGGGGATGCGGAACGGAAATCCCCAATCGCTGTTCCACAGCGCGACGACGCCCGTCCGCGTCGACGGTTCGAAAATCATCGTCGCGCGATAACCCTCGACCGCACCCGAATGGCCTTCGAGCCGGCCGCCGGCATAGGTGAAGCTGCGCCAGCCGAGGCCATAGCCTGCTTCGCCCGTGGCGGCCCGCAAGGTGCCGCCATAAAGCCGCCCCGTGCCGACGCGCGGACGATGCGCAATCTGGAGCACCTCGCCCGGCAGCACATCGGGGCGGCTGCCCATCATCGCCTGCATCCAGGTTGCGAAATCGACGATATCGCTTTCGACCCCTGCGGCGGCGGGAACGCGCCAATAGGCTTCCTTGATCGGGCGCACCTGCGCGCCTCGGTGCGGTTTCGCCCAGTCTTTCGCGCTCGTCAGCCGGTCCTTCCCATAACCCGCGCTCACCATGCCGAGCGGGCGGAAAAACCGGTCCTCGACCGCATCGGCGAACAGCTCGTTCGCCGCCTTGCCCAATATCTCGCTCGCGGTGTCGAAGGCGATATTCTGATAGGTGTGGCAGGTGCCGGGCTCGCACTGCAGCGGTGCGAGGGCAAGGCTCGCGCGTAGCAGCTGCGGGCTCTGTCCTTCCTCCAGCTTTTCGTCATAGGCGTTTTTGGTGAGGCCGGTCCGCTGCGCGAGCAGGTCGCCCACCGTGATCTTTTCCTCGGCGCCGCCCGGCAGGCGCAGCGACGTGCGCCAGCTGGCGACCGACCGGTCCAGATCGACCTTGCCATCCTTGGCCAGCGCCGCCGCCAGGGCCCCCGTTGCGGTCTTGGACACCGACGCCCAGCGGAACAGCGTCTGCGCGGTAACCGGCGCTCCGGTCGATTTGTCGGCGACGCCATAGGTGCGGACAAAGCTGAGTTTGCCGTCCTCGACCACCGCCACCGCCAGCCCCGCCATTTCGGGCCGCTGCGATAAGGCAGTAAGTTGCTTGTCGAGCGCGCGATAATCGATCCGCCCGCGCCATTCGGCGGGCGTATCGGGCAGGTTTTCCGCCGCCTTGATCGGGATCGGGACGCTCGCGAGCGGATGCTTCCCGCCGAGCGCGTGAATGCCGAACCAGCCCACAAGTCCCAACGCGACGACCGCGATGAGATAGGTGAAAACCGGCTTCCTCGACTTGCTTTTAGACTGCGACCTCATAATTGGCGGCCGTCTTAGCCGCGACATCCGCCGCCGTCACCCCTCAGGGCGCAAGATGGCCCCACGCCTTGAACGTCCCACCGGCATAAACCGCGCCGTAGATGAAGACGATCAGCGAAGACCAGATCGCAAAACTGTCCGTATGTTGCGGCCGCCACATATGGAGCGGCACGAAAAGAAGCCCGCGGAGCAGATAGATGGCGGCAATGACGATCAGTCCCGTCCGCAGCAGCGGCAGGCGCGGGAGCGATCCGGCGCCCGAAAAGGCATAGGCGGCCCAGATCAGCAGGACGGCGGCGATGCCCAGCGTGATCAGCGTTGGTCGCATATCGCCGCGCGCCGCGGCGCGCGCCATGCCTTCACCCGCGCCGAAGAAGCGGTACCAGTCGGGGCCGCCGAAGATGCAGGCGATATGCAGCAGCGCGGCCAGAACCGACAGCCACCCGCCGACGATCAGCCAGGTGGTGCCGGGATTGGCGGCGACATTATGCAATATAATGCGCCGTGGTCTTTTCGGCGACCTCTTCGGCGGTGACGCCCGGCGCGAGCTCGATCAGCTTGAACGGGCTGGAATGATCGTCGCGCTTGAACACCGCGAGGTCGGTGATGATCATGTCGACGACATTCTTGCCGGTCAGCGGCAGCGTGCACGCCGGGATGAATTTCGGGCTGCCGTCTTTGGCATTATGTTCCATCACGACGATGATCTTCTTGACCCCGGCGACGAGGTCCATCGCGCCGCCCATGCCCTTGATCATCTTGCCCGGGATCATCCAGTTGGCGATGTCGCCATTTTCGGCGATCTCCATCGCGCCCAGCACGGTCAGGTCGATATGCCCACCGCGGATCATCGCAAAGCTGTCGGCGGAGCTAAAATAGGCCGACTGCGGCAACTCGCTGATCGTCTGCTTGCCCGCGTTGATCAGGTCGGCGTCCTCGTCGCCCTCGAACGGGAAGGGGCCGATGCCGAGCATGCCGTTCTCCGACTGCAGCGTCACCGTCATCCCCGCGGGGATATGGTTCGCGACCAAGGTCGGGATACCGATGCCGAGGTTGACGTAATAGCCGTCCTGCAGTTCCTTCGCGGCGCGCGCCGCCATATCATCACGCGTCCAGGCCATGTCAGTTAGGCTCCCATTGCTTGTCGGAGGGGAAGGCGTCGCCCCAGCCCAGTTTTTCCCACGGGCCGTAGACGGGGTTGGGGAACAGGAACCAGCCCTTGTCCCAAAGTGCAGTGGCGCCCGCGCTCGTCGCGAGCGCCATGCGCTGCGCCGCGGGCAAGTCCTTGACGTTGAACTGCTGGCTGAAATCGCCAAGCTGGTCTCCGCCCAAAATGATCACGCAATATTTCGACGCGATCGCCGCGCGGCGGCCGTCCTTGCTAGACCCGCCCGCGTCGTCGCCCATCAGAAAGAGCGTCTCGCCATGCTTGAACTCGCCGAGCCCCGCGGCGCGGAGCGTATCCTCGCTGCCCTTGGCATTGGCGGCGCTGCGGTTGGTGTTGGCGATCACGGCGATCCCCGCGGCGCGGAGTTTGTTCACCATCTCGACCGTTCCGGGCATCGCGACCGCCTTGCCCGCGCCGGTCTTTTCCCACTGGTCCCAGACCTTCGCGTCGAACGCCGTGCCCTTCTCGGCGAAATAACGCATCGGGCCGAGGTTCCAGATCAGCGTCTCGTCGGCGTCGAACACCGCGGCGAAGGGCTTGTTGCCGCACGGCTCGAACGTCGGCGCGTCCATCGTCGCGCTGGGCGCCAGCACGACGCTGTCCTTCGGCCGCTGCTTGATCCGTCCCACGCCATAGTCGGCGATCCGCGCATTGGTCGCGCGCACCGCGACGGCCGCCTCGGGCGAGCCATAGAGATATTGCAACGCGACCGGCGGCTTCTCGGCTGTGGCGGGCGCGGGTGCCGGCAGGGGGGCGGGCGGCGGAGCCGGAGCCGTCGCCACCTCTGCCGGCGCGCTCGCGCACCCGGCAAGGAGCAGCGCGGCGGTAAGGGCGAAACTACGCATCACGCTGCTTCGCGCGGACGCGTCGTGCGGAATTCGATCTTCTTGTCATAGGGCGCGCCGACGATCATGCGCTTCACATAGATGCCGGGCAGGTGGATGCTGTCGGGGTCGAGGCTGCCGGTCGGCACGATTTCCTCGACCTCGGCGACGCAGATCTTCGCCGCGGTCGCCATCGGCTGGTTGAAGTTGCGCGCGGTCTTGCGGAAGATCAAATTGCCGCTTTCGTCGGCCTTCCATCCCTTGATGATCGCAAGGTCGGCGAAGATGCCGCGTTCGAGGATATAATCCTGCCCGTCGAAATTCTTCACCTCCTTGCCCTCGGCGACGAGCGTGCCGACGCCGGTCTTGGTATAGAAGCCGGGGATGCCCGCGCCGCCCGCGCGGCAGCGTTCGGCGAGCGTGCCTTGCGGGCAGAATTCGACCTCGAGCTCGCCCGCCAGATATTGCCGCTCGAACTCCTTGTTCTCGCCCACGTAAGACGAGATCATCTTCTTGACTTGGCGCGTGCGGAGAAGTTTGCCGAGCCCTTCGCCGTCGATGCCCGCATTGTTGCTGGCGATCGTGATATCCTTGGTGCCCGCGTCGCGGATCGCATCGATCAGCCGCTCGGGGATGCCGCACAGGCCGAAGCCGCCCGCGCAAATCTGCATGCCGTCGAAGAGGAGGCCGTCGAGCGCGGCTGCTGCGTCGGAATATTGCTTGTTCGCCATGAAGAGGCCTCCTTGCGGGAATGTCGGGCGCGACCTTGGCGCATTTGATCCATCAATTCTAATTGTTCGATTTTTGGATTATACATAGACGATGTCTATCAATCGCGTCTCGCTCTATCACCTCGAAACCCTGCTGTGGATCGACCGGCTCGGGACCTTTTCGGCCGCGGCCGAGCGGCTCAACACGACGCAGCCGGCGGTGTCGGCGCGGATGCGTGAGCTGGAGCAGAGATTGGGGACTACGCTGTTCCGCCGCGACGGCCGGACGATGTCGCTCACGGCGGCGGGGCGCAAGCTCGTGCGCGACTGCGATCCGCTGCTTCGCGACATGCAGGTCGCGCTGCTCGGCAGCGGCGGTTTCGCCGAAGCGAGCGGGGTCGTACGCATCGGCGCGGGCGAGATCGCGGCGGCGAGCTGCCTTCCCGCCTTCGTCGCGAGCCTCAAGGCCGATATGCCGGGCGTCGGCCTCGAAATCGAAATCGACCTGACCGCGAACCTGATCCAGCAGTTGCTGACCGGCCGCACCGACATCGCCTTTGCCGCTGGGCCGATCGCGCACCCGGCCCTCAAGACCAGCCCGATCGGCGCGGTCGAACTCGTCTGGCTCGCGAGCCCCGCGGTCGCGTCGGCCTTTGCGGGCGGTGAGGCGATGCTGCCCGTCTGGTCGCTCGCCAGCCATTCGCCGATCCACGGCCGGATGCGCGAGGCGATCGAGGCATCGCGCATCGCGCAAAAGTCGCTCAACCTCTGCAACAACGCACGCACGATGATCGACATCGCAAAGGCGGGCGGGGGCATCGGCATCTTCCCGCAGCCGATGGTGCGCGGTGAATTGGCGAGTGGCGCGCTCGTTCAGATCGAAGCCATGCCCGCGCTCGCGCCGGTTGAATTCCACGTCGCGATGCGTGTCGCCGACACCGAACCCGTGCTCACGCAAATCTTCGAACGCGCGGCGGAGCTCAACCTCGCCGAAGCGTCAGGGTAGCGGCATCCCCAGCGCCGCCGACAGGTCAGCAAGCGCCTGTTCGCCGCTTGTCACCTTGATCGCATGCATGCCGAGCTGACTCGCAGGTTTGCAGTTGATGCCGAGGTCGTCGAGATAGATGCACTCGCCGGGTTCGACCCCGAGCTTCTCGCACATCATCTGATAAATTCGCGGGTCGGGCTTGCGCACCCCCGCCTTGCTCGATTCGATGACATGAACGAAGCGCGCCATGATGTCGGCGACCTCGATCGCCGCTTCCGCGCTGCGCGTCATGCCCGCGCCCTGGATGCCCATCTTGCCGCCGGGAACATTATTCGTGATGCACGCGATGGTGAAGCCGCGCGCCTTCAACGTGTCGAGCGCCGCGACCATCGACGGGCGCACCGCCCCCGCGATCACCGCCAGCACCGCCTCACCTTCCAGCTCATGCCCCAGCGCGCGGGCCTCCTCGGCGAAGAGCGCGTCGAATGCCGCGGCATCGATCTCGGCGCGCTCGAACTTCGCCCAGGCATTGCCGTCGGGGTTGGTCGCATTGACGCGCCGCACGAAATCCTGCGGCAACCCGCGCTCCTGCTCCAGCCGGTTGAACGCCTCGAAGGGCGAGGCGGTGATGACGCCGCCGAAATCGAAGATCACGGTCGTGAAGCGACCCATAAGTCATTCCTGTTGCTTGGGAGAGAAAGGGATCAGCGCAGCATGATGCTGGCGCGGGGCGTGTCGGTGCCGAAGCTCGTTTCTGCAACCTGCACGCCCGCCGCTTCGAGCACCGCGCGGCGGCTGTCGGCACGCGTTGCGAGGATCGCGGGTTCGAAGGTCATCGTGCGCGCATAGCAGGGGAGCGCGGCGATCCGGGCGAGCCACGCGGCGGTCTTCGGCCAGCGTGCCGGATCGGGCGTCCAGCCTGCGATCGCAGCGTTGCGCAACGGGCATGCCACGGCGAGGTCGGCGACCCCGACGGCGTCGCCGAACAGGAAGCCGGCCGTCGGTGCGTGCGCCTCGATCCAGTCGAGCGCTTCGGGCAGGTCGCCGTCGGTGACCTTGGCGAGCGCGTCTTCGTCGGGCGGGCGCTTGAACACATGCGGGGCGACGATCTTCGGATAGAAGAGCCCCCAGATGCAGAGGTCGCCGAGGCGGCTGTCGGCATATTCTTCGATCCAGCGCGACTGCGCCCGTTCGCGCGGGCTCTTCGGCAACACCGGAACGTCGGGGTATGCCTCGTCGAGATATTCGGCGATCACGGTCGAATCATTCACGACGAGGTCGCCGTCGATCAGCACGGGGATACGGCGCAGCGGGCTCAGCTTCGAAAATTCGTCATTGCCGTAAAAGGGCGTGATCGGATCGAGTTCATAGTCGAGCCCCTTCAGATGCAGGATCGCAAGGATCTTGCGCACATAAGGAGAGACGGGACTGCCGACGATCAGCATGGCTTTCCTTTATTTCTTCGCGGGCGTCGCCGCGACGCGATTGCCCGACCAGCTCGCATCGTCGATCGTGAGGTCGAGCTTGTCGGGCGAGCGCACCGTATCGAGCAGGAACACGGAAGGCCCGCTCGCGGCGAGGATCGCATCCATCGCCTTTTCAAGCGGGATGGTGACGGTCGGAAAGCGCGCATGGCTCGACTTGATCTCGACCTTGTTCGGCCCCGTGCGCGTGACCGTAATCGTCACGCCGCTTTTCGACGAGCCGCGCGCGTCGGAGATGATGTCGCCCTTGTACGTCCCCGCGACGCGGTCGGCGAGGTCGGGCTTGTGCGCGGGTGCGGCCTTGGGCGTTTCGGCCAGCGCCGCTCCCGCCGGGAGCAGGAGCGCGAGCGAGGTAGCGAAAACAAGCGTGCGAAGCATGGTCGGTCCTTTCGTGCGGCGGGGAAAGGGACTGCTCATGCGACCCTCATGGGACGACGACGATCCCCTTTTTGGGGTCGGCCTGTCCCGAGAGCATCTCCCGATAGGCAGCGAGCGCCGCATCGCCGCCGCTGCGCTTATCGACCGAAGTCAGCCGCGGCGCAACGTCCATGAAAGCCAGCCAGGCTTCGGCGATCTTCTGCCCGAACGCCGCGCCGCCCCAGTCGACGATGCGCTTCTGGCTGCGCCCGGGCGCGAAAAAGCCCTGCCGTTCGGGGCCGGGGAGCGCCGCCTGCCCGGCGTCGGCGTCCCAATGCGATTTACCGACGATGATCGAGGCCTTGAGGTTGTTTCCGAAATGGCTGTGCACCGCGCGCGTCACCGCGCCATTGCCCGCCATGTCGACGAGCGCCGAGGGCGTCGCGGGATTGAGCGTGAGGATGTCGTCATAGGCGATCACGCGGTCATAGATGCGCTGCGCATCGAGATCGGCGACATTCGCCTTGCTGGTGAGGCCGATCGTTTCGGGGCGATGGCCCGCGCGCCGCGCGAGCGCGAAGCCCAGCCCGATCGCGGTCTTGCTCGACGCGCTCGCGATCAGGATCTGGTCGGCGCCATAATCGCTTTCATCCTCGAACTGGTCGGCGATCAGCCAGCCGGTCAGGAACAACGGGCGGAAGACCGGCCAATAATCATGGTCGGCGGCCCGGTAATCGGGCAGCGCCTCGATCCGCTGATAATTATTGTAAATCGGGGGCAGCGTGGTGCGCCGCGGCGTGACGTCGGTGAAGCCGCCCGGGCCCGCCTTGCCGACGGCCAGCACGGCGGTCTCCGCCATCGGATAATAGCCATAGAAGCGATCGCCGACCGACACGCCCTCGGCTGCACTTTCGGTCACCGTCGCAAAGCCCCAGACGGGCAGGCGGCCGGCTTCGTCCCGTTCGGCGAAGAAATCCCAATAACCCTGATCGTTGCCGAACAGTCCGGCCGGCTTGCCGAACACGGCATAGGTGATGTTGTTCGCGGTCATTGCATAGCTGTCGAGGTGCACCCGCACCTGTCCCGGCGCGAGCGGTGCATCGGAATCGGAGACCAAATTTGCCTGCGTGATATCGTCGCGATCGATGTCGATCGCCCAGCCTGCTGCGCTCATGTCCGGACCCCTCCGATTGACTTGCCCGCGATTGCGGGATGACCGATAGTCATACAGATGGCATCGCCCCTGACAATCGCGGTCAAACGCATCCACGAACCGGCCGGTCCCGGCGACGGCACGCGCTTCCTCGTCGACCGGCTGTGGCCGCGCGGCGTCTCGAAGGAGAAAGCGGCGCTGGCGGCGTGGCTCAAGCCGCTGTCGCCGAGCGATGGGCTGCGCAAGCGGTTCCATGGCGAAACCGCCGATTCGGATGAGGCGTGGGACGCGTTCCGCTTGGACTATTTCGCCGAACTCGACGCGGGCGGCGAGGAGGTGAAGGCGGCGCTCTCCACGCTCGATGCGGCAGTGCGGGCCGGTCCCGTTACCCTGCTCTACGCCGCGAAAAGCGAGGAGCGAAACAATGCCGTGGCGCTGCGGGAGTGGCTGGAGCGGCGCTGACTCCCCAACCCCGTTCGCCCTGAGCTTGTCGAAGGGCCGTTCTTCTTGTGGTAACCGCAAAAGAAAAATGCAGTGCTTCGACAAGCTCAGCACGAACGGTTTGAAAGGCTGCTTCTAACCCACCGTCGTACCGAGCAACGATCCAATCGCGATTGTTGCGGCCATCGCGAATGCGCCCCAGAAGGTCACTCGCACCACCGGCCGCAGCATCGGCGCGTTGCCCGCCCACGCCCCCAGTGCGCCAAGAATCGCGAGAAAGACGAGCGATGCTGCCGACACCGTGAAGGGCAGCGTGTCGCCCTTGTCGACCAGAACGGTTGCCAGCGGCAGCGCCGCGCCGATTGCAAAGCTCGCCGCCGAAGCCGCCGCCGCCTGCGCTGGCCGCGCCGCCATTGCATCGGTCATCCCCAGCTCGTCGCGCAGATGGGTGTCGAGCGCATTATGTTCGGTGAGCTGTACCGCGACCTGCTCGGCCAGCGCGCGGTCGAGCCCGCGCTCCTGATAGATCAAAGTCAGCTCCTCGAGCTCATACTCGGGATCGGCGGCGAGGTGGCGCTTCTCCAGCTCGACGTCGGACCGTTCCGCATCGCTCTGCGAGCTCACCGACACATATTCGCCCGCCGCCATCGACATCGCGCCGGCGACCAGCCCCGCGGTGCCGGTGACGAGGATCGACGATTGCGACACGCCCGCCGCCGCGACACCCGCGATCAGGCTGGCGGTCGAGACGATCCCGTCGTTGGCGCCGAGGATCGCGGCGCGAAGCCAGCCGATCCGCGTGACGGCGTGGGTTTCCTCGTGCATGTGATGCTCCCTGTTGCAGGAGGCGCCATGATCGTCAGCGGGCGCGCTCCGACTTCAGCCCTGCTGCCGCGATCCCCGCGGCGGCGCAAGCGGCATCATCGGCGGGTGCCTCGCCCGACGCGCCCACCCCGCCGAGCCGCGTCCGCCCGTCGGCGCTGAAGATCGGCACGCCGCCCGCGACCGTGACGACATGCGGTGCATCGGCGAAACCCGGCGTGCCCTTCGCGGCTTCTTCCATCCCGCTCGTCGGGAAACCCCATGCCGCGACCGCGCGCGCTTTCTCCAGCGAGAAGTCCATCATGCCGAACGCATTGCCGTCCATCCGCCACATCGCGACGGGATGCCCGCCAAGATCGACGACCGCGATTGCATGGCCCTGTCCCTTGGCGCGCGCATGCGCGGCGCAGCCCTTGACGATCGCATCGGCCTGTTCGGCGTTCAGCATTTGCGCATTCGCGGGCGCCGCCATCAGCAGCGCCGCCATCCAGATCATCCTCATCCTCGCCTCCCCAATGGGGCGCGGGGTCAGTACTGCAATTGCAGCCCCGGTCTGGCCCAGCGCGTCTTCACGAGCCGGCCCGTCCCCGACAGGGTGATATAGGCATCCTGCCGGTCGGGCCCGCCGAAGGCGATGTTGGTGGTGAAGATATCGTCGGTCGCGACAAATTCGACGAGCGCGCCATCGGGGCCGACGACCGAAATGCCGCACTCGCCGATCGTCGCGACGCAGATATTGCCGTTCGCCTCCATCGCGAGGCTGTCGAAGAATTTATAGCCTGCGGGGCGGTAGAGCGGGATGCCGGGTCCGCCGGGGCCGGCAGCATCGTCGACCTTGCCCGGCGCGACGATGTTGAACTGGGTCAGGCGGCAGGTATAGGTTTCGGCCGCATAGAGCTTGGTGCCGTCGGGCGAGATGCCGATGCCGTTCGGATTATAGCTGGGGAAGATGACTTCCTCGATGAAACTGCCGTCGGCCTTGGCATAGAAGATGCCGACGATGTCGTGGCAGCGCGCGGCATAATCGACCTTGCCATGATCGGTGAACCAGAAGCCGCCATGCGCGTCGAACATGATGTCGTTGGGGCCGCGCAGCACGACGCCATGGTCGCCGCTCTTATAGAGGATTTCGACCTCGCCGGTGTCGATATCGATGCGCTCGATCCGCCCGCCCGAATAATCGTCGGCGATGCCGTGCGGCGCGAGATAGCCGTTTGATTCGACATAGTTGAACCCGCCGTTGTTGCAGCAATAAAGCTTGCCGTCAGGCCCGATCGCAAGCCCGTTGGGGCCGCCGCCGGGGGTCGCGATGACTTCCTTCCGGCCGCCGGGCCAGCAGCGCGTGATCCGCTTTGCCTCGATCTCGACGACGATGACGCTACCGTCGTCCATCACCACCGGCGCCTCGGGAAAGCGCAATCCGTCGGCGATCAGTTCAAACTCGGCCATCCTCGTCTCCCTTGCTCTTGCACTTTGGCTGTGCTTTGCGCGCATCATGCCCGTTCGCACGCTCTTCGCCACCAATTTTTACGAGGCCGATATCGGCTCATCCGACCTGCTCGAAGAGCTGGAGGAGAGCTGCCGCCTGTTCGCCGAAGAGGATGGCGCGGGGAAGGCGTGGAGCCGCGAGCATGGCTACAAGGGCTATACCAGCTACGCGAGCCTCGGCGACCTGCCCGAACGCGATCCGGCTTTTTACGACCTCAAGAAGCTGCTCGACAAGGAAGTGAAGGCGTTCGCCAAGGCGTGCCATTTCGACCTCGCGAAACCGCTCAAGCTCGACAGCCTATGGGTCAACATCTTGAAACCCGGCGGCACGCATAGCGGCCATATCCATCCACACAGCATCGTGTCGGGAACCTTCTATGTCGCCGTCCCGCCCGGATCGGGCGCGCTCAAGCTCGAAGACCCCCGCCTCGCGATGCTGATGGCAGCGCCGGGTCGCACCGACGAAGCGCCCGAGCATCTTCATCCCTTCATCTATGCCGAACCCGCTGCGGGCCGCGTCTTCCTGTGGGAAAGCTGGCTGCGTCACGAGGTGATGCCGCATTCGGGCAAGGGCGAACGGATCAGCATCAGCTTTAACTATCGCTGAGCCACCCTATATCGCCGCCATCCCCCCATTTCCTTGCGCAAGGATCTTATATGACCGCGACCTACGACGCCGACCTCCAGCTCTTTATCAACGGCGCCTGGCGGAGCGGCGAGGGGCGCGACGAGCGGCCGGTCTATAACCCCGCGACCGCGGGCACGATCGCCGAACTGCCGGTCGCCACCGCCGCCGACCTCGACGAAGCGCTCGCGGCCGCGACACGCGGCTGGCCGGTCTGGCGCGCCAAGACCGCCGACGAGCGCGCCGCGTTGATGCACAAGGCCGCGGGCATCATCCGCGAACGCGTCGAGCATATCGCGACCTTGCTGACGCTCGAACAGGGCAAGCCGATCGCGGAAGCGCGCGGCGAAGTGCTGTCGGCGGCGGGCCTGTTCGATTATTTTGCCGAGCAGGGCAAACGCATCGAGGGCCGCGTGCTCCAGCGTCCGCTCGGCCAGCGCGCGATGGTCACCAAACATCCGGTCGGCCCCGTCGCGGGGTTCAGCCCATGGAACTTCCCGGTCAATCTGATGGTCAAGAAGATCGCCCCCGCGCTCGCCGCGGGCTGCGTCGTGATTGCGAAGGCGCCCGAGGAAACCCCCGGCTGCACCAGCGCGATCATGCGCTGCATCGCCGATGCCGGCATCCCCGGTGACGTCGTACAGCTCGTGTACGGCGATCCCGACCAGATCAGCCGCCACCTGCTCGCGAGCCCGGTGATCCGCAAGGTGAGCTTCACCGGCTCGACCGCGGTCGGCAAGCATCTGATGAAGCTCGCCGCCGATGGCGTGAAGCGGATCACGATGGAACTCGGCGGGCACACCCCGGTGCTGGTGTTCGACGATTGCGACCTCGAAGCGACGCTCGACCGTGTTGTGACGCAGAAGTTCCGCAACGCGGGGCAGGTCTGCATCTCGCCGACGCGTTTCTATGTCCAGCAGGGCATCTACGATGCGTTCGTGAAGGGCTTTGCCGAACGCACCCAAAAGGTGAAGATCGGCAGCGGCCTCGACGCCGACACGCAGATGGGCCCGCTCGCCAACGCGCGCCGCATTCCCGCGCTGGAAGCGCTGGTTGCCGACGCCAAGGCGAAAGGCGCGCGCGTGATCGCGGGCGGCGAGGCGACCGGCAACGGTTATTTCTTCCAGCCGACCGCGATCGCCGACGTGCCGATCGAGGCCGATGCGATGAACAATGAACCCTTCGGCCCGATGGCGCTCATCCGTCCGTTCGCGACCGAGGACGACGCGCTCGAACAGGCGAACCGGCTGCCCTACGGTCTCGCCGCCTTCGCCTTCACCGAGAATGGCCGCCGCATCAACCGCATCGTCGACACGATCGAGAGCGGCATGGTCGGGGTGAACAGCTTCGTGATCTCGACGCTCGACATGCCGTTCGGCGGGATCAAGGAATCGGGCTTCGGCAGCGAGAGCGGGCCCGAAGGGCTCGACGGCTATCTGGTGACCAAGGCGGTGCACATCTACTAATGATCGTCGCCCGAGCGAAAGCTGGGGCCGCGATCGTTCCGACAGGGCGATGGAGATCCCAGCTTTCGCTGGGATGACGCTATCAATCCCGCTCCAGCGCCACGAAATCGCGCGCCATCGGCGCCAGATGCGCGCCGCCGTCAACGAAGATCGTCTGCCCCGTCACCGCCTCGGCGCGCGCCAGATACACCACGGCGTCGGCGATCTGTGCCGGCGTCGGCAGCGCCCCCAATGGCATGAGCCCCGCCAGCCGCTCGACCTGCGCCGCCGAATAATCCTCGGTCGCCATCGTCAGCCCCGGCGCGACGGCATTGACGCGCGCGCGGTGGCCGAATGCGACGGCCAGCGTCGCGGTCGCCTGCCACAGCGCCGACTTCGACAGGCTGTAGGCGATCTGGTCGGGCACCGGATGCGCCACGCGTTGGTCGACGATATTGACGATCGCGGGTCGTGCGCCTTCGCTATGCGTAATCAACGCCTTCGCCAGCATCACCGGCGCATGATGATTGATCTGCATCATCTCGGCGAGCGCTACCGCCGACAGGTCGGCCCACTCGCCCTCGGCGAACAGCGCGGCATTGTTAACGAGCAGGTCGGGCGCGCGGCCGAATTTCTCGATCACCGCGGGGATCAGCGTATCGACCTCAGCCGGGTTCGACAGGTCTGCTGCGAAGCGGCGGCTCTCGGCGCCAGTTTCAGCGAGCGCTTCGGCAAGTACCGGATCGGCTTCACCAGGGCTCCGCTTGTGAATCGCCAGCGCATAGCCCTCGCGCGCCAGCCGCGCCGAAATCGCGGCGCCGACGCGGTGCAGCCCGCCCGTGACCAGAGCGAGCTTTTGCGTCACTTGCGCGCCCGCTGCATCGTGATGCCGATCTCCTCGCCCTCCTCGGCGATCGCGAGCTTGACGATCTTCACCTCGACCTCTTCGACCTTCTCGTCCTGCAGGAACAAAGTGTCGATGATATGGTCGGCGACGCTTTCGATCAGGACGAAATGCACATCCTTGGGAATGCCCTCGGTCGCCGCGAATTTGAGGTGCATGTAATTTTTCGAGCGGCTGAGCGGTGTCACCGGATCATAATGATCGGCCATCGCCAGCTTCGCGCGCACCGAGATGCGCAGCGGCTGCGGCAGGTGGGTTTCTTCGGAATAGATGCCGGTCAGCACCTGGGCGGTCAGCCCGTTCACTTCCAGCCACAATGTATCGGTCACAAGAAATTCCTGTCCGTCGGGGGTTTGCAAGCGCCCCCCCGGTCCCCTGAGCCTGTCTAGGCGAATTGAAAACGTCGAGATCGTCGGGAGAAGCGCGCTGGGTAGAAGGAACGTGCAGCGCGGGCTGGTAGCCCGCGCAAACGATCCGACGCCCCCAGCGCGCTTCTCTCGACGACCGCGAAGCGGCGGGCCAATTTTGACCCAGAGCTGCGTTGCTCGTCAGTCACGATGGATAGCCGTTGCTCCTTCCTCGCGCCTTGCTCTGGGTCAAAATTGACTCCGTCTCGACGCTTTCAATTCGCCTAGACAGGCTCTAAGGCGCCGCCGCATTAGCGAAAGGGTACGCGTTGGTCGAGTTACTTCCATTGTCGAATATCGAGCCGCAGGCGGTCGAGGATCTGCTCGACGCCGCTTTCGGATCGGATCGCTTTGGACGAACCGCCTACCGCATCCGCGAAGGCATGGATGCGGTGCCTGCGCTCAGCTTCGCGCTGGTCGAGGACGGCGCGCTGGTCGGCACGATCCAGTGCTGGCCCGTCGCGCTGCGTGCGCCCGATGCCGCCGGCGTCCCGCTGGTGATGGTCGGCCCGGTCGCGATCCGCCCCGACGTCCAGCGCGGCGGTCATGGGCGCACGTTGATGGCGCAGATGCTCGATGCCGCCGAAACCGAAGCCGACGGCGCGCTGATGATGATCGGCGACCCCGAATATTATGGCCGCTTCTTCGGCTTCACCGCCGATGCGACGGGCGCATGGGACTTGCCCGGCCCGTTCGAGCGTCGTCGCCTGCTCGCGCGGGCGGTGAACGGGCACGACCTGCCGACGGGCGCGGGAATGATCGGGCCGCGCTGACCGTGCACGGGGTTGCACCCGCCGCGCGTCCGCCTATGTCGGATATATGGTCACCCCTGCGCCGTCGCTTCCGAAAGAATTTTCGCAGCTTTCGCTGACCGAAGCCGCCGAACTGCTGGCGGCGCGCAAGCTGCCGCCGGTCGAGCAATGGCATCCCGAGCGGACTGGCGACAGTTTCATGGAAATCCGCGCCGACGGCAGCTGGTTTCATGAGGGCGGGCGCATCAACCGGCCCGCGATGGTCAAGCTCTTCTCGACGATCCTGCGCCGCGAGCCCGATGGCAGCCATGTGCTCGTGACGCCCGCCGAAAGGCTGTCGATCGCGGTCGAGGATACGCCGTTCCGCGCGGTTGAGATGAAAAGCGAAGGCGAGGGGGCGGCGCGCAAACTGGTCTTCCGGCTCGACACCGACGACCTGGTTATGGCCGGTGCCGATCATCCGCTCAGCTTCGGCGGCGATGCCGACAATCCCGACCCGCGGCTGCACGTCCGGGGCACGATCGGTAACGGGCTCGAGGCGCGGATCGACCGCGCGCTCTATTATGAGATCGTCGACATGGCGCTGGCCGAGGACGCCGACGCGCCCGCGATCTGGTCGAACGGCACGCGCTTTCCGTTGGTGGACGCCTGATGCTGTCGGACAAGCTGCGTGCCGCGCTCGACAATCTGCTGCCCGATGCGGGCGAGGACGAAACCTATCTCGGCACCCCGACGCTGCGCGATGCCGCGGTGCTGATCGCCTTCACCGATCGCCCCGACCCCGGCGTCATCCTGACCCAGCGGCCGCAATGGCTGCGCAGCCATGCGGGGCAGGTCGCCTTTCCCGGGGGCAAGATTGATCCCGGCGACCGCGACGCGATCGACGCCGCGTTGCGCGAGGCCGAAGAAGAAATCGGCCTCAGCCGCCACGATGTCATGATCGCGGGTGCGACCGAGCCCTATCGGTCGGGCAGCGGCTATATCATCACGCCGGTACTCGGGGTGATCCCGCCCGATCTGCCGCTCGACCCCAACCCCGACGAGGTCGAGGACTGGTTCGAGGTGCCGCTCGACATATTGTTCGATCCCGACAATTACACGCAGCATCATGCGAATTGGCAGGGACAGGATCGCCATTATTATGACATGGACTGGCAGGGGCGGCGGATTTGGGGCGTGACGGCGGGGATTATCATCAATCTGGCGCGGCGGATGCCGGCGGGCTGGCACCGGTGACGGTCCTTCCCGGCGCCGAATGGCGCGACCGTCCCGGCCTGCGCCGCATCGTCGCCGCACTGCGCAGCGACGGCGGCGCGGTGAAAATCGTCGGCGGCGCGGTGCGCGATACGCTGCTAGGCTTGCCCGTCACCGACATCGACCTCGCAACGCCTTTGCTGCCGCAGGATGTGACGCGGCGGCTCGAGGCGGCGGATATCAAGGTGATCCCAACCGGCATCGCGCACGGCACCGTCACCGCGATCGCCAGCGGCGACCATCACGAGATCACGACCCTGCGCCGCGACGTCGAAACCGACGGCCGCCGCGCAACGGTCGCCTTCGCCGATGACTGGCGCGACGACGCCGCACGGCGCGACTTCACGATCAATGCACTCTACGCCGACCCCGATAGCGGCGCGATCGACGACTGGTTCGGCGGCCTTGCCGATCTCAACGCGGGGCGTGTCGCCTTCATCGGCGATGCCGCGACACGGATTGCCGAGGACCATCTGCGCATCCTGCGCTTCTATCGCTTCGCGGCGCGCTTCGGGCGCGGCGAGCTCGACGCGGTCAGCCACGCTGCGGTCGTGACCGCGCGCCAGTCGCTCAAAAGCTTGTCGCGCGAACGCATCGCCGACGAACTGCTCAAGATCCTCTCGCTGCCCGATCCGCGTGCGATCGTCGGCCAAATGTCGGCCGACGGCATATTCGCGGTGCTGCTGCCCGAACTCGATCCGGGCTTCGCCGTCGCGTTCGACCGGCTGCTGGCCAATGAGGATACCGCAGCCGTTCCGGTTTCGCCGCTGCGCCGCCTCGCGTCCTTGCTACCCGCCGACGCCGCGATCGCTGAACAGGTCGCGAGCCGGCTGCGCCTGTCGACGCGCCAGCGCAAACATCTCGCCGCGCTTGGCGGAAGCCGCGGCGACGTCGCGCGGCCGATCCGTCAACTCGCTTATGCCATCGGCGTCGACGCTGCGCGCGACGTGCACCTGCTCGTGGGTGATCCCGCAGCACTTGCGGCCTTGGCCGACTGGCAGGTTCCGGAAATGCCACTCAAGGGCGGCGACATCGTTGCGCGCGGGATCGCGGTCGGCCCCGAGGTCGCGCGCATCCTGAAGGCGGTCGAGGCCGAGTGGGTGGCGGAGGATTTCCCCGGCGCAGTACGGGTCGCCGAGCTCGTCGATCAGAAGATCGGCCGCACCAGCGACTGACGCCAATATTCGAGCGCGGCCTTGCCATCCATCGGCCGCGCGAACAGGAAGCCCTGGCCGAAATCGCATCCGAGCGCCGACAGCAGACGCGCCTGGTCGGCGGTCTCGACGCCCTCGGCGGTGGTCTTCATCCCCAGCACTTCGGCGAGGCTCTGGATCGTGCGGACGATCGCCACCTTGTCGCGGTCGTCGACCATATGTTCGACGAAGCTGCGGTCGATCTTGAGCACGTCGATCGGCAGGCGCTGCAGATAGGCGAGGTTCGAATAGCCGGTACCGAAATCGTCCATCGCGACGCGCGCGTCGAGCGCCTTCAACTCGCTGAGCACCGACAGCGCGAGGTCGGGGTCGCCGATGATCGCGCTTTCGGTGAGTTCGATCATCAGCCGTTCGCCGCCGATCTTCTGGCTTTCGAGCGCCTGGCGCACCACCGTGGCAAGGTCGTCGCGCACCAGCTGGATCGCCGAAACATTGACCGAGAAATAGGCGTCGACCACCTTGCCGCCATTCTGCCGGTCCCAATCGGCGAGCACTTCCGCCGCCTTGCCGATCGCCCATTGGCCGAGCGGAACGATCAGCCCCGAATCCTCGGCGATCGGGATGAATTCGGTCGGCGAAACCGCATGGCCGCTGCTGTTGTCCCAGCGCGCGAGCGCCTCAAACCCGGCGACGCGGCCGCTCGACAGTTCGATCAACGGCTGGAAGGCGAGGTGGAGCCGGTCTTCCTCGATCGCGTTGCGCAGCTCGGTCTCCATCCCGAAGCGATTGTCCGACAGCATCGCGGCTTCGGGTTCATAGATTTCGATGCGGTCGGTCTGCTTCGCGCGCTTGAGCGCAATCTGTGCATGACGCAGCTGATCGGCGACATCGGTGTCAGCTGCCGGCTGGATCGCACAGCCGAGCGCGCAATCGACGCTGACCTTCAGCTTGCCGATGCGGAAGGGGTGATCGAAGCAGCCGCGAATGCGCCGCGCCATTTCGCGCACATCGGCGCGGCCGCCGGTGACGCGCGTCGATATTGCGAATTCATCGCCGCCGGTGCGCGCCAATATGTCGCCGCTGCGCAGGCTCGATTTCAGCCGCCGCGCGACGGTGATGATCAGCTCGTCGCCCGCCATCGGGCCGATATGTTCGTTGATGCGGCTAAACCGCGCGAGGTCGAGCAGCAGGATCGCATGATCGGCACCGGGCCCCTCGTGGCGCGCACGCTGTTCGACCAGCTCCTCGAAGCCTGCGCGGTTGGGCAGCCCGGTCAGGCTGTCGGAAACGAGTTCGCGGCGCAAATTGCGCTCGGTCATCATTTCCTGCGTCCGGTCGATCAGCGTGAGCAGGAACAGCCCGTCGTCGCCCGATTCGGTCGGCAGCGGACCGATCGACCCGCGCAGGTCGCGCGCGGCGGGTCCGTCACCAAGCTGGCACGAGAATTCCTGCGATTCCTCCGGATATTGCGATGCGCGCTCGATCGCGCGCAGCATCTCGATCGGCGCCTCGACGCCCGCGGGGGACAGGCTCAACCGATCGAACGCGGCGTTGCTGGCATGCAGGCGGAAATTGCCGCGCGCCATCGGTCTGATCAGCGCGGCCGGGACGGGCAACGCGTCGATCCAGCCGACGAACAATAAGGGCCGGTCTTCGCCGGTTCTATCGATAGGCATAATAGAGGGTTTTGTGCGACCTTTCCCCATTGGCCCATGCCTAGGTTATGGGAAGTAAATAAGCGATTTACGGCTACGAGTAATTGCGGTCAGCCGAAGCGATTGTTCCGCGGAAAACCGGTCGGAGGCATCCGTCCGGCGGCCCCGCGCGCCACGCGCCAGGGGGCAAGGTCGGTTTCGGTGCGCGTGCGCCCGGTCTCGCCGCCCATCGCCCAGCTCAACCCTTCGGCAAAGGCGAAGCTGACGGCATCGGCAAGCCCGCCGTCGCGATAGCGTTGCAGCATCACGCCCTGACCGCGCGCCATCACCGGCACCTCGTTGATCGGGAAGACGACGAGTTTGCGGTTCTCGCCGACGACCGCGACGCTGTCGTCGCCCGTCGATATCGGGCGGACGACGGCGAGCGCCGCCTTGGGTTTCAGATTGACGACGTTGCGGCCCTTGCGCGTCTCGGCGACCACCTCGGCCATCTGCGCGATAAAGCCGTGGCCGCTTGACGAGGCGAGCAGCAGGCGGCCGTCGGCGCTCGCCGGGATCATCGCGACGATCCGCGCTTCGGGATCGATATCGACCATCAGCCGCAGCGGCTCGCCGAACCCGCGCCCGCCGGGCAGCTTGTCGGCGCCGACGGTGAAGAAGCGCCCGTCGCTCGCCGCGATCAGCAATTTGTCGGTCGTCTGCGCGTGCGCTGCGAACAGCAGCTCGTCGCCTTCCTTGAACTTGAATTCGGCCCACTGGTCGGCGGCGACATGGCCGCGTTGCGCCCGGATCCATCCGCGTTTCGACAGGATCACCGTTACCGGTTCCTTTTCGATCATCGCGTCGAGCGGAATTTCGCGTGCGGGCGCCGCTTCGGAAATCGTTGTGCGGCGCGCGCCGAGCAGGGTTTCGAGCCCATAGACGTCGCGCAGCTTTTCAAGGTCCTTGCGCAGCCGCGTCTTCTGCCGCGCCGGGCTCTCGATCAGCTTGGCGAGCTCCTCGCGCTCGGCGGTCAGATCGGCCTGCTCGCGCTTCAGCTCCATTTCCTCGAGCTTGCGCAACGAGCGCAGCCGCATGTTCAGGATCGCCTCGGCCTGCCGGTCGGTCAGGGTGAATTCCACTATCATCACCGGCTTCGGCTCGTCCTCGGTGCGGATGATCTCGATGATCCGGTCGAGGTTGAGGAAGGCGATGATATAGCCCGCGACCAGCTCCAACCGGTCGTCGATCTTTGCGATCCGATGCTGCGCGCGGCGGACGAGCACGACGATCTGGTGCATCAGCCATTCGGTGAGCAGCTGGTGCAGCCCCATCACCTTGGGCGTGCGCGTCGCGTCGAGGACGTTAAGGTTCAGCGCGAAACGGTTTTCGAGGTCGGTCAGCCGATAGAGGCTTTCCTTCAATACCTCGGGGTCGACGTTGCGGCTCTTGGGTTCGAGGACGATGCGCAGATCCTCGGCACTTTCGTCGCGGACATCCTCGAGGATCGGCAATTTCTTGTCGGCGATCAGCTGCGCGATCTGCTCGATCAGCTTGCCCTTGGCGACGCCGTACGGGATTTCGCTGATGACGAGCTGCCAGGTACCGCCCGACTGTTTCTCGATCCCGCTGTCTTCCCAGCTGCCGTCACCCAGCTTGCCGGTCGAAAAGCGCGCGCGAACGCGGAAACCGCCGCGCCCGGTTTCATAGGCCAAAGCGATCGTTTCGGGGCTGTCGACGACGATGCCGCCGGTCGGGAAATCGGGGCCTTTAACATGCTCGAGCAGTTCGGCGAGCTCGGCGCGCGGATTCTCGATCAGCACGAGCGCCGCATTGATGACCTCGGCGGCGTTGTGCGGCGGGATATTGGTCGCCATGCCGACCGCGATCCCGCTCGCGCCATTGGCGAGCAGGTTCGGGAACAGCCCGGGCATGATCTCGGGCTCTTCATCCTCGCCATTGTATGTCGGCTTGAAATCGACCGTGCCCTCGTCGAGCCCCTGCATCAGGTCGATCGCGACGCGCGTCAGCCGCGCCTCGGTATAGCGGTACGCCGCGGCATTATCGCCGTCGATATTGCCGAAATTGCCCTGGCCGTCGACGAGCGGATAGCGGAGCGAGAAATCCTGCGCGAGGCGGACCATCGCGTCATAGACCGCGGTGTCGCCATGCGGATGGAATTTGCCGATGACGTCGCCGACGACCCGTGCCGATTTCTTGTAACCCTGCGACGGGTCGAGCCGCATCGCGCGCATTGCCCACAGCAGGCGGCGGTGCACCGGCTTCAATCCATCGCGCAGATCGGGAAGCGAGCGCGCGGTGATCGTCGACAACGCATAGACGAGATAGCGTTCGGACAGCGCGCTGTCGAACGGGGTATCGGTCATGCCGGGGACGGGATCGTTGCTGTCGGGATCGTCGGTGGTGGTCGCCATTGTCCGGAGCCGATAGCAAGGCTGACGCGCCAAGGCAAAGGGGGATGCGGATTAGTAGAGGTTGTCTTTGTAATCCTTGTCGAGGCCCTTTTGCATAAAGCCGGGAATCGAAACCACCGCGCTGGCGATTCGTGCGCCTATGCCCTTGTTTTTGTTGAGCCGCAGATGCTCGGCGAACATCTTGGCGGGACTGATGTCCGCCGGAGCAGCCGCGGCGGGCCACAGCGCGGCTCGGCGCAGCGCGGCGCTGGGCGCGATGCGGATCGCGAGATCGTCGACACGCGCCGTCAGCAGCGGCTGCTTGTCGCCGACAGTGAAGGGTGCACGCGCGGCTTCGTCGCTCGTCAGCGCCGCCGATCCGGTGAAGGTCGCGACCGAACTGGCGCCCGGGATGAGCAGCGCCGCGGCGATGCGCGGCTGCGCGATGATGTTACGGAAACTGTCGGTGCGCCGGTTGCCCGGGCGGTCCGGGAAGCAGAGTGCGTCGCCGTCCTTGCGCGCCATCAGCCCTGCTGGATCGCCCTTGGGGCTAAGGTCGGCGGCGCCCTTGGGATCGATCGTCGCAAGCGCCATGAAGCGGCTTGCGGCGACGAAAGCATCGGGGTCGGCTGGCGCGCTTTCGTCGGGTTCGGCTTTCCAGAAGTCCGATCGGATCAGCGCCTTGGCGCAATGGACATAACATTCCTCGACCGCGATCCGCGCGACGCCGTCGGCGCTCGCCACGCGGCCGTTGATGCGCAATGTCTCGCCGATCCCGGGGAGCAGGAACAGCGAACCGAAACCCGCGCCGGGGCGCAGCAAGCCGGGGTCGTCGAAAAACTCCAGCGGAATCGAAAGCACTGCCGCGTCGCCGCGCGCGAAACCCGGAGCCCCGCCAGCGAGCGTGATCGCGATGCCGGCGTCGCCGCCGGTACCCGCGAACATCAGCGGCGAGGCGGCGAGCCAGCGCAGCGCGGTGGCGTCGAGATGGTCAATCACCTTGAGGTCGATCGCGGGCGGGGCCTTGCCCACCACGGCTTCGAGTGCGGCGATGCTGTCGATGGCGGTCATGGCCTGTCCCCTGCTCAAGGCTCGCATCATGGCGTTGTTGCGATTTATTCGCAATAAGTTTCGCTTGAGGCTTTTGCCCACAAAGACTTGAGCTCGCGCCGGGCGCCCCTAAGTTGGATGCCTGATTGGGGAAGGGATGGGATATTGACCGAAAGCCGCGAGGGCATCCGCCGCAAGAGCATCTGGTCGCGTGCGCAAGAGATGGCCGGACAGGCGCCGCCCGAGCGCAATCGCTACGTCGATTTCCTCCGCGCGCTGTCGATTCTTGCGGTGGTCGTCGGCCACTGGCTCGTCGCAGCGCCCTATATGAAGGATGGCGCGGTCGAGGGCGGACACCTGCTCGGCATATTGCCGTGGACGCAGTGGCTGACCTGGGGATTCCAGGTGATGCCGCTCTTCTTCCTCGTCGGCGGTTTCTCGAACGGCATGTCGTGGGCCGCGACGCTGCGCAAGGGCGGCTCGTACGAAAGCTGGTATAGCGGGCGCTTGCAGCGGCTGATCAACCCGGTGTTGCCATTGTTCCTGATCTGGACGCTCGTCGCGATGTTCGGAACGCTCGCGGGGGTCGATCGCGGCGTCGTCGCGATGGCGGCGCAGCTTGCTTTGATCCCGGTGTGGTTCCTGTCGGTTTACCTGATGGTCGCGGCTGTTGTGCCGTTGACGTGGCGGGCGTGGAAACGCTGGGGCTTCGCTTCCTTCTGGATGCTCGGTGCGGGCGCGGTCGCGATCGATGTTGCGGCGCTGCGCTTCGGCGTGCCCTACGTCAATTTCCTCAACTTCGGCTTTGTCTGGCTCGCGATCCACCAGCTCGGCTTCGCGTGGAGCGAGGGGCGGCTGAGGCCGGGCAGGGCGCTGCTGTGGGGCATCGGCGGGCTGGTCGCGCTCGGCTTGCTTGTCGGTTTCGGGCCCTATCCGGTCGCGATGATCGGCGTGCCGGGAAGCGGCCTCAGCAATTCGATGCCGCCGACGATCGCGCTGCTGGCGCTCGGCATCGCGCAGGCGGGCTTCGCGCTCGCGCTCGAGCCTGCGGGGCGGCGGATGCTCGATAGCCTTCGCATCTGGATCGGCGTCGTGCTCGTCAACGGCATGATCATGACGATCTATCTCTGGCACCTCACCGCCTTCGTCCTCGTGATGGTCGCGGCGTGGCTGCTCGGCGGGATCGGGCTCGATGTGGCGCCCGGCAGCGCGCCATGGTGGCTCGCGCGGCCCATTTGGTTTGCTCTCTATATCGCGGCGCTTTTTCCGCTGATCACCCTCTTCGCCCGCTACGAACGCGCGAGCAAGGACAGCGGCGAGGTGCCGCACTGGCGCCTGATCGTCGGACTGATCTTCATCTGTGCTGGGCTCGGCGCCACCGCGGCGATCAGCATCGCGAGCCCGCTCGGCGTGACGGGTGTGCGCCTCTGGCTCGTCGCGCTACCCTTCGTCGGCGCTGCGATCGCGCAATTCGGCCCGATCCATCGACTGTCGCAATCGCGGGCCTGACCTGTCACCGGCGTCGTTCCCAGCCTCGCGGGCTCGGCGATCAACTAACTGCCTTTCGTCGCCGGGGGCGCCGCCATCGTCCGCACCACCCGCATCGGAGGACCGCCATCGATGAAGGTGAAGCTTGAAAAGTCCGGCGCGAACTCGACCGTGATGCCAAGCGCTTCGGATCGAAAGCGCGTGGGTGAGAGCGCGACCAGCCGTTCGGCCGCGGAGGCGGGGGCGCCGACGAACTTCGCAAACAATCCCTCGGGTCGCGCGTCGATGTCGATGTTGAGCCCGCTACCCTCGAAGCGCCCCGCCGCCTTGGAAAGCTGCGCGAGCGGCAATGTCTTCGCCTCGGTGGCCGGCACCGCGATATCCGGCCAACCATAGTCGGCCGCAACGGCGCGCACGACTTCGTTGATGAGCCGCCGGCCGTCGCCGCCATTGGTCAGGACGACGATCCCTTCGCCCTTGCCGACATAGGCGGCCATGAAGGATTCGAATCCGGGGTTCACGCCGTCGTGGCCGAAGCGCGGGACACCGTCCCGGTAAAGGGCAAGCCCGAGCCCCCAATTGTCCTTGACCGGCGTCATCATCGCGCGCGTCATGGCGGGCGAAAGGCGGTGACCCTTCTCGCCCGCGCCGGATGCCTGAAGGTCGATCAGCAGGCGCGCGAGGTCGCCAGAACTGGCCCACAGCCCCCCGGCCGCCAGTTGGGGGACGACGACATAATAGCCCGGGATCGTCGCGCCATGAGCGGACCCGAACGCCATGTCGGTGCGGATCGCGGCTGACGGAGGCATGGCAAAGGCGCTGCGGGTCATGCCAAGCGGACCCAGCACCTCACGCTCGGCAAGATCGGAAAACGACATGCCGCTCACGTCGGAAAGCGCGAGTTGCGCCACCATATAACCGCCGCCCGAATATCGAAATTGCGCGCCCGCGGGAAATATGCTGCGAACGGGCTGGCTGTCGGCCGGCGGCAAGCCATCGAGGATCTGGACGGTCGTGGGGAGGGCCTCGCCGGGCAGGTACCCGCGATCGAAACCATGAACGCCGAGTCCGGCAGTATGGCTCAGTAACTGGCGCAGCGTGACGCCGCCCGGCGCCAGCTTCGGATCCTTCGGCAACTGCCAGGAACGCAGCGCGCCGTTGATATCGCTGTCGAGCCCGATCCTGCCCTGCTCTACCAGTCGCAGCGCCACCATCGCCGCCACGACCTTGCTGATCGACGCGGCCTGGAAGGCGGTGTCCGGCGTGACCGGCGCGCAGCTCGTGAGATCGCGAATGCCCCAGCCGCGTGTCCAGTCGAGCTTGCCATCGTGGATCACGGCGACGCTGAGCCCGGGCACATCATATCGGCGCATGCGTTCGGCGAGGCTGAACGGCTTGGCCCCCTTTTCGACGATCGGGGGCTGCAGATTTGCCTCGATATAGCGGCTATGCGCGTTGCTCGGCCCGCCCACAGCCTCGGCAGGGGAGGGGCAGCTGCCCGGCTGCGCGGCGGCGGGGGCGGCAATCAGCACGGCCATGGCTGTGCCAAATGATGCGAGCCCATGGTTCATTCCTGGCATCGGTATCCTCTCTTTGATCGGGCGAGGGTCGGCATAGCCATGCGACAGGCGCACGGCCGCGCATCGGCACGCGGCCGTGCGGTCAGTCAGTGGTGTCCTTCCGGGCGGTTGTCAGGCCGCGGGGTCGGCCTCGGCGGGTTGCGGTAAATCGGTGTGCCACGATGCCAGCCCTGCCAGCACCGCCAGTTCAACCACAAGAATGGCGCCTTGCAGCAGGGCTTGGTCGATCTCAAGGTTCAGCACCGCCATGAACGTCACGATGGCAATCGTCGTCGACAGCGTCAGCGCGCCCGCCTTGACGACGCGCGGCCAGTCGCGATTCAGTAGCAACCATGCCATTCCCAAATGCCCGATCGCGAGCACCAGCATGAGCACCACCAGCAACGGAATCGTGGCATGATAGGTGCCGGCGAGAAGGGCGTTCTGACCCGAGGTCAGGGCGCTGCCGCGGGCCAGCGTGTGCGGAAAGCCGAATAGTGCGAGGCCGATCTGAAGCGCGGCAACGGGGATCAGTAGCCCGAGCGCGAAGGCGTGCGCCGTCAAGCTGAAGCGCCCCTCATTATGCACCGGCATCCTGCGCAACGCGGCGACCAGACAACCGAATGCAAAGCGCAGCGGCTTGCCGGCGTCGATTGCCTCTTCGAGCTCGGCCTGCATGGCGAGCCCCCATTCGCGATGCTTCTCTTCCATGCAAGCTGTGGCCAGCGTCATCATGGCTCGGGCGACGGGCGTTCTCATGCGCGTATAAACTCCGGGGCGAATGCACCTGCTGCCGGCGCCACTTCCCGCGCCAGCGTCACGCCAGCCGCGGTCAGGCGATAGGCGTGACGGGCCGGGCGACCCGGCCGCTCCGGCTCGCGCCACTCGGCCTCGACCAGGCCCTGCTCGGACATGCGCATCAGCAGCGGATAGAGCGTCCCCGATTGAAGGCCGGTCTCCTTCATCAGCTCATAGCCGTGCCGCCACTGCTGGGTGCGCACCGAAAGCGCATAGAGAAGGAGCAACATCTGCTTCGAAGGGCGTCGCGATCGAACCATGTACTAAAAGTCACATATGTAGAGTTATCTGTCAAGGCTTCTGCTGACGGGTCGTGGTAGCGTGCGACTCTGGCGCGTTGACGGCCCGTTTCCGGCGCCGCGATTGCGCAGTCGGGTGCGATCCATCGACTGGTACAGTCGTGCCTTTTGTCCGCGGTCGAGGCGGAATGCCTGCTGGATAAAGAGCGAAGTTTTGCGATATTCGAAGTGGGGCGGTCCCTTCCGGTCGCAGCCATCGCGCGTGCGGGTCAGCGCTTTTCCCAATCCACCGGCCCGGTCACGAAACGGCGCTGGAGGTTTTCCAGCGTCTGGGCGTTGCCGCGCTCGAAGAAGGCGATCAGCGCCCGGCCGGCATCATTGTCGGGATAGCCCGTCGAGGTCAGTCGTACGCGGGTCTGGCGCCCCGCAGGCTCGATCTCGAACAGGCTGGTGACACCGCGATAGGTTTCCCAATGCGGAAATCCCGCAGGCGCCTTGATCGTGCGGAACACGAGCAGGCGCCCGGGGATCCGCGCCACGAACCGCTGCTGGACCGTCCCCGGGCCGCCCGGAGCCTCGGTGCGGTCGTAACTGGTTTCGAGTATGTCTGGATCGGCCGGCGAGATCCACGCCGCGGGCACCGCCCAGCTCATCCAGCCCTGCGGGGTCGAGATCGCGGTCCACACGTCCGCCACTGGTGCATCGACCAGCACTTCATGGACCATGGTGCGCGACATATCCGCTTCGATCGAGGTCGTGACGCGTACCGCCCCGGTCGCGGCTGCACCAGGCTCCGTGACGGCCGCAAAGGCGGCGACGACAAACGCAAGGGTCATGGTTCGCCTGATCATCGCGGGCAGTCTAACACCGCCTGCGACCCGCGCAATCGGACGCAGGGCGACGGCGCGTTTGGCTCCGCACAAAAGAAAACCGGCGCGGATCGCTCCGCGCCGGCTTCCCTCGGTAAATCTTGCGAAGCGTTACGCCTCAGGCGACGCGGCGCACTTCATTGCCTTCGTCGTCGATGTCGCGAAGGACGTAGCCGCGGCCCCAGACCGTCTCGATATAATTTTCACCGTGGCAGGCGAGCGCGAGTTTCTTGCGCAGCTTGCAGATGAAGACGTCGATGATCTTGAGTTCGGGCTCGTCCATGCCGCCATAAAGGTGGTTCAGGAACATTTCCTTGGTCAGCGTCGTGCCCTTGCGGAGCGAAAGCAGCTCGAGCATCTGATATTCCTTGCCGGTCAGATGCACGCGCGTCGTATCGACCTCGACCGTCTTGGTGTCGAGATTGACCGCCAGCTTGCCCGTCTTGATGACGCTCTGGCTGTGACCCTTCGACCGGCGGACGACCGCATGGATGCGGGCGACCAGCTCGTCGCGGTGGAACGGTTTGGTGACATAATCGTCGGCGCCAAAGCCGAACGAGCGCACCTTCGAATCCATTTCCGAAATGCCCGACAGGATCAGCACCGGCGTCTGCACCTTCGCGGTGCGGAGCTTTTTCAGCACGTCGTATCCGTGCATGTCGGGCAGGTTCAGGTCGAGCAGGATGATGTCGTAATCATAGAGCTTGCCGAGATCCAAGCCTTCCTCACCGAGATCGGTGGTATAGACATTGAAGCCTTCGGTCGTGAGCATCGTGTCGATCGCTTTCGCGGTCGTCGGCTCGTCCTCGATCAGCAGTACGCGCATTGGGCACCCCTTTTTCCACGATAATCCCGCGAACCGATCGCGTGACCATCAAGGATGTCACCGACCAACCCCCCGTTGCAGGACTGCCGGAACATTAACCACGAAACTAATGAAGGGAAAAGGTTAATTTTGATTTAACCCGCAGAAGTCCGCGAGTCGCGGCCATTTTGCAACAGTGGTTCAGGCCGTTTTGCGGTCATGGTGAAGCGTCACATAGCGGTCATGTGCCCCGGTACAGGACATCTTCAGCGTGTCGACGAGATGGTCCGAGAGCGCGCGCACGCGTGCGGGGCGGAGGCGTGACGGCGGCGAGAGAAGGTGCAGGTGCGACTGCGGGAGCGACCAGTCGGTCAGGATCGGGACGACCGCGCCCGACGCCAGCGCCTCGGCGGCGATGAAGTCGGGCAGCGCGGCGATTCCCACGCCGGCAACCACCAGCGGCACCGCCACGTCGCCATTGTTGGCAAACAGCGGCCCGGTCGGCAGCACGGTCGCCTCCTCGCCCTTGCGATGGAAGTGCAGCGGCATCGCGCGCTGCCGGTGACCGTATCCGATCAGCCGGTGGCCCGCGAGTTCGAGCGGATGTTTCGGCGTGCCATGCTTCTCCAGATAGCCGGGGCTGGCGATCACCGACGCCGCGACCGGGGCGATCGTGCGCGCGAGTAGGCTCGAATCGGCGAGCGGCGCGATGCGCAGCGTCAGGTCGATCCCCTCGGCGACCGGGTCGTGGCGTGCATCGCTCAGCAGCACCTCGATCTCGACCGCCGGATGCTGTTCGAGGAACGCGGCGAGCGGCGGGCCGAGCACCTTGATCCCGAAGCTCATCGGCGCCGCGAGGCGGATCGGGCCCGCGAGGTCGATGCGGTCGCCGCGCGCCGCTTCGGTCGCCGCGGTCGCCGCCACCACCATCGCGCGCGCCTCGTCAAGTAGCCCCGCGCCCGCGGTCGACACCGCGACGACGCGCGAGCTCCTGTGCAGCAGGGTGATGCCGAGCGACGCCTCGAGCCGCGTCACCGCCTTCGACACGCTTGCCTTCGATAGGCCGAGCGAAGCCGCCGCGGCGGTAAAGCTGCCGCCGTCGGCGACAGCCACAAAACAGGCCCAGCCTTCATAGTCGGGAAGTGCCACGCAATAGCTCCTGATTGGAAACGATGGTTTTCCATCTATGCTATTTTCGAAACGATCCCAATGACTATTTTGTCCTCAACAGATGAACGCCGCCGGGCACTGAAAAATGCCGGGGCGGTGACAAGGATAAGGACAAGGCCAATGATCGATATCCGCAAATTCGACACGCTGGGCCACGCCAACCACGGCTGGCTCGACGCCCGTCATCACTTTTCGTTCGCCAATTATCACGATCCGAAGCGGATGGGCTGGGGCGCGCTGCGCGTCTGGAACGATGATGCCATCGCGGCGCAGTCGGGTTTCCCCCCGCACCCGCACCGCGACATGGAAATCATCACCTATGTCCGCACCGGCGCGATCACGCACCGCGACTCCATGGGCAACAGCGGCCGCACCGCAGCGGGCGATGTCCAGGTCATGAGCGCCGGCACCGGCGTGACGCACAGCGAGTTCAACCTCGAGGATGAGGAAACGACGCTGTTCCAGATCTGGATCATGCCCGACCGTGATGGCGGCAATCCCGGCTGGGGCGCGCGCCAATTCCCCAAGGCCGACCGGTCGGGACAGTTTGTGACGCTCGCCAGCGGCATCGAGGGCGACGAAGCCCTGCCGATCCGTGCCAATGCCCGTGTCGCCGCAGCAACGGTGAACGCCGGGACAAGCGTCTCTTACGACCTCGAAGCCGGGCGCCACGCCTATCTGGTCGCCGCCAAGGGCCGCATCCGCGTCAATGGCACGGATGCCGACCCCCGCGACGGCATCGCACTCCGCGATGTCGGCACGATCACGGTCGAAGCGCTCGACGACGCCGAACTGGTGCTCGTGGACAGCCTCTGACGAAGCCCCCCGGGTCGCCGCCAAACCCCTCCCTCGGCGGCGATCCACCCTGTGCCGCGAGTTTCCCCCGGAACTCGCGGCACCCCTCCCTCCCAGTGCAATCCAAGGAGCAGCAAGATGAGCCATATTCTCCGCATCGATTCGAGTGCCCGCCATGCCGGTTCGACGAGCCGCCAGCTGACCGACCAGCTCGTGACCCGTCTGGTCGAACAGGGCTATGGGGCCGCCGTTACCCACCGCGACCTCGCCAACACCCCGCCGGCATTGCTGACCGAAAACTGGGTCGGCGCCAATTTCACCGACGATGCCGACCGTTCGGACGACCAGAAAGCCGCGCTCGCCGCATCGGACGAGATGATCGCCGAACTCGAAGCCGCCGACACGATCGTCATCGGCGTGCCCATCTATAATTTCAGCATTCCCGCTGCGCTGAAGGCGTGGATCGACCTCATCGCACGCGCCCGCAAGACCTTCCGCTATACCGAAGCCGGCCCCGAAGGCCTGCTAAAGGGCAAGAAGGCCTATCTCGTCGTCACCTCGGGCGGTGTCCCCGTCGGCAGCGACTATGATTTCGCCACCGGCTATCTGCGCCACGTGCTCGGCTTCGTCGGCATCACCGATGTCCACATCATCGCCGCCGACCAGCAGATGATGAACGGCGAAGCGATCAACCAGGCGACCACCGCAATCGACGGTCTGAAGCAGGCCGCCTGATCTCCCTGCCGCCGCCGCGCCTTCCTCCCGCGGCGGCGGCTTCATTTGAACGAAAGGACTGGATGATGGCCAAGGTACTGGTGCTTTATTATTCGAGCTATGGGCATGTCGAACAGATGGCCGACGCCGTCGCCGAGGGCGCGCGCGCCGCGGGCGCCGAGGTCGACATCCGCCGCGTTGCGGAAACCGCCCCCGCCGCGGTCGTTCAGGCCGCGGGCTTCAAGACCGACACCGCGCACCCGCTGCTGAGCGACCCCAATGAACTCGCCGATTACGACGCGATCGTCGTCGGCACGCCGACGCGCTTCGGCCGCATGTCGAGCCAGATGGCGAGCTTCTGGGACACCGCCGGCGGCGTCTGGGCGCAGGGCAAGCTGAATGGCAAGGTCGGTGCGGCCTTCACCTCGACCGGGTCGCAGCATGGCGGTCAGGAAACGACGCTCTTTTCGGTCCTCACCAACCTCATCCACTTCGGCATGACGATCGTCGGGCTCGATTATGGCTTTGCCGGCCAGATGGGTGTCGAAGAAGTGAAGGGCGGCGCACCCTATGGCGCGACGACGATCGCCGGTGCCGACGGATCGCGCCAGCCGGGCGAGGCCGACCTCGCCGGTGCCCGCTATCTCGGCGACCGCGTGGCACGCACCGCCGCCAAGCTGATCGCCTGAACCGATGCGCCGTCTCCCGAGCCTTTTCCTTTCGCATGGCTCGCCGATGATGGCGCTCGAGCCCAGCCCGGCGCGGACTTTCCTCGCCGGGCTGGGTAGCCAATTGCCGCGTCCGCGCGCGATCCTCGTCGTGTCGGCGCATCACGATGCCGCGTATCAGGGCGGCCGTGCGACCGTCACCGCATCGCCCGCGCCACCTACGATCCACGACTTTGGTGGCTTTCCCGACGAGCTTTTCGCGATGCGCTATCCGGCGCCGGGCGATCCGGCGTTGGCGGAGCGCGTCGTCGAATTGCTCGCGGGACATGGCCTCTCCGTCACCGCCGATCCCGAGCGCGGCCTCGACCATGGCGCATGGGTGCCACTGTCGCTCGTATACCCCGAGGCGGACATCCCGGTGGTCCAGCTCTCGATTGCGTCGAACGCTTCGCCCGAATGGCATTATGCGCTCGGACAGGCGCTTGTGCCTTTGCGCGACGACGGCGTGTTGATTGTCGGATCGGGCAGCATCACGCACAACCTCCGGGCGCTCTTCTCGGCGCGCCTGCCGATCGACGCCCCGGCGCCGGCATGGGTCACCGACTTCACCGACTGGGTCGCCGACCGCATGGCGGCCGGCGTGGTCGACGACGTGCTCCACAGCGTCGAACGCGCGCCGCACGGCGCCGACAACCATCCGACGCCCGACCATATATTGCCGCTGTTCGTCGCGATGGGAGCAGGCGGGACCGCCCTCCATGCCGAACGCCTGCACCACAGCGTCACCTATGGGCTGCTCGCGATGGATGTTTACGCTTTCGACTAAGGGGCAGGCCGCCTATAGCGCGCCATGCTCCTTTCAGACCGCATCCTTTTCCTCGATGGCGAAGCCCTCGTCATCGACAAACCGGCGGGGCTTCCCGTCGACGCGCCGCGCGACGGCAGCCTCAGCCTTGAAAACCATCTCGATTCCTTGCGCTTCGGTTTCAAGCGCTGGCCGCTCGCCGTCCATCGGCTCGACCGCGACACCTCGGGCTGCCTGCTGCTTGCGCGCAATCCCAAGGCGCATGGCCGCTTCACGCGCGCCTTCGAAGGCCGTGAGGTCGAAAAGCAATATCTCGCGATCGTCGACGGCGTGCCCGAGGGCGACAGCGGCACGATCGATATCGCGCTCGCCAAGGTCTCGACTGCCGAAGAGGGCTGGCGCATGGTTGGCGACCCGAAAGGCAAGCCGTCGGTCTCGCATTGGGAAAAACTCGCCGTCGTCGGCGACCGCAGCCTGCTGCGCTTCCGCCCCGAAACCGGCCGCACCCACCAGCTGCGCGTCCACGCGCTCGAAGGGCTCGGTTTTCCGCTCGTCGGCGATCCCGTTTACGGACGTGGCGGCACGAAAACGCGCACCCTGCTCCACGCCGAACGGCTGGTCGTAAAACGTGACGTCAAGCCGTCAATAATTGCCGAGGCACCGTTCCCCGACAGCTTTATCGCGCTGGGCTTCGCGGCGCCGGAGGGAGCGGAGCCGACGCGTGGCTGAGATCCCCGAAAGTGCGATCAGCGAGAAGTTCCTCGCTGGGTCGGGTCCGGGGGGCCAGAATGTCAACAAGGTCGCGACCGCGTGCCAGCTGCGCGTCGACGTTTTTGCACTGGGGCTCGCGCCCGATGCCTATCGGCGGCTGAAGGCACTTGCGGGAAGCAAGATGACCGCCGCGGGCGAACTCGTCATCCTCGCACGCAGTTTCCGCACGCAGGAAGCCAATCGCGCCGACGCGCGTGCGCGGCTGAACGAACTGGTCGACGCCGCGCTCGTCCGTCCCGAACGGCGGATCAAGACCAAGCCCAGCAAGGCGGCCAAGGCGAAGCGCGTCGATACCAAGAAGGCGCGGAGTTCGGTCAAGGCCGGCCGCGGCCGCGTGCGCGTCGACTAAGCATGCAGCTCTACCGGCTCGATGCCGCCGCCGCGCAGATTTCGGACGTTTTCGGCGTCGATGCGGGCGATGACCCCTGGACGGGCGACTATGTCACGCCCGGCCGTCCCGCGCCGGTGATCGCGCCCGACAGCCGCGGCGGACCGCGCCGTTACCTGCGTCCGAAGCTGTGGGGTGTCCCGCCGCCGCCGCAGGGCACACAGCCCGTCGCGACGGTCCGCAACCTGTCGAGCCCCTTCTGGATCGGTACGCTGCGCCATCCCGAATTGCGTTGCCTGGTCCCGGCGACAAGCTTTGCCCTGTGGTCGGGGCCGGCGGGTGCGAAGCGCCAGCGCTGGGCGTCGATTTCGGGCCGGCCGATCTTCGCTTTCGCCGGCATCCAGCGCCAGAATGAGGATTGGCCGGGCTTCGCGCTGCTGACGACCGATCCGAACGGGCTGCTCGAACGCCTCGCCCCCGGCGCGATGCCGCTGATCCTGCATGCAGAGGATCATGAGCGCTGGCTGACCGCCGAATGGCGCGACGCGGTGCAACTCGTCACGCCCTTCCCCAGCCACTTGATGACGGTCGGTGACCGGCCGCCAGTATAAGAGAATTTCACCATATTCCTTCACTTTGAGGTAACCAACGGCGGCGTAAAAGCGGCGAATCAAAACTACGCTGGGACCAAAGCAGTGTTGGGAAATCGCACCATCGGGGTCAAAAAGGCGCCCACGCCAGCGCGCCGCGCCGAGCGCACGTCGATCGACGGGCGCGCCCGTTTTCGTGAAGCAGGTTCAAACCCGTTCGACGCCGAGCTGTTCGACCTGTCGGCGAACGGATTCCGTATGTTCACCTTTTCGCGCCAGGCGATCGGCAAGCATATCTGGGTAAACCTGCCCGGGCTGCAACCGATGGAGGCCGTGGTGCGCCGGCAGGACGGCAATAATTACGGCTGCGAATTCACCAATCCGCTGCATCCCTCGGTCGCCGACCATTTGCGGGCGAAGCTGGCGAAATAAACGCCCGCATTACGCGCTGGCTCAGCCCTCGGGCTTCTCCGACTTCTTCAGGATATGCTTCCACTCGGCGGGCGTCACGCGCCCGACCGACAGCCGCGACTGGCGGATCAGGTCCATGTCGGCCAGCGCCGGGTCGGCCTTGATCGCCGCGAGCGTCACCGGATGCTTCAGCGCGCGCACCGGCGAGACCCGAACGATGACCCAGGGCGAGCCCTCTTCGGCGGTCGGATCGGGCGAGGCGGTTTCGGTTACGCGCATGATCCCCACGCATTCCTTGCCAATATTGCTGTGATAAAAGAGCGCCTCGTCGCCGACTTTCATCGCCATCAGGTTCAGTTTCGCGGTGTGATTGCGCACCCCGTCCCACATCCCAGTGCCTTCCCGCACGAGTTGCTCCCACGGATAGGCGTCGGGTTCGGATTTCATCAGCCAATATTGCTTTGCCATGGCGGCGGGCTTAGCCGAGCGGCGCGCGGGACGAAACCGCCTTTTTCCCTTTAATCGCGGGCGGGCAGCGCCTAAATCGCGACTCATGACGCGCCCCGACGGGCGCCGCCCCTTATCAAATGGACTTATCTTTCATGACCGCTGCCGTTCCCGTCATTTCCATGTCGCTCCCCGCCGACCAGTTCGCAAAGGATTTCGGGGCGTCGTTCGAACGCTTCGGCTTCGCGATGATCACCGATCATGGCATCGACCCCGCGCTGATCGACGAAGCCTGGACCAAGGCGAAGGCCTTTTTCGCGCTGCCCGAGGAAACCAAGCGCGCCTATCATATCGCCGGCGGCGGCGGCGCGCGCGGCTACACCCCGTTCGGGACCGAGATTGCCAAGGGCGCGAAGGAAGTCGACCTCAAGGAATTCTGGCACGTCGGCCGCGACCTGCCCGCGGGCCACCGCCTCGCCGCGCAGCAGCCGAACAATGTCTGGCCTACCGAGGTCGACGGCTTTCGCACCGCCTACGACAAGCTCTTCGCCGAATTCGACCGCGTCGGCGGTCGGCTCCTGTCGGGCATCGCGCGCTACCTCGGCCTCGCGCCCGATTTCTTCGACGACACCGTCGCCGACGGCAACAGCGTGATGCGCCTGCTCCATTATCCGCCAGTCGAAGCGCCCGCCAAGGGCATCCGCGCCGAGGCGCATGAGGATATCAACACGATCACCTTGCTGCTCGGCGCCGAAGAGGCCGGGCTCGAAATTCTCGACAAGGACGGCAGCTGGCTTCCCGTCTCGCCGCCGCCGGGGGCGATGGCGGTCAATGTCGGCGACATGCTGCAGCGGCTTACCAACAACAAGCTGCCCTCGACCACCCACCGCGTCCGCAATCCCGACGCGGGCCGCGCCAGCGTTGCGCGCTACTCGATGCCCTTCTTCCTGCACTTCCGCTCGGACTATCCGATCGAAACGCTCGAAAGCTGCGTCGACGCCTCGCACCCGAACCTCTATCCGACGCCGATCACCGCCGACGAATATCTGCAGGAGCGGCTGCGCGAGATCGGGCTGAAGAAGTAAATGCGTCGGGCCGGCGGTCTGCTCGCGTTCTTCGCGAGCCTCGCTTCGCTGCAAGCAGCCATGGCCGCGCCGAAGCCGCCGAGCCTGCCATGGAGCGCGCCCGCTACAACCGAAGTCGTGACAGAGAGCAGCCGCTTCAAAAGCGGCGATGCCGAGCTGTCGGGGACGCTTTATTTGCCGCGCAGCGGCAAACCGGTCGCCGCGATCGTCGTGACGCACAGCGCGTCGTCGCCGCTGCGCGGGGCGTCGCTCTACGATCATCTGAAGACGATCCTGCCCGCGCTGGGCATCGCGGTCTTTGCCTATGACCGGCGTGGATCGGGTGAGTCGGGTTCGGAAACCGCTGGCGGCAATTTCACGATCCTCGCCGATGATGCGATCGCCGCGGTGAAGCATCTCAAAGCCGATCCGCGCATCGATCCGCGCCGCATCGGGACATGGGGGCTGAGCCAGGGCGGCTGGATTTCGCCGCTCGCCGCGTCGCGAAGCCCCGATATCGCCTTCGTCATCGCGGTGTCGGCGCCGGTCGTCACCGCCGACGTCCAGATGATCTTTTCCTCGACGAACCACCTCAAGGCCAATGGCTATTCGCAGGCCGACATCGACCAGATGGTGGCGGCGCGGAAGGCCGTCGACGGCTATATGCGCGGCACCGTGACCCGCGCCGATGCGCAGGCAAAGCTCGACGGGATCAAGACGAAGCCGTGGTTCAAATATCTCTATATGGGCGAAACCTTCCGCGACCGCGAAGTCTCCGGCTGGCGCAAGGAGATCGAGAATGATCCGCTGAAGAATCTCGAAGCGGTCACGGTCCCGACGCTCGTCCTCTACGGCGCCGACGACGCGGTGGTGCCCGTCGCCGATTCGGCACAGCGGCTGAAGAGCATTGCGTCGCGAATGCCGAAGATGCAGGTGCATGTGATCGCCGGCGCGGATCATGCGATGGAAATGTCGGCCGACCTCAAAACGACGCTCGATCCCAAGAATGACGGCACCGAAAGTCCGGATTCGCCGGAGTATTTCGCGCTTTTGGCGAGCTGGCTTGCTGCGCAGGGGCTCGTGGGAAACTGACGGTCCCGACTCCGTCGGCTGCTGCCTATCTTTCTGCCCAATAGTCGAATGCCAGCTGCTGCTGTCCCCGAATAAACCGTGCGGCCGCCGGCCCTTCCCACGGACCGTCGTAGCCGAGCAGCAGCGCCGTCCCGCCGACCCACCAGCCTTGCCCCGGCAGGCGGTCGCTTTCGCGCACGAGCAGCACCGCAAGATCGGGCTCGCCGTCCATCGCGCAAAGCCGGTCGACCTCCTCGAGTGTCCGGCACACCGCGCGCATCTTGGGCCGCGTGAAGCGAAAGCCCAGATCGCCGAGCAACTCGGAATAGCTGACGCTGCGCCCCTCGCGCGCCGCTGCAGTCAAGATTGCGCGGATACGCGGCGCGTCGCCGAGCGCGCTGACGTCGGCGGCGGTCGCCTCCGCGCCTATGCCTTGGTCTTTGGCGGCCATGGAATGAATCCGGACGTGCGCGCGATATAGTCGGCATAGTCGGGCCGCGACTTGCGCAGCCCTTTTTCGAGCAGGGCCTTGCCCGACCACCGGGTGAGGGTGAAGGTCAGGAAGATCGGCCCGATTATGCTCGCGAGCGCGGGCGCCCAGCCGAGGTCGGCGACAACGAGCCAGATTCCCCACCACGCCAGCGCGTCGCCGAAATAATTGGGATGGCGCGTGTAGCGCCACAGGCCGGTGTCGAGCACCTTGCCCTTGTTCGCCGGGTTTTTGCGAAAGGCGTCGAGCTGCGCGTCGCCGATGCTCTCGAACGCAATGCCGATGAGCGCCGCCACTGCACCGATCCATCCGAGCGCGCCGACGCTGCCGTCCGGAGCCGTGGCGCTCGCCCAGATGCCGATCTGCGCAGGCAGGCAGGTGACGAAGAGCAGCGGTGCCTGCGTCAGGAATACCATGACCAGCGCGGTCTGCGCCCAGCTCCACTTCCGCTTCTCCATCGAACCCGCCAGGATCTTCTTGTAGCGCGGATCTTCGCCATGCGTCGCCCAGCGGATCGTCAGATGGATCGCGAGCCGCAGCCCCCATAATGAGGTAAGTCCGAGCAGCAGCTTGGCGTGCGCCCCTTCCGCGCCGACCTGCCACCATGTGCCCCATGCCAGCAGCACCATGCCGAACGCCCAGAAGGCGTCAATGAACGACACGTCGCGGATCAATGTCGCAATGCCCCACATCAACAGGATCATGGCGAGCAACCCGCCGAAGTTGATCGCAAGCAGCAAAAGGGCATCACTCATGCGCGCATGTCCGGTACCTCATCGACGCCGACGATATCATCGATCGAGCGCGCCTGGCGCTCGGGGAATCGAGCGCTATGGTTCCTATATATCTCAAAAACCTTCAACATGTCGGCGCGAAAGTCGCCCGTCGGCCAGATGAGTGGCCCGAGGCCGCCGGTCTTGGTGCCATAGTCCATGAAGCCGACGACGAGCGGTACCTTTGCCGCCATGGCGATCTGGTAAAAGCCGGTGCGCCACTTCGCCGCCTTGCCGCGGGTTCCCTCGGGGGCGACGGTGAGCATGAATTCGGCGCGCCGCGCAAATTCGTCGACCATCTGTTGCACGACATTGCCGCCACCGCGGCGATCGACCGGGACGCCCCCCATCTGGCGGATAAAGCCGCCGATCGGCCAGCGGAACAAGGACAGTTTCGCCATGAAAAAGGGCCGGATTTTAAGATCTGCGGTCAGGCCGAGGAAGTTGACGAAATCCCAGTTGCTCGTGTGCGGCGCCGCGATCAGGACGAAGCGTCGTGGTTCGGGCACCTCACCCACCGCTTTCCATCCGCGCATCCGGTACAGCAACAGAAGCAGGCGGCGCACCGCGCGCGCTACCAGCCCCGGCGGGTCGTCATGCATATTCGTCACGCTTGGTCCTCTCCCTCGGGCCGGATTGCGCGAAAGCCCTTCGCCGCGCAAGGGGGCGCGCATCGCGGGCTTGCGGCCGCCCGGTCTTTCTGCTCCCTTCCTCCACGAAACAGGGGAGAAAATAATGAAGTCGCTGTCCGCCCTGCTGGCGTCCGCCATGCTGTTTGCCGCGCCCGCAATCGCCGCCGAGGCGCAGCCGCGCCCCGACCAGCTCGCGTTCCGCGATCTTTACAAGGAGCTGGTCGAAACCAACACCACCTTGTCGTCGGGTAGCTGCACGCTCGCCGCCGAACGCATGGCGACGCGGCTGAAGGCGGCGGGCATCCCCGAAAGCCAACTGACTTTGTTTGCGACCCCCGAAAATCCGAAAGAAGGCGGCCTTGTCGCCGTTTATCCGGGCACCAGCAAGACCGCGAAGCCGATCCTGCTCGTCGCGCATATCGACGTCGTCGAGGCGAAGCGCGCCGACTGGGAACGCGACCCGTTCGTGATGGTCGAGGAGAATGGCTATTTCTATGGCCGCGGCACCGCCGACGATAAGGCGCAGGCGGCGGTGTGGGTCGACACGCTGATCCGCTTCCAGAAGGCCGGCTATAAACCCAAGCGGACGGTCAAGGTCGCGCTGACCTGCGGCGAGGAAACCAATGGCGCGTTCAACGGCGTCGAATGGCTCGCCGCGAACAAGCGCGAGCTGATCGACGCCGAATTCGCGCTCAACGAAGGCGGCGGCGGCGACAGCGACGGAAAGGGCAAGGTGCTCGGCCAGTCGGTGCAGGTCGGCGAAAAGACCTTCGCCAATTTCCGCCTCGAAACGCGCAACCCCGGCGGCCACAGCTCGGCGCCGGTGCCCGACAATGCCATCTATGAACTCGCCCGCGCGCTGACAAAGGTCGACGATTACGATTTCCCGGTCGAGATGACCGACACAACGCGGCGCTTCTTTGCCGAGGCCGGCGCCGCGCGCGGCGACGAGACCGGCAAGGCGATGGTCGCGCTTGCCAAAAACCCCGCCGACAAGGCCGCCGAGGCGATCGTCAACAAGGATCCCTTCCTCCACAGCAATTTGCGCACCACCTGCGTCGCGACCTTGCTCGACGGCGGCCACGCCCCCAACGCGTTGCCGCAGCGCGCGGGCGCGAACATCAATTGCCGCATTTTTCCGGGGCACAGCATCGAATCGATCAAGGATGAACTGGCGAAGGTGATCGGCGACCCCGGTGTTGCGATTACCCAATTGCCGCCCAAGCGCCCCGCGCCGCCCGCGCCGCCGCTCGACCCGAAAATCATCGGCCCGATGCAAAAGCTCGTCGATAAATATTGGCCGGGGCTGAAGGTGATCCCGTCGATGGCCAACGGCTATACCGACGCCACCTTCCTCGGCGCCGTCGGTATCCCGACCTATGGCATCCCCGGCATGTGGGGCGACGCCGACGGCAATGGGGCACACGGCCTCAACGAACGCATGGAAGTGCGCTCGGTCTATGTCGGCCGCGACTATATGTTCGACCTGGTGAAGGCCTATGCCGACAAGCCCTGATAGGACTTGGCTTTAGCCGACGAACGCGCGCTCGATCACGAAGTCGCCGGGCGACGCGTTCGACCCTTCCTTGAAGCCCAATTCCTCGAAGCGGGCCTGCAGGTCGCGGATCATCGCCATGCTGCCGCACATCATGATGCGGTCGGTGGCGGGATCGAAGGCGGTCGGCCCGGTCAGCGGGTGGCCGAACAGCGAACCATCGTCGATCAGCGCGTCGATGCGGCCCGTCGTGCGGAACGGCTCGCGCGTCACCGTTGGCAGATAGTGGAACTGCAGCAGCGCCTGATCCTGCACCAGCGGGTCGCCCGCGAGCTGGCTTTCGAGCTCGTCGCGGAAGGCGAGGTCGCTGACCTGCCGCACGCAATGGACGATCACGATCTGGTTGAACCGCTCATAGATATCGGGATCACGCGCGAGGCTGAGGAAGGGCGCAAGGCCGGTGCCCGTGGAGAGCATGAACAGGCGCCGCCCCGGGGTCAGCGCGTCGGCGACGAGCGTGCCGGTCGGCTTGCGGCCGAGATAGACCGGGTCGCCCGGTTGGATCAGCTGGAGGCGCGAGGTCAGCGGGCCGTCGGGCACCTTGATCGACAGGAATTCGAGCTCGTCGGCATAAGCGGGGCTCGCGATCGAGTAAGCGCGGAGCAGCGGACGGCCTTCGCCGGGCAGCCCGATCATCACGAATTCGCCCGAGCGGAAACGGAAGCTCGGCGGGCGGGTGATCGTGAAGCTGAACAGATGTTCGTTCCAGTGGCGCACCGAACGCACCTCCTCGACAGTCAGCGAGGCGGAGGGGGCCAGCTTGGCGGCTTCGGCAATACGGTCACTCATCACTTTGAACTTTCCTGATGTGTCATGGTGCCGGCCGCGAGGGCCGACATATCGAATCCCGCCGCGACCAGCCTGTCGATCGCCGCGCCCATCGCTTTGACGATCGGACCGACGCTGTCTCCCTCGGCCAGCAAGGCCAGTGTCGCGCGGGCATTTGCCACGTCCCCAAGCGAAATATCGCGCCAGAGTCCAAGCAGAATTGCTTCATCCTCTGAAATCTGGAGGCATGGCATCGGCGCGAGCAGCAAGGTTTCGACCGCGTCGCTGCCGATCAGCGCCATCGCGACATGGAAGTCGGGCAGCGCGCCCGCGGCATTTACAGCGACGAAGCCGCGATGCAAGCGTTGTGGCGGACATTGCCCGCGCTCGGCGGCACAAACCCAACCGCGCATCGCCCAGAGCAGGAAGCGTCCGCTGTTGCCAAGGCTCTCCACCGGGCGGTCGATAAAGGCGTACATTGGTGCCCTTTCCAGCGTACGCGGGATGCGGCGCTGGCGAGCTTATATGTTATTGCGAGTCATTTGCAATTCTGAAAATGCACCGAGTGGGATTTGCTATGGCTTGGGGGAGGCAGCAAACGACCGGAAGCTTCCGTACCTTTCATCGTCACCCCGGACTTGATCCGGGGTCCCGCTTGAGATCGAAGGCAATCTGCGCGTCAAAAAGCGGGATCCCGGATCAAGTCCGGGATGACGAAGTGGGAGTGAAGCGATGGCAGCTTCCCACCCCAAAGCCGACGCCCGTCAGCGCTTCACGCCAAAATGTCCGGGCAGGCTTGTGGCGCGCGACAGCCCCGGGCGCCAGGTCGACATTTTCGGGGCCGGGACAATCTGGAATTCGGCCTTGCTGTCCGCGGTGACGAGTTGATCGTTGTGCGCGGCGCGCAGGCGCACCGTTTCGACCTGCTTGTCGGTTTCGATCCCAAAGCGGTTGCCCGCGACCCAACGCACCGTGCCGAGCATCGCTTCATGGCCGGGAAGGAAGACGGTGATCCGCTCGCCGATCTGCAGGGCATGCGGACCCTGGCCGCCGACGCCGGTCAGCGAAACATTGCGGATGGTGACATCGAACTGGCCGAGTCGCTGGCACGCGAGCGCTGCCTTGACCAGGCGCGATTGTCGCGGCTGGCGCTTCTCATCTGGGGCCGGGGAGGCAGGGGAGGCCTCGGGATTCGACATGCGCGACTCAACAACTGCCGCCCGATTCCCACCTCGGACGGTTTATCTGATTGGTCCCGATGCCGGTCCTAAATGAGGAAGGTAAATTTTCGTATAGCGTGTTTGATAATTTTCGCGGGCCATCGGGCCGGATTATGCCGCGATATTTACGCGGGCGGCCGGCCGAAAGCACTGAAACGGCGCAAAAATTATCATATGTTAAAGTCCGCGGAGGCAAGCGCCGTTGCCGGGCCGCCCGGATGGGCCGGCGGCCGGCGCGACACTGACGGGCGCGGCCGGCAGAGGCATTCTTAACCGTTAGCGCGAAACAGCGGGCTGCTCCGCCGATGGCGGGGTTCGCACAAGACTCTGCACGCCGCCGGGATCCGCTCAATAGGCCAGGGCACAGCCGTCGGCACGCATCTCGCTCGCCGCTGCATAGACGCGCGTATCGCCGTCCATGCGGTGTTCGACGCATTGATAGCGCCCGAAACCGCCGTCGGATTCGCCCAGCGTCCACCCGATGTCGGCGAGCTTCCGGCGGCTGGCTTCGGGCACGCCATTTTCGAGCCGCAGCACGCCGGCCGCGCCGAGTCCGGGCGAATCCTCGCCCATCGTTTCGGACGATCCCTCGTGATGCCAGCGCGGTGAGTCGCCCGCCGCCTGGATTTCGAGCCCATAGTCGACGCGGTTGATGACGATCTGCGCCTGTCCCTGCGGCTGCATGTCGCCGCCCATGACGCCGAAGCTCATCCAGGGCACATCGCCCCGCGCCGCGAAGCCCGGGATGATGGTCTGGAAGGGCCGCTTGCCGGGCGCATAGATGTTGGGGTGCCCGTCCTGCAGGCTGAAGAGCTGCCCGCGATCCTGGAACATGAAGCCGAGGCCGTCGGCGACCAGCCCCGACCCCATGCCGCGAAAGTTCGACTGGATCATCGACACCATCATCCCGTCCTTGTCGGCGCAGCTGAAATAGGTGGTGTCGCCGCGGCTCGGCGCCTGCCCCGGATGGACCGGGGTGAGCAGGCGGTCAGGGCGGATCAACTTCGCGCGCTCGGCGGCATACTCCTTCGAGATCAGCCACTCGACGGGCACCTTGGCGAAATGCGGATCGGCGTAATAGCGGGCGCGATCCTCATAGGCGAGGCGCTTCGCTTCGGCCTGCAGATGGATCGACAGCGCCGACTGGAAGCCCGCGCCCTTCAGGTCGAAATTCTCGAGGATGTTGAGCATCTGCAGCGTCGCAATGCCCTGCGTGTTCGCGCCGAGCGCATAGACGTCGGTGCCGCGATAGCCGGTCTTGTGCGGCTCGATCCATTCGGACTTGTGCGCCTTCATATCCTCGTAGCGCAGCCAGCCGCCGATCCGTTTGAAATAGGTGTCGATCGTGCGCGCGATCTCGCCTTCGTAAAAGGCGTCGCGGCCGCCCTCGGCGATCAGGCGGAAGGTGCGCGCGAGGTCGGGGTTGCGGAAAACCTGCCCTGCCGTCGGTCCCTTGCCGTCGGCGAGACCATAGGTGCGCATCGCATTGTCGATTTCCTCGATCCCGCGGCCGGGCTGCCGGAAACCGGCGAGGCTACGGCGGATATAATAAGCGATCATGTCGGGGACGGGCGCCCCGGCCTCGGCGTGCGCGATGACGGGCTCGAACAATTCCTTCCACGGCAGCTTGCCGTAACGCTGGTGCATCGTCCACCAGCCGTCGACCGCGCCCGGCACCGACACGCTGATCGCGCCATAGGCGGGCAGGGTGCCGCCCTTGGCGCGGCTGCGCACCGTCGCGAGATCGAGCGCGCGGGGGCTCTTGCCCGAACCCGCAAGCCCGGCGAGTTTCTTCGCTTTCGGGTCCCAGATCATCGCATAGACGTCGCCGCCGATGCCGTTCGCGGTCGGTTCGAGCAGGCCGAGGCAGGCGTTGATCGCGATCGCGGCATCGACCGCCGACCCGCCGCGCTTCAATATGTCGATCCCGGCCTGCGTCGCGAGGGGGTGCGCGGTCCCTGCGGCGCCGTTCAATCCGTAAGCGGCGGTACGCGACGCGAAGCTGGCGCCGACCGGGCGGTCGCCGCCCTGGACGTCGGGGCGAAGGAAGCGGTCGGCGCCCGCGTCCCAGACGGAGGGCGCAGCGGGAGCGCTCGCCGCTCGCGCGACCCCGACGGCGGGCAGCAAGGCCGCGGCAGGAACGGCGGTCAGAAGTGTACGGCGATGCATGGGCTCGGCTCCCCCTTGGAAAGGGCCGGTTTTGCGGGAAGCGCCGGCGATGGCAAGACCGGAATCGGTATCTGATACGGTAAAGCGGCGCGCGGCGACGGCTCGCGGACGGCGCGCAGCAAAAGGCCCGCCGCGTGCCGGGGCACGGGCGGGCCGATTGTCAGCCGGTCGGGGGCTTAGCCGAGGCCCGAGAAGCGGATGTCGTCGACGCGGCCATAGCGGATGTCGCAGGTGAACTTGCCCTTGTCGTACGATCCGCCGCGACCCCAGCGGCCGCGCCAGCCGTCGTTGACGATCACGCGGCCCTTGACGCGATAGCCGTCGCGCTTGCGGTCGATGCTCGTCACTTCGGTGACGTCGGTGCGGCCATAGCGGCGGCTGCCGCGCTCGACCGCATTGACGCACTGGCTGACCGCGCTGCGGCTGTTGCCATAGCGGCCATAGTCATAGCCATAGCCGTAGCGGGCGTCGTTGTCGTAACGGCCGCGATAGCGATCGTCGTAGCGGCCATCGCGGCCGTAACGATCATAACGGTCGTTGTCGCTGCTCGACAGGATCGCGGCGAGGCCGCCGAGCACGACGGCACCGGCGATGATTTCGCCCGCGCCGATTCCGTCGCCGTCACGATCGCGCGCCATCGCGGGAGTGGCGCCGATCAGCATCGCGCCGGCGGTGGCCGCACCAATCGCGGCCTTGGTCAGGTTGGTCTTGATAGCCATGGTTCGGTCTCCTTAAGCGCAGGCAGCATCGTCGCGGCCTGTTGGAGATGTTTTACCGGAGCGGCCGTGACGCCGTCCTGAACCCGGTGCTTATCTGGCGTTCAGCCTTGGTTTTGCTGGCGTTCATAAAGAAAAGACCCCTCGCCGCAGGGCGAGAGGCCTTTTGCCGGCGACGAAAGGCGTCAGCCGAAATTGACGTCGACGACGCGGCCGTTGCGGTAGCTGCAGCCAAAGCTGCGCACTTCGCCGCCGAGGCGCGAGGCGGTGCCGGTGACGTACCAGCCGCCATTATTGGCCTCGGTCCCCGTGATGCTGTCGACGCGGGCGTCGTCGCCCATCTCGCCCTCGACCGCCCAGCTGCACGCATCGGCGGCGCGCCCTTCGGCTTCGCCGCGACCATAGGCGCCCGGCGTGACGTCGTTCGGCGCATCGGGTTCGTAGCGCGGCACTTCTTGCCGCTCGTCGTCGCGATACGGCGGTTCATAACGATAGTCCGGCGCGCGCTCGCGCTTGGTCTTGCTCGCCGAACTCGCGATCGCGGCGATCGCGCCGATGACGAACAGCCCGCCCAGCACCTCGCCGGTGCTGAGATGGTCGCGGTCGCGATACCCCCAGCCGTGATGGCGGCCACGCGCTTCGGCGGGGACGGCGCCGAGCCCGACCGAAGTGAGGACGATCGCCGCGGCGGTGGTGAAGCCGGTCAGTTTACGCATCGAGGGACACTCCCCTTCGGCGGGCTCAGGATGGTCCAGCCCGCAATGGCGCCATTCTACGCGCGCGATGCTTTCGCGCCGCTGAACCGTGGCTCCGGTGCGGCGAACCGCAGTACAGGAAAAGGCCCGCCATCCGGTGGATGACGGGCCCTGGGACCAGTATAGGTGACCAGACCTTTTCCTGGGTATCAGCAGACGCAGCGCGGAACCGCCTTGGGTTTCGGCTTCCACTTCTTCTTTGCGGCATAGCGTTTCCGCACCGGCACATTTTCATAATAGGTGCGCGTCGACGTCTCGACCCGTTCGGTCACGACGGGCGCGCCGTTGATGATCGTGGTGACGACGACGCCGGGCGTATAATAACCGTAGCCATAACCGCCATATTGATAGCTCGTCGAATAGCCGCCGGGATAATAGCCGCCCTGGTAGTGGCCGCCGTCATGGCGATAGCGGACAGTGCGGCTCGACCAATATTCCTCGCACTTCTTCTTGTCCGCTGCATTGCCGATCGCCGAGCCGGCGAGCGCGCCGACCCCGGCGCCGATCAGCGTGCCCGCGGTGCGATCGCCGTGCCCGGCTATGCGGTTGCCGGCGATGCCCCCCACGAGCCCGCCGACAACCGCGCCGCCCACTGTGCCCCCCCGGCCACAGCGGCGTTCCATCTCTTCGTTGTAACGGGCGTCATAGCCGCCCTGATAATAGGGATCATAAGCGGGCGGCGGCGGATAGTCCGCGCCATGGCCCTCGACCGTGCCTTCGTACCGGCCCTCGTACCGACGGCCGTCGGACGTCTCGTACGTGCCGTCCCAGGTACCGGTCCAGCGGCCCTCGGCATCATAGCCCGAGACGCGGCGATATTCGACTTCGCTCGGCACGCGGTCGGGATAGCCGGTGTAGACGCGCGCATCGGGATCGGCGGGGACGCCATAGTCGAGCGCGGGCTGTTCGGCGCCGGCGCGCCCCGCTAGCAGCAACGACCCCGCAGCCATTCCCAACAAAATGATCGTGCGCATGACAAGCTCCCTGTTCGCCCGGCCTGAACCGATTGGTTAACAGCTTGTTAGCAAAATCGGCATCTTTCCGCGAATCCGTTAACCGTGAAGAGTCTGTCCCGATTTGATGCATATCTGGCGTGGTGAAGGCCGGGGTCGATATCGTCCACATGCTGAGAAATAGATCGCTTTCGACCGATTGCGGCCGATAGGGATGTGAACCCCGGCGAAAGCCGGGGCCCAGAATTCCAACACTAACCTTGCGCTTTTCCGCTCTGGGCCCCGGCTTTCGCCGGGGTGCACGGGGGCAGTTCTCCACCCCAAACCGGCTGTTCAACGCGCAAAGAAAAAGGGCGGCCATCCTTTCGGACGCCGCCCTTGATCTTTAGCGAAGAGGCGAAGCTCAGGCTTCGGCCATGTCCTCGTCATATTGTTCCACCGGACCCGAATCCTGGCCCTTGGCATCGACGTCGCGGTCGACGAATTCGATGATCGCCATCGGCGCCGCGTCCGAGGCGCGGATGCCGGCCTTGATCACGCGGGTGTAGCCGCCGTTGCGGTCCTTGTAGCGTTCGGCGAGAACGTCGAACAGCTTCTTGAGCTGCGTGTCGTCGAGCAGGCGGCTGTTCGCGAGGCGACGGTTGGCAAGGCCACCGCGCTTGGCGAGCGTCACCAGCTTTTCGACGTAGGGACGCAGTTCCTTCGCCTTGGCGACGGTCGTCGTGATCTGCTCATGCTTGATGAGCGAAGCCGACATGTTGCGGAACAGGGCCGTGCGATGCGCGCTCGTGCGCTGCAGCTTCCGGCCACCCGATTTATGACGCATAACCCATTCCTTCGTTTGTTAAGGGCCCGTGTGAGGTAGCCCAGACCAGGTCGATTGCGGGCCGACCCATTCCCGTTGTTGCCGGACCCCGGCTTTCGCCGGGGCACAGCTTCGGAATTAACCCAGCAGCTCTTGCTCGAGCTTCTTGGCCATTTCTTCGATATTTTCCGGCGGCCAGCCGGGGATGTCCATGCCGAGGCGCAGACCCATCGACGACAGCACTTCCTTGATTTCGTTCAAGGACTTGCGGCCGAAGTTCGGCGTGCGAAGCATTTCGGCTTCGGTCTTCTGAACGAGATCACCGATGTAGATGATGTTGTCGTTCTTGAGGCAGTTGGCCGAACGGACCGACAGTTCGAGCTCGTCGACCTTCTTGAGAAGGAAGCGGTTGAGCTGGTTGACGTCGCTTTCGTCGGCGGTGGTCGGCGAAGCCGCCATGCCGATGAGGCCGCTGTCGTTCATCGCTTCTTCGAAGTGGACGAAGACCTGGAGCTGGTCCTGGAGGATGCGCGCGGCATAGGCCACGGCGTCTTCCGGGGTCACCGTGCCATCGGTTTCGATGGTCAGGTTCAGCTTGTCATAGTCCAGTTCCTGGCCGATGCGGGCATTGTCGACCTTGTAGGCGACCTGGCGCACGGGCGAGTAAAGCGAGTCGACCGGGATCAGGCCGATCGGCGCGTCGATCGGACGGTTGGCGGTGGCGGGGACATAACCCTTGCCGGTGTCGGCAACGAGTTCCATGTTCAGCGTCGCGCCATCGTCGAGGTGGCAGATGACATGGTTCGGGTTCATCACCTTGATGTCGCCCGACACCATGATGTCGCCGGCCTTGACGGTCGCGGGACCGGTCGCCGAAAGCTGAAGACGCTTCGGGCCTTCACCTTCCATCTTGAGCGCGATCTGCTTCACGTTGAGGACGATATCGGTGACGTCTTCACGCACGCCGGCGAGGCTCGAGAATTCGTGGAGCACATTCTCGATCTTGATCGACGTGATAGCCGCACCCTGGAGCGACGAGAGCAGCACGCGGCGCAGCGCGTTGCCGAGCGTCAGGCCAAAGCCGCGCTCGAGCGGTTCGGCGACGAAGGTCGCCTTGCGCTTGCCGTCGCTGCCAGCCTTGATTTCCAGGTTGCTGGGCTTCTTCAATTCCTGCCAGTTCCGGATATTGACAGTCATGGATTTCCCTTTGCTTTGGGCGGGACAGGCGGGGGTCGGGCCACCTGTCCAGCGAGGATTTTATGCGGGCAGCGCTCCGGCGGAGCGCGCCCGTAAGACGTCAGACGCGGCGGCGCTTGGCCGGGCGGACGCCATTGTGCGGGATCGGCGTCACGTCGCGGATCGACGTGATGTGGAACCCGACGGCCTGCAGCGCGCGGAGAGCCGATTCACGGCCGGCGCCAGGGCCCTTGACTTCGACTTCGAGGGTGCGGACGCCATGTTCGGCGGCCTTCTTGCCGGCGTCTTCGGCGCACACCTGGGCGGCGTACGGGGTCGACTTGCGGCTTCCCTTGAAGCCCATCATGCCGGCGCTCGACCAGGCAATTGCATTGCCCTGCGCGTCGGTGATGGTGATCATCGTGTTGTTGAAGGTCGCGTTGACGTGCGCGACGCCCGACGAGATGTTTTTGCGTTCGCGCCGACGAAGGCGCTGCGGTTCACGAGCCATGTTGCTATCCTAAATCCTGAATTCTGCGAAGCGGCCGTCGGTTTCTTTCGGTGACCAACGGCGAAAAGTAAGGAAGCGCGCCCGGATGGACGCGCTCAAAACCTTACTTCTTCTTACCGGCGATCGCCTTTGCCTTGCCCTTGCGGGTGCGCGCATTGGTGTGCGTACGCTGGCCACGGACCGGGAGGCCCTTGCGATGACGCAGCCCGCGGTAGCAGGCGAGGTCCATCAGGCGCTTGATGTTCATCGCCGTGTTGCGACGAAGATCACCCTCGACCGTGTGGTCAGCGTCGAGCGTTTCGCGGATCTGGAGGATTTCGGCATCCGAGAGATCCTGAACGCGGCGGCTATGGTCGATGTTCAGCTTGTTGGCGATGTCGACCGCGGTCTTGCGACCGATGCCGTGGATGTAGGTGAGCGCGATGATCACGCGCTTGTTGGTGGGCAGATTGACGCCCGCAATACGTGCCATTGGTAACTTTCTCCTGCTCCACGGGGCCGCTGGCAATCGGCCCCATCTCAAAGCGTCTGATTTTCCAACGCAAAAAACGGACCACGATGCGCGCAGGGGCGCTTCGCCGTCCGGTCAGGCTGTCGGAATGGACGCGCAACTAAGGTGAGTCGGCCCGATTGTCAAGCGAAGTGCGGTGGTTTGAAGCCGCGGATGCGGCTCAGGACGCCGATGTAAGAGCGACCGCGCGATCATGCAAGCGGTCGACGACCGCGGTGTGGATTCCGGGTGCACAGGCGATGACGCCGAATGCTTGCGCGCGCGGCGTATTGAAGCGCAAAGGCGCGCCGAACGCGTCGGTGACGGTCGCACCAGCCTCGCTGGCGATCAGTGCTGCGGCGGCGACATCCCATTCGAAGCCCCAGCGCAGCGTCGCGACCAGATCGGCGCGGTCGTCGGCGACGAGCGCCATGCGGAGCGCGATGCTATTCGGCTTGGTGACGATGACGAGGTCGCTGTCGACCTTGGGCAGCGCATCGGCGGGCACGCGCGATCCGGCGAAGGTCGTGCGCTGGCTGGCGTGCAGCGCTTCCCCGTTGAGCAGCGCGCCCTGACCCTTTTGCGCGACCCAGAGTTCGTCGAGCGCGGGGGCATAGAGGATGCCGAATTCGGGGGCGCCGTCGATCACCAGCGCGACCGACACGCACCAGCCGGGGCGGCCGCGGATGAAATCGCGCGTGCCGTCGATCGGGTCGACGCACCACATGGCGCGGCACGACAGCCGCGCTTCATTGTCGGCGGTCTCTTCGGACAGCCATCCCGCCTCGGGCACCATTGCGCCGAGGACGGCCTTCAACCGGGCATCGACTGCCAGGTCGACGTCGCTGACCGGATTGTCGTGCGACTTGTTCCAGACATTGACCTTTTGCCCCTCGCCGCGCCAGCGCGCCATCGCCATGTCGCCAACCTCGCGCGTCGCGGCGATCGCGGCTTCGACGTTGCGACCGGGCATTAGCTGCTGGCGACGGTCATGCCGTCGATACGCAGCGTCGGCGCGTTGACGGCGTGACGGAACTCAAGGTCGTTCGCGGGGATCAGCGCCGCGAACATGTCGATCAGATTGCCCGCGATGGTGAATTCGGCGATCGGCCCGGCGAGCGCGCCATCCTTGATCAGGAAGCCCGACGCGCCGCGGCTGTAGTCGCCGGTCACGGGGTTCACGCCGTGGCCGATCAGCTCGGTGATATAGACGCCATCGGCGATGCCTTCCATCAGCGCCGCAGGCGTCACATTGCCCGGTGCCAGGTTCAGGTTGCTCGCGCCGACCCCGGAAGCACCGCCGCCGCGGCTGGCGTGGCCGGTCGGGGCCAGACCGAGCTGCTTCGCCGACGCCGTGTCGAGCAGCCAGCCGGTGATCTTGCCGCCCTCGACCAGGTTACGCGCTGCGGTCGGCAGGCCTTCGCCGTCGAAGGCGCGGCTGCGCAGGCCGCGCGGGCGGTGGGGCTCGTCGCGGATGACGATGCCGCTGTCGAACAGCATCTGCTCTTCCTTGCCGAGCAGGAAGCTGGTGCCGCGCGCGATGGCGGGGCCGGCGATCGCGCCGAGCAGATGGCCGACGATGCCGCCGCTGACGCGCGGGTCGAGCAGTACGGGCAGCTTGCCGTTCGGCGCCTTGCCGGGATTGAGCCTTGCGACGGCGCGGGTGCCGGCGCGCTTGCCGATATCGGCGGCGCTTTCGAGGTCGGCGAGGTGGTGGGCGCTGTGCCAGCCATAGTCGCGCTGCATGGTCGCGCCTTCGCCCGCGATGACACTCGCCGACAGGCTATGGCCGCTCGACCCGTAACCGCCGGCAAAGCCGTGGCTGGTCGCGAGCGCGAAGCGCGTGCGGCTGTGGCTCGCGCTGCCGCCCTCGCTGTTGGTCACGCCCGCGACGGCGCGCGCGGCTTCCTCGACCGCAAGCGCCGCTTCACGCAGCGCGGCGGGATCGGCTTCGCTGTTGTCGTCGAGGTCGAAATCGGGAACGGCGCCCTTGAAGAGCAATTCCTCGGGCGCCAGGCCCGCATAGGGATCCTCGGGCGCCTCGCGCGCCATCGCGACGCAGCGTTCGACCAGCTTTGCAAGTTCGCCGGCGTCCATGTCGGCGGTCGACACGCTCGCGCTGCGCTGGCCGACGAAGACGCGCAGTGAAATATCCTGCCCCTCGGACCGCTCGACATCCTCGAGCGCGCCGAGCCGCATCGAGACCGAGGTGGCGGCGTTGCAATAATAGAGGGCGTCGGCGGCATCGGCGCCGGCTTTCGCGGCGGCGTCACACAGCATCTGCGCGCGATCGAGGGCTTCGGAAACGGTCAGCATCCCCGCGCCCTATACGGCACGCGGGCAAGGGTCAAAATAAAGTCATCAAACGTCGTCACCCCGGACTTGATCCGGGGTCCATGACTTCGCTGTCGGAATGGATCCCGGATCAAGTCCGGGATGACGATGAAAGCGGAAGGCTTATTTGATGATCGCGGCGATCGCGTCGGTGGCGGCCATCGCGCCGCTGATCCAAAGGAAGGGCAGCGTGAGTGCCGCGACCCACAGACGGCGGACGTCGCGGCGGAAACGCGCGTGCAGGCCCCAGCTTGCGAGCGCCTGGCGGCTGAGGCGATACCAATGGCGTTCGGTCGAGCGCGCAACGGGCAGCGCAAGCGCGAGTAGCATGACGAGAGCGACGACGATGAGGGCGGACGGCGCCCCGGCGGCCATGGCACTCATCACGAGCCAGATCTGGAGCGCGGCAAAAGCGAGGAGGGCGGCGGCGGCGTGCCACGTCATTCGGCGACCCAGACTCCGTGCCGGCGGCACGCTAACTGCCGTGCGCCTCCACAGGCGCGGACCAAATGCTGTTGCCATGTTTACAGCCCCCTTAGGCTGGCGATTCCCAGAACCGCACGTTTTGCCCCAAAAATTCCCAAGTCAAGACAGCTTGCCAGCGATTCGTTAATTTTTGCACTCAATTCGGCGCGGATTCGCAACGAAAACGCGTTGGGCCACAAAATCGGTGCAATTCTGGCAGTGTTTCCGGCTATTTGGGGCGCCGGTCAGGGGTGTTTTGGGGGTGTGGGGGCGTGCAGCCTCAGGGCTTCGGCGGGGTCGGCAGCGGCGCGGCGTCGGCTTCGTCGGGTGCCGTGGGCGCGGGGGCCTGGCCGCTCGCCTGACGTTCGAGCTCTTCGGCGGCTTTCTGCCGCTCGGCGAGCGCGCGTTCCTCGGCGACGACCGCGGCTTCGACCTGGTCCGATGCGGCGTCGATGCCCGCAATGCGCTTCGCGCGCTCGTCGGCGATCATCGCCTGCCAGTCGGTCTTGTTCGCCGCCTGGCGTTCGGCCTTGGCGCCCGCGACCAGCTGCTGCGTGCAGCCGGTGAAGCCGCCGAGGCCGGTCGGCGAGCAGCTGTCGGTGCCGAAGCGGCCGACGCGTTCGACCGCGACGACCTTGTTCGCCCAGGCTTCGTTGCGCACGTCGAGCGGATTGCCGCGCAGCATCTCGGGGACGCGATAGCGTTCGGTTTCGGGCAGGCGGTTACACACGACGATTTCGTCGGGGCTCGACTGTTCGCACTGGTCGTTGCCATAGACGATGACCTGATTGATCTTTTCGGCCTCCACCGTCTGCTGCGTCGCGGCGGGCATGGCGGCGACACTGCCGGCGAGGATCAGCGCGAACAGGGGGAGGCGGGTCATCTCGATCTTCCTTTGTCGTTTCAGGCGGCATGGCAGCCGCTACCTGCATCCGTCGTGAACGGCCGCCGGCGGTTAGTCTATCAGATACGTTTCGACAGCGCGATGGCTGCACGGCAACCCGCGCGGATCGCGAGGCTGAGGACCGGATAGCCGGGAGCGCTTTCGGCGCCCGCCGCGAGCGCGGCTTCCTTATGCTCGAGTTCCTCGGCGCGGAAATCCTCGACTGCGGCGCTGAGTTCGGGGTCGCTGTCGCCCAGTTCGTCGAGCTGATGCTGGTAATGACGGTCGATTTCGGTCTCGACCGCAGCAGTACACGCCATCGCGGCGCGCGGCCCCATTGCGGCGGTGACCGCGCCGAGCGCAAAGCCCGCGACGTTCCAGAAGGGCTGGAGCGCGGTCGGGCGCACGCCGCGCCGTGCGACCATCGCATCGAAGAATTTGCGGTGGCGCTCTTCCTGTTCGGCCATATGCGCGATTTCGCGCGCCATAGGGTGGCGGTCGCCCATCACCGCGAGCTGGCCGGCATAGATGCGCGTGGCGCCATATTCGCCCGCCTGGTCGACGCGGATCATCGATGCGGTGCGCTTGTTTGTCATGCCGCCGATGTGGTCTTCCGGCGCAGCAAGGTCAAGACGAACGCGGCGGCACCGAGCGAGAAGATCGCGTTGAACCCGGCGAGCGAGATTCCGAACAGCGTCCATTGTGCGGTGTCGCAGCGGATCAACGGCGCGTTCATGATCGAATCGAGCGACACGGGGCCGCTGCCACCCGTCGCGCAGGTCGTGATGCCTTCCCAAAAGCCATATTCGACCCCGGCGTGGAAAATGCCGATCGCACCGCTGATCGCAATTCCGACGGCGGCGAGCAGAGTGAGCGCGCGCATCGCCTTGTCGTTGCGGCGGAGCAGCAGCGCGAGCAGCGCCAGCACGATCGCCGCCTGGTGCGGCCAGCGCTGCCAGTAACACATTTCGCACGGATGGAGGCCAAAGCCATATTGTGACACGAGCGCGCCGCCGTAGAGCAGCAGCGGCGCGAGGAACGCGACGACGGGCGCGGAAAGCCGCGAGTTCAGCATGCCCCGAGGCCCTTAGTTGCGCGCGGTCGGCTTGGCGGGCTTGACCGCCGGTTTGCTACCCTGCGCCATGCGCGGCGTGACCGGACCGATGCGCCCGATCGTCTGCAGCGCATAGTGGAGCTGGAAGTCCTCGATGCCCTTCGCCTTCAGGTCGGCGGCGGTCGCGGTGAAGCGCGGATCGGCCTTTTCGTCCTTTTCGAGGAGCCCGTTGTCGACCTTCTTCTCGTTGACGAGGTGGCGGCGCAGGTCGCTTTCGCGGAACTTCGGGCGCGAGGCATAGTCGGGGTCCGAGATCTGCGGCACGCGGATATCGGGTTCGATGCCGCCTTCCTGCACGCTGCGGCCCGACGGCGTATAATAACGCGCGGTGGTCAGGCGGAGCGCGGTGGTGTCGGTCAGCGGCAACACGGTCTGCACCGATCCCTTGCCGAAGCTGCGTTCACCCATCACGACCGCGCGATGCTGGTCCTGCAGGGCGCCCGCGACGATCTCGGAGGCCGAGGCCGAACCCGAGTCGATCAGCACGACGACCGGCGCGCCGCCGGCGGCGTCGCCGGGTTCGGCGAAATAGCGTTCGATATCGCCCTTCTTGCGCCCGCGCTGCGACACGATCTCGCCGCGTTCGAGGAACAGGTCGCTGATCCCGACGGCTTCGTCGAGCAGCCCGCCGGGGTTCGAACGGAGGTCGAGGATCCAGCCGCGCGGTTTCTTGCCGAGCGATTTTTCGACCGCCATCATCGCGGCCTTGAGGTCGGTGGTCGCGTCGGCCGAGAAGCTCGATACGGTGAGCACGCCGACGTCGCCCTCGACTTCCCATTTCACGGGCTTGAGGTCGATGATCTCGCGCGTCAGCGACAGTTCCATCGGCTTGTCCTGCCCTTCGCGCACGACGGTGATGTCGATCTTGGTTCCGGGGCGCCCGCGCATCTGTTCGACCGCCTCGTCGAGCGTCAGGCCGAAGATCAGTTCCTTGTTGATGTGGGTGATATAGTCGCCCGCCTTGATCCCCGCCTTGGCGGCGGGGGTGTCGGCGGTCGGCGCGATCACCTTCACGACGCCGTCTTCCATCGTCACCGACAGGCCGAGCCCGCCATATTCGCCGTCGGTCTGCGTGCGCAGGTTCGAAAAGCCGCGCGCGTCGAGATAGCCCGAATGCGGGTCGAGGCTGGCGAGCATGCCGTTGATCGCGCCTTCGATCAGCTTCGAATCGTCGACGGGTTCGACATAGTTGGATTTGACCTCGAGATAGACGTCCATGAAGCGCGAAATTTCTTCCTGCGTCTTCGAATCGACGGTCGCCATCGCCCCGGTCGCGAGCGGGACGAGCGCCAGCGTCGAAAGCGCGGCGGCACCCTGCCACAAGGCGAAACGGCGCCGTGGGGACGAGATGGTCTTGGTCGATTCGGTCATGGGCGTCTTTCAGTCACGCGAGAGCAATCCCGCCTTATAATCCCCGGCGCGCCATCCTCCTACGCAAATATGCGGGCGTCAAGCGGTGCATCCCTATGCAGGACGGGGGCCGAACGGATGATTAACCGATCATCGCGACGATATCGACCGGCCGTCCGGCGCGGCGGAGTTCGACGGTGATGCGGCTGTCGTCGGACCCGGCGCGGCCGATCGGGGCCCCGGCATCGAGCGTGTCGCCGACCCCGACCGACAGCGCGATCATCCCGGTGAGGAGCGAGACCCAGCCGCCGCCATGGTCGATGATCACGATCTTGCCATAGCCGCGATAATCGCCGGCGAAGCCGACGCGGCCGGGGGCGGGGGCGACGACCTGGCCGCCAGGGCGCGCCGCGATCGTCACGCCGCGCGAGCGCACGCCGCTTTCATTGACCTCGCCCAGCCCGGCGACGATGCGCCCGACGACGGGCAGGCGATAGGCGCCCTGCGTCAGCTCGGCCTCGGCGGGGGCGGACGGGGCGGCGCTGGCGATATTGCTCTCGGGATTGCGCGGGCGCGGCAGCGGACCGGCAAGCTGCGCGAGTTCGGCGCGCACCGCGCCGTCGGCTTCGAGCGTGTCCATCAAGTCGACGATATCGCGCGCCTTTTCGCCGAGCCCGAGCGCGCGGTCGGCTTCGAGCTGCGCGCTGCTCATCAGCTCGCGCGAGCGCAGCCGACCTTCGTTTTCGAGCCGGGTCAGCGCGTCGCGGCGGTGCGCCAGCTGCGCCTTGCTCGACGAGAGTGCTTTCAGCGCGATCGCCTGCTGGCGCCGGGTGGTGTCGAGTGACGCGAGTTCGCGGCGAACCCCCGCAGTGCGGCGCTCGATTACCGGCATCGCGGCGTCGATCACTGCGCGCGCATGGACCATGTCGGTGAGCGATCCCGGCTGCGCGAGGACGCTGACGGGCGGCTGGCGGCTCAGTTGCTGGAGCGACGCGGCGAGTTCGAGCAAAGGCTGCTGCTGCTGCGCCAGTCGCGCGCGCTGCGCGGAAAGGCGGCGGGTGACGAGCGCGACGCGCGCCTCGCCCGCGCTGATATCGGCCTCGGCCGACTGGATGCGGGCGGCGAGCGCTGCGCTGCGTTTCTTCAGCCGGTCGGCTTCGCTGCTTGCCGCCAGCGCCTGTTTTTCGAGCAGCGCACTGCGCGCCATCGCCGCCGCCGACTGCTGTTTCGCGCCGAGCAGTTGCTCGCGTTCGCGCTCGGCGATCGCGGCGGGATCGAAGATATCGCTTTGCGCCACCGCAAGAGCACCGCCCGCGAAAAGGGCCGCGATCGCCAAGGTGGCAGACGCGCGTCTCACTGGCGGCCTTCGCGGTGATAGGGGTGGTTCGCGACGATGCTGGTGGCGCGCCACAATTGCTCGGCGAGCATCGCGCGCGCCATCAGATGCGGCCAGGTCGCGCGGCCAAAGGCGATGACTTTGTCGGCGCCCTCGCGCTCCTCGGGCGTGAAGCCGTCGGCGGCGCCAAGGCAGAAGCGCGCCTCGCGTACGCCGCCGTCGCGCCATTTTTCGAGCAATTTGGCGAATTCGAGCGACGACATCTGGTCGCCGCCCTCGTCGAGCAGGATGGTGCGGCTATTTTCAGCCGCGGCAGGCATCCGCCCGCCGGTGTCGGGAAGCTCCGAAATCTTCTGCGCCCAGGTCACGCGCTTCATATAGCGCTCGACCAGCTCGGCCTCGGGCCCGCGCCCGATGCGCCCGCGCGCGATGATGTGCAGCAACATGACGCCTCGCCTAGCCTGAGCGAGGCTAAGGCGTCAATTTGCGGCGGCGACCGGCGGCGCGTCGCCGAACGACCACATGCGCTCGAGGTTGTAGAAGCTACGCACCTCGGGACGGAACAGGTGGACGATGACGTCGCCCGCGTCGAGCAGCACCCAATCGGCATTGGGCAGTCCTTCGACGCGAACCTGACGGCCCGCTTCCTGCTTGATCCGCTGTGCCAGTTTCTCGGCGATGGCCGAGACATGACGCGTCGACCGGCCGCTCGCGATCACCATATGATCGGCGATGCTGCTTTTACCGGCAAGCGGGATGGAGATGGTTTCCTGGGCCTGGTCCTCGTCCAGCTGGTGGAGGATCAGCGCGTGGAGCGTATCCACACTGTCATTGGCGGATGCGGCGCCATTGGCGGCATCCTGGGTTGCGGAGATCAAATGCGTCCTTTCCTGTTCGTGTCCACAAGCCGCGAACGCGTCAGCGGGTCGCGCAGGGCGCGGCCTTCATAGCGTTCGAACCAGCGGGGGTTGGCCTGCCGTATCGCAGTTGCGGATCGCACATCGGGCGAAAAACGCAGGAACACGAGGGCGGGCGGTCTCCAGTCCGTCCAATGCTTCTTCTGGTCTGCGGGCCGGACAAATCGCCGCAGCCATCCCATCGCACGTCTTGCATGGGCGCGGTCATTATAGCCCGGACGCGCGATAACCGCAATCGGCATGAGTCGGGCAATCCCCCGCCAGTCGCGCCATTGGGGCAGCTGGACCAGATTGTCGGCCCCCATGATCCAGATGAACTGCCGGTTCGGGTAACGGCGGACGAGCTTTTTGAGCGTGTCGATCGTGTAGCGCGTGCCGAGTTCGGCCTCGATCGCGGTTGCCCGAATCGGCGACCGCCGCGCGATGTGCTGCGCCGAACCGAGGCGCGCGGGGAGCGAAGCCATGCCCGCCTTGGGCTTGAGCGGATTGCCGGGCGAGACGAGCCACCACAATTCGCTCAGCCCGAGCGCGTCGATCGCATTCAGGCTGATCGCGCGATGCCCGCCATGCGCGGGATTGAAGCTGCCGCCGAGGAGGCCGGTGGGGATCATTCGGGGAATGACTTCACCACCCTGATATGACCGTGGATCGCATCGTTGAAGCGAGGCACGTCTTCGGCCGGTATCCAATATTCTTCATGCTCGCTGCCGCCGGCCTGTTCGACACGATAGCTGGCAAGATACTCCGCCGAGACGTCAAATTCGGTCACAAATCCCGAACCGGACGCGGGGACGTTCCAATCCCGCGCGATCTTTACTGCATATCCTAACGTCGTGACCGGATAAAAGATTGGCTGTTCAGGCAAGCGTGGCGGAAACTCTTTCATCCCGCTTCTGGCAATAAGCAATAATTCGTCCGGACCTACGGGGCGCCACAAGCGGATATGATCGGTCACGGCCGCACCTGCCCCGTACCGCGCACCAGCCATTTATACGTCGTAAGCCCCTCAAGCGCGACGGGGCCGCGCGCGTGGAGGCGGCCGGTGGCGATACCGATCTCGGCGCCGAGGCCGAATTCGCCGCCGTCGGCGAATTGCGTCGAGGCATTGTGCATCACGATCGCGCTGTCGACGCCGCTCAGGAAGCGTTCGGCGATCGCGGCGTCCTCGGTGACGATCGCGTCGGTGTGCTTGCTCGAATGCGCGTCGATATGCGCGAGCGCGCCGGCGAGGCCGTCGACCATCGCGATAGAGACGATCGCGTCGAGATATTCGGTGTCCCAGTCGCCCGCCGATGCCGCGTCGACATGCGGGCTCAGCGCAGCCACCGCCTTGTCGCCGCGCACTTCGCAGCCGGCCTTGACCAGCGCGTCGACGATCGCGAGCGGCGCAGGATAGGCGCGGTCGATCAGGATCGTTTCGGTCGCGCCGCAAACGCCGGTGCGGCGCATCTTGGCGTTGACCGCGAGCTCGACCGCTTTCGCCGGATCGGCGGCGCCGTCGATATAGAGGTGGTTGATGCCGTCGAGATGCGCGAGCACGGGCACGCGCGCCTCGTCCTGCACGCGCGCGACGAGGCCCTTGCCGCCGCGCGGGATGATGATGTCGATCAGCCCCTGCGCGCGGAGCATCGCGCCGACTGCGGCGCGGTCCTGCGTCGGGACGAGCTGCACCGCATCGGCGGGCAGGCCTGCCGCGACGAACCCCGCGGCGAAGGCCGCGTGAATGGCGCGGTTCGAATGCACCGCCTCGCTGCCGCCGCGCAGGATCACCGCATTGCCCGACATCAGGCCGAGCGCGGCGGCATCGGCGGTCACATTGGGGCGGCTTTCATAGATGATGCCGACGACGCCCAAGGGCACGCGCACGCGGCTCAGCACCAGGCCGTTGGGCCGCGTCACGCGGTCGATTTCGGCGCCCGACGGATCGGGCAGCGCCGCCACATCGTCGATCGCGTCCGCGATGCTCGCGAGCCGGCCTTCGTCGAGCCGCAGCCGGTCGAGCATCGCACCCGACAGTCCATTCTTCTGTCCGGCCGCCATATCCTCGGCATTGGCGGCGAGGATGTCGGCCGTCCGCGCACGGATTTGCGCCGCCGCTGCAACCAGTCCGGCCGCCTTGTCGGCGGTCGGCGCCTGCGCGAGCACCTTCGACGCGGCGCGCGCATGCGCGCCCATGTCGGCGATCAGGGCGGCGGCGTCGCCGGGCATCGGCGGGGCGGTGAGGGCTTCGGCGTTCATGGCGCTGCCACTATCACGCTTTGTACGGGCCGCGAAAGTCCCGTTGCGTGGCGCCTCGCACGCCTTTAGGCAGGGCAGCATGACAGGGGATATCGAAGGCATCGGGGCGGCGGTGACTGCCGGTTTGGCGGCGCGTGCGGTCGAGCCGCATCATGGGGGAGATGGCGCGGCGCATGCCGGCCTGCGCTGCCTGAACTGCGGCACCAGCCTAGCGGGGTCGCACTGCCATCATTGCGGCCAGCGCGCCGACGTGCACCGCAGTTTCGGCGCGATCGGGCACGATCTGGTCCACGCGATCTTCCATTTCGAGGGCAAGATCTGGAACACGCTGCCGCTCCTCAGCTGGCGGCCGGGCGACTTGACGCGTCGCTATATCCATGGCGAGCGAGCGCGCTTCATTTCACCGCTCGCACTGTTCCTGTTCGCGGTCTTCCTGACCTATGCGGTGCTCGCGATGGTCGGCAGCGGCGGCGGTTTCGGCGAGGGGCTGAACAAGGCGGCGGCCGAACAGACGCGCACGACCGCGATCAAGGACAGCATGCAGGCCGAGGTCGACCGGGTGGACGCCGAACTGGTCAAAAAGGATCTGCCCGCCGACCAACGCCGCGAGCTGGAGGCCGAACGCGACGTGCTCCAGAAAAGCGCCGACTATCTCGGCGTCGCGCGCAGCCGCAGCAAGACCGAGCGCGCGGCCGACCGCGCCGCGGGGCCACCGGTGTTGGAGGATCCCGCCGAGCAGGCGCTCACAAGCGCCAATTTCATCTCGCAGAACAAGATCGATACGGGCGTTCCGTTCATCGACCATGGTCTCAAAAAGGCGTTCGCGAACCCGGCGCTTGTTCTCTACAAGCTACAGGCGAACGCCTATAAATTCGCCTGGGCGCTGATCCCGCTGTCGCTGCCCTTAATGTGGCTGCTCTTTCCGTTCAGCCGTCGCTTCCACACCTACGACCATTTCGTCTTCGTCACTTATTCGATCAGCTTCATGCTGCTCCTGTTCGTCGTGGTACGCCTTCTGAACCTCACGATCTTCGGCGATATGGCGACCTTCCTCGCGATGCTCTATGTGCCGTTCCATATGTATCGCCAACTCCGCGACGCCTATCGTTCGTCGCGCTTCGGTTCGCTCGTGCGCGCGACCTTGCTGCTTTTTTTCAGCCTGTTTGCGGTGATCTGGTTCATGCTGCTGCTGCTCGCGCTCGGGATCAGCGGATAGCGGCCGGGGCGAGCGCAAAGCTGTAACAAAGACGGGCCACAGACCCGGCGACGCGGGAGAATATGCGATGCATCAGCTGTGGAACGAAATCGATCGCCGTTTGCTCATCAAGCTCGGCACGGCGGGGCTCGCGGCGCTGTCGCTGCCCGGCGCGGCGCGCGCGGCGATGGCGCAGGGCTTTACCCACGGCGTCGCCAGCGGCGAGCCGGGTCCGAACTCGGTGCTGCTCTGGACGCGCTACGCCGCGGCGAACGATACGACGCTGACCGCCGAATTGTCGGAAAGCGAGGATTTTTCGAAGGTCGTTGCGGGCGGCAGCGTCGTTGCGGCGGGCGAGCGCGATCATACCGCCAAGCTGGTCGTCGACGGGCTCAAGCCCGGCCGCTGGTATCATTATCGCTTTGTCGCGCCCGACGGCACCAAATCGGTGACCGGCCGCACGCGCACCTTGCCGCAGGGGTCGACCAAAGCGTTCAATCTGGCGCTCTTTTCCTGCTCGAACATGCCGTTCGGCTGGTTCACCGCCTATGGCCATGCCGCGGCGCGCGGCGACATCGATCTCGTCGCGCATGTCGGCGACTATCTTTATGAATATAAGGCCGGCGACTATCCCGCAGCAAAGGACGCGCTGCCCGGGCGCGAGATCCAGCCCGCGCACGAGATTGTCGCGCTCGCCGATTATCGCCTCCGCTATGCCGCCTATCGCGCCGATCCCGATCTGCAGAAGCTGCATCAGCTGTTCCCGATGATCGCCCAGTGGGACGATCATGAATTTGCGAACGACGTCTGGAAGGGCGGCGCCGAAAATCACAATGAGGGCGAAGGCGAATGGCCCGCGCGCATGGCTGCCGCCGAACGCGCCTATCATGAGTGGATGCCCGTCGCCGACACGCGCTGGCGCCAGTATCAGGTTGGCGACCTTGCGACGATCTTCCTCCCCGAAACGCGCGTGACGGCGCGCGACCGGCAGTTCGAAGTCGACGAGATTATTGCCGGCGGCGGCGATGCCGCCGCGAAGCTCAAAGCCTTTGCCGAGACCGCCTATCGCGACCCGGCGCGCCAGATGCTCGGCGCAAGCCAAGAGAAATGGCTGTTCGACGGGTTCGCGGCGTCGACCAAAGCGGGGACGCGCTGGCAGGTCTGCGCGCAGCAGGTGGTGATGGGCACGATCTTCACCCCGCCCGAAACGCGCGACTGGTTCGGCGGCGAGCAGCCCGACTATATCCGTCGCCGCGTCGAGGCGGGGCAGCTCGCGGCGAAGGCCGGACTGCCGCTCAACCTCGACGCGTGGGACGGTTATCCCGCCGCGCGTAGCCGCCTGCTCGCCGCGGCGCAGCGCGCCGATGCCGACCTCGTCACGCTGACCGGCGACACGCACAACGCCTGGGCGCTCGACCTTGCGGAAGACGGTCGGCCTGCGGGGATCGAGATCGCGGGGCAGAGCGTCACCTCGCCGGGCTATGAAAGCTACATCAAGGGTGCGACCAACGAGACGCGCGTCGCGGCGCTGCGCCGTTCGTCGCCGCAGCTCAAATGGGCAAATACCGAGGATCGCGGCTATGTGACGGTGCAATTCACCCCCGAGCGGGTGACGGCAAACTGGCACAGCGTCGAGACGATCCGCGCGCGTTCGCTTGCGCTGAAGAATACGCACAGCATGACTGCGATGCGCGGAAGGCGGCGATACGACGCTGCCTGATAGGCCGGGCTTGACACATTCATAACTCAATGGTTATGGGATTATCCATAGCCACGGAGTTATGGATTAGTGCAGTCGTCCCCCGACCTTCTCTTCAAGGCGCTCGCCGATCCCAGCCGGCGCGCGATCTTCGAACGGCTTTGCCTCGACGGTGAACAGACGGTCGGCGCGCTCACCGCGGGCGCCGGCATTTCGCAGCCCGCGGTGTCCAAACATCTCGGCATCCTCAAGCAGGCGGGGCTCGTGCTCGACCGGCACGAGGGACGCCAGACGCATTACAGCGCGCAGCAGCGCGCGCTCGCGCCGCTCGTCGATTGGACGGGGCGCATGAACCGTTTCTGGGAAGCGCGGTTCGACGATCTCGAAGATTTGCTCAAGAGGATGGATCAATGAACGATACCGACGTGCGCAGCGTGACCGTGGAGCGTGAGATTCCGCATCCGCCCGAAAAGATCTGGCGCGCGCTGACGACGCAGCATCTGATCGAGGAATGGCTGATGAAGAATGACTTCGGCCTCGACCTCGGTCACCACTTCCAGCTGCGCGGCGACTGGGGCCATGTCGACTGCGAAATCCTCGACGTCGATCCGGGCCGGATGCTGTCCTACACATGGAATTACGCGCACGACGATCCGGCGTACCGGCTCGACAGCAAAGTGACCTTCACGCTCGAGCCGACGGCCGCGGGAACGCTGCTGCGTATGGAGCAGGTCGGTTTCCGTCCCGACCAGAAGCAGGCGTTCGGCGGCGCCAAGGCTGGTTGGAAGATTCATCTCGAAAATCTCGAGAAGGCCGTCGCGGGTCTCAATGCATAATCAAACAGGGAGGATATCATGAACTGGAGTCTGTGGATCCGGCAATTCCACCGCTGGGTATCGATTATCTTTTCGGCGATCGTGCTCGCCATTTTCGTGATACTCGGGGCGGGGCAGGAGCCCGCGCAGTGGGTCTATTACCTGCCGCTGCCGCCGCTTTTCCTGCTGATATTCTCGGGCCTCTACATGTTCTTCCGGCCCTATTTCAGGAAGCGCGGCGGCGCGGCGAGCTGACCGCTCAGCTATAGGGCGGGGTATCCTCGAACTCGGCGAACCAGGGGTAATCGTTCGCGACGCTGACGGTGAAATTCGCGGGGCGCTTTTCGAGGAAGCTCGACACGCCCTCGGCCGCATCGGCGCTACGTCCGCGCGCAAAGATCGCGCGGCTGTCCCAGCGATGCGCGCTCATCGGGTGCGGCGCGCCGAGCATGCGCCACAGCATGTGGCGGGTGAGCGCGACCGACACCGGCGCGCTGTGATCGGTGAGCTCGCGCGCCTTGGCGATCGCCGCGTCGATCAGGTCGCCGGGGGCGTGGACGGACTGGACGAGGCCCTTTTCATGCGCCTCGGCGGCGTCGATCAGCCGCCCCGAGTAACACCAGTCGACGGCGTTCTGGATGCCGACGAGGCGCGGCAGGAACCAGCTCGACGCGGCCTCGGGGACGATCCCGCGGCGCGCGAAGACGAAGCCATAGCGTGCGGTCTCGCTCGCGAGGCGCGCATCCATCGACAAGGTCATCGTCGCGCCGATGCCGACCGCGGCGCCGTTGATCGCCCCCAGGACGGGCTTCTTGCAGTCGAAGATGCGCATCGACACGCGCCCGCCCGAATCGCGGATCAGAGGGTGCGACCAGTCGATCGTGCCATCCTCGGCGACCGGGCTCGCCGACATGCCGCCCGGCAGGATCGCCTGCTTGTCGGTGCGCTTGTCATAATCGAAGGTCGCGGCGCCCTGACCGAGATCGGCGCCGGCGCAATAGGCGCGGTCGCCCGATCCGGTGAAGACCACCGCGCGCACGCCGTCGTCGGCGTCGCATTCGTCGAGTGCGGCGACGATCTCCAGCATCATCTCGGTGGTAAAGGCGTTCATCCGGTCGGGGCGGTGCAGCGTCAGCAGCGCGATGCCTTCGTGGCGGTCGAGGCGAATCTGGTCGAAGCTCATCCATCTCTCTCCTTGGCTTTGCGGTCATGGTTGCAAGCGGGGCGGGCGATGGCAAGCACTTTACGTAAACGTAAGGCAATGGGCATCATGCCGGGGATGACGCGCCCGACCTTTGTCGCTATAGGCGCCGCATCGCCCCGGCGGCGCGCCTCCAACCGAGTCGCTTTGCCGGGGTCATTCATTTGGTTCCGACAGAAAGTTTGCGCCCATGTCCCGTCGCCGCCAGATCTACGAAGGCAAAGCGAAGATCCTGTACGAGGGCCCCGAACCGGGCACGCTGATCCAGTATTTCAAGGACGATGCGACCGCGTTCAACGCCCAGAAAAAGGGTACGATCAGCGGCAAGGGCGTGCTGAACAACCGGATTTCGGAGCATGTCTTCACGCTGCTTGGCAACATCGGTGTTCCGACGCACTTCATCCGCCGCCTCAACATGCGCGAACAGCTGATCCGGCAGGTCGAGATCGTCCCGATCGAAGTGATCGTGCGCAACGTCGCCGCGGGCACGCTGTCAAAGCGCCTCGGCATCGAGGAGGGCACGCAGCTTCCCCGCACGCTGATCGAATATTGCTACAAGGACGACGCGCTCGGCGATCCGCTCGTCGCCGAGGAGCATATCGCTTGCTTCAACTGGTGCAGCCAGGACGAGCTTCACGACATCCAGGACATGGCGATCCGCATCAACGACTTCATGTCGGGCATGTTCGCCGCGGTCGGCATCCGCCTCGTCGACTTCAAGCTCGAATTCGGGCGCCTCTATGAAGGCGATTTCAGCCGCATCATCCTTGCCGACGAGATCAGCCCCGACGGCTGCCGTCTGTGGGACATGACGACGAACGAAAAGCTCGACAAGGACCGCTTCCGCCGCGATCTCGGTGGTGAGGTCGAAGCCTATCAGGAAGTCGCGCGCCGCCTCGGCCTGCTGCCCGAAGGCGGCGAGAATGCCGTGCTCGACCTCGAAAGCCACCGGAAGAAAAAGGGCAGCTAAGCTCTCGTGCACCCCGGCGAAAGCCGGGGCCCAGCTAAGCTGTCATGGACCTCGGCTTTCGCCGGGGTTCGCATTTCCGGAACCTCAGATATTGATGCTCGTCGGGATTAAACTCGGCTGCAGATAGGGATAGGGCTGCATCCGCTCCGCATTGCGCGCCACGATCTCTGCCTCGACCCCCGCAAGCGCCGCCTGGAACCACGCCAGCGGCCCTTCGGCTCCGGTCACGCGCGGGTCCTGAAACCACAAAGGATAGGGAAAGGCGTTGCTGCGATAATCGCCGAGCGGGCGGTAATGCACCGAGCCCAGCAGTTCGAGCACGTTGAGCTGTTCGAGCGCGAGCGCCATCGGCGGCATCATCGCGAGCCAGCCCGCCTTGTCGTGTCCGCGCTGCCCGTTCGGTGCCGCCTGCCAGCCCGCACCGGTGATCGCGGGGGCAAAGGCCATGATGTCCTTTTGCGGGAAATTGACCGCGGCATGCTGCGCGCTCGCCGTGAACATCACCATCGCGCAGATTTCGGCAAGCTGCGCGCGCGTCGTCACCGGTCCGAAGCCCTTGATCTTCGCCTCGCCCGCAAGGCAGGTCGCCCATGCGGTGAGTTCGGTATCGGCGACGACATCGGCGTCGTGCGCATAATAGAGGTCGACATATTGCCGCGCCCACTCGTGGATCGCGTCCCAGACGAGCAGCGCGTCGTCGCGGTAGGGATATTCTGCGAGCGCCGAATCCACGCCGACGCCGCGGGCCGCGAAATCGGCGCGCGGCATCTTGCCGTAAAAATCGAACGCGAGCCGCGCGTCGACTGCGGCGAGCTGGCTCGACGCGATCGTGCCGGCGAAAATATGGTCGATCGGACCGTTCGCCGCGATCAGCGACGTCGCCGCCTGCTCGTTGATGAACAGCGTGCCTTCGAAATGCGGGACGAGCAGCGCCCAGACCGGATGGACCTCGGCGAGATGCCGATGCGTCGCCACCGCGAACGCCTCGATCACCAGATGCGTGCGCGCGAGGTGCGCGAACAGCTCGTGATAATTGCCGTCGGCGACCTGCACGACGAACTTTGCCATCTCCCAGCCCCAGATTTTCTCGGCAACGGAGGAGGGGGTGAAGATCGGATAGTCGGCCGGGTCCTGTCCGCACTGGATCGCGACCGGGATCAGCGAAGAGCCACCTGGCGGGATCGCGAACAGCGCCATCGGTTGCCAGATATATTTCGCTTCGGTGCCATAGGTGCCGGGATCGATCACTGCAAGCGGGGCATAGTCGAGCAGGAAGAGGCGCCCGTCGGCGAGCGCCGCCGCCAGCGTGTCGCCATTGACGACGGCGGCATATTGGGCGGCGCTTAGCGGGAAATTGGCGGGCAGCGCATCGCCGACCGCGGTGATCAGCATGCAGTTCGGGCCCTGCACGCGGAGGCGCGCGAAGGTGCTGTCATCCTGGAACATATAGCTGATGCCCGGAACGGGTAGCGTCGCAAACAGCGCGCGATAGGCGTCGATGCTGCGTGGTGTCTTGCTGCCGAGCCCGTCGGCATCCTCGACCTTCATCAGCTCTTCGAGCCGGTCCTTATAACCTTTGAGCAACGCGACATGCGCGTCGCGCTCGGCGGCGGCGACCGCATTCTCGACATCGCCGATCATGCGCTCAAAGATATTGCCGCCGGTGTGCACGCCATGCTCAGCCGCAATCTTCGCCGCCGACGCTTCTATCGCGTCGCATTCGACCAAGGCCGCCTCATATTGCGCACGCGGACTGTCGAGTTCGCCCTTGTCGACCCCGCCAAGCTTTACCGTCAGCGCGTTACGCACGATGTCGAGCCCGACGCCGATCAAGATGACGAACCACGCGATCGTCGGCTCGTCATTCTTGGGCACGTCGGTCGCGAGCGGAACGCCGGGCAGCGTCGGCACATCGGTCGTCCATGTATAAACCGCCTGCGTCGCAGTGAGCTGCGCCGCGCGCGCCACCTGCGCCACGGGAGTGTCGTTCTGCGGCAGCGTGGGATCGGCCGACGGCATCGGCACGGTCGGTGCGGGGGCAGGCGAAGTCAGCGGCGGCATCGGATAGGACATGGCGTTGCTCCTGTCGGGCACGGAATTTGTGGCCGCGCTTGTCCCTACATATGGTTAATATTTCGCAAGCCATCCGCCCGCGCGGAGCGCTTACGTCGGTGATAACACAAGCTTTCGTTCCTTAACTTCTGCTTTACTCGGCCTTGCTATCCCGCCGCTATGACGGGGGTCTATCACTGGCTGCGCACGCGCTTCTTTCCGCCGATTCCGGACGCGATTCGGGACGACGTGGCCTTGCTGCGCGCCAATCGCGTCGAAACGCTGACCCCGATGCTGTTCCTGATGCTGGCGGCGACGACGCCGACCGCCATCTATGCCGGGGTCGACACGGTGCACCCGATCGTCCGCATCGGTTTCCCGGTAACGCTCGCGCTCATCGGCCTGCTCGGCTTCGTCTTCCTCATGCACAATCGCGGCCGGCGGATGAGCCTTCGTCGCGCGCGGCGGATGATTAAGGAATCGATGTGGCTGTCGGGAACGACGGGCGCGATGTGCAGCAGCTGGACGGTGATCAACTGGCTCGCCGCGCCGGCCTCGACGCACAGCTATTATGCGATGATCATGGCGATGGGCTCGCTTGCTACCGCCTATTGCCTCTCGTCGATCCGCCTCGCGACCTTCATCAACCTGCTGATCGGGTTGGTGCCGATCTCCTTCCTGATGCTGACCTCGGGCAATCCGCCCGAAATCGCTGCGGGCACCAGCCTCGTCGTCGCGACGATCTTCCTGCTGCGCATGATCCTGCAACAGCATGACCAGCTGATCGACCTGCTCCAGCTCCAGCACCAGATGCGCGACCTTGCGCACACTGATCCGCTGACCGGCCTCGCCAATCGCCGCGAGTTCGACATGCGGCTCGACGAGGAGATTGCGAAGGGCGATGCGGCGAGGCCGTTCGCGATTGCGCTGCTCGACCTCAACGGCTTCAAACCGATCAACGACCAGCATGGCCATGCAATCGGCGACGGCGTGCTGTGCGAGCTCGCCGAGCGCCTGCGCCGTGCGTGCGGCAATCATGCCGTCGTCGCTCGGCAGGGCGGCGACGAATTCGCGATCCTCGTGCCCGCGGGGTCGATCCTGCTCAAAACCTCGCTCGCCGACCATGTCCTCGCCGCGCTCGCCGCGCCTTACCGCATCGGCGGCCGGTCGATCGGCGTCGGCGCGGGCATCGGCACCGCCCATTGGCCCGAACATGGCGACAGCGCGCGTAAATTGCTCGAGGTCGCCGACCGCGCGCTCTATGCTGCGAAAGCCGCCGATCGCGCGAAGACGTCGTCTGTCGAAAGCATCGGCCGGGTCGCGTAACGGCGGCTTGACCGCCCGAAGGGCGGTGGCCACATCTGTCACATGACCAAATCCTTTGTCCGGCGTGCTTCGACCGCGCTGTCGCCCCTCGTCTTCCTGATCGCCAGCACCGCTCCCGCCTACGCGAAAGAAGCGCCTGCGAAGGTTGCCGCGCCCGCGGCGGTCAATCCGCAGACCGAGGCGTCCAAGGCGTGGAACTTTGCGGCAAGCGACGTGCCGGTCGACCCGAACATTGTGTTCGGCGTGCTCCCCAACGGAATGAAATATGCGCTGCTGAAGAACAGCACGCCCAAGGACAGCGTCGTGCTGCGCATGCGCTTCGCGGTCGGCAGCTTTGCCGAGGCCGACGACCAGCGCGGCCTCGCGCATTTCCTCGAACATATGGCGTTCAACGGATCGACCAATGTGCCCGAAGGCGAGATGATCAAGCTGCTCGAACGCAAGGGGCTGGCGTTCGGCGCCGATACCAATGCCTCGACCGGCTTCGACCAGACGATCTACCAGCTCGACCTGCCCAATGCGTCGGACGACCTGATCGACACCGGGCTGATGCTGATGCGCGAGACCGGCAGCAATCTGACCATCGATCCCGCCGCGGTCGACCGCGAACGCGGGATCATCCTGTCCGAACGCCGCGCGCGCGATACCTATCAGCTGCGCAGCCTGATCGATCAGCTCGACTTCCAGATGAAGGGCATGAAGGTCGCAAGCCGCATTCCCGTCGGCACCGAAGAGGTGATCAAGACCGCGCCCGCCGCGCGGCTGCGCGATCTATACGACCGTTATTACCGTCCCGAGCGCGCGACGCTGGTGATGGTCGGCGACTTCGATCCCGCCGCGATCGAGGCGAAGATCAAGGCGCGCTTTGCCGACTGGAAGGGGCGCGGCCCCGCGGGCGCCGATCCCGATATCGGCAATGTCGACTATAAGCGCGCCGCAGCCGCCGACGATTTCGTCGATCCCGCGATCCAGGATTCGGTGACCATCTCGGCCTTCAAGCCGTGGGTCGACGAACCCGATACTAAGGCGAAGCGCGCGCGCAGCCTTGCCGAAGATGTGGGCGAGGCGATCGTCAGCCGCCGGCTCGCGAAGATCGCGCTGGGTGAGGATTCGCCGATCCTGACCGGCTATTTCAACGACGCGACAGGCTGGAAGACTTTTGACCAGTTCACCGTCGGCGCGGTCGCCAAGGAAGGTGCGTGGAAGGAAGCCCTCGCGCTCGTCGAACAAGAACAGCGCCGCGCGCTCGAACATGGCTTCACGCAGGCCGAGGTCGACGAGCAGCTCGCGAACCGCCGCACGGCGCTCAAAAACGCTGTCGCCGGGGTGACGACGCGGCGCAGCGACGCGCTCGCCGACGCGCTGGTCTTGGCGGCGGACGGCGATTTCGTCCTCGTCCGCCCCGAAACCACGCAGGCGCTGTTCGAAGCAACCGCGCCGTCGTTGACCGCGGCTGCGGTAACCGCCGCATTCCAGAAGCGCATGGAAGGGCTCAGCGCACCGCTTGCGCGCGTCACGACGAAAAAGCCCGTCGAGGGCGGCACCGATGCGGTCCTCGCCGCGCTGCGTGCGTCGACCCAGGTCGCCGTCGCGGCGCCGACCGAGGCCGCAAACGCCGCCTTCGCCTATGACGATTTCGGCACGCCGGGCAAAATCGTCAGCGACGAGCGCGTCGAGGATCTTGGCATCCGCCGCATCCGCTTCGCCAACAATGTCATGCTCAATATCAAGAAGACCGATTTCCAGAAGGAGAAGGTCCTGCTGTCGCTGCGCGTCGACGGCGGCACGCTGCTCGCGACGCGCGACGATCCGACCAGGGTGTCGCTCGCGGGTTCACTGATGTTGGGCGGCCTTGAGGCGCATAGCCTCGACGACCTGCGCTCGATCCTCGCGGGGAAGACGATCAGCCCGGTGTTCGGCAACTCGACCGACTCGTTCGGCGGGTCGGCGCTGACCTCGCCCGAGGATTTCGGGCTGCAGGCAAAGCTGATGGCGGCCTATCTCACCCATCCCGGCTATCGCCCCGACGGGCTCGCCTTGATCCGCCGCGTGCTGCCGCAGCAATATGCCGCGAACGACGCCACGCCGGCGGCGGTGCTCGGCCGCGACGTCGGCGGCATCCTCGCGAACAACGACCCGCGTTCGCAGACACCGCCGCTCGAAAAGCTGATGACGCTCGACTGGGCGCAGCTGAAGTCCGCGATCGCCGACAGCTTCGCGCATGGCGCGATCGAGATCGGCGTCGTCGGCGACATCGACGAGCAGGCGGCGATCGACGCGATCGCGACCAGTTTCGGTGCGCTGCCCGAACGTCGCGCCGCCTTCGATCCGCGCACCGAGGCGCGCATCCGCCAGTATGCGACCGACCGCAGCGAGCGCACCCTCATTCACAAGGGCCCCGCCGAACAGGCCGAACTGCGCGTCTATTGGCCCGCGCGCGACGACAGCGATCTTGGCGAGGCGATGCAGCTCACCCTGTTGTCGCGCGCGATGCAGCTGATGCTGACCGAGGAGCTGCGCGAGAAGCTCGGCGAGAGCTATAGCCCCGGCGCCGCGGCCAGCCTGTCCGACGAGTTCCCCGGCTATGGCCATCTCTTCGCCGCGAGCAATGTCGATTATAAGGATCTCGCGACGACGCGCGCGGCGATCTTCGCGATCGCCAAGGAACTGCGCGACAAGCCGGTCGACGCCGACCTGCTCGATCGCGCGCGCAAGCCGTTGCTCGAAGCGATGGTGAAGTCGCGGCGCGAGAATAGCTATTGGCTGAACTATGTTTCGGAGGCGACAAGCCACGCCGATCGCCTCGACCGCAGCCGTAAGGGGATCGGCGAGGTCGAGGCGGCGACGCCGGCAGAGTTGCAGGCTCTCGCGAAGCGCTATCTGGTCGATGACAAGGCGCTGGTGATCAAGGCGGTTAGCGACAAGGCGGGCAAATAACGGGGCGCGGGACGTGCCGACGATGAAGCGGAATGCGCGGGCATTGCTTGCCGGTGCCGCAGCGCTGGGGCTCTTCGGCGCGCCCGGTGCGATGGCTGCATCGAGCGAGCCGGCGGAAGCACCGACAGCGGTGGATACGCGGGTCGACTCCGAGCGCGAGCTTGAAATGTTGCGGACGGCCAAGGTCGCCCCGCTGACGCCTGAGGAAGCGTTGGACGAACAGCATATAGGGAAGCGCGTTCGCTGGGCGGGAGGTGTCTATCACGTCAATGGGACGTGCCTGACGATCCTCTTCGCGCGGAGCGGCGACCACGGCGAACCGCGCTGGACGCCCGAGCCGACGTACCAGACCTTCGTCGCTTGCGGACCCGGCGTCTACGATCCTCACCTTGTCGAGGCGCACACCAATGTCACGATCATCGGCGAGGTCACAGGCAAGCAGCTTATCGGCATGGGCGGCGGCGGCTCTGACGGTCCGGCGGTCCGCATCGAGAAGCTGTACCGATGGTCGGACTGTCTCGCCGGCGACGAAAGTCCGGTGTGCAAGCAGGGGTTTTTGACGGCAGAGCCCATCGCGGTCGACTAGGTAAGAAAGATCTGCTGGCGACCGAGTTGCGGCCGATGAAAATGTGAACCCCGGCGAAAGCCGGGGCCCAGGAATTCCAACACTAACCTTGCGCTTTTCCGCACTGGGCCCCGGCTTTCGCCGGGGTTCGCAAAGGACAGCTCCCCACCCCTAACCAGCCGATGCTAAACCGGCCCCGGCGCCCGCGCGCGGATGAAATTCTCCAGCGCGACGAACAGCATCTCGCGCGCATCGCTCCCCAGCATTTCGGCGGTCAGCCAGTCGAACTGGACGCGGTCGCGGCGCGCGGCGGCGCCGACCATCGCGGCAAGCAGCGCCTCGTCGAAACTGACGCGCGGGCAGCAGGGCGGGGCGACGGCAAAGGGTTCGGGCCAGACATGACCGATCGCCTCGACCACCAGCCGATAGCGCCGCGCGGCGAGGATATTGCCCCAGCGGCGTTCGAGTTCGGGCATTGGATCGCGTTCGCTGCGGCGGCAGAGGATGCAATATCTAAGGGCCAGAACGGCCTGTGCAGCTTCGACGGACAAATCACGCACCAGCGGCTGTTCGGACAATTGGCGGATCAGCTCGCTGCTTTGCATGAGGTTCGTTTCTCCCGGCCCATGCAGTCCGTCCGTCCCGTTTTCGAAAAAGATGCCGGCCGCTTTAAAGCGCAGCTTTAAGTTGCAGCGGCCGGCAGGAGGGGACTGCCTCACCTTGCTATTGAGAATTATTCGCAAAGACAAGCAAAAAAAGAGGCGCCCGAAAGCGCCCCTGAAAACCGTGGTTTTTATCCTTCGTCGTTCCCGCAATGGCGGGATGACGAAGGCCGAAGGGCTCAGTCGTCGCCGGCCGGCTTCGACTGGAGCTGGATGTAATTTTCGATTCCCATGCGCTCGATCATCTCGAACTGCTTTTCCAGCTCGTCGACATGATGCTCTTCGCTTTCGAGGATCGACCCGAACAGGTCGCGGCTGACATAGTCGCGGACGCTTTCGCTGTGTGCCATCGCATCCTTGAGCAGGGGGATCGCTTCTTCCTCGAGCGCGAGGTCGGCCTTGAGGATTTCCTCGACCGTCTCGCCGACGCGGAGGCGTCCGAGCATCTGGAAATTGGGAAGGCCGCCGAGGAAGAGGATGCGGTCGGCGAGCTGGTCGGCGTGCTTCATCTCGTCGATCGACTCTTCGCGTTCGAACGCAGCGAGCTTCGCGACGCCCCAATTGTCGAGCATGCGATAGTGCAGCCAGTACTGGTTGATCGCGGTCAGCTCGTTCTTGAGCGCCTCGTTGAGGAAATCGATGACCTTTTCGTCGCCCTTCATGGTGTCTTCCTGTCATTTTGTCTTGGAATGGAGTGGGCGCATTATACGCGCCCCGGCCCCATCAGGCCAAGGTCAAAAATGGCGGAAAACCGAGAAAAATCAGGCGGTCGCGGCGACGTCGCTGATGATATTGCGAGCGAAAGGCAGGCACTGGCCGCACTTGGGTTTGCGACCCAATTGCGCATAGGCGGCCTTGGCGCACCGCAATTGGCCATCGCGCGCGACATCGCGCAGCTGGCTTTCTCTTATTGCGTTGCAGACACAGACGACCATGTGCGAATCCTTCTCAACAATGCTGATTTAGGGATAGTGCGAGGGATTCGCAACAGGAAAGATGCGACTGGTTCGCAATCCGAACAGTGGCATTTTTCGAAGATCGCCCGCCGCGCCGCCCCTTGCCCCCGAAGTGATTCGCGGGCATAGGCGCGCCCATCTTCCCAGCCCGCCAAAGCAAAGGTCCGCCCCCATGAAAGTGAATGTCTATGTGACGCTCAAGCCGGGGGTTCTCGACCCGCAGGGCAAGGCGATCCATCACGCGCTTGAGGGGCTCGGTTTCGGCGGCGTGGCAGACGTCCGTGCGGGCCGCTTCATCGAACTCGACGTTGCCGACGGCACGAGCGACGCGGACCTCGACGCGATGTGCGCCAAGCTGCTCGCCAATACGGTGATCGAAAACTACCGCATCGAACGTCCGTAAGGGAGCCGCGACCATGAAGACCGCCGTCATCGTCTTTCCGGGTTCGAACTGCGACCGCGACATGGCGGTCGCGCTGGAACAGGTCACCGGCGCCAAGCCCGCGATGGTCTGGCACCGCGAGACCGAGCTGCCCGATGGCATCGACTTCATCGCGCTCCCCGGCGGCTTTTCCTATGGCGACTATCTCCGCTCGGGCGCGATGGCGGCACGTTCGCCGATCCTGCGCGCGGTTTCGGATGCCGCGGCGCGCGGCGTCCCCGTGCTCGGCGTGTGCAACGGCTTCCAGGTGCTGACCGAGGCGCAGCTGCTGCCCGGCGCGCTGATGCGCAACGCCGGGCTCAACTTCGTGTGCCGCAGCGTGGCACTGACCGTCGAGAACAGCCAGTCGCTGTTCACCGCGAGCTATAATGCGGGTGAGACGATCAACATTCCCGTCGCGCATCATGACGGCAATTATTTCGCCGACGCGGCGACGCTCGACCGCATCGAGGGCGAAGGGCGGGTCGCGTTCCGCTATGCCGACAGCGTGAACGGCTCGGCGCGCGACATCGCGGGCGTGCTCAACGACGCGGGCAATGTGCTCGGCATGATGCCGCACCCCGAACGCGCGATCGACCGCGCGCATGGCGGCACCGACGGGCTACGCCTGTTCGAGGCGGCGCTCGGCGTCCTCGCCTGACGCATCGCTCACGGGCCCGGCCTTCGGCTGGAGCCAGTGTCCGACGAACAGCAGGACCGTCGGCCAGAACATCGTATTCCAGACGTCGTGCCAATGGGCCGCGAGGGGAAGGACCATCGCATTGTTCGCCTGCGTCGTCATGTCGAGCCATTCGCCGACGACCGCAAGGACGAGCACCGCGAGCCAGGCTGCCGGACCGCCACCGGGCCGGCGCCACAACAGCCGAACGGCCATGAAGACGCCGAGCCCGAAATAGACGTGCAGCGCGTCCCGGCCGAGCGCGGTGGTTGCGACAAGCCAGGTCTTCTGTTCGGTGCACAGTGCGGCGAGTTGGATCAACGTCATTCGAATCAGACCTTGGCGCCGAAAGGATTGAAATCGGTGCCTTCGTCGAACACATCGACACCTTCGCGCCGTTTCAACGCGCCTACCACCAGATAGGTTGCCGGGGTCAGCGCCGCTTCCCAGGCCGTTTTGATCAGCCATTGCGACAGGACAACCTCGTAAAGCTGCTCGGGCGGCCAGCCGGCAAGACCGTAAAAGGCGAGAGGGTAGAAAATCAGGCTGTCGAGGCCCTGCCCGACCACCGTCGAGCCGATCGTGCGCGTCCAGAGCTTTTTGCCGCCGGTCCAGATTTTCATCCGCGCCAGCACATAGGAATTGGCGAACTCGCCGACGCAAAAGGCGGTCATCGATGCGATGACGATGCGCCAGCTGTTGCCGAAGACGAATTCATAGGATTGCTGGCCCGGCCAGCCATCGGCGGGCGGCAGCGCAACGACGATCCACGCCATGAACGCCATGAAGGCGAGCGCCGCGAACCCCGTCCAGATCACCCGCCGCGCGCGGGCATAGCCATAGACCTCGGTCAGCACGTCGCCGATGATATAGCTGATCGGGAAAAAGAGGACGCCCGCGCCGAACGCCCATTGGGTGCCGTTCGGCAGCGTGACGTAGCTCGGTTTCGACGCGCCGATGATATTCGACAGCAGCAGGATGGCGACAAAGGCTGCCATCAACAGGTCGTAATAACGAAAATGGCGCACGCTTGCAGCGTTGACCTGGACCGGCTGGCTCGTCGGGGGGGAAGATTCGGACATGCGCCCGCTGCTTAACCTGCTTTGCAGCCCACGCAAACCGCGCTATTCGCCGCGCGACGCAAGTGCGCGCGCGCCCGTAGCTCAGCTGGATAGAGCACCCGCCTTCTAAGCGGGTGGTCGCAGGTTCGAATCCTGCCGGGCGCACCACTTCGGAACAAAGCTGGGCACTGCGCCCGGCTTTGTTTCGGCGGCCCCGGCGATCAAAGCTTGCAGCAGGTTGCTTTTCGATCCGAGAATTCGAACCTCCCCAACATCGACCTCCACGCGCTGTGCCAGCGCGCGGACATGATCGCGGCGATAGCCGCCTCCCTCGGTTCGCATTCTCTGGCGCGCAGTAGTCGCGAACTTCGCGAGCATGTCAGGCGCGAAAGACTTTTGCCCCGCAGCGCCGAGCGAGGCGGTGACGCGCTCCGCATCGGCCTTGGCCTGATCGCGCGTCGCCTTGAGCGTTGCGATGCGCTCTTTGAGGTCAGGGTCGTTCACGTCGGCAATGCCGTTCTCGATTGCGTCAAAGAGCCGCTTTAGGCGCCGGTCGGTTTCGGTGGCACGCTTGTTGAGGTCGGCTACATGGGCGCGCTTGCGCGTCGCCTGTTCCTGCCGCCGGTCTAGAACGGCGGACAGGATGGCTTCCAGCCGATCGGGTTGGAGAAGCCGGTCCTCCAAATGCTTTGCAACCAGATCGTCCAGCTTCTCCATTGGCACCGCCATGCCAGCGCAGGCGCTCGCCCCCTGCCGTGCTTTGGTCGAACAGGCATAATAGCGATACTGCCCACCCTTGCCGGTGCGGATGGTCATGGCACCACCGCACTTCGCGCAATGAATGAGGCCGGTAAGCAGCGTCGGGCCGCTCACGACGCGCGGTGGCATCTTCTTGGGGTTGCGGGCCTGCAAGTGCGCCTGCACCCCGTCAAAAGTCTCCTGATCGATGATCGGGGGGACATCGACCACGACCGCCTCTGACTTCGGTTTGAGCTTCCTGTCCTTGCCTCGGCGATTGAACTCGTGCCGCCCGGTGTAGGTTGAGCGGGTCAGTATCTGGTGAACGGCACCAAGGCCCCAACGCCCGCCATCGCGAGTCCGAATAGACCTCTCGTTGAGCCAAGCGGCGATGGCCTTGACCCCCATCGAGCCTGATACGCCATCGCCTTCCAGAGCGAGCCGGAAGATGGTTCGCACGGTCTCGGCATGGAAGGGGTCTATCTCCAACCGCTTCTTGACCTTGGCGCCGCGCTGCTCGGCCGCGACGACGCGGTAGCCAATCGGCGGCAGCGATCCATTCCAGAAGCCTTGCCGCGCATTCTCACGCATTGCGCGCAGAACATGCTTGGCGGTCTCCTTGGATTGATACTCGTCAAACAGCGCCATAATCTGGCGCATCATGACGTGCATGGGATCGTCGCCCATTTCCTGCGTGATGGAGACGAGCTTCACGCCGTTCTTGGCGAGCTTGCGGATATAGAACTCAAGCTCGAAATGATCGCGGAAGAAGCGGGAGAAGCTGTGGACCACCACAAGGTCGAACGGCGCTGGTTTCGACGTTCCGGCCTCAATCAGTCTCTGGAACTCCGGGCGGCGGTCATTCGTCGCGGAGGCGCCGGACTCGACATAGGTATCAACCACCTTGAGCCCGCGCGCCGCGCACCAGCCTTCGCCCTGCCGCCGCTGGTCGGGGATCGACACGTCATGCTCTGCTTGCCGCGCGGTCGAGACGCGAAGGTAGAGGGCAGCGCGCGCCCCCGTGAAGGTCTGCGGCGCGGTCATGGCACTCTCCGTAGGGTCAGCTTAGAGGGGTGGGGAAAAGAACTCGTCGAACAGGTCGCCGAACCAGCGCTCAAACACTTCGACCTCCGCCAACGTGACCGGAACGGGATCGGGCCAATCGTCGGTGACGCGCCAAGTCGAGAGGTCATGCTTGGGAGGGCGGCCCGGAAAGGGCCACGGCTTGCCGAGCAGCGCTTCAAGCTGCTCCGATGCGCTGGGCGCTCGCTCGGGGGAGGGGCGGGCCACGCTGCAACCGTTGCGCGGTAACTCGCGCAATGGAACAACAATCCGCGTTTCGTTGGCGCGCGTACATCAATGGCGAGGAAAAAGAATAAACAGGAAAGATCGGAGTCCGCCGCTGGGGCCGCTTGTGAGCGCCAGTCGGGCCTCTCACCTCGAATCGCCAGCATCCGAGGGCTTCGCAGATGGCTACTTGGATTGCTCGCGGGCATGATCTTCTCGCGCCTCGCGGATAGCGCATAGCACCCTGACGATTTCCCGCTCGACCGTCTTTACGCTGATGCCGAGGCGGTGGGCGATGCGGTCGTATGGAAGATCGTCGAAGCGGTGCATCAGGAAAACTTCGCGTGTTTGCTCCGGCAGGCGGGCAATCGCCCATTCGATCCGCGCTATCTCTGGATCGGGAGCTTCGTCGAAATTGGGAACGACCGGCGGCGGAACGAGCAGGTCGCGGATTGTGCGCGCGAAGCGAGCGGCGAGGTTGTCGTCAGCCATGAGACTGCCTCCGCCTTGGGCGAGCATGTCCCGTCACCCCTCGCACATGGTCGAGCAATTCCCGGAGCACGGCTGGAATGTCTGGCAGCGTTTTGGGGACCGGGGGCCGCGATCCGTCGAGGTCGGGATTGCGCCAGATGTTGTAGGGTGACAGCACCGGGGCCAGCCGCCGGAGCGCAGGGGAGTGATAGTTTAGGCCGGTCGCATTGGCGTATGCCAGCGCCTTGCCGATATGCAGGCCGATGTTTCGGGCGCACCATCTGTCATCAAAACCGACGTCCAACAGATGCGAGGTCAACGCCAACTGCGCCACAATGCCAGTCTGATAGAGAAGGTCGCTGGTGTTGGAGAAAATCCGTTCGTCAATCGAGAGGAAGAAGCTCTCTGCATTTCGATAGCGAGCGTAGCTCAAGGCGCGACGGTCGCGAGATCGTTCGAGAACGGGCATAGTATTGACCGTTTCCGGAGTAGGGGTCGCAACAAAGGGTGGCAGAGGGGAAATTACCCCGGCGCCCTTTGATCGGGCACCTGCGGCATCGTGGAACATATTGCCTCCATCGCTTTGTTGATTCGCCTTCAGGCCATCGTCCGAGGGGAAAGAAAGCTTGTTTACGCTATCGTTTATACCATAAACGGTAGCGTATATGCAAATAAACGATGTCATTAACGCGATTCTCTTTGAGATTGAGCGCGAGGCCGATAGCGACGAAGGCATGGGACGCCCGCCGCTCGGAATGAAGGCCACGACTATTCGGCTGTCGGTGGAGACGATCCGCCGGATTGAAGCACAGGTCGGCAATCGTCAGCTCGCGAAATTCATTCGCGAAGCGGTCGAGCACGAGCTTCGGCGCCGTGAAGAAACAGAGGGCTTAACCTGATTCCGAAATTGCCGGGCGGTAAGATACGAGTTCGGAAACACGCGCGCCCGCCTTTAGCATCGCTGCTTGGACATACGCGGGCGCAACCCGGCGTCTATTGACCTACAGCGTTTCGACAGGCTTGGCACCAGCTCTTCATCCTGAGTCAGCGCTCTAAATCAATGGCCGGCATCCAAGCCTGTCACTCCCCGAGGGGAGACTGTCCGGTAACAGGGTAGGGTTCGAAATCTCTTCCTGACTTCCACATGCTCAACAGCAGAACGGCCAACTTTCGTGCAACCGCGACGCGAGCTTTTGAATGGCCCACACGTTGGGCGAGAGCCCGTGCCCAATCCGTCAGGGCGCATTCTAGCTTCGCCCGACCAAGGATCACCCGCGCCGCCATAACGAGATGCGTTCTGGTAATGCGGCTGCCAGCTTTTGAAATCCTCCCGCGATGTATCATCTGGCCCGACTGTTTCACCGCGGGAATCAGGCCGAGATACGCGCCGACATCGTGTGTCCGCACAAACCGTGCGGGCTCTTCAATTGCGGTATAAACAGAGACCGCGCAAACAGGGCCGACGCCTGGCACGGCCAGAAACCGGCGCATGACAGGGTGATCTCGGGCAATTCGCCCAAGCTCGCGACCAGTCTGATTGACGTACCGGCGCATTAGCTCCCAGATATCCACCAGCGGCAATATCTCGCTGCGCAAATCTACTCCGTAAGTGGAATGGTGCTCTTCAAGAAGGCGCTCAACTGTAGGACGAACTTGTAGTGGAGACGGCAATTTCGTGAGAATGCCGTTCTCAGCGAGGCGTGTTCGGATAGCATTTTGAAGCCCAGTCTTCTGCCTGACTATGAGATCACGCGAAACGAGCTGCGCTCGCAGCAACTGGCACTCAACAGATTTCACATGAACCGACGGGGTGGTTGAAAGCTGCATCATCGCAAGCTCTGCTAGACCCCTTGCGTCGTTAGGATCGGTCTTATGCAAACGGATAGAGAGAAACTTTCTCGCCTTTCGCGCATCAATGACTCGGACATCATAGCCGAAGTTGCGGAGGGCAAGCGCAAGGTAACGTCCCGTGCCCGCTTCCATAGCGATTATACCCGGCGTTCGGTCATCCAATCCCGAAATCGCCGTCCCAACTGCATCTACCGTGGTAGGGAGACTGCACTCGAAATGCACCTTTCCCGCTGCGTCGATCGCGCAGAGGTGTGTCACTTGCTCGCCGACGTCCAAGCCGATGCTGACAGTTGAGCCGTCCATCTTTCCTCCGCTCAATCGGAGCGGCAGCGGTCAGCTCGGAATAAGGTGGCGCTGCCGTGAGCGTCCCTAAACAAGACTTCGACCTGCTACCGCTCCGGCCCAATGGGCGCCTTCTTGTCGGACGGTCGCGTGTAAGAACGGTGACATTGCATGGACTGAGTAGGCAAATTCGGAGGGTGGGTGGAGGGCAAGATAAAAGGACTGCCAGCTCCGCCGCAGATTGTGGCTCGTTTTCAGTTAGATATGCGTATGGCACCCGCTCTCCCGAGCCAGATAAACGCCATTTTTCTCCGCAATTTTAATTTCTTAGGGTATGGCAGGCGGGCCGAGGGCGGCAATTGGCGCCACTGTGCGGCATAACGATTGACGCCAACGAGATCCCGTTGCCCTTGCCTTTATCGGCCGGGTCGCTAATCAGGTGCGGCGGAACATAAGGGGAATGCAGTCGTGCTCAGTTCGCTAGAAGTATGTGCCGGGGCTGGCGGACAGGCTCGCGGACTTGAGCTCGCTGGCTTTGAACACGCGGGCGTCGTTGAGATCGACAGCGACTGCTGCAAGACCTTACGATTGAACCGGCCAGCTTGGACGGTGCATGAGGACGATCTAAATTTGTTCGATGGTCGAGCCTACAAGGGCGTTGATCTTTTTGCCGGCGGGTTGCCTTGCCCTCCGTTCTCCGTCGCGGGCAAACAGCTCGGACCTAACGACGAGCGAAATCTATTTCCGGCGGCACTGCGGTTGATTGACGAGACCCGTCCGAAGGCAATCATGATTGAGAATGTGCGCGGCTTTCTTGATGCCGTTTTCGAGGATTATCGGACGCATCTAAAAGCCCAGCTCGATTCTCTCGGATATGAAACGCACTGGAGGCTATTGAACGCCTCGGATTATGGTGTTCCGCAATTGAGGCCGCGTGTCGTGATTGTCGCGCTTAGGCACGACATCAAAGATCATTTTTCTTGGCCGATGCCGAACCCCGGCGACGCGCCGACTGTCGGAGAAACACTGGTAGACCTTATGGCCGAGCGTGGTTGGCGCGGCGCCAAACGCTGGGCGGAAGGCGCTTCCGAGATCGCTCCCACCTTGGTGGGCGGTTCAAAAAAACATGGCGGCCCCGATCTCGGGCCGACGCGCGCAAAGCGCGCCTGGGCGTCGTTAGGGGTCAATGGCCTTTCACTCGCTGACGAAGCTCCAGATCGCGACTTTGTAGGAATGCCTCGCCTTACCGTGAGGATGACTGCTCGCATTCAGGGCTTTGGCGACGATTGGTCATTCAACGGAAGAAAGACAGCCGCCTATCGGCAAGTCGGCAATGCTTTTCCTCCACCCGTAGCTCGTGCCGTCGCGCAGCGGCTCAAGGAAGCGATGAGCGTTCGTTCTATCTTCCCGGTGCGCGCGGTAAGATGATTGAAGTCCCGTCGGGCACAGCCTTCCTAACCGAGGCACGCAGAAGCTTCCACGCCGCGCTTATTGCTAACGGAGCACTAGCGACTAGTGATACGGGCGTACCCTCGATCGCTGACGGTAGCTCAGCTAGCAGTGTCGCGTTCGCATCCGGCATCATGGAACAAGTCGCCAAGGAGGCCGTGGGTGCCCGTCTGGCCGGGCAGATGGCCGGCAATAAATTTGAGATCGTTGTGGGCGAGTATCTGGAAGAAACTCTCCCGAAGCTAAAGCACATTCGACCTGGCAAGTTTCAGGTCGCCAAAGGTGGGACGCGTCTCGCCATTGCAGCGTGCGAGCAATATTTCCATCTCTCCTCCCTTGCGGAAGCGGTTTCGACGAACGCCGATTTAGCGGTGGCGATCGGAATGGATTACCTTATCAAACCTGATGTTATGGTGCTCCGCCACCCCGAACCAGACGAGAATATAAATGCGTCGGAATTGGTGGTGGACGATCAGCACGCTTCGCTGACTGGTATTAGGTCAGCAAACAGCTCGCTGCCGTTGTTGCATGCGAGCGTGTCCTGCAAGTGGACGATGCGCTCCGACCGAGCTCAGAACGCGAGGTCAGAAGCCCTAAATTTAGTACGCAATCGAAAAGGTCGATTGCCGCATATCGTTGTGGTAACAGGCGAACCCACTCCGGGTCGCTTAGCGTCTCTCGCGCTCGGAACCGGCGACATCGATTGTGTTTACCATATCGCGCTAAACGAACTTCGCGAGGCCGTTGCCGCTACAAAGTACACTGACTCGGCGGAGCTTCTAGACATGATGATCGAGGGCCGACGTCTACGTGATATCGCAGATTTGCCGTTAGATCTTGCGACCTGATGGATAAAATATCTCGCGACGCACGCACCGCAAATATGCGTGCAATCAAATCGCGTGATACCAAGCCAGAAATTATCGTTCGCCGATTGGCGCACAGGCTGGGATACCGCTTCCGCCTCCACCGCAAGGATTTGCCCGGCAAACCTGACTTGGTTTTTGTCGCTCGGAGGAAAGCGATATTCGTGCACGGTTGCTTCTGGCACCAGCATCCTGACGATCGTTGCCTTGATGGGCGTTTGCCGCGCACGCGGTTGGAGTACTGGGAGCCTAAACTCACCCGCAATCAAGAGAGAGATACTGAAGCAGTTCGCCAGCTCGAAAACTTGGGGTGGAGCGTGCTCATCATTTGGGAATGCGAGACGAAAGACTTGCACGAGCTTGAAACTCGATTGAAAGAGTTTTTGGAGCGGCCAATTGACCATCGAACTTGACTCGGTGCGTTGGCCACATGGAGATCTATATGGCAACGCAACCTCACGATCAGGCCGCTGAGCAGATCGTACAAATTGAGGAAATGGAGCAGCAAGAGGCGGCAGAGGATGAAGGTGTCAACGAGACGCCGCCCTCAGATATCGTTGCATACAACGAACTGCGGTCGTGCGCCGACCTTTTCCGAATGGCGGATGAGGGAAACCTGATTATCCAACCCGAATTCCAACGCGATTTCATATGGAAGGGGACCGATCAAACCCGCTTCATCGACTCTCTCGTGAAGCAGTTGCCAGTTCCAAGCATGTGTTTTGCGCTCGATTATCGGCAGAACAAATGGATCGTGATTGACGGGTTGCAGCGAATTTCGACGATCACGCGATTTCTTGCCGGCGAGGATTGGAAGCTTGCTGCCCTGACCGACATCGACCCGCGCCTACGCGGAAAGAATGCCGCCACCCTCAAAAATGCCAAAGATGGGGAGCTGAAGGTAATTTTCAGTCGCGTTCAGAACCAAACTTTACCAGTGAATATAATCCGGTGCGATCTCACAAAGCGAAGCCATAACGAATACATATTTACGATCTTTCACCGCTTGAACTCTGGCGGAATTAAGCTGAATAATCAGGAGATACGTAACTGCATATTCTCCGGGCCGCTTAACGAGCAACTTCGCGCACTGGATGGTCGAGCAAGCTGGCGTCGGATAAACCACATGGCGCCCAACCTGAACTATCGGTTCACAAAGCAAGAAGCAATTTTGCGTTTCTTCGCGTTCAGCGAACAGCTTGAAAAATATAAAGGTTCAATCTCGAAATTCCTCAACGACTACATGTTCGAGAACCGGATGATTCCGAGTGAGGAGGCAGAGAACAAAGCAGACTTGTTCTCCTTTGTCGCAGACACCTTGTCGGAAAGGATCTTCAACACCAACCCGGCGCCTCGCCTACCCGCCACGGTAATCGAGGCAGCGATGATCGGGATTGCATCCGGGAGGGAGCGCGTAGCGCAACTTTCTGATGAAGAATTGCGAAATCGTTTCGCAGAACTCCGCGCGCACGAGAGCCTGTCGCCTGAATTCCTTGCGGAGGGGCTTTCGAAGCCTGATCGCGTTGAGGCACGATTGGGGGCTGCTAAGGAAATTTTTTCCCGGCCGTGATTAGCAAGACATACATTCTTGCAAACCTTCGGCGCCTTGATGCCGCGTATGGCCAAGCGACGCACCAGAAGCACGCCTTCTATTTCTCAAAGCTCGCTATTTTGGAACTTTGCGGATGGATTGAGATGTCGATGGACGACATCGTTATGTGCCATTGCCGTCGGAATGTCAGAGAACAGAAATATAGAGACTACGTTAAGAAGCAGATCGTGGACCGAACTTATGGGTTTGACTACGAGCGACATTTTAAGTCGATGCTCATCCGCCTCGTTGGGGTGATAGCGTTTGAGAAAATCGAGCGAAACATTAGCGTGCCAATCCAGACGCGGTTTATCGCGGAGTTGGGTAACTTGAAGAGCTTGCGTGACGGCCTTGCCCACACCTACGCGAAACATGTTCCGATGATCGACGCACCTTCAACCACGACCGGAAGATTTACATCGCTTTATGCCGGATTGAAGGCCTATGACGACGCCCTCCGTAGCCGCTGAGGTTTCTTAATCCTGAGTCCGAAATACGTCTCGGAAATCGGGCGCATCTACCCTTACGAAGCTTACGAAAGGCATCGCCGATCGAGAGGAAGAACTGTCGGCCAAATGGAAGCCTCCGCTGATGAGGTGTAAGATTTAATCTCAGCGTCAACGCCGTCATTGTGGCTCGAGTGTAAGCAATTCCTCGGTGCATATTGAGGCAGCTATCTGCCGAGTGGGCCTTGCCAGTTTGTTCCAAAATCCTTGGCGGTGTCGTTTTGGAGGCGTTTCACCATCGCACTTACCATTGCGCCCGCGCGCGCATCATCAACGTCAACAATCTCTGCGGCGTCTCTCATCACCTTTTTGAAATCAGAATCACGAATTCCCGAGGCTAGGCGAACGCCTAGTACCGAAGGGAATATCGTCCTGTAGCTGGCGCGAACCTCGGCAAGCGAAGGCAAGCTTCCAACATAAGCCATCAAAAGCTCCGGTCGCATCATGAATCCGTTACCCGCGTGCTTTACACGGGTGGCTGCGGCGGCACGTCGGACTTTGCCGTCTTGCGTCAGCCACCAAGTCTTAAAGCCGAACGGATTGCCGGGGCTAGACTCGTTAGAAATCCGACGTCTTTCATATACCCTAAGTATTTGAAGGGCATCGTTGTATGCGAGAATTTCATCTGTCTCAGAATCGCGGCTGGGGTGAGCCTTTGCTTCCAGAATTGAGGTTTTCAGAGCTTGCAGTTCATCTTTATCTACCCCGACTTGCGATTGAGCGGTGGACTCATAAGTGAGACCGAATCGCCGCATGAGAAATGCGGCCAACTCGTTATCGCCGCGATTGGCGCGTAGGTCTTTGTAGCTCCCGAACCTATTGATGTAAGACAGCCAGTTCTTCGGAGCTGCCACGCCCGACACTGGGGATAACCTGGCATAAAAATATGATCGAATGAGGAGGCGATCTATATACTCCACGGCATCCAAGCGCACGTGATGCTCCGCCATCGCGTATACATTTTCAAACTCAAATATTTGTCGCCTGATGTGCGTTGCTACTTCCTCCACTGTCGTCTCAGTGAGGATTAAATCAGACCCGCATTTCTTAAGAATCTCAAGAAGGTTGCCAGTTGATTGGCTTTCCGGAGAGAGGTAAATCTCAGAAAGCGCTCTTATAAGAATGTCAGATCCAACATAAATGTTGAAACTTCCTGCCATGGAAGAAAAATATTCCACGATTTTAGGTTCATTCTTGAGGAGCATCATCAGGACGTACGTTCGACTCAACTTCCCGAGATAGAGGCGCTCTGTTTCGTCAGAAGCGTAAAATGTTCCCCTCAGAACCATTAATACGTGCCGACGTATTACCGATTTTGACTCTGAATCCAGATTCAGGTCGTCAACAATTTTTGTAGCAATCGACGACACATCGGTGAATGTCTCATCATCCACGTCTGCATTCACGGCGAATTGAGCTACTTTTAGCCCCTGCCTCTCAAAAACTTGCTCAAGAGCCGAATGGCATGACGCGACGATGATTTGCCTCCATTGGTCCACTTCATCGCCAGATAAAGCCGTTAATCGATCTTCGAAGACACACGATACCTTAAGCTTTATTAGGTCATCCTCCGCATTCTCAACCGCAACAATTGTCCGCGTCTCAAATGGGAGGCAATATTGGTCAGTTTTTGCGTATTTTCGAAGCTGCCTACCGCCGGGAGCGTCCTTAGCGGACAGAACCAGAAGCCTTCTATCGATGCTGTTTCGGATAAAGGACTTTGCGGTCGGGAGTGCCTGCTCGATCGTCGACAGAACCTCATCGCGCGTCAATAAAATCGACTTGTCGGGATCGGTGTCTCTCAGCGCCCAAATGATCAGACTATCCGACACAGATTCAAGCAAACTTGAGCGCGACGCCCTGCTATCGACTTCTTGTCGTAGAAAGACAGCTAACGTGCGATCAGCGTATCTATCGATTTCTTGGGCCACTTCCGAGTTGCCCGGCGAATAGACTTCAGCGATGGCCGGTTGCAGGTAACTATTAAAGGCGCCTTGAGTGGCGGAGTTGGTGTTTATGTTGATTTCAATATAGCGTGCGTCTCGGATTGCAATCCTACAACCAAGATCATCTCCAAGTTTTTTCTCAATTTTATCAATGTCTTTTACGGTTTGTGACGTAATATAGGTAAGAACTTTTGGAGTTCTCCCATATTCACGTAGCCGATGCACGGTCTGTCTAATTTTTTGGTTTGTCGCGACCTGCTTAGACACCTGAATAAAGCTGGAGGCTTCCTCGTCGGCAGCGATTTCCGGGCCGAACGCATCATACCCTTCGGCGCCGCCGTCGTGCACACCTCCAAGAGGCACGAACTCACGGTCCTGCATCGCTCCGTAGAAAGTTTGGGCAAATTTCTCGAAGTTTGAGGTGTCCACGGCTTCGAGGGCGTACGCGACGAGTCGTTGATCGATCATACGCCTACTTAACCCTCAATACGGGTCCAGTGAAGCTTACCTATCTGATCGACGGCGAGCGATCGCTCGACGCGAACTTCGCCAAGCCCCGCTTGGCACCTTATAGTGCAATAGCGAAACGGTAGTTCTCATCTTCACCGATCGTGGCGCGCCAACACCAAAGAGCGATAGATATGCCGCGGCGGCTATGCTTTAATTCGCTGCGATGGCGCACGATAAACCCCGATACCAGAGTTATAACAGCCCCGCCGGCGGATGGGGCGCGGCGGCGGCGACCGCGAAGGTATTGCTCGAACAAAGCGTTGTGACCAAAGGGTCGCGCGCGCTGCTGTCGATGAACCAGCCCGGCGGTTTCAAATGCCCGAGCTGCGCCTTTCCCGACGCGAGCTGCACCAAGAAGCTCGAATTTTGCGAGAATGGCGCAAAGGCGCTCGCGCATGAGGCGACGAAGTTTCGCGTCACGCGGGAGTTTTTTGCGCAGCACAGCGTCTCCGACCTGATGGCGCAGTCGGACTATTGGCTCGAAATGCAGGGCCGGCTGACCGAGCCGATGCGCTATGACGCCGCGACCGACCATTATGTGCCGGTCAGCTGGGACGATGCGTTTGCGTTGATTGGCACGCACCTCCGTGCGCTCGCAAGCCCGCACGAAGCCGAATTCTATACCTCGGGCCGCACCGCGAACGAGACGGCGTTCCTCTATTCGATTTTCGTGCGCGAGTATGGCACGAACAATTTTCCCGATTGTTCGAACATGTGCCACGAACCGACGAGCCGGGGCCTCCCGCATTCGATCGGCGTCGGCAAGGGCACGGTGATCCTCGACGATTTCGAGCATGCCGAGGCGATTTTTCTGATCGGGCACAATGCGGGCACCAACGCGCCGCGGATGATGACGCCTTTGGTCGAGGCGCGCAAACGCGGCGTGCCGATCGTCGCGGTCAACCCGATGCCCGAGCGCGCACTGATCAAATTCACCGAGCCGCAGGACATCGTGCAGATGGCGACCTTCGGCTCGACCGACATCACCAGCGAATTCGTGCATATCAAGGTCGGCGGCGACCTCGCGCTGCTCAAGGGCATGATGAAGGTTTTGTTCGAGCGCGAGGCGGCGGGCGAGACCGTGCTCGACCATGATTTCATCGCCGAGCACACATCGGGTTTTGACGCGCTGAAGGCCGATATCGAGGCGCAGCACTGGCCCGACCTCGTCGCCGCGTCGGGGATCGACGAGGCACAGATCCGGCGCTGCGCCGAAATCTATATCCGCTCGAACGCGACGATGATCTGCTACGGCATGGGTGTGACCCAGCATCAGCGGGGATCGGAGCTCGTCCAGCAGATCGCCAACCTGCTGCTTCTCAAAGGCAATTTCGGCAAGCCCGGCGCGGGCATCTCGCCGATACGCGGCCATTCGAACGTGCAGGGCGACCGCACCGTCGGCATCGACGAGAAACCGGGCCAGGCCTATCTCGACAAGGTCCGCGACGTCTTCGGTTTCGAACCGCCGCGCGAGCATGGCCATCATACGGTGGAATCGGTCGAGGCAATGCTCGCGGGCACCGCAAAGGTCTTCATCGGCCTCGGCGGCAATTTTGTCCGCGCGGTCCCCGACACCGACCGTTCCTACGCGGCGATGCGGAGGCTCGACCTCACCGTCGGCATCGCGACCAAGCTCAACCGCGGGCATCTGGTGCACGGCAAGGATGCGCTGATCCTGCCCGTCGTCGCGCGCTCCGAACGCATCGCGACCGCAAAGGGCGAGCAGTTCGTGACGATCGAGGATTCGATGTCGAACGTCACCGCCTCGCGCGGCGTGCTCGACCCGGCGAGCGAACATCTGCTGACCGAAACCGAAATCGTCTGCCGCATCGCGATGGCGACGCTGCCCGACAGCAAGGTCGATTGGGCGAGCTATATCGACGATTACGACCTGATCCGCGACAAGATCGCCGACGTCTATCCCGCACTCTACGAAGGTTTCGCCGAGCGTATCAAGGCGCCGCTCGGTTTCCACCTCGACATCCCGCCGCGCCGCCGCGTCTGGGCGACGCCCGACGGGAAGGCCAATTTCCTCGTCCTCCCGGGGCTCGCGGTCAACGCGCCGGTCGACGATCCCGACATGCTGCGCCTCGCCACCGTCCGCTCGCACGACCAGTTCAACACGACGATCTACAGCTATAACGACCGCTATCGCGGCGTGTATAACGACCGCATGATCCTGTTCATGAACGCCGACGACATCGCGGATCGCGGGCTGGAGGCGGGGGCGAAGGTCGCGCTCGAAACGGTCGGCATCGACGGCATCGCGCGCCGCGTCGACGGGCTCACGATCATCGACTATCCGATGTCGCGCGGTTCGGTCGCGGGCTATTATCCCGAGCTCAACCCGCTGCTGCCGCTCGCCTTCTACGACAAGACCAGCGGCTGCCCGGCGGCGAAGTCGATCCCGGTGCGCGTCGTCGCGTGAGCGAAAGCGCGAAGCGCGCCGTCGGGCGGCACATCGCGCCGGTGCGCTTTCTGGTCTTCGCGGCGATATTGGTGGCCGCATGGGGCGGGGCCGCAGCGTTCGGCTCTGATCCGCGGACGGCACTGCTCATCGGCTTCGACGTCGCCGCGCTGATCTTTCTCTGCTCGATTGCCCCGCTGCTGAAGTCCGATGCCGAGCAGATGCGTCGCCGCGCCGAATATAACGACGCCAACCGCGTCGGCCTGCTCGCGATCACCGTCCTGTTGTCGCTCGTCATCCTCTTCGCGGTCGGCACGCTGATCGCAAGTCCGGGCAAGCTCGATCGCGCCGACGTCGTCCTCATCGTCGCGACGCTCGCGCTCGCCTGGCTGTTCGCGAACATGGTGTTCACGCTCCATTACGCGCATCTCTATTATCTGCAAAAGGACGGCCGCGATCAGCGCGGGATCGAGGTGCCGGGGGTGCACGAGCCCGGCTATTGGGACTTCCTCTATTTCGCCTTCACGCTCGGCATGACCTTCCAGACCTCCGACGTCACCATATCGGGCGCGCATATGCGGCGCGTCGTGCTCGGCCATTGCATGGCGGCGTTCATCTTCAACATGGGCATTTTGGCGTTCACCGTGAACGCGATCGGCGGATCATAGCTCCGCCAGCCGGGCGAGATCGGCGGCGCTGTTGACGTTCGGCGGCACGAAATCGCTCGCCACCGCGCGCGCGCCGATCCGCCGGGCGAAGGCCTTGACCGCAAGGTCGCCCGCATCCTCCAGCATAGCCCGAAGCGCGTCCAGCGCCGCGACCGGCCACAGTCCGATCACCGGCTGCGTTTCCAGAAACGCCGGCGCGGGCTCGAGCAGCGCCCGCAAATCACCCGGCAGGCGCACGCAATCGACCGGCGCGGTCAGCAATTGATCATATCCCCGCTCCGCCGCATGGATCAGCGCCCCGGCAATCCCGCCGAGTGGCCCCATGTCGGCGCTCGGCCAGTCGGCGATCGCGCCGCGCCCGACCACGACGACCGCATCGCAATGCGCGCCGAGCGCCGCCGCCGCATGATCGAGCAGCGTCCGCCCGTCCAGTATCGCGAGCGCCTTGTCCGACCCGAAGCGGCTCGACCGACCCCCCGCCAGCACCGCGCCCAGCGTCCTCACGCAATCATCCCGTGCGGGTCGCTGACGATCAGCGCCGAATCCGTCCGCGCCAGCGCGACGAGCGTCAGCCCCGCCGCCGCCGCGCGCTCCGCCGCAAGGCTCGTCGGCGCCGAGATGGTGACGAGCATCGGGCACCCCGCGCGCACCGTCTTTTCGACGAGCTCGTAACTGCACCGCGCCGACAGCAGGATGAAACCCGTCCCCGGATCGACGCCCGCGCGCGCCATCGCGCCGATCAATTTGTCGAGCGCATTGTGCCGCCCGACATCCTCGCGCACGAGCCCGATCGCGCCATCGGGCGAACAGAAGGCCGCGGCATGCACCGCGCCCGTCGCGCGGGCGAGCGGCTGATGATCGCCGAGCGCCGCCAGCGCCGCCGCGATGGCGCCACGGTCTGTGGCGATCCGCGCCGTGACGGCGGGCAGGGGGCGCAGCACCTCCTCGATATTCTCGATCCCGCAAAGCCCGCAGCTGCTCTCGCTCACCCGCTTGCGCGCGCGGTCGAGCGCGATCGCATTGCGCTCGGGCGGCAACCAGATGCGCAGCGCCCAGCCGCCCTCGATCGCATGCACATCGACGCGCCCGATCTGCCCCGCCGTCTCGATCAGCCCTTCGCCCAGCGCAAAGCCGACCGCATAATCCTCTAGGTCGGCGGGGGTCGCCATCATCACCGCATAAGCGATGCCACCAACCTCGACCGAAACCGGCGCCTCGATCGCGATACTGCGCGTCAGCTCGGCGTCGCCGGGGTCACCAAGGCCGAGGCGGCGGACGGGGAGGTCGATCTTGTCGCTGGTCATGGGGGCACGATAGCCCATCGGTGCGGGCTTGTCTCAACCGGTGCTGCGGGTGGTACGCTTGTCCGTGAAGGGGCATGTCGGCGCGGCTGCTTTGAGCTGGAGAGCGGCCGTAGCTACCTCGTCATCCCGGACTTGATCCGGGATCCCGCTTTTTAACGCACTCGCTGCGCTCGATCTCAAGCGGGACCCCGGATCAAGTCCGGGGTGACGAAGATTGGAAGCTCTTTGTTGTGAACCCCGGCGAAAGCCGGGGCCCATCTCCGGCCGTGCAACTGGGCCCCGGCTTTCGCCGGGGTTCACAATGGCGGCCATCGGTCACATTTTGCCCCGCTCAACCCCCACGCCCCAACCGCTCTGCAAGGAAATCGACGAACACCCGCACCCGCGCGGGCGTGTTCGCGCCGCCCGCGAACACCGCGTGGATCGCCTCGATGTCGCCCGGATTATAATCCTCCAATATCGGTATCAACGCTCCGGAATCTATCTGGTCGGCGATGCTGAACGCGCCGACGCGCGCGATGCCGACCCCCGCCGCCGCCAATTGCCCCAGCGTCTCGCCATTATTCGCCTCGATATTGCCCTGCACCGACAGCGCATACTCCCGCTCGCCGTCGCGGAACGGCCACACCGGCTCGGCGCGGCGGAAATTGAAATTGAGGCAATTATGATCGTGCAGATCCTCGGGCGTGCGCGGCGTCCCCCGCGCCGCCAGATAGGCGGGGGCGGCGACGATGACGCGGCGGCTTTCGCCAAGCTTGCGCGCGGTCAGCGGGCTGTCGGCGAGCGGGCCGAAACGGATCGCGACGTCGGCCTGTCCCGCTGCGATATCGACCAGCCGATCGGCAAGGCTGATGTCGACGAGGATGTGCGGATAGAGCGCCACGAACTCGCCGATCAGCGGCACGATCGTCAGCCGCCCGTGTGCCTGCGCCGCGCTGACGCGCAGCCGCCCCCGCGGCGCGCCCTGATCGGCGATCGCCTGTTCGGCATCGCCCAGATCGGCCAGGATGCGCCGCGCCGCGCGCAGATAGGCCTCGCCCTCGGGGGTCAGCGTCAGCGCGCGCGTCGAACGCAAGAGCAGCCGGACGCCCAGCCGCGCCTCGATCCGGTCGATCGTGCGGCTGATTGCCGACGGTGTCAGCCCCAGGCAGCGGCCCGCAGCTGAAAAACTGCCCTCGGCAATCGTCGCGGCGAACACCTCCATCGATCGCGCACGGTCGCCGCTTCCATCCATCTTTGCGTTCATTTCAAAAATCTTTCGCTTCACGCGACGCTACACCGGCGGAGTGCCCGCGTCCATCTATGCGCTCGACACGCAATCGAAAGGGTGGATCATGGAATATCGCCAATTGGGATCGTCGGGGCTGCGCGTCCCCGCGCTGAGCTTCGGAACCGGGACCTTCGGCGGGCAGGGGCCGCTGTTCAGCGCGTGGGGAACCAGCGACGCAGCTGAGGCGCGGCGCCTCATCGACATCAGTCTCGACGCCGGCGTGACGCTGTTCGACACCGCCGACGTCTATTCGAACGGCGCGTCCGAGGAGATTTTGGGCGAAGCGATCAAGGGTCGCCGCGATGCGGTGCTGATCTCGACCAAGACCGGGCTGCCGACGGGCGACGGGCCGCAGGACTGGGGCGTCTCGCGCAGCCGGTTGATCGGCGCGGTCGACTCTGCGCTCCGCCGCCTCGGCACCGATCATATCGACCTGCTCCAGCTCCACGCCTTCGACGCCTCGACCCCGGTCGACGAATTGATGGATACGCTGGCCACGCTGATTGCGGCGGGCAAGCTCCGCTACGCCGGCGTCTCCAACTATCCCGGCTGGCAGCTCATGAAGGCACAGGCGGCCGCCGACCGTCTCGGCGCGCCGCGCTTCGTCGCGCACCAGGTCTATTATTCGCTGATCGGCCGCGCCTATGAGGCCGATCTGATGCCGCTCGCCGCCGATCAGGGCATCGGCGCGCTCGTCTGGAGCCCGCTCGGCTGGGGGCGTCTCACCGGCAAGATCGGGCGCGGGCGGCCGGTCCCTGCGGGTAGCCGCCTTCACGAAACCGAACAGTTCGCGCCGCCGGTCGTCGAGGACCTGCTCTATCGCGTGATCGATGCGCTCGAAGCCGTCGCCGCCGAAAACGGCAAGACGGTGCCGCAGGTCGCGATCAACTGGCTGCTGCGGCGCCCCACCGTGTCGTCGGTGATCATCGGCGCACGCAACGAGGAACAGCTTCGGCAGAATCTCGGCGCGGTCGGCTGGGAACTGACGGCGGAGCAAGTCGCGGCGCTCGACGCCGCAAGCGATGTCCTGCCGCCCTATCCGCACACACCCTACCGGCAACAGGCAGGCTTCGCGCGCCTCAACCCGCCGCTCGTCTGATCGGAAGAACCGACATGAAAATCAACTTTCCCCTCCTTGCGCTCGCCACCGGCGCCTTCGGTATCGGCATCACCGAATTCGCCCCGATGGGGCTGCTCCCCGACATGGCCGAGGGGCTGGGGGTGTCGATCCCCGCCGCCGGGCTGCTCGTCTCGGCCTATGCGCTCGGCGTGATGCTCGGAGCGCCGCTGATGACGCTCACCACCGCGCGGATGAACCGCCGCACGCTGCTGATCGGCCTGATGGCGATCTTCACGCTCGGCAATTTCCTGTCCGCCATCGCGGGCGATTACATGACGCTGATGGTCGCGCGCGTCATCACCTCATTGAACCACGGCGCCTTTTTCGGCGTCGGTTCGGTCGTCGCGGCGAGCCTCGTTCCGCCCGAAAAGCGCGCGAGCGCGGTCGCGGCGATGTTCATGGGGCTGACGCTCGCCAATGTCATCGGCGTGCCGCTCGCGCCGTGGGTCGGGGAAACCTTCGGCTGGCGCACCGCCTTTGGCGCGATCGCCGTCTGGGGCCTGATTACCATGGCGGCGCTGCGTTTCGCGCTTCCCGATATCGGCCGCGATACGGGCGGCAACATGCTCGCCGAACTCGGCGTGCTGAAGCGGCGTGAGGTTCTGATCGCGCTCGCGCTCACCGCGATCGGCTCGTCGGCGATGTTCACGGTCTTCACTTACATCGCGCCGATCCTGACCGAAGCGACGCATGCCGGGACATTATTCGTGACCGCGATGCTGGTGATCTACGGGCTCGGCCTCACCGCCGGCAACTGGCTCGGCGGCGTCTTCGCCGACAAGTCGATCGACCGCACGCTGATCGTCTCGCTCGCCGGGCTCGCCGCGACGCTCGTCATCTTCGCGGGCGCGATGTTCCAGCCGCTCGCTGCGGCGGTCACCATCTTCGTGTGGGGCGTCGCGACCTTCGCCATCGTCCCGCCGCTCCAGATGCGCGTGATGGAGGCGGCGTCCGATGCGCCCAATCTGGCCTCGGCGGTCAATATCGGCGCCTTCAACCTCGGCAACGCCGTCGGCGCCGCGGTCGGGGGCGGGGTGATCGGCCTCGGGCTCGGCTATCCGGCGGTCTCGTTCGCGGGGGCGGCGATGGCGCTTGCGGGCCTCGCGATCGTAGTGGCGACGCGGGCGCAGAAAGCGCCCGCACTTGTCGAAGCCTGACGCCAACGTCCGCCGATTGCCATTTGCGCCGCTTGGCCTATGCAATCGGCGGCATGAAGACCCCGATTCTTGCTGTCCTGACGGGCAAGGCGATCCCCTTTCGCGGCGATGAGCCGAGCGCGATCGGCAAGCTGCCGGTCGCCGATGCGGTTGCGGTCGATGCAATGGGGCTCGTCGGCGACGAACAGGCCGACCGCAGCGTCCATGGCGGCATCGACAAGGCGATCCACCATTATCCCGCCGACCATTATGACTGGTGGCGCGGTCAGCTCGGCGCAGCGCCGCTGCTCGATGCGGCGGGTGCGTTCGGGGAGAATATCTCGACCATCGGCCTCGACGAAAACAGCGTCTTCCTCGGCGACCGCTTCCGCCTCGGCAGTGCGCTCGTCGAAGTGACGCAGGCGCGCCAGCCCTGCTGGAAGCTCGACCATCGTTTCGAAACCAAGGGCGTGATGGCGGGGGTGGTAAAGACGCGGCGTTCGGGCTGGTACTACCGCGTGCTCGAACCCGGCACCGTGCGCGCGGGCGACGATCTGGAGCTGATCGACCGGCCGTATCCCGAATGGCCGCTCGCCTCGCTCTTCGGCCTGCTCATCGGCGGCGAGGCGAAGGATCGCGTCGCCGACCTCCGCGCGCTCCGCGACGTGCCCGTGCTCGCCGAAACATGGAAGGTCCGCCGCGCCAAGCTCGCCGAACAGTTCGGCGCCGATTAGGCGGTCATCGCAAAGCGCTTCGGCGGCAATCCGACATGGCGGGTGAAGGCGGTGCTGAACGCGCTCGCCGATCCATAGCCGACGCGCGCTGCAATCTCGTCGAGTTTGCCCGCGCGGCGGCGCAGCAGATCCTTGGCGATGCTCATCCGCCAGCCCTGCAGATATTCCATCGGCGGCACGCCGACGGTGCGTGCAAAGCGCTCGAAGAAAGCCGAGCGCGACAATGCCGCTTCCTTCGCGAGCGCCGCGACCGTCCACGGCCGCGCGGGCGCCCCGTGGATCTGCCGGATCGCCGCCGCCAGCCGCGGATCGCCGAGGCCGCGCAGCAGCCCCGGCGGTGCATCGTCGCCCTCGACCGATCGCAGCGCCTCGACGATCAGCACCTCGACCAGCCGCGACAGGATCAGGTCGCATCCCGGCCGCTCTTCGCCCGCCTCCTCGCGCACCAGCCGCACCAGCGTCGCCAGCCGCTCAGCACCGCGGAGGTGGATGAGCGCGGGAAGCTGCGACACGAGCAGCGCGGCGTCGGGCGATTCAAAGACGAAATAGCCGCCGAGCATCGTCACATCGGGCGCGCCCTCCTGCCGGCCGTGGCGCACTTCGCCGGTCAGGTCCGCCGCGGCGTGCGGATCGATGTCGACCGGCGCGGCGGGCTCGAACCCTCCCATGGTGAAGCCTGGCGTCGCGGGCAGGAAGACGAAGTCGCCCGCCTCGATGTTCACCGGATCGGCGCCGTCCACCGACAGCCGGCAGGCGCCTTCGATCACCGTGCAGAACCCCGGATGCCCGAAATCGCCATAGCGCACCGCCCAGTTTCCGGCGCCGCTGATAGCTTTCGCAAACACCGTGCGCGGGCGCAGCAGCGCGATCAGGTCGGACAAAGGGTCGGTCATATGGACTATCTCGAATAAAATGTGGATTTCAGATTATAGATAGTCCGTCTTGTGCCGTCTAGCGTCCTTTCATCACCACGAGAAAGGAACATCTATGAAAACCATCCTCATCACCGGCTGCTCGTCGGGCTATGGTCTTGAAACCGCCCGTCATTTCCACGCGCTCGGCTGGAATGTGGTCGCGACGATGCGCAACCCCTCCGCGGCACCTTTGACACCTTCCGACCGCCTCCGCATCCTCCCCCTCGACGTCACCGATACCGACAGCATCGCCCTCGCGCTCGAACTTGCGGGCCCGATCGACGTCCTCGTCAACAATGCCGGCATCGGCCTGTTCGGCGCGCTCGAACATTCGCCATTCCAAAAGATCCGCGACATTTTCGAAACCAACACGCTCGGCACGATCGCGATGACGCAGGCGGTGATCCCGCAGATGCGGACACGCGGTTCGGGGGTCATCGTGAACATCACCTCGACGACGACGCTCGCGCCCTTTCCGCTCGCCGCCGCCTATACCGGCAGCAAGACCGCGATCCAGGGTTTTACGCGTAGCCTCGCGCACGAACTGCTGCCGCTCGGCATCGCGGTAAAGCTCGTCGAACCCGGCTATGGCCCGACGACCGCCTTTGCGCGGAATACCGAAATCAAGCTCGAGGATGTGTTGCCGCAGCCCTATTGGTCCTACGCCGAACCGATCCTCGCCGGCATGGCCGAACCGTCGCTGTTCACGACCGAGGCCGATGTCGCGAAGGCGGTGTGGCAGGCGGTTCACGACCAGAGCGGCCGGCCCCATTTCCCGGCGGGTGCCGACGCGCTCGCACTCGTCGCCTGACGGGGTCAGGCGCGGGTGAACTTCATCACCCAGTTGACCTCCCACGTCGCGCCGCCGTCGGTCGAGAAGGCTTGCTCCCACTTGGCCGACTGCGGCGTGATGTCCGACCAGCGGAAACGCACCGTCACCGGCGTGCCCTTCCAGTTGTCCTCGGCAAGAAAGGTTCCGACGCCATCCTCGAACGTCCCGCGCACCGGCACGTCGAGCCGGTCGGTCGCGCGCGAATCGAGCCACCAGATCGACCATAAGTTCGTCGCGGGATCGAAGGCGCGCAGCGCGACGCCGCGATAGGTCTCTTCCGGCGTATAAAAGATATTGTCTTCGACATTCGCGCCGCCGCCAAGCAACGGCCAATTCTCGCTGCTGCCGTCGAACTCGATCCAGTCGCTGCTGCCGGTGAGCCGTTCACGCAATTTGCGATGGCGGACCTTCCAGCGCCCGACCAGAAAAGCCCAGTCGTTCGCCGCCGCCGATGGCGGCGCGGCGTTGCCCGCCGACCCGGCCATCGCGACAAGTCCGCCCGCTACGGCGATTTCGAGTGCGCCGCGGCGCGTCAAGTTCATGTCGATCATCGATAGTCTCCCTTCATGTGGAGACGGGGTACGCCGAGCTACCTGACAAACTTTGTCAGTTATTCACGCGACCCTCAAAATATTCCGGATCGGCAAGCCGCGCCTCGGCGACGAGGCGGGCGATATGTTCGGCGAGCGTGGTCACCTGATCGGGCGTGAAATGCAGCCCCAGCTTGCTTCGCCGCCAGAGCACATCGTCGGTCGTGCGCGCCCATTCGCGCGTCACCATCCAGCGGACTTCGGCGACGCTGAGCCCGTGGGCGATTTCGCCGCCGAGTTCGTCCCAGCTAGCGCCATCGCCCAGCCAGCGCCGCGCGTCGGTGCCATAGGCGCGGGCGATACGGTCGACCGTTGCGGCGGTCAGGAAGGGATAGGCGAGCTTATATTCGGCCTTCAATGCCGCGATACCGTCGGTCGCGAAATCGCCGCCGGGAAGCGACGTCTTGCCGGTCCAATGCTTACGCGACAGCGCATCGATATGCCCGGCGAGTTCGTCGACCGCATCTTCGGCAACATGGCGATAGCTGGTGATCTTGCCGCCATAGATGGTGAGCAGCGGCGCGCCCTCGGCCATGTCGAGGTCGATCCGGTATCCGCGCGTCGCCGCCTCGGGGCGCCCCGATCCGTCCTCGATCAGCGGCCGGACGCCCGAATAGGTCCACACGACATCGGCGGGGGTGACCGGCTCGCGAAAATAGAGGCTCGCGCCTTCGCACAGATAGGCGATTTCCTCGTCGCTCGCGTTCGCTTCGCTTGCCGGCCCGTCATGGTCCTGGTCGGTTGTCCCGATCAGCGTGAAGTCGCGTTCATAGGGGATGGCGAAGAAGATGCGTCCGTCGGGGAGCTGGAAGAAATAGGCATAGTCGTGCTCGAAGACCTTGCGCACGACGATATGCGATCCGCGAACCAGCCGCATCTGCTGATCGGGTTCGGCGTCGGCGCGCTTCAGCAGGTCGAGCACCGCCGGCCCCGCCGCATTGACGACGCTGCGCCCGGTAAAGCGATATTGGTGCCCTTGGTCGTCGCGAGCGTCGACGATCCACAGCCCATCCTCGCAGCGCAGCATTTCGGCGCGCGTGCGCGTGCGGACGCGCGCACCATGATCGGCCGCGTCGCGTGCGTTGAGCGCGACGAGCCGTGCATCGTCGACCCAGCCGTCCGAATATTCGAAGCCTTTGACATATTGCGGCTGCAGCGGCCCGCCCGCGGCATGGCGGCGCAAATCGACCGATCGCGTCGCGGGCAGCTTTTTGCGGCCGCCGATATGGTCATAGAGGAAAAGGCCGAGCCGCAGCAGCCAGCGCGGGCGCAGACCGGGTCGATGCGGCAGCACGAAACGCAGCGGGCGGATGATATGCGGCGCGATGCCCCACAGTATTTCGCGCTCCTTGAGCGCCTCGCGCACGAGGCCGAATTCATAATGTTCGAGGTAGCGCAGCCCGCCGTGGATCAGCTTCGTCGACTTCGACGATGTGCCTTCGGCAAGGTCGTTCGCCTCGAGCAGCAGCACGCGCGCCCCGCGTCCCGCGGCATCGCGCGCGACGCCCGCGCCATTGACACCGCCGCCGACGACGATGACATCATAAGGGGCAGGGCTGTCGAGCATGGCGAATTCCTATGGCAGCGTTGTCCGATTTGCCAAGGGGCGACATCGTATGCGGCCTACGTATGCGCGTTGCATTCGCGGGGTGCATCCTCCAATTCTGAAAAACTATCCAAGGGGACTGTAGTGAGCGTAAAAGTCGAAACCCTGATCCTGTTCGGCGCAACGGGCGACCTTGCGCAGCGGATGCTTTTCCCCTCGCTCTACAATCTCCATGTCGACGGGCTGCTTGCCGATGTGCTGACGATTGTCGCGTCGGGACGATCGAAGATGGACCGCGCGGCGTGCCACGACATGGTGCGAAAAGCGCTGACCGAACATCTGCCCGCCGACCGGCTCGATGACCGGCAGATCGCGACCTTCCTCGAACGCGTCAATTATTGTTCGGTCGATGCGGGGGCCGGCACGGGTTATGACGAACTTGCGGCGCAGCTCGGCGACCGGCTCGGTCGTCCGATCGGCGCCTATCTTTCGACCCCGCCGTCGATGTTCGGTCCGATCGCCCAGGGGCTGAAGGCTGCGAGCATCGCCTGCGCCGAATGCCGCATCGCGATGGAAAAGCCGATCGGCCACGACCTTGCCTCGTCGCGCAACGTGAATGCCGAGGTCGGCGACGCCTTTGCCGAAGACCGCGTCTTCCGCATCGACCATTATCTCGGCAAGGAAACGGTGCAGAACCTGCTCGCGCTCCGCTTTGCCAACATGCTGTTCGAGCCGCTCTGGAATGCGCAGGCAATCGATCATGTTCAGATCACCGTCGCCGAAACCGTCGGGCTCGAGGGCCGCGTCTCCTATTATGACGGTGTCGGCGCGCTCAAGGACATGGTGCAGAACCATATGCTCCAACTGCTCGCGATCATCGCGATGGAGCCGCCTTCGAGCGTTTCGTCGACCGCGGTGCGCGACGAAAAGGTCAAGCTGCTCCGCTCGCTTCGCAAGATGACGGCCGAGGATGTGAAGGCGCACAGCGTCAAGGGCCAATATACCAGCGGTGCGGTCAATGGCGGTGCGGTCGCGGGCTATGCCGACGAGCTCGGCAATCCGTCGAACACCGAAACCTTCGTCGCTCTGAAAGCCTATATCGACAATTGGCGCTGGAAGGGCGTGCCCTTCTACCTGCGCACCGGCAAGCGCATGCCGCAGCGCAAGTCCGAGGTGCTGATCCAGTTCAAGCCGGTGCCGCACAATATCTTCGCGCGCGTCGGCGCGGGCAAGCTCGATGCGAACAGCATGATCATCAACTTGCAGCCCGAGGAGAATATCCGGGTCAAGGTGATGGCGAAGCAGCCCGGCCTCGATCGCGACGGGGTGAAGCTCAAAGAGGTGACGATGGACGTCTCGCTCTCGCACAGCTTTGCGGGCGAGCGGCGGCGCATCGCCTATGAGCGCCTGCTGCTCGATTTCATCGAGGGCGACCAGACCCTGTTCGTGCGCCGCGACGAGGTCGAGGCGCAGTGGCAGTGGATCGATTCGATCCGCGACGCCTGGGCCGCGGTCGATATGGCGCCGCAGAATTACACGGCGGGAAGCTGGGGGCCGTCGAGTGCAATCGCGCTGATCGAGCGCGACGGAGCGAGTTGGCATGACTGATCTGAACCCCGTAATCGCCAAGGTTACCGACCGCATTATCGCGCGCAGTGCTCCGCGCCGCGCCGCCTATCTCGAACTTATGGACCGCCAGCGCGAGGCGGGCACCAATCGCGGCAACCTCTCGTGCGGCAATCTCGCGCATGGCTTTGCCGCCTCCGGCGAGGACAAGCCCGCGATCCGGTCGGGCGCCGAGATGAATATCGGCATCGTCACCAGCTATAACGACATGCTCTCGGCGCATCAGCCGTACGGCCGCTATCCCGAACAGATCAAACTCTTCGCGCGCGAAGTCGGCGCGACCGCGCAGGTCGCGGGCGGCGTTCCCGCGATGTGCGACGGGGTGACGCAGGGACAGGCGGGCATGGACCTGTCGCTGTTCAGCCGCGACAATATCGCGCAGGGCACGGTGATCGCATTGAGCCACGCGATGTTCGAGAGCGCTTTGCTGCTCGGTATCTGCGACAAGATCGTTCCTGGCCTGTTGATCGGCGCGCTGCGTTTCGGCCACCTGCCGCAGATATTGATCCCCGCCGGGCCGATGCCTTCTGGCCTCGCGAACAAGGAAAAGCAGCGCGTCCGCCAGCTTTATGCCGAAGGCAAGGCGACGCGTGACGAGCTGCTAGAGGCCGAGGCGGCAAGCTATCACGGTGCGGGCACCTGTACTTTCTATGGCACCGCGAACAGCAACCAGATGATGATGGAGCTGATGGGGCTTCACATCCCCGGCAGCGCCTTCACCAACCCCGGCACCAAGCTGCGGCAGGAACTGACGCGCGCTGCGACGCACCGTATTGCGCAGATCGGCTGGGACGGCGACGATTATCGTCCGCTCGCGCGCTGCATCGATGAAAAGGCGATCGTCAACGCCGCGATCGGCCTGCTCGCGACGGGCGGCTCCACCAACCATGCGATCCACCTGCCCGCGATCGCGCGCGCGGCGGGGATCGTCATCGACTGGCAGGATTTCGACGAACTCAGCCACGCGGTGCCCTTGCTCGCGCGCGTCTATCCGAACGGGGCGGGCGACGTGAACAATTTCCATGCCGCAGGCGGGATCGGCTATGTCGTGCGCGAACTGCTCGGCGCCGGCTTGCTGCACGGCGATGTGCTGACCGTCGGCGGGACGATGGCCGACTATGCCGCCGAGCCGGTGCTCGTAAATGACGAACTCCACTGGCAGGCTGCCCCCGCCGAGAGCCGCGACGATACGATGCTGCGTCCCGTTTCGGCGCCTTTCTCGCCAGACGGCGGCATGCGCCTGCTCGCAGGCAATTTGGGCCGCGCGATTATCAAGACGAGCGCGGTTGCCGAGGATCGCTGGACGATCGAGGCGCCGTGCCGGATCTTCGACGACCAGAACCAGGTATTGGCCGCGTTCAAGGCGGGCGAGCTCGAGCGCGACGTCGTCGTCGTCGTCCGCTTCCAGGGCCCGCGCGCCAACGGCATGCCCGAACTGCACAAGCTGACCCCCGCGCTCGGCGTGCTGCAGGACAAGGGCTTCCGCGTTGCGCTCCTCACCGACGGCCGCATGTCGGGCGCGAGCGGCAAGGTGCCCGCGGTGATCCATCTGTCGCCCGAAGCCTTGCCTGGCCCCGACGGCGTCAGCGGCCCGCTCGCCTATTTGCAGGACGGCGACATCGTTCGCGTCTGCGCGGTGAACGGCGAGGCGATCGCGCTCGTCGACGAAGCCGAATGGGCCGCACGCACCCCCGCCGTCGCCCCGCCGCCCGCGCTGGGCGTCGGCCGCGAGTTGTTCGCCCTGTTCCGCCATCATGCCGACGAAGCCGAAAAGGGCGGGTCGGCCGTTCTTGCTGCCATGGAGTCCGTCATTTGAGCCAGTCCATCGACCAGATCATGCGCCTCGCGCCCGTCATCCCGGTGATCGTCATCGACCGGGTCGAGGATGCGGTGCCGATGGCCGAGGCGCTCGTTGCGGGCGGCCTCACGGTGCTCGAAGTGACGCTGCGCACCCCCGCCGCGCTCGACGCGATCAAGGCGATGAAAAGTGTCAAGGGCGCGGTCGTCGGCGCGGGTACCGTGCTCGATCCTGCGATGCTCGACGCCGCGATTTCCGCGGGCTCCGAATTCATCGTCTCGCCGGGCCTCACCGATAATCTCGGCAAGGCGGCGGTCGCCAGCGGGATTCCCTTCCTGCCCGGTACCGCCAACGCCGGCGACATCATGCGCGGGATGGACCTCGGCCTCGACCGCTTCAAATTCTTCCCCGCAGCGACCAGCGGCGGCATCCCGGCGCTGAAGGCGCTCGCGGGCCCCTTCGGTCAGGCGCGCTTCTGTCCGACCGGGGGCATCAGCCTCGCGACCGCACCCGAATGGCTCGCGCTCGAAGCGGTGCTGTGCGTCGGCGGCAGTTGGGTCGTCCCGTCTGGACCGCTCGACGCCGCGAAAATCGAGACGCTAGCTCGCGAAGCCGCTGCCCTTTCGCGCCATTGATAAACGCCATCTTTACTGCCACTGTGCCTAGGTAAAACGGCAATATAGCCGTTGGTGGGGAGATGCGCGTGCCAAGGCCGCAGCCACATTTGGAAGAAGTGCTCGCGTCGGAGCCGGGATCGCATATCGCCGCGCTGTTCGATTTCGATGGAACGATCATCTCGGGCTACTCCGCGACCGCGATGCTGCGCGAGAAGTTCCAGCGCCGCGAAATGTCGATGGAAGAGATTGCCGAGACCGCGCAGGTCATCGCGCAGCACAGCCTCGGTACCATCGGTTTCTCGGGGCTGATGTCGGGCGCCGCCAAATTCATGAAGGGCGTCGACGAGGAAAGCTTCATCGAGTTCGGCGAAGAACTCTACAAGAAGCATATCGCCCGCAAAATCTATCCCGAAACGCGCGCGATCATCGAGGCGCATCAGGCGAAGGGCCACCGCGTCGCGATCATCTCGTCGGCGACGATCTACCAGATCGAACCAACCGCGCGCGACCTTGGCATCACCGACATCAAATGCTCGGCCTATGAGATCGAGGATGGCGTCTTTACCGGCGAAATCATCCGCCCGCTCTGCTTCGGCGAGGGTAAGGTGCTCGCGGCCGAGGAACTGGCCGAGGAGTACGGCCTCGATCTCGACCAGAGCTTTTTCTATTCGGACAGCGACGATGATATCGAACTGCTCGAACGCGTCGGCAAGCCGCGCCCGCTCAACCCGAACCTCAAACTCAAGGCAATCGCCGAAGAAAATGGCTGGCCGGTGCAGCGGTTCGGCAGCCGCGGCACGCCGTCATGGGTAGATTATACGCGCACCATCTACGCCACCGGCTCGCTCGTCGGCGCCTTCGCTGCGGGCTTGCCGATCTGGGCGCTGACGCGCTCGCAGCGCGAGGCGGCGAATTTCTCGATCGGGCTGTTCGGCGACTTCGCCACCGCGATTACGGGGGTCGAGCTGGAGGTCGAGGATGAGAAGAATCTCTGGTCCTCGCGCCCCTGCGTCTTCATCTTCAACCATCAGAGCAAGGCGGACGTGATGATCCTCGCCAAGCTCATCCGCCGCGACATGGGCGGGGTGGGGAAGAAGGAAATCAAGGACATCCCCATTCTCGGCAAGCTGATGGAATGGGGCGGCACCGTTTTCGTCGACCGCGCCGACGGCAAGAGCGCGATCAAGGCGATGGAGCCGCTGGTCGACGCGATCCGGGTCGAGGGCAAGTCGATCTGCATCTCGCCCGAAGGCACGCGCAGCCTGACGCCGAAACTCGAACCGTTTAAGAAGGGGGCCTTCCACCTCGCGATGCAGGCGGGCGTGCCGATCGTCCCGATCGTGATCCATAATGCCACCGACGTCGCGCCGAAGAACGAGTTTGTGATGCGTCCCGCCACGGTCCGCGTTACCGTGCTGCCGCCGGTCGACACGTCGGGATGGAGCCCGAAGACGATAAATAACCATGTCCGCGATGTGCGGAACATGTTCCTGCGGACACTTGGCCAGCCCGAGGAAAGCGTTGCGGAATCGGTGGCGAAAGAGCCTGCACCCGAGGACGCTCCGCCGGAGGCCAAGACCGAAAAGGCCAAGCCCAAAAAGGCGGCCGCGAAAAAGCCCGCCGCGAAGAAAAAGGCCCCCGCTAAAAAGCCCGCGGCCGCCAAGGGAAAGACCGGCTAAGCGGTGGCCGACGGAACGCCCCGCACCGGAATCGTGACGGAGCAGGCGGCCGACCGGCTCTATATCATCGACGCGCGCAACGGGGTCGAGCGGCGCATCCTGCTCGACTGGATGCATTCGACGAGCGGCGATGACGAACCGGCCTGGGCCAGCCTCGACATCGAGGATGGCGATCACGCGCTGCCCGTCGACGTGCTGCAGGCGCGGCTCGGCGGCGCGCCGTCGCGGCTGGTCGTGCCGCTGCGTGTCGCGTGGCGCATCCCGGGCTTCGACAAGGACCGCGCGCTCAAATTCCGGCATCTGATTTTTGGCGATCCGCGCCATCCCGGGCCGCTCCGCTCGCGGCTGATCCTGCTGCGCGACCGGCGGCGCGCGCAGATTCTCGTCGGCGAGGCGGCGACGCTCGACGCGCTGCGCGACCGTTTCTGCGCACAGACCGGCGGCGGCGACGGTGAGGGTGCCGACAGCCCCGAATTTGCAGGCTTCGTCGCGCGGCAGGCCGCGCTCGCGCTCGATGTCGCCGAGCGCGGGATCCGCGGAACGCGCTACAAGGTGCCGCGTTTCGTCGCCGACGGCCTACGCACCAGCCCCAAATTCCGCGCCGCGCTCGCCGATCTGGCGGAGAAGACGGGCCGGCCCGTCGGCGACCTCTATCGCGAGGCGCGCCCGCTGATGAAGGAGGTCATCGCGCGGCCATCGGCGCTCTTCCTCGACCTGCGCGCGCGGCTCGATCGCATGATGTTCGGTGGCTATGCGCCCGAGATGGAGATCGACGCCGCCGAGCTTGCGAAGCTGCGTTCGATCCTACGCGAGCATCCGACCGCGATCCTCTTCACCCACAAAACCTATATCGATGGTGCGACCCCCAGCCGGCTGACCTATGAGAAGGACATGCCGATGCTGCACAGCTTCGGCGGCGCCAATCTCGACTTCGCGGTGATGGGCGAATTCTTCCGCCGCTCGGGGATGATCTTCATCCGGCGCAGCTTTCAGGACCAGCCGGTCTACAAGCTCGTGCTGCGCCACTATATCGCGTGGCTGCTCGCCAAGCGCTTCCCCTTGAGCTGGGCGTTCGAGGGAACGCGCTCGCGCCTCGGCAAGCTGATGCCGCCCAAATATGGCCTGATGAAATATGTCCTCGACGCGGCGCATGCGACGGGGACGCGGGGCGTCCATTTCGTGCCCTTCGTCACCAGCTTCGACCTCATTCGCGACGTCGAGGAATATGCCGCGGAGCAGACGGGGCGGAACAAGAAGCCCGAAAGCCTGTCGTGGTTCATCGGCTATATGAAGAGCCTGAAGGAACCGTCGGGCCGCATCCGGCTCGACATCGGCGAGCCCGTCGTCATCGATCAGGCGCCCGGCCCCGACGACAAGCGCGCGCTCGAAAAGATCGCTTTCGCGGTCGCGGTCGAGGCGAACCGCGTCACGCCGCTCACCGTCACCTCGGTGATGTGCCTGATCCTTCTCGGCATGGCGCCGCGCGGCGCAACAGCGGCCGAGCTGCTCGGCGCGATCGGCGCGGTGACCGACTGGGCGCGGGCGCGCGGCATAAGGCTAAGCAAGGAACTCGAAAGCGGCGACGACAGCGCCCTGTCGGCGACCGTCGATACGCTCGTCGCGAGCGGGCTGCTCGCGCGCTACGAGGCGGGGAGCGAGAATGTCTATTCGATCGACCCCGCCAAGCACCCGATGGCGAGCTATTACCGAAACATCATCGCGCATCATTTCCTCGACCGTGCGATGATCGAACTTGCGCTGTTCGAACTGCGCGATGGCGACAGCGGCGATGCGACCGCCGCCTTCTGGGCGAAGATCGATCGGCTGCGCGACCTGTTCAAATTCGAATTTTTCTACCCGCCGCGCGATGAGCATCGCGCTGCGATCGAAGCCGAGCTGGCGCGCATCGATCCCGTGTGGGACCGCCGCCTTGCGAGCGGCGATCGCGGCATCGCGCAGCTTATCCGCCGCTGCCAGCCGGTCGTCGGCCACGCGATCTTGCTGCCCTTTGCAGAAGCCTATTCGGTCGTCGCCGAGCAGCTTGCGCGCGCGAAGCCCGGCGACGCCGTCGACGAAAAGGCGCTGCTCGACGCGGCGCTCGTCGAGGGCCGGCAAGCTTACCTCCTGCGCCGCATCAGCAGCGAGGCGGCGATCGGGAAATTGCTCTTCGCTAACGGCCTGTCGCTGATGCGCCATATGGGGCTCGCCGAGGAGGCAACGCCGGTCAACCTCGCCGCGCGCCGCGCGCTGCTGATGGAACTGCGCGGCCTCGCCAACGTCATGGAAACGATGCGCCTTTCAACCGTGGCGCTTGCGGACCGACTACCCGGTTCAGGAGGATAAATGCTCAAACAGCTCAGCGCGCAGGACGCCCAGTTCCTCTACACGCAGACCGCGAACAATCTGACGCACATCATGGGCGTTTATATCTACGACCCCTCGACCGCGCCCGGCGGTTTCGTGCGTTTCAAGGACATCATCCGTCACGTCGAAAGCCGCGTCGACACATCGCCCTTGTTCAAGCGCCGGCTCCACCGGCTGCCGTTCGACATGGACCATCCCTATTGGGTCGAGGACGAGCATTTCGACATCGAGGCGCATATGAGCCATGCGCGGCTGCCCGAGCCCGGCGACTGGCGGCAGTTCTGCATCGCGGTCGCGCGCTGGTTTTCGAAGCCGATGGATATGAACCGCCCCCTCTGGGACATCTATGTCATCGAGGGGCTCGACCGGATTCCGGGCATCCCCAAGGGCAGCTTCGCGATGCTCCACCGCGTCCACCACGCCGCGGTCGACGGCGCTTCGGGCGCGCACGCCTTTATCGCGATGAGCGATATCGATGCAAAGGGGACGCCCGCGATCGCCGAGCCGCCGCCGGTCGAAGAACTCGGCAAAGCGCCGTCGAGCACCGAAACCCTCTCGCGCGCCTGGTCGGCGTCGATGCAGTCGCCGGTCAAATTCATGAACGCGCTGATGAAAATGTCGCCCGCGATCATTTCGTCGGCGCGGAAATCGATCGCCGAGGGCGGCATGACGGCTGGCGTGCCCGAAACGCGCTTCAACGTGCCGGTGGGTCCGCACAAGATGTTCGACGCGACGACGGTCGCGCTCGCCGATGTCGCCGAAATCCGCAAGAAGGTGCCGGGTGCGACGGTCAACGATGTCGTGCTCACCACCGTCGGCGGCGCGCTGCGCAAATATCTCGCGAAGCACAAGGAATTGCCCAAGGACAGCCTTGTCGCGGTCGCGCCGATCAATTTGCGCGGCAAGGGCGGCAAGGCGTCGAAGCCGGGCAATCAGGTGTCGGCGATGAGCGTGCCGATCCGCACCGACATCGCCGATCCGCTCGAACGGCTCGCCGCGGTGCGCGATTATACGGTCGAGGCGAAGGAGGCCAAAGCGGGCGTCAGCGCGCGGATCATGACCGATTTGTCGCAGCATATTCCGGGCGCGACGATGGCGGCGGTCGCGCGGCTCGTCACCAGCGAACGTTTCGCGGTGCGCGGCACCAACCTCTTCATCTCGAACGTGCCCGGCGCACAGGTGCCGCTCTACCTCGCGGGGGCGCAGCTGGTGCAGCAGCACGGGATGGCGCCGCTCGCGAACAATATGGGCCTGTTCGTCGCGACCCCCAGCTACAACGGCCGGATCGCCTTTTCGCTCATCTCCGAACGCGCGGTGATGCCCGACATCGCCTTTTTCCGCGAATGTATCGACGAAAGTTTCGCCGACCTGATGGCAGCGATGCCCAAACCCGAAAAGCCCAAAGCCGCTACGGCAGAGCCGAAACCTGCGGCCAAGCCCAAGGCCAAACCCAAGGCTCAACCCAAGTCTGCGGCCCAAACTGCGACAAAGAGCAGGGTGAAACCGGTTGCTAAAGCGAACGCAACCGGCAAGACTCGCAAAAAATAAACCATGCTCTCGCAGGATTACCGAATGCTCTTCACCCCGACGCTCAGCGCCGACCGCGATCTCGTGACCGCACCCGATTACGCCGCATGGTCCAAAGCGGCCCGCGAACATGACAAAAAATCGGGGCTGCAGGCATGGCGCGATGCCGATGAGAGCAAGCATTTCGACTATAAGGCGATCCGCGCGCGGCTGGAAAAATTGCGCAAGCTGTCGGCGGCGGGTGACGTCAAGGGGCTGCTCTTCGTGCTCAACGAAGGCATCCACGGCAATATCGACGGCATGGGGCACGAGCGGCTGTACCAGAAGGCGCGCTTCGGCACGAAAAAGCTGATCGAGGATTATGTCGCCGAGGTCGTCGCCTCGCTCGACAAGATCGCAACCGCGCGCAGCATCAGCCGCGAGGAAAAGCGCGATTTCTTCCGCCGTGCGCAGCATTGCTACGGCCGCTCGGCGCTGCTGCTTTCGGGTTCGGGCAGCTTCCTCTTCTTCCATATCGGCGTCGTGAAGGCGCTTTGGGAAGAAGGCGTTTTGCCCGCGATCATGTCGGGCGCAAGCGGCGGGTCGATCGTCGCGGCGGTCGTCTGCACGCGCAAGAATGCCGACATCGGTGCCTTCCTCGAAAGCGGGCGCCTCGCCAACCCCAGCCGCAATCCCGATCAAAAACGCCTTGCGCCCGACGAGGTGCGCGAACGCCTCGCCGACCTGATCCCCGACCTGACCTTTCAGGAAGCCTATGAGGTCAGCGGCCGCCACCTCAATGTCTCGGTCGCACCCGCCGAAAAGCATCAGAACGGCCGGCTGCTCAATGCGATCACCGCACCCAATGTGCTGATCCGCGAAGCCGTGCTCGCGTCGTGCGCGGTGCCCGGCGTTTTCCCGCCGGTGATGCTGATGGCGCGCGACGACAAGGGCGAGCGCATCCCGTACCAGCCCGACCGGCGCTGGGTCGACGGGTCGGTGACGCACGATATCCCGACCAAGCGGCTCGAACGCCTCTATGGCGTCAACCATCATATCGTCAGCCAGGCGAACCCGATCGCGCTGCCCTTCGCAACCGACACGCGCAAGCAGATGGCGCCGATCGAGGCGATCCAGCACGCGTCGATGACGACCTTCAAGGCGTGGCTCAACGCGAATATGGTGATCTTCCAGAAGCCGCTCGAGCTGATCCCGCCGATCAACAGCCTCGCGAACATGGCGCGCTCGGTGATCAATCAGGAATATACCGGCGACATCAACATCATCCGCCCACCCAAATTCTGGTCGCCGACGAAGATATTGTCCGACCTCGCGCAGGATGACATCGACGAGCTGATCGACACCGGCGAACGCACCGCATGGCCGAAGGTCGAGATGGTTCGTACCCAGACCGCGATCAGCCGCGCGCTCGAAGCGATCCTCGCGAAGATCGACAAGGCGGGCGACGACGGCCCCGGCCATCGCAGCGCGGCGCTGAAGAAGGCGGTGCGCTGAGCATGGCGGCGGGGGCGGTGATCTTGCCGGCCGGATCCGCCGGCGCCGGGGCAAAGCTCCACGTCACCCACTGGCTTCCCGAAGGCCGCCCGCGCGCGATCATCTTGCTCGCGCACGGCTATGCCGAACACGCCGGACGTTATGAATATGTCGCGAAGCGGCTGACCGATGCGGGCTATGCCGTCTATGCGGTCGATCATTGGGGTCATGGCAATTCGGATGGCGAGGGCGGTTTCGTCCCGCGCTTTTCGGCCTTTCTCGATGGGATGAGCGAATTGCTGACGCTCGTCGAGGTCAATCATGCCGATACTCCGCGCCTGCTGCTCGGGCACAGCATGGGCGGGCTGATCGCGACCTTGTTTCTCGTCGAGCGGCAGCAGGCGTTCGTCGCCGCCGCGCTCTCGGGCCCGGCAATCCTGCCCGCCGAACCGCCGTCGCGCTTCACTGTCTGGATCAGCCGCTTCCTGTCGCGCTTCTTTCCGCGTCTCGGCGTGCTGTCGCTCGATTCAAATGGCGTTAGCCGCGACCCGCAAGTCGTCGCTGCCTATCAGGCCGACCCGCTCGTCTATGACGGCAAGATCGGCGCGCGGCTCGGCAAGGAATTCATGGACGCGATGGCGGTCGCGCAAGCCGACGCGCCGAAGATCCACCTGCCGATCCTGATCCAGCATGGCGAGGCCGATCGCCTCACGGCGCCCGCGGGCTCGCGCTATCTGTTCGCCAATGTCGCCTCGAAGGACAAGCGCCTCGAAATCTATCCGGGCCTGTTCCACGAAATCTATAACGAGCCCGAACGCGACGCCGTTCTCGACGATCTCATCGGCTGGTTCGACGCACATGTGAAAGGCCCGCCCGCCGCATGAGAATCCTGCTCGTCCTGATCTTCGCGCCGCTGATCGCGCTTGCGCTGATGTATTTCGTCTTCCCCGGCCGCCTCGTGGCGATCGGGCGTGCGTTGCTGCGCCGTCGCGGCGGGACGGTGCAGAAAAGCGTCGTCGTCGACGGTCGCACCTGGCCTTATCTGGAGGGCGGCGATCCGTCGAAGCCCTTGCTGCTTCTCGTCCACGGTTTTGCGGGCGACAAGGATAATTGGTCGATGATCGCGCCGTACCTGACGCGCGATTATCATGTCATCGCGCCCGACCTTCCAGGCTTTGGCGAAAATGAACGCAATCCCGATCTCGCCTATGACCTGCAGGCGCAGACCGCGCGGCTGAAGGCCTTTGCCGACGCGCTCGGCCTCCAGCGCCCGCATGTCGGCGGCAACAGCATGGGCGGCTGGATCGCGCTGCGCTATGCGATCGACTATCCGGACGCGCTCGCCAGCCTGATCCTGCTCAACAATGCGGGCGTCAACGGCGAACATGAAAGCGAGCTTCAGAAACAGGCGGCGAACGAGGATTATAATCCACTCATCCTCGCCAATCTGGAGGATGCCGACCGGCTGGTGGCGATGGTCGTGCACAAGCCGCCCTATATTCCGTCGCGGCTGAAGCCGGTGCTCTACGCCGACGGCCTCAAATATCGCGACCAGCTCGACAGGATCTTCTGGGTCATCGCAACCGAAGGGCGCGACCATCCGCTGAACGGCCGCCTCGGCGAGGTGAAGGTGCCGACGCTGATTATCTGGGGGCGCCACGATCAATTGCTCGATGTGAGCTGCGTGCCGGTCCTCGAAGCGGGGATCGCCGGAAGCGAGAGCCATATCTTCGAGCATGTCGGCCATGTCCCGATGATCGAGGATCCGAAGGCCACGGCGGCCGTGATGAAGGGCTTTCTTGCCAAGCATTGAAATGCGCGTCAGTCTCTCCCCAAAACAGGGAGAGTTTCATGCGGTTGAAGGTGGGGCTGCTCGGCGGGGGCAGCTGGGGGACGACGGTCGCATCGGTGGTGTCGCGCAATGCGCCGATCACGCTCTGGGCGCGCGATGCCGAAACCGTCGACGGCATCAATGCCGATAATGAGAACCGCAAATATCTGCCGGGGATCAAGTTGCCCGCCGCACTCCGCGCGACAAATGACCTCGCCGAAGTCGTTGCGGGCGCCGACGTGCTCGTCATGGGCGTGCCCTCGCACAGTTTCCGCGCCGTGCTCGAAGAGGCGCGTAATCACCTTCGTCCCTGGGTGCCGGTGATCAGCCTCACCAAGGGGCTCGAACTGTCCTCGGGCAAGCGCATGACCGAATTGATCGAGGAAGTGCTCCCCGGCCACCCCGTCGGCGTGCTCACCGGACCCAATCTCGCGCGCGAGATCATGACGGGGCAGGCGGCGGCGAGCGTGCTCTCGATGGAGGATGAGATCGTCGTCCGCGCGCTCCAGCCCGTGTTCCATTCGGGGCTGTTCCGCGTCTACACCAACACCGACCTCCTCGGCTGCGAACTTGGCGGCGTGCTCAAGAATATCATCGCGATCGCGGTCGGCATGGGCGACGGGCTGGGGGCGGGCGACAACACGCGCTCGGCGCTGATGACGCGCGGGCTTTCGGAAATCACCCGGCTCGGTGTGGCGATGGGCGGCCGCGCGGAGACTTTTGCGGGGCTCACCGGCATGGGCGACCTCATCGCGACCTGTACCAGCCCTTTGTCGCGCAACCGCCATGTCGGGGTCGAACTCGGCCAGGGGCGCCCGATCGACGAGATCATCGCGGGCATGAACATGGTCGCCGAGGGAGTGAAGAGCGCGCCGACGGTGATCGCGCTCGCCGAACGCTACGGCCTCGACATGCCGATCGCGCGCGACGTCTATGATGTGACGCAGGGAAAACGCAGCGCGCAGGACGTGTTCCGCGGCCTGCTGAAATCGAGTGTCGGCGCCGAATCGCACCCCGGGTGAGGCGATTCCGCCGCGACCCGTGCCTTTTCGGCGATTAGCGGGGAAGAAAACCACCATCTGCTTCGTTGACTCCCCTGACCGCCCTGCAACGGGCGGGCAATCAGGAGATGGACAATGAAAAAATGGACCACCCTCGCTATTCTGATGGCTCTCCCCGCCACCGCCGCCGTGGCCGCCGTTCCCTATGGCTCGATGCCGCCGGGATTCGACGCGCCGCACATCCGTACGTCGCCGATCGCGGGCGTCGTGAACCAGCAATGGTATAATTACAAAGCCGATATTCTCGAAGCGGAGAAGGAACTGCACAGCGACCTTCGCCATTCGACCGACCGCGAAGACCGCTGGGACGCGTGGGACGAATGGGAGACCGAGGTGGTCGACGCCGACAAGGATTATGTGAAGGAAATGCGCAAGAAAGGTTATCGCACCGGCCGCGTGACGGTCGGCGGCTAAGCCGCGCGAGTTCCCTGGAGCCTTGCTCCGGGTCGCAGGGAAGGGCGGGTGTCATGGGGCACCCGCCCTTTCTTTTTCAGGATTTGGCCTCGGCCAGCAGCGCCTTGGCCTCTGCGCCCTGCCAATCGATCGCGCCGACAACGCGCCAGACCTCGCGCCCCTCGGCGTCATAATAGATGCTCGTCGGCAACGCGCTGTTGGCGGCGTCGAGCAGGCCGTTCTCCGGATCGATATAGGGTTGCAGGACCTTCAGCCCCGCCTTCTTGAACCAAGGGTCGACGATTTCGGCTCCCTGCAAGTCTTGCGCGACCGCGATCACCGTCATGCGTTCGGCGCTTTTCGCCGCGAGCGCATCGAGCGTCGGCATCTCGGCGACGCACGGCGCGCACCAGGTCGCCCACAGATTGACGAGCAAAGGCTTGCCGCGGAAATTCGCCAGCGTCACCGCCGCGTCGTCGGGCCCGCGAAAGGCCGCGGTCGGCGCGGCTTCGCCCTTGTGGCTGCGATCGACTATATATTCGAACTGGCCGACGCCCTTCGCTTGGCCCGCCGAAACATTTGCTTGGCTTTGCCCCGCTTGCCCGTCCGGCTGCTTTTCCCTATCGCAGCCGGCGACTGATCCGGCCAGAAACACGGCGAGGATCGCAAGGGACGGATTTGGAACGCGGCGGATGGCGAATACTCCGGACAGCAACAGCATGTGGGGTGGCCGCTTCGGTGGCGGACCCGCGGCGATCATGCAAGAGATTAACGCATCGATCCCGGTCGACAAGCGCCTGTGGGAAGAAGATATCACCGCCAGCCGGGCGCATGCCGCCATGCTCGGCGCCGCGGGCATCATCGGTGCCGACGATGCGGTAGTGATCGACCGCGGCCTTGCGCAGATCGCCGAAGAATTCGGCGCGAACGGCGTGCCCGTCGATCTCAGTCTCGAAGACATCCACATGACCGTCGAATCGCGGCTGAAGGAGCTGGTTGGCGAGGCGGCCGGACGGCTCCACACCGCACGCTCGCGCAACGACCAGGTCGCAACCGATTTCCGCCTGTGGACGCGCACCGCGTGCGAACGGATCGATACGGGGTTGCAGGCGATACAGGCTGCGCTGCTCACGCGCGCCGACGAACATGCGGGCAGCATCATGCCCGGCTTCACGCATCTCCAGGTCGCGCAGCCGGTGACGCTCGGCCATCACCTGCTCGCCTATGTCGAGATGTTCGGCCGCGACCGCAGCCGCTTCGCCGATGCGCGCCGCCGCCTCAACGAATCGCCGCTCGGCGCCGCGGCGCTCGCGGGGACTGGCTTCCCGGTCGACCGCCATGCCACCGCCGCCGCGCTCGGTTTCGACCGCCCGATGGCGAACAGCATCGACGCCGTTTCGGACCGCGACTTCGCGCTCGAATTCTGCGCCTCGGCGTCGATCGCCGCGATCCACCTCTCGCGCCTCGCCGAAGAGATTGTGATCTGGGCCAGCCAGCCCTTCGGTTTCATCAGCCTGCCCGACGCCTGGTCGACGGGCAGCTCGATCATGCCGCAAAAGCGCAACCCCGACGCCGCCGAACTTGTGCGCGGCCGCGCCGGCCTGCTGCTTGGCGCCTTCCAGCGGCTCGCCGTGATCGTGAAGGGCCTGCCGCTCACTTACTCGAAGGATCTGCAGGACGACAAGGAAACCGTCTTCGGTGCGTTCGACGCGCTCGCGCTGTCGCTCGCCGCGATGACCGGTATGGTCGAAACGCTGACCTTCCGCACCGACCGGATGCGCGCGCTCGCCGCCTCGGGCTATTCGACCGCGACCGACCTCGCCGACTGGCTGGTGCGCGAGGCGGGGCTGCCGTTCCGCGAGGCACACCATGTCGTCGGTTCGTGTGTGAAGCGGGCCGAGGAATTGGGCGTCGAGCTGTCGGCGCTACCGGCGGGCGACGCCGCGGCGATCCACGCCGCGGTCACCCCCGACGTGCTCGCGGCGCTGACCGTCGAGGCGTCGGTCGCCAGCCGCACCAGCTATGGCGGCACGGCGCCGGACCGGGTAAGGCAGGCCGTCGCCGCCGCCCGCGCGACGCTCGAAGGAACGATGTGATGGCGACAAAGCGCCTCATCCTGATTGGCATAGCCGCAACCGCGCTGCTCGGCGCGTGCGGCGGCAAGGAAGATCTGAAGCCCGCGGCAGGCCAGCCTGCCCCGGTCATTCCCGTCGGCGCGACCCGCGCCCCGACTACGGAGGAGCTTACGACGCCTGACGCGCAGGCCCGGCCCGCGCGCAGCGACGAACTTCTCAAACGGTCCGAACAACGCGAAACCGACGATTTTGACTTGCCGCCTCCGGGCTGAGCCTCAGGACTTTTACCAATGAATCATTTTGAAATTCGGGACGGCGTGATGCACGCCGAGGATATTCCGCTGCCGCGCATTGCCGAAGAAATCGGCACCCCCGTTTATGTCTATTCGCGCGCCACGCTCGAACGCCACGCGCAGGCGTTTCGCGACGGCCTCAAGGATGTTCCCAAGAAGCACCTCGCCTTCGCGATCAAGTGCAACCCCAACCTCGGCGTCCTGCGCGTCCTCGCGCGGCAGGGCTATGGCGCCGACGTCGTGTCGGGCGGCGAGCTCGAACGCGCGCTCGCCGCGGGCATGGCACCCGAGGACATCGTCTTTTCGGGCGTCGGCAAGACGCGCGCCGAGCTGGCGCAGGGGCTCGACCGCGGCATCGGCCAGTTCAATATCGAGCATGAGCCCGAGGGTGTCGCACTCGCCGCAATCGCGCTCGCGAAGGAAATGACCGCGCCAGCGGTGCTGCGCGTCAATCCCGACGTCGACGCGGGCACGCACGCCAAGATTTCGACTGGCAAGGCTGAGAACAAGTTCGGCGTCGGCATCGATGTCGCGCCCGAAATCTTCGGCCGGCTCGCGGCGCTGCCGGGGCTCAACATGCGCGGCATCGCGGTGCATATCGGCAGCCAGCTCACCAGCCTCGCGCCGCTCGAGGCGGCGTTCACCCGCGTCGGACAGCTCGTCGCCGAACTGCGCGCCGCGGGGCACAGCATCACCCATGTCGACCTCGGCGGCGGCCTCGGCGTGCCGTACAAGGCCGACGACAATCCGCCGAGCCCGGCCGAATATGGCGCGATGGTCGCGCGCGTGACCAAGGATTGGGATGTCACGCTGATGTTCGAACCCGGCCGCGTGATCGCCGGCAACACCGGCGTGCTGCTGACCGAGGTGCTGTGGGTCAAGCCCGGCGTGACCAACCCGTTCGTGATCGTCGACGCGGCGATGAACGACCTCGCGCGCCCCGCGCTCTACGACGCCTATCACGATTTCGTGTCGGTGACCCCGACCGGCGAAACGATGACCGCCTCGATCGTCGGCCCGGTCTGCGAAACCGGCGACACCTTCGCGCGCGACCGCGTCACCGACAAGGTGGCGGAGGGTGATCTCGCGGTCTTCCGCACCGCGGGTGCTTATGGCGCGACGATGGCCTCGACCTACAACAGCCGCAGCCTCGTTCCCGAGGTGCTCGTCGACGGCGACCGCTATGTCGTCGTCGCCGACCGCATCGCGGCGGGCACGATCATGGCCGCCGAGCGCGTCCCCGACTGGATCGACTGACGTGGAGCAGCTTCCCATCTTCCTGAACCTCAGCGGCCGCACGGTCGTGCTGGTCGGGGAGGGGGAAGCCGCCGACGCCAAAGCGCGGCTGATCGTCCGCGCGGGCGGGCGGATCGTGCCCGAGTGGGAGGAGGGGACTGCAATCGCCTTCGTCGCGCTCGACGATGACGAACAGGCGCGCGCCGCGGCGCAGGCGCTCCGCGCGCGCGGTCTGTTCGTCAACGTCGTCGACCGCCCCGACCTCTGCGATTTCACCACCCCCGCGATCGTCGACCGCGCGCCGGTGACGATCGCGATCGGGACGGGCGGCGCGTCGGCCGGTCTCGCAAAGGCCGTCCGCCAGCGCATCGAAGCCCTGCTCCCCGCCCGCCTAGGCGCGCTCGCCGCGGCGCTCCACGCTGCGCGCGACGCCATGAAGGCGCGTTGGCCTGCGGCCGCCGATCGCCGCCGCGCGATTGATTCCGCACTGGCAAGCGGTGGAGCACTCGACCCCCTTAGCGCCGACGCGGCCGACAAGGTCGCAACCTGGCTGGCGAGCGAAGCGCCGGTTCACCCCTCGCGCCTCGAAACCATTGCGCTGACGAGCGCCGACCCCGACGATCTCACCCTCCGCGCCGCGCGCTTGCTCGGCGAGGCCGATCATGTCTTCCACGCGGCGAGCGTCCCCGCCGCCATCCTCGACCGCGCCCGCGCCGACGCGGTGCGCCACATCGCCGATGCGCCCCCGGGCGATCCGCCGCCCGGCCTGTCGCTCTGGCTTTCGCGATGACGAGGGCCCACCCGCTCTACGCCGCGATGGCGCCGACGATCTTCGAACATATGTCGGGGCTTGCGCGGGCGCATGATGCGATCAACCTCGGCCAAGGCTTCCCCGACGAGCCGCCGCCCCCCGACATGATCGCCGCCGCGGCGCGCGCGCTCTCCGAAAAGTCGAACCAGTATCCGCCAGCGTTCGGCCTCCCCGAATTGCGCGACGCGATCTGCGCCTTCTATGCGCGGCGGCAGGGCCTCACCCTGTCGCGCGAGCAGGTGATCGTGACGTCGGGCGCGACCGAAGCGCTCGCCGCCGCCATCCTCGCCTTCGTCGCGCCGGGGGACGAGGTGATCCTGTTCCAGCCCGCCTACGACAGCTATGCGCCGATGGTGCGCCGCGCCGGGGGCATACCGGTTTCGGTCGCGCTGAGCCCGCCCGACTGGCGCTACGATGCTGACCAGCTCGTCGCTGCAATCACCCCGCGCACCCGCGTGCTGATGCTCAACGACCCGCTCAATCCGGCGGGCACGGTCGCGAGCGAAGCCGAACTCGCGATGCTCGCCGACATCTGCGTGCGTCATGACCTCATCGCGATCTGCGACGAAGTCTGGGAGGATGTCCGCTTCGACGGAACCCCGCATCGGTCGCTGCTTTCCTTCCCGGGCATGGCCGAACGCGCGGTAAAGATCGGCTCGGCGGGCAAGATCTTCGGGCTGACGGGGTGGAAGACCGGCTGGCTATGCGCTGCACCCGAAATGGCGACCGCACTCGGCCGCGCGCACCAGTTCCTCACCTTCACAACCCCGCCCGCACTGCAATGGGCTGTGGCCGAAGGGCTGGGCCGGACCGACAGCTGGTTCGAGCCGCAGCGCAATCGCTGGGCCGCATCGCGTGTGCACCTTCGCGATGCGCTCGCTGCCGCCGGCTTCACCGTCCTGCCGAACGCCGCAACCTGGTTCCTCTGCATCGACCTCGCCGCATCGGACAGCAGCGCAATCATCACACCGGTCTGGATACCGAACACATTATGTGTCGTTCCCGAAAGCTTGGGATTATCGCGGACGTCGCCTCCTAGATCCATCAGCCAGATATCGCTAAACTCGCGTTCGGCGACCTTGCGGAACCCGTCGTAGGCGGCCTTGGCGATCGGCTTGCGCCCGATGACGAAGGCGACAATCCCTTCGTCACCCAACCGGTCCGACGCCCAGCGCACGAAGCGCGTGTACATGTCGTACACGCTATTCTTGTTCTGCGCCGTGCCTTCCTTGATGTACGTCTGCTTGATCCGTTCGTCGACGCGCTGATAGGGGCGGTTGGCGTTGTTCTGGTTATAATTTTCCTGCCACGCATTATAGGGCGGGTTGCCGATGATCACGCTGATCTTGCGCGCATTCTGTCGCTTGATGCGCTTGATATTGTCGTCGGTGATCGCGCCGAACATCTCGAACTGATGGCCCGAATAGATGCCGAGCGCGGCGACATTGTCGAGCGTGTCGACCAGGCAGAGATTCTCATATTCGGCGAACTCGCCGGTGATCGCCTGATAGGTCGCCTCTATATTCAGATTGGCGACATAATAGGGCAGGATCGCCACTTCGTTGGCGTGCAGCTCCTGCCGATATTTGTGGCGCAGCTTCTCGTGATTGCCTCGGAAATGTTCGAGCAACTCGACGATGAAGGTCCCGGTCCCCGTCGCGGGGTCCAGTATCTCGACCCCCTTGTCGATCAGGTTCTTCCCGAAATGCTTTTCGCACAGCCAGTCGGCCGAGCGGATCATGAAGCGGACAATCTCACCCGGTGTATAGACGACGCCCAGCCGGTCGGCCGCCTTGCGGTTATACGCCTTGTAGAAATCCTCGTAGAGCGCCTTCAGAAAACCCTGCTTTTCCGAATGGCTCTGGATCAGCGCCGCGGTCGACGCGATCCCGGCGTAATAGGGATCGAGCGCGCGGAGTAGCGTCGCCTTCTCGCCGCGATCGAACAATTTGTCCTCCAGCTTGTACAGCTCGGCGGCGACATTATTCTTGCGATGGAAATCGGGGTCGTTGAACACCTTGGCAAAGATGTCCTCGGTCAGGATGTGCTGGATCAGCATCTCGCGCACATCGTCGTCGCTGACCGCCGGATTGATCGCGTCGCGCGCATGCTGCAGGAAGGCCGCGACCGCCGTGGCGAACTCGCGCGAGGCGGCGTGCTTTTCGGCGATCCGGTCGCGCAGCGCCTTCAATATTTCGGGCAAGTCGGTCGCGAACTGTTTCACCGCCTTGTTGAAATCGGCAATCTCTGGGCGTTCGTGCGCGAAAAAGCGCGTGAGCAGGTTGAGCAGGCTGTCGTCGTCGCCCTGCATGTCGGCGCGCATCACCTCGGCCCCGTCCTGCCACAGCACCGCGGTCACATCGTCGGTGAAAACGATATTGTCGCGCGGATAGCCCTTGCGAAACTTTGCCTCGATCTCGGCTGCAAGATCGTCGTTCGCGTCCTTGGCCTCCCAATAGCCGAAGGGGACGCGCAGCCCGTGGAGCAGCGCACCGTCGACATAGATGCGCGTCATCTGTTTGGTCAGAATGTCGTGTTCGGCAATGAACTGCAGGTCGGTCGCGCGGCCCCAGCGCTTCAGCAGGTCCTTGAACGCCTCGCGCAGCACGCTTTCGCGCTGCGTGCCCGAAACGGCGCGCAGCCTGTCGAGTTCGGCCCGATACTCATTAATCAATTGGCGGCTCAATGATTTCTCCCCCCGTCGTCATGCCGGTGTCTACCAGCGTGTGCAACATGGGATAGAATCAGATTTGGGCTTTCCTACATTATCCCGCCGTGCCAGCCTTCCGGCTCCGGCTCTTTGACTCGTCCAAATCTGCTGCCCCGCCGCGGCGCGAAACGTCGCGCCTGCGCGCGACCTTTGCGATGTTTCGCCCACGCCCGCTGTGGATGACTTTCGCGACCTTTGACCCGCGCTTAAAGCGACAAAGGAGACAGTTTCACGCCGCGCATCCGTATCCTTTGTCTCCTTAACGCCACAAAAGCCACAAAACGCCCCCGCGCATGCGGGGCTTTTGTGGCTTTAAGACCCTGCTGACAGCGGCGCTTTCGGCTGCTAGGGCGCGGCGCATGACCACGCCTTTGTCCCATATCCGCAATTTTTCGATCATCGCGCACATCGATCACGGGAAATCGACGCTCGCCGACCGGCTGATCCAGTTCACCGGGGGCCTCACTGCGCGCGAGATGTCGGCGCAAGTCCTTGATAATATGGACATTGAGAAGGAGCGCGGGATCACGATCAAGGCGCAGACGGTGCGCCTGAAATATAAGGCGCACGACGGCGAGACCTATGAGCTGAACCTGATGGACACGCCCGGCCACGTCGACTTCGCCTATGAAGTGTCGCGGTCGCTCGCCGCGTGCGAGGGCGCGTTGCTCGTCGTCGATGCCGCGCAGGGGGTCGAGGCGCAGACGCTGGCGAACGTCTATCAGTCGATCGAGCACGACCATGAGATCGTGCCGGTGATCAACAAGATCGACCTGCCCGCGGCCGACGTCGACAAGGTGAAGGCCGAGATCGAGGACATCATCGGGCTGCCCGCCGACGACGCGGTGCTCGCCAGCGCCAAGTCGGGCATCGGCATCGAGGAATGCCTCGAGGCGATCGTCACCAAGATCCCGCCGCCGAAGGGCGACGCCGCGGCGCCGCTGCTCGCGATGCTCGTCGACAGCTGGTACGACCCGTACCTCGGCGTCGTCATCCTCGTCCGCGTGGTCGACGGGATCCTGAAAAAAGGCCAGCAGATCAAGTTCATGCAGGCGGGTACCACCCACCTGATCGACCGCGTCGGCTGTTTCACGCCGAAGCGCGAGGAGCTGACCGAGATCGGCCCCGGCGAGATCGGCTTCATCACCGCGCAGATCAAGGACGTCGCGCAGGCGCGCGTCGGCGACACGGTGACCGACGCGAAGAAACCCGCCGCAAACCCGCTGCCGGGGTTCAAGGAAGTCCAGCCGGTCGTCTTCTGCGGCCTGTTCCCGACCGACGCGAACGACTTCGAGAAGCTCCGCGAAAGCATCCAGAAGCTCCGCCTCAACGACGCGAGCTTCTCGTTCGAGATGGAAAGCTCGGCCGCGCTTGGTTTCGGCTTCCGCTGCGGCTTCCTCGGCCTGCTCCACCTCGAGATCATCCAGGAGCGGCTGACGCGCGAGTACGACCTCGACCTGATCACCACCGCGCCGTCGGTGGTGTACAAGCTGAAGCTCAGCCACACGAAGAATGAGGCGGCGAAGGAGATCGAGCTCCACAACCCCGCCGACATGCCCGACCCGAACCGCATCGACGAGATCGAGGAGCCGTGGATCGAGGCGGTCATTTACGTGCCCGACGATTATCTGGGGCCGATCCTGAAGCTGTGTCAGGACCGCCGCGGGGTGCAGAAGAATCTGACCTATGTCGGCGGCCGCGCGCAGATCACCTATGAGCTGCCGCTCAACGAGGTGGTGTTCGACTTCTACGACCGGCTGAAGAGCATTTCCCGTGGGTATGCGTCGTTCGACTATCACCAGATCGGCCACCGCGCCGGCGACCTCGTCAAGATGAGCATCCTCGTCAACAACGAGCCGGTCGATGCGCTGAGCATGATCGTCCATCGCGGTTCGGCTGAAAGCCGCGGCCGCGGCATGTGCGAGCGGCTAAAGGACCTGATCCCGCGCCACATGTTCAAGATCCCGATCCAGGCCGCGATCGGCGGCAAGGTGATCGCCCGCGAAACCATCGCCGCGCTGCGCAAGGACGTGACCGCCAAATGCTACGGCGGCGACGCGACCCGCAAGAAGAAGCTCCTCGAAAAGCAGAAAGAGGGCAAGAAGCGGATGCGCGAATATGGCAATGTGAACATCCCGCAGGAAGCCTTCATTGCGGCGCTCCGAATGGGTGACGACGCCTGATCAACCTCCGGGCTGACGCGTAAAGAATAGAACTGATTCCAATCAGGCGGCGCTGCGGGGGCAGCGTCGGCCTGCTCGTCCGCGTGCGCGATTTTGAAATCCGACTAGTGCGGCGATGATGTCGGCCGCCTTGCCGTCCGGTCCCCGACGGCCGCGCGCCGTTCCCCGAGCTGCGACACAGCGTCGCGTTCGGCCAGACTAATCGTCGCGCGACATGCTGCCATATGGGCGCGGTCAATAATGACAAAAAAAGGACAGATTAATGAAGCTTTCCGCTCTCCCCTCGCTGGCGGTCGTCACCGCCCTTGCCATCGCAGCGCCGGCCGCCGCCGAGCCGTTCAAGGGCCCCTATGTCGGCGCCCAGGCTGGCATGGTGCATAACAAGGTCGGGACGATCGATGCCGACGTGGGTTCGGTCACCGTCAACGATTCGAAGGATGCCTTCACCGCCGGCATCTTCGCAGGTTACAATATCCAGCCGATCGCGCGGATCGTTGTGTCGCCCGAAGCTGGCTTCAACATTGGCACCAGCGATGCGATGTCGCTGAAGGGTGCGACGACGATCGGGGCGGTCAATCCGCGCTATTCGTTCGATCTCGGTCTGCGCGCCGGATATCTGATCGACGACAACTCGCTGATCTATGCGCGCGGCGGCTATGAAAATCTCAACGCGACCGTCCATGCCCTCGACGGCAAGGTTCCGGTTCGCGATCGCGATACCTTCGACGGCTGGTCGATCGGCGGTGGGTACGAGCGCGTGATCACCGGCGGCATCTCGGCGCGCGTCGAATATCGCTACAGCGACCTCGGCGGCAGCGACGGCAAGTTCGACCGCCACCAGGCGCTGTTGGGCGTCGCCTACAACTTCTGAGAAAGCCAAACCTTTCGAAGACAAGGCACGGGCGCACCGGTGGGTGCGCCCGTTCGCTTGTATGCCTTGGGCTATCCTAACGGGTCGTTGTCCCGGGACGGCCGCATCCCTACCTGCCGTCCTTGTTGTGAGTCCGACCGGAAAGGCGATGGGCGTGCTTGATCTCGACGATCTGGCCATTTTTGTGGAAATTGCCGACGCTGGCGGTGTGTCTCCGGCCGCGCGTCGGCTTGGCGTTTCCAAATCGATCGTGAGCCGCCGGCTCTCCCGGCTCGAGCGCGAACTTGGCGTCCAGCTTTTGGCCCGCACGACGCGCGGTGCCGCGCTGACCGAGGCGGGGAGCACTTTTCGCGACCATGCGGCGCGGATCGGCGCAGAAATGGATATGGCGCGTGAGGTGATGGTGCCGGTGGGCGATCTGCGTGGTCGACTCCGTCTCGCGGTGCCGCTTGCCTATGGAACGACCCATCTTGCGCCGATCCTTGCCGAATTGGCGCGCCGACACCCCGCGCTCCAGGTTCAAACATCCTATAGTGAGGATTTCGTCGATCTGGTGAGCGAGGGCTTCGATGCCGCGATCCGTATCGGCCATTTGGCGGATTCGTCCCTCGTCGCGCGGCGCGTGGGGGCGGTGCGGCCGCTGCTTGTGGCGAGTCCCGCCTATATCGATGCGCATGGGGCGCCGCGAACGCCGGCCGAGATTGGCGATCATGAGGCGCTGATGCAGGGCACCGAAAGTTGGCGCTTTATGACAAAGACTGGACTGGTGTCGGTTCATCCGCAGGGCCGTTTCAAAACGGCCAACGCCTTCGCGCTCGCCGAGGCCGCGAAAGCGGGCATCGGTATCGCCTATTTGCCCGATTCTGTGGTCGTGGAGGAGGTGGCTTCGGGAGATCTTCGCGTGATCATGCCGAATTACCCCCCGGCGGAAACCGGCATTCACGTCGTGCGGCCAGCTGGCATTCAAGCTCCGCGCAAGGTTCGCATCCTCATCGACATATTGCTGGAGTATCTGGGCAAGTCGAAAAACGCACCGAAACTTGCGCTTCCCGGCGGAGAATAGCGTGATGCCCATACCCGACGCCGCCCCGTGTCAGGGGCGGGGCGACGAAGGGGAGAGAAACGGGAGGTGCGTCGGCGCCTACATCTCGATGGTGATGCGGATCTTCGACGGAGTGGTGCCCGCGGCGTGGGCGAGTTCGGCGCGCATGCGGGTGACGAGGTCGGAGAGGTGATCGCCGCCCGGCGCGCTGTCGCGGCTTAGCAGTTCGGTCGGCGAAGTGCCGAGCAGCGCGGCGAGTTCGTGTAGCCGCGCGAGCCGCGGGCGCGAACGGCCCTGTTCCCAATAGCAGATCGAGGTGACGGTAACGCCGAGCTGGTCGGCGAGGTCGGTCTTGCTGAGGCCTTTCGCCCGGCGCAGTCGTGCGAGCCGTTCGCCGAGTACTTCAAAGGTGGGGCCGTCTGGGTGGTCGTGGATCACAGACTTGCAACCTTTCGGACTTCAAGGTGCAACATTACCAAAGTTAAGCCGGGTTCGGCTTTCAACATTTCACCGATCTGGTGCGGCGAAAATGCGTAGTACGATATGTGTAGTCCTATGGATCGGCGGGCGGATTGCGGTGGGCGCCCGGCGCTCCTATCGTGCCCGGACTGGGAGGTCGTGATGACCGGAACGGACAGGCAGGTGCGGTTGGCGCCCCGGATCGAGGATGTCGCGGTGCATTGCGCACTGAACGACGGGACCGCGGTATGCCTGCGCACCATTACCCCCGACGACGCGCCGCTGATCCGCGAGGGGATCGCCAAACTGTCCGCCGAGTCGCGCTATTTGCGCTTCTTCTCGCCCGCGCCGGTGTTGCCCGATGCGGTTGTCGAGCGGCTCGCCGACGTCGACGGACACGACCATATCGCGTGGGGCGCGATCTGCAGCGACTGCCCGGGGCGGCCGCCGATCGGCGCGGTGCATGCGGTGCGGCATCGGCACGACGGACCGGTGGGCGAATTTTCGGTCGCGGTGCTAGACGAATTTCAGGGGCAGGGGCTGGCGCGGATGATGACCGCGGCGCTGCTCGTCCACTGCCATGCCGAGGGGCTGGACGTGCTCGACGTGCATATGCTGTCCGAAAATGCGGCGGCGAAGCGGCTGGTGAAATCGATGGGTGCGGCGTGGGCCGGCGAGTCAGCGGGGGTCGCTGAATATCGGCTCGACGTCGCTGCGGCGATCGAGGCGCTGCGCGCCGATGCCGACGCGCCGGGGGTGCAGGATGTGCTGCGGACGCTGGAGGGGGCGAACGGGGCCGCGGACTAGTCCCTCCCGCCGCCCTGGGTCGCTGGTGGCAGCGGGAGGGTGGTCCGTGAAATGGTTCGCTGAAAGCGAGTTCCCGTCCCATTTAGGGTCAATATCGCGGATCACGGGGTGCTGCGGTGATCGAGATCACAGGCGAGGAAAAAGGTGAGGGGCACGACAAAGGGCGCCGGAATCGACCGGCGCCCTTCACCCTGCCCTTTAGGGGAGGCAGCCCTTATTTCTTGGCGGGGTCGGCCGGCGGCGTGGCGCCGGTTTCCGATGGAGCGATTTCGCCATTGTCGTCCATTGCGTTGGCCTTTTCCTCGCCCGCGGCTTCGACGGCGTCGGCCTTGGCTTCGGTGGCTTCCTTGGCCGGACCTTCGGGCATGGCGTCGGCCTGCTCGTCGATCACATCGGCCTTGGCTTCGGCCTGATCCTCGACCTTGTCGGCGGCCGGGCTCTGGCAGGCGCCGAGAGCAAGGGCCGAAGTGGCGGCGAGGGTAATGAACATCTTGCGCATATCGAGTGACTCCCAAAGTTGACTCGGGGGCTTAACGCCGGGTGAACGAGAGAGTTGCAATAAAATCGTCATAGCACTGGAATTGTGCCGCTTTTTCTTTCGGATAACGGCGGCAGCCGTTCAGTCCCGCGGCTTGACCTTAACCCAGACTTGCACCGTCGCGGCGAATTTCCCGGGCGCGGGCGGGGTGACGTCGATCCGTTCGGCGGTGACGAGCTCGCCGGTCGCGAGGTTGAAGCTGGCCCATGGTTTGGGCATGCGGCCGAAGCTCATCTTCTGGATCGGCTGGCCGGTGGCGGTGTTCATGATCGTTGCGTTGATACCCATGGCGCGCCGGTAGCGAGCGGGGGCGGCTCCTGTCTAGGTCCGACCTTGGCCGCCACGCAAAAAAAGAGGGCGCCGGAAGCGCCCTCTCTCTATCTGGTCCGGTCCCGCGGGCCTCAGAAGCGCTGTTGGCGCTCGTAGAGGTCGCGGTAGTGCTGGATGCGTGTCACGCGCAGCCCCGGCATGCCGCTGCGGTCGATCGACCGCTGCCAGCCGGCAAATTCCTCGAGGGTCAGCCCATAACGTTCGCACACTTCATCGACAGACAAGAGTCCACCGTTAACGGCTGCGACAACCTCTGCCTTGCGGCGAACGACCCAACGGGTCGTCGACGGCGGCGGCAGCGTGTCGAGGGTTAAAGGTTCACCGAGGGGGCCGATGACCTGTGCGGGCCGGATTTTCTGATTCTCGATCATAGTCATTCCATATTTTCACCGTCGGGGGGGGATTTTTCCGACGCGTTTTTCTTTAAATCGGAGGGACTCAACATCGGCTGAAATCCTCTGGTAAACAGGCTGTTCATAGTTTCCGGCGAGGCGTTCAGATCGTCCGGCAAGTCGAAGAAGCGAACGACCCGCGGCGCCTTTTGTTCCGCCATGCGGGTCGTCCCGCAAAGAATATGACGAAGGGCGTTGAGCGTCGCGGCGTGCGATTCGCGGTGCGCCTGCGTCCGCAGTTGCCGGACGGTCGGCAGCATGGCCTGACGCGCGCTGGAGACAGCCAGGATGATGTCGAAGTCGGGCTTCGACAGTCGGGCCGCACCGGCAATGCGTGGCAGTTCTGACGGGGCGATGTTCATGCGACTCGTCTACGCGAGAGGAGCTAAGGTCCCGTAAATGCCCGTTTCAGAACCCGTTAGCGAAGCTTAATCCGCGTCAATATCTTGACAGGCGCGGCGGAAAAGCTGGTATTTTTGGATATGCATCCCTAGATGGCGCCGACCATGATCGACACGATTTCTTCTCCTGCCGGGCTCGCCCAGGCCGACTTTCAGCTCGCTTCGCCGCTGAAGGACCGGCGAATCGTCGTCGCGATGTCGGGTGGAGTCGACTCGAGTGTCGTCGCCGCGCTCGCCGCGCGATCGGGCGCCGAGGTGATCGGCGTGACGCTCCAGCTCTATGATCATGGCGCCAAGGCGAAGCGCGTTGGGGCCTGCTGCGCCGGGCAGGATATCCGCGACGCGCGCGCGGTCGCCGACCGGCTGGGCTTCGCGCATCATGTCTATGATCATGAGAGCCGTTTCCGCGATACGGTGATCGACCAGTTCGCCGACGAATATCTGAACGGGCGGACGCCAATCCCCTGCGTGCGCTGTAATATGGGGGTGAAGTTCACCGACCTGTTCCGGCTGGCGAAGGAACTGGGCGCCGACTGCCTTGCGACCGGCCATTATGTGCGGCGCGTGATGGGGCCCGCGGGCGCCGAACTGCACCGCGCGGTCGATCCGGCGCGCGACCAGAGCTATTTCCTGTTCGCGACGACGCAGGACCAGCTCGACTTTCTGCGTTTCCCGCTCGGCGGGCTCGAGAAGAGCGTCGTGCGAGAGATTGCGCGCGACCTCGGCCTCGGTGTCGCGGGCAAGCCCGACAGCCAGGACATCTGTTTCGTGCCCGACGGCGATTATGCGACGCTGGTCCGGAAGCTGCGCCCCGAGGCCGACGATCAGGGCGAGATCGTCCATGTCGACGGCACGGTGCTCGGCGCACACAAGGGGCTGATTCATTATACCGTCGGCCAGCGCCGCGGGATCGAGATCGGCGGACAGGCCGAGCCGCTGTATGTCGTCCGCCTCGATGCCGACGCCAAGCAGGTGATCGTCGGCCCGCGCCGCGCGCTGGCCGTGGCGGGTGCGCGGCTGGGCGAGGCGAACTGGCTGGGGGCGGTCGACGGGCGCGATGTGATGGCGAAGGTGCGCAGCATGGCGAAGCCGGTGCCCGCGCGCGTCGAGGGCGAGCGGCTGGTCTTTGCCGAAGCCGAATATGGCGTCGCGCCGGGACAGGCGGCGGTGCTCTATGACGCGGCCGACAATTCGCGCGTGCTCGGCGGCGGCTGGATCGAAGAGACGTTCGCGGCGGACTTTAACCCGGAATAGATTGCACTTTTCGCCCCGATGCCGCAGCCTGCCGGCAAATCGGGGAGAAGAGAGATGGTCAATTGGGTCTTGCGCGGCGCCGTCCTGTTGTGGGCGCTGTTCTTCGTCATCGTCGGGGCACGCGGGTTGTTCGATCCCGCGAGCTATACCGAGACCTTTGGTATTGTCGTCGAGGGCATGGCGACGAATACGATCCGCGCCGACCTGTCGGCCTTTTTCCTTGTCGCAGCGGGCGCCGCGTTGGTCGGTGCGCTGGTGCCGGGCTGGCTACGTGCGTTGCTTGTACCCGCCGCACTCTACGGGACGGCGCTTGCAGGGCGCCTGTTCGGGATCGCGAACGGCGACCTCGTCAATTCGGGGATCGTACAGGCGATGATTATCGAGGCGCTGACCGTGTTGCTGATGATTGGCAGCTGGTGGGTCTTGTCGCGGCCGCAGGCGGGCGAGCCGATCGCGGGCGATGTCGTGCACTGAAATCGGCGCGGCGGGTAACGACCTATAGGGTACCTTCTGCCCACCTGATCCGTTCGCATCGAGCGTAGTCGAGATGCCCCTCGGGCTAGACTTTGCACCGATGGGTGTCTCGACTTCGCTCGACACGAACGGACTTAGGGGTGGCTGATCCCCACCCGTAAACAGACTCTGTCGAAACGACGGATTTCCGCCGTTGCTTGTTATTTTAACCATTTTGTGAGTAACTGCACACCGGGTCGCTTCTGTTTTCCTTTGTGGTGGGAGGGGGCATATGGCATCGGGTGATGACAAACGGACAGCTTCGGATAGGCGGTCGGCCGACCGGCGCGTTACCGAAGATCCTGATTTTAAAGGACCGGATCGTCGCAAGGGCGATCGGCGGACGGGCAAGGATCGCCGCTCCGACTAAGCGCGGCGGTGCGCGCCGACAGGAGACGGAATTTGACTGAACCGCGCGTCCCCCGCCTGAGCGTCGACATCGTGTCCGACGTAATGTGCCCCTGGTGCATCATCGGCTGGCTGAAATTCCAGAAGGTCATGGCGCATTTTGCGGGCCGGCTCGATTTTCGCGTCCAGTGGCATCCGTTCGAGCTCAATCCCGACATGCCGCCCGAGGGCGAGGATGCGGCGAGCCATGTCATGCGCAAATATGGCATCAGCGCCGAGCAGAGCCGCGCGAACAGCGGCAAGATGGCGGGGGTCGCCGCCGACCTCGGCTTCACCTTCAACCGCGGGCCGGATTTCCGGATGCGCAACAGTTTCGACGCGCACCGCCTGCTGACCTGGGCAGGGGCGCTCGAGGAGCCTGAACAGGCCGGTGCGACGGGCGTGCAGACCGCGCTGAAGCTCGCGCTGTTCGCGGCGCATTTCACCGACAATCGCGACGTGAGCGATCATGCGGTGCTTGCCGACGTCGCCGCGTCTGTCGGGCTCGACCGCGAACGCGCGGCCGCGATCCTCGCTTCGGACGAGTTCGGTGAGATGGTGCGGACCGAGGAGGCCTATTGGGCCGACCAGAATGTCACCGGGGTGCCGGCGTTCATTCTGGGCGGGCGGATGCTGATCCCCGGCGCGCAGGATCCCGACGTGTTCATTCGCGTGATCGAGACGAAAGTGTTGGCGGCCGCCGCCTGAGGAACCGCCCCGGCGGCCACGCGTTTTCCGACCATCCTCTTCAAGGAACTGGTCATGGCCGACGATCCCCGCAAAACGCAAGCAGACGACGCCCCCGAGGCGCACAACCGCGAGCAGGATGACGAGGAGGCGCAAGCGCAGAGCGTCGCCGAAGCCGCGCGTCATGACCGGCCGCTGGAAGACAGCGACAAGGCCGGCAACGGCGACGACAGCGACGATGTGCAGGATCTGGTCGACCATATGAAGCAGATGGAACGGTCGGGCGTGATCGACATGGACGCATATCGCGGCGAACGCAGCGACGATGATGAGGATGACGAACTCGGTCCCGGCGGGATCGAGGATGACGAGCCGCGCGGCGCGCCATAGCCATCAATATGGCGCCGCACCGGCCGCGATTATCATGCGTTACACCCTATAGCAGACCTGCCTTATTGGGATTTCGCTAAACATCCGCCGGTAAGATCGCCGGCATGTCCGGACCCGATTTTCATTACCCGCGGCGCCGCGCCGTTCGCCGCCCCAAGCTCGTCCACTCGCGTCGGCGCACCGCGTCTAGCCTGTGGCTGGCGCCGCTGATGGCGGTGGCGTTCCTCGCGGCGCTTGCCGGTTTGCAGCGCATGCCGGGTGGAGCGATTGCCGATGCCGGCGACGCGATCGGAATGTCCATCATGGACAGCGCTGCACCAGCTGCAAAGGATGCGCTGTCGGCGCGCTTCGCGCTCTGCCACAGTGGCGGCGGCAGCAATTGCGTCGTCGACGGCGACACCTTCTGGTTCGCGGGCGACAAATATCGCGTTGCCGACATCGACACTCCCGAAACGCATCCGGCGCGCTGTGCCGAGGAGGCGGCGCTGGGCGCGGCGGCGACCGGGCGGCTCCATCGCTGGTTGAATGAAGGGTCATTCAGTCTGGAAAGCGCCGGCCGCGATGCCGACCGTTACGGTCGCAAGCTGCGCATCGTTACGCGTGGCGGGACGAGCGTCGGGTCGGTGCTGGTCGCCGAAGGGCTGGCGCGACCGTGGGAGGGGCGGCGGCGTCCCTGGTGCCGGGCCTAAGTCTAGTCGCGCGGCTCGTCGGTTTCGGCCTCTGTCTCGGTTTCATCGGCGTCCGCGTCAGCCTCCACATCGGCATCGTCGGCGGCGACTTCGGCCGCCCTTGTCGCGGCCTCGGCCGCGTCGGCCGCGGTTGCGGCGTCGGATTCGTCGGGGGCTGGCGGAAGCTCGCCCCTCAGCGGCGGGTTCGGGCCGGCGAGCTGGCGGCTGATATCGGCGGTGAGCAGCTGCGCGACCGGATCGTCGCCGAGCGCGCCGAGTTCACTGCGGCGCGCCGCTAGCGCGGCGGCGCGCTCTTCCTCGGGCAGCCTCGCGACATCGATATAGAAGCGCACGGCCTGTAGCCAAGGCGCGTCGTCGGTCAGCACATCCTCGGCCCAGCGGCTGAACGGACCGCCCGCCGCGTGCCAGGCGTCGTCCTGCCGATCGAGGAAGAAGAGGACGCGCGATCCACGCGGGAAGACATAACGGATGCACGCGCCGGCGAGGCTCTGCGGATGCGCGTCCTGAAGGTCGTAGGGATTGCTGAGCAGCATGTCGCCGTCGGTCGCGATCATCGCGGGCAGCGTGATCGGGCGGTTTGGCATCGGGCCCTTGAGCGCTTCGACCGGCTCGACCGCGATCATCTGCTCCGGCGTGCTGTCGCGCTCGAAATCGCCATCGGTCACGGTGCCGAGCAGGATGAGCTCGGCGCGCTCGACGAGTTCGAGGTTGGTCGGGACGCGGTAGCCGGGGGCGGGCGAGCAGGCGTGGGCGGGAAGCGGCGCGGCGAGAAGCGCGACGGTAGCGAGCAGGGGGAGGGGACGCATGGCCGGAGGGTAGCGGCGCGGCCGCGCTATGGGAAGCGGGCGCGGCTTTGGTGCACCCTATCTTGGTATATGGAGCCGACTCGATTCCTGTGCGTATGATGACCAAGCTCCCCTCCCCGGAGCGGCAAGGAGAAATGACCATGGCAGAGCATGACCATAGCGCGATCAAGGAAGGCCTGAATGTCGTCGGCGCCGACGGCGTCCACATCGGCACCGTCGACCATCTCGACGGCGAACGCATCAAGCTGACCAAGGCCGACAGCGGCGACGGCAAGCATCATTACCTTCCCGCGGGCCTCGTGGCCGCGGTCGAGGGCGACACGGTCCGCCTGTCGGCAAACGCCGCGAACGCGGTCGACCTGTTCGAAGAAGCCGAATAGGCTTTGACGAAATAACAGAGGGCCGGCGCCGCAATCGGGCGCGCCGGCGCCTGAACTGGCCCGCCCTTTCCCCTGGGGCGGGCCATTTTCGTTGGGGTGGAGACAAAACGAAAGGGAGCCGGTTTCCCGGCTCCCTCCCCGATCGCGTTCGCGATGCGGTCTCTCCCTATCTCAAGGTGGGGAGCCAGGTGCACCCGGCTCCCCCCAGCGCGGCCACGTCCCTTATTGCCAGGGGTCGCCGCTGCTAGTTTCGTTCAGCGCGATTCGATCGCGGCGGTCGTGCGCGCCTGGATCTCGGCGGCCGACAATTTCGTGACGAGGCCGTGGGTCGCGCCCACCGCACCGTGATAAATCTGGGCGATCGGCACATTATAGAGCTTGCCGCCGCGGACGACGATCGCGGTGTCGCCTTCGACGCTCTGCACGGTGCCGACGCTGTTGCCGCCGGTGTCATAAAGCTCGGCGCCGGCGCGGACCTGTTCGCGTGTCGCGAGGGTGAGGTTGGCATCGTCGACGGCCTTGCCCACCGTGCCGCCAACGGGCTTGGCCACGCCCTCGACGGTTTCCTGAACCGCGCCGCCGTTCAGCCCAACCTTGCCGACGAGATTGACGTTGGCGCTGCCGTCGGGCGCGAGCTGCGCGAAGGCAGGATATACGAGGAGGGCGGGGGCGACCGTCAGAAGGGCGAATGCTTTGCGCATGTCTGTCTCCGTCGTGGGTTGGGTTCGGCATCGGCGCCCGCCCGCGGGGGGGAAGGGGCGGCGCCGATGCCTACGGCGGGGAAACTTGTGCAAGGTCAGATTGTTGCATCGGATCTGACGGGTTGCGACGGGCCGCGCCGCGCGAGCGACGAGTGGCTAATGCGGGTTCGGGCTCGATGCTTTTCCGGGCGGGACGGCGATCAATTTGTTGAGCGTCGCGAGGCGCCGGCGCGCCTCCGTCCAGTCGCGTTCGGGGTGCGCCTGGATCTGTTCGAGGAGGACGCGAACCTCCTTGCGGCGGTCGCCTTCGGTTACGGCCTGCATCGGCTTTCTCCTTTCGCGCCCGATTATAGCAGCGATGCGGCGCAGCGGGCGGCGATCCGTCGTGCGGACGGGGCGGTTAGTCTGGCCCCGACGCCGCGTCGATCCGTTCGTTCTGGCGCAGCAGGTCGCGTGCGCGCTGGCGGGCGATTTTGCGGTCGTGGCTGTTGTGGCGCAGGAAGGCGATGCCGATGATGGCCGCCGCCACCAGCAACAGGATCAGGCCATAGGCAATGAGGGTTCTGGTCTCGATGATACCGACTCCTTCGGCGCAGCCGTTTTGCGCCGCAATAATTACGGATGCTTCGCTTTTAGGTTCCATTTGCGGCTTCGCAGTGCCCGTTGCCCCGCCTCCCCGTGTGCGGCATTTTGCGCTATAAGGCGGCAGACCAGCGCGAGCGGGAAGCGCGGACGATCGGGAGACGGGATCGAGGCAGGAGAAGGATCATGACCAAGGCGGAGCTATTCGACAGGATCAAGGCGGTGATCGCCGCGCGAAAGGCCGGCGATCGCGAATGGCTGAAGGACCTCGTTGCCGAGGGTGCGACCTATTCGGTCGCGGCGCGCGACGGCGATCTGCCGGGTTTTCCGGTGAAGAGCGACGATGTCGGGACCGCAGTCGACAAGCTGATCCGGCTGATCGAATATAAGGAGGTCGATTACGACCTTCCCATCATCGACGGGCTTCGCGCGGCGGTGGTCATGAACATCAAGGCGGAGTCGAACGGTGTGCCGTTTGATTTGCGGCTGTGCGGCATGTGGGAATTCGACGCCGACGGGCGGGCGATATCGCTGGTCGAATATACCGACACCGCGGCGATGCGCGACTGGCTGACGGGCGGCGGCGAAGCGATCACAGTCGAACTCGTCAATCCGGCTGCTTAGGTAAGCATGAGACCTGCGTCGCGCGGGTGATCGCGATCGAAGATCGCAAAGGTCGCCCACGAAGAGCGCGGACGAAAGGTCGCAAAAGTTGCGCGCCGGTGCGACGTTTCGCGCGTCGGAGCGGGCGCGGATTTCGACGGTTCAAAGAGCGAGGGGGGCGAGGCTGGCACGCGGCGGCGATGTAGGAAAGGGGCGCGCGGTCCTATTTTGCCTTGGGCTCGAACGGGCGCGGGGTGGCGCGGCGCGGCGGCGATGCCTATCTAGGCCGCGATGACGAACGGGGACCGGAAGATGGTGGTGGTGGCGCGGCTGCGGACGGCGCCCTTGGTGGGGTGGCAGTTCGCCTGCGCGGTGCTGCTCGGCGTGCTGCTGGTGCGGCTCGACTGGGGCGGCGATCCGGTCGATGCTTTCCGGAACATGGTCTTCGGGCAGCCGCTATTGCTGCTCGGCATCGCGGCGGTCCTGGCGGTGTGGGCGTATATCATCGGCATGTGGCGGCGGCGCGGCGATTACCTCCGCCACGACGGGGTGACGCTCTATCGCGGCGCAAGTGCCCAGTGGCCGCTCGCGCTGGTCCGCGATGTGGTGGTGGCGCGCGGCAATATCGGGCTGGAGTCGCTCCGGCTGGTCGTCGACGACGACAGCGAGGTCACGCGCGAGCTGGTGAAGCTCTATATGCTCGAAGGCTCGCCCGAGGTGGTGCGCGACGGGGTGATGTTCGCGGTGGCGCGCGCGAGCGGGACGATGCGGCCGGCCACGGTGCATTGAGGGTTCGCAAAGCCGCCGGTTCCGGGGCGTCAGGCCGCCATGTCCGCGGCGCGGGCATCTTCCTCGATACAGAATAGCGCGCGCGATTTGCCGCCCGCCTTGGCGCGGTACAGCGCGGCATCGGCGCAGGCGATCAGCCGTTCCAGCTCGACGCCGAGCTTCGGCGCGGTCGCGATCCCGACGCTCACCGATACCGCCATGCTGATGTCGTCGACCAGATAGGGCTTGCCGATCTCGCGAATGATCCGGCGCGCAAGGAGTTCGGCTTCGCTCTCGTCGCGAAGGCCGGCCTGCAGGACGATGAATTCGTCGCCGCCGAGCCGCGCGACCACATCGTCGGCGCGCACCATCGTTTCGAGCCGGCGCGCGACCTGTTCGAGCAGCGCGTCGCCGGCGGGATGGCCGTGGCGGTCGTTGATCGCCTTGAACCCGTCGAGGTCGAGGAAATGGAGCGCGACGAGGTTGCGCGCCCGCATCGCACGTTCGGCGCGGTCCTGAAACAGTTCGCGGAGCACGAGGCGGTTCGACAGACCCGTCAGCGCATCGGTGCGCGCGAGCTGCGCCATGTCGTGCCGCGCGGTATGATGCTCGACCGCCGAACGGTGCAGGTGCGCGACGGTCTGAAGGCTGAGGCCGGTGATCGACGCGACGATGAACGCTTCGATCAGGAAGAGTTCGCCGTGCAGTGCGATGCTGTGCGCCTCGGTCGCATGCCAGGCGAGCGCGACGACCGTCGGCACGGTGGCGATCAGCAGGCTGGTCACGCAGATGGCGGGGCGCACCGACGTGCGCGACACGATGCCGGCGCCGAAGCTGAAGATCAGGCTGACCGTGATCAGGTGCAGCAGCGGATAGTGGACCGATATGGCGGTGACGTTGAGCGCGGCGAGCAGGACGGCGGTCGCATAATTGCCCGCCGCATAACGGCGTTCCCATCGCCTGAGATCGTCATAGGAGGCGACGGGCTTCACCCGGTCATAGGCCCGGAAGGACGCGACGCGCAGCGCAGTCACCACCGCGCCGACGGCGGCAAGCGCGAGGAGAAAAGCGCTGTCGAGTTCGCGTCCGACGAGCAGGCAGATGCCGACAAACACCGCGCCGAGCCCGAACACCGGGATCCACATGGAGAAGAGCATATCGACGAAGTCGCGATAGACCGGCAGCGGAAGCGTTGCGGGGCTTCCAAACAAGTGCCAGCGCGATGGACCCTCGATCGGCGGTGGGGATTCCGATCCATTCATGATCCCGACCCTGCGCCGATAAGGTTAACGTCGGGTATGCCCTGCGGCGGATCGTTTTCGGGCCGGCGCGCTGTATGGGCAGGACATCGCGAAACAGGGCGATGAGCGGGCAGGGCCGCGAGCGCGTGCATGACGATTGGCGCAGGGTAATCGGGTCGACCAAAGTGCTTCCGGGTCTTTCCCTTTTCGTCACCCCGGACTTGATCCGGGGTCCATGCAGCGGCCGTAGAATGGATGCCGGATCAAGTCCGGCATGACGATGAAGGGGAGAGGGGGGCGTTACCCACCCGGCGGCGGCAGTCCGAATTCCTCCGCCAAGTCCCGCCATTCCGGGTTCGCCGCCTTGATCAGGTCGATCTTCCACTTGCGCTGCCAATTCTTGATCTGCTTCTCGCGCGTGATCGCGGCGTGCATCGTCCCAGCGAGTTCGAACCAGACGAGCGCCTTCACGCCATAGCGGTCGGTGAAGCCGCCGAAACTGCCATCGCGATGCTGGCAGATGCGCTGGATCAGGTGCGAGGTGACGCCGGTGTAGAGCGTGCCGTGCCGCGCGCCGGCCATGATATAGAGGCGTGCATGGGGTGGAGGCTAGGGCGGCGATGGACCCCGGATCAAGTCCGGGGTGACGAAGATGGGGTCGGATTGGAGGCTTCTTTTTTGGTTCGTCATGCCGGACTTGATCCGGCATCCATGAAACGAGTGCGATATTTAAACAGTTCCTAGCTCTGACTGGAGGGCTGGGCAGCGCCTTTCCATTTTGAAACCTTGGAAGGCAACACATACAGATATTCGGTCAGCGCTTTTACAAATTCGATGATCTGATCCACATCTTGGACAGTTGCACCATCGTAGTCGTCATCAGCATGGCGAGGTTCATTCGCACTTAAGCGTATTTCATGTGCCCAATCCCGCATTTCTTTGGTTAGCAGGCCATCGTTGCTCGCTAGCTCAATTCTAGAGAACAGGGATCCGTCTTTATAGCCTTTATCTTTTAGCATTGAATCGATGGCGGACGCGGCCAGCATCAAAGCTCCGTCGGGAGCGTGCCTCGACTCCAAAGCTTGTTGAAAGAATTTTTTTGGTTTTTCAGGAAGCTGTTCCGAAGCGGTTTCTACCGATGGATAAATGTCTCTTATCCGAACCAGGGTAGGGGTTCCTCCGATGTCCGGCGTCTCTCCATATGCTGTCGAACCATAACATAGCGCATGACGATGGCAGCGAGAGCATTCTATCGCGAAATGCCACCAAGTATCTGCGTTCGAATCTCGATAGTGGCGCTGAGGCTTCATCGAAATCGATAGCAATGGGGATGCCACTCCGCAGTGAGGGCATCTATCAACGTCATACACGATTTGATCCATCAGCACCGGATCATTCATCGATATGGCTCTCCATAATATGCGTGTTCTCTAAGCCGTCTAAACTGAAAACCCGCCCGAGTTGCGCCGGTTCGAGCTTGCCGCGAGCACCTTCTTGCCCGTCGGGGTTAGCGCCCATTTGGCGCCCTGCTTGACGACGAGGCCCAGCGTGACGAGTTCGTCGCGCACGGGGTCGGTGGGGAGTTGGGGGCGGCGGTTCGAGAGGCCTTCGAGGGTCGCGCGCTGCGGCTGGCTGAGGATCAGGAGTTTCTGTTTTTGTTTGTCGGTCATTTTGGCCTCTGACTTCTTGTTGTATCGCGGGAGGGCGGTTCTGCTGCCCTCCCCGCTGCAACTAGCGAGCTTCGCCCGCAAGTTTCGCTACCCCTCCCGCAAGCGGGAGGGGTTTATCGCGGCGTTTACTCGGCGGCGATGCCCGCTTTCGCGAACATGTCTTCGCCGTCGCTGTCGGCATCGTTAACCGGCGCGGCGTCGTCGCTGGTCTTGGCTTTCTTGCGGCTGTCGAAGCTGGTCCACACGGTGTTCCAGTCGCCGCGCGTCGCGCCCTTGCTGTATTCGGTCGCGCGCGTTTCGAAGAAGTTGGCGTGCTCGACGCCGTTCAGCAGCGGGGCGAGCCAGGGGAGCGGGTGCTCCTCGATCATGTAGATCGGCGCGAAGCCGAGCTGGCCCAGGCGCCAGTCGGCGATGTAGCGGATGTAGCGCTTGATCTCCTTCGGCGTCATGCCGGGGACGGGGCCCTGTTCGAACGCGAGGTCGATGAACGCATCCTCGAGCCGCACCGTTTTCTGGCAGGTGTCGATGATGTCTTCCTTGACGCTCTTGGTCAGGCAGCCGCGTTCCTTGGTGAAGGTGTGGAACAGCTTGATGATGCCTTCGCAGTGCAGGCTTTCGTCGCGGATCGACCAGCTGACGATCTGGCCCATGCCCTTCATCTTGTTGAAGCGCGGGAAATTCATCAGCATCGCGAAGCTGGCGAAAAGCTGGAGGCCCTCGGTGAAGCCGCCGAACATCGCGAGCGTGCGCGCGATATCCTCGTCATTGTCGACGCCGAAGGTGCCCATATAGTCGTGCTTGGCGCGCATCTCGTCATATTCGAGGAACATGCCATATTCGCTCTCGGGCATGCCGATCGTGTCGAGCAGGTGGCTGTAGGCCGCGATGTGCACCGTTTCCATGTTGCTGAACGCGGTCAGCATCATCTTGATCTCGGTCGGCTTGAACACGCTGCCGTATTTTTCGTGGTAGCAATCCTGCACCTCGATATCGGCCTGCGTGAAGAAGCGGAAAATCTGCGTCAGCAAATTGCGCTCATGGTCGCTGATCTTTTGCGCCCAGTCGCGGCAATCCTCGCCCAGCGGCACCTCCTCGGGCACCCAGTGGATCTGCTGCTGGCGTTTCCAGAAGTCATAGGCCCAGGGATATTCGAAGGGCTTGTAGGTCTTGCGGGCTTCTAACAACGGCATCGGCGTTTCCTCGGTTCTTGTCTCTTGTGTGTCCCGGCGAAAGCCGGGATCCAGTTGGCTTGGCGTAAGGTCGCTCTGGGCCCCGGCTTTCGCCGGGGTTCACGTGGAGCGGGCTAGCTTACTGGCAAGCCAGGCATTCGTCATAGTCGGTGCTTTCGGCCGACAGCTCGTATTTCGGGGCTTCCGACGTGTTGTCGGCCTCGACCCCGCCCGCGAAGCCGGCGCGCTGCACCGATTTCGAGCGGAGATAATAGAGCGATTTGATGCCGAGCTCCCACGCGCGATAGTGGAGCATCAAGAGGTCCCATTTCTCGACGTCCGCCGGGATGAACAGGTTCAGCGACGCCGCCTGATCGATGTAGGGCGTGCGGTCGGCGGCGAGTTCGAGCAGCCAGCGCTGGTCGATCTCGAAGCTGGTCTTGTAGCAGTCCTTCTCGTCCTGCGTCAGGAAGTCGAGGTGCTGGACGCTGCCGCCGCGCTCGAGGATCGAGTTCCAGATCGCGTCGCTGTTCTTCGCCTTGTCGACGAGCAAAGCTTCCAGGTGCGGGTTGCGGATCGAGAAGCTGCCCGAGAGCGTCTTGTGCGTGTAGATGTTCGCCGGGATCGGCTCGATGCACGCGCTGGTGCCGCCGCAGATGATCGAGATCGACGCGGTCGGCGCGATCGCCATCTTGCAGCTGAAACGCTCCATCACGCCCTGATCGGCGGCGTCGGGGCAGGGGCCGCGTTCCTTGGCGAGCAGCATCGACGCCTGATCGACCTGCGCGCGGATATGTTTGAAGATGCGAAGGTTCGACGACTTCGCCATCGCGCCCTCGAACGGCAGGCCGCGCGCTTGAAGGAAGCTGTGGAAGCCCATGACGCCGAGGCCGACCGAGCGTTCGCGCGACGCGCTATATTTGGCGCGCGCCATTTCGGGCGGGGCGCGGTCGATATAGTCCTGCAGGACATTGTCGAGCATGCGCATGACATCCTCGATGAACTGCTTGTCGCCGTTCCACTCGTCCCAGGTTTCGAGGTTCAAGGACGAGAGGCAGCAGACCGCGGTGCGATCGTTGCCGAGATGGTCGCGGCCGGTCGGCAGCGTGATTTCCGAGCAGAGGTTCGAGGTCGACACCTTGAGGCCGAGGTCGCGATGATGTTTCGGCATCATGCGGTTCACCTGGTCGATGAAGATGATGTAGGGTTCGCCGGTCGCGAGGCGCGTTTCGACGAGCTTCTGGAACAGGCCGCGCGCATCGACGGTGCCGCGGACGCTCTGGTCCTTGGGGCTGCGCAGGTTGAATTCGGCGCCGTCGCGGACGGCCTCCATGAACTCGTCGGTGATCAGCACGCCGTGGTGGAGGTTCAGCGCCTTGCGGTTGAAGTCGCCCGAGGGTTTGCGGACCTCGAGGAACTCCTCGATCTCGGGGTGCGAGATGTCGAGATAGCAGGCGGCCGAACCGCGACGGAGCGAGCCCTGGCTGATCGCGAGGGTCAGGCTGTCCATCACGCGGACGAAGGGAATGATGCCGCTGGTCTTGCCGTTGAGGCCGACGGGTTCGCCGATGCCGCGGACCGCGCCCCAATAGGTGCCGATGCCGCCGCCGCGCGAGGCAAGCCAGACATTCTCGTTCCACGTGCCGACGATACCCTCGAGGCTGTCGTCGACCGAGTTCAGGTAGCAGCTGATCGGCAGGCCGCGGCCGGTGCCGCCGTTCGATAGAACGGGGGTGGCGGGCATGAACCACAGCTTCGAGATATAGTCGTAGAGGCGCTGCGCATGGTCCTGATCGTCGGCATAGGCGTCGGCGACGCGCGCGAAGAGGTCCTGATAGGATTCGCCGGGCAGCAGGTAACGATCCTCGAGCGTTTCCTTGCCGAAATCGGTGAGCAGCGCGTCGCGGCTCTTGTCGGTCTCGATCGCGAAGCGGCGCGCGTGGACCTTCGGCTCGCTGCTGTCGTTCAGCTTTGCCGCGGGCGCGGCATCGGCAAGTGATTCGCCCTTCGATTCGGGCGCCGCCGGAGCGTCATTCTTTGCCAGTTCCACCGTCGCCACGTCGCTCGTCTCCACTCGTTCCGTTTCCCGAAAATCCATCGAATTCGCCCCCGATTTGAACGCGCACCCGGTGCGCTTTGTTCCTGTCTTGTTCGACTCAGGGCGAAGCCCCGGTCTTAGCATCTAACCCGTCTGCGTGGGCACTTTTTTTGGGCGCAGGGAGGGTTTTTCCGTGTCCATATGCGATGGACGACGGAAATCCGCCACTTGCAGCCTGATACTATTTCTTGGGGTGCCCCCGTGTTTGACCCACCACCTATAGTGCCACGTCGGCGCCGCGATGCAAGACGGTAAATGACAATATGGGGACTCAATTCGTCGATAAAATGATTCGTCTCGTCGCCGCTGATGCACGAGCAGGAGGCGTCGCGCCAGCCTTTCTGCGGCTTAGCGCGGGATCAGCCCGGGCTGGTCGAAAAAGACGAGATTTTCTGGTGCAAGGGCTGGCGCGATCGGTGACACCGGTAACGCGCGTTTGGTGCGTCGTGTCGCGATGCGGAGCGGTGCTGCCGGGCACCACGCGCGCGGACGCAAGGCAAAAAGAAAGGGCCCCGGCGATGCCGGAGCCCCATCTGTCATTCTGTTCCAGGTTAGGCCTGACCGCCACCGTTACCGGTGCCGCCGCCACCCAGGAATTTCCAAAACCAACCCATTTCAGATCTCCTGTCGCACTGCCCACGAAGAACAGTTAACGGAGCGTATACCTTAATTAGTAAGGTAAATCGAGTCTTAACTATAATGATTACCGCCAGTTTGGCAGTTATGCGGAGCGGTGCTGGGGGGTGGCGGCGAGCGCCGCAGTCAACTCGGAAAACAACTGTGGTTTTCCAAGATGATAGCCTTGGCCTACGTCGCAGCCCAAGCTGGCGAGTAGAGCCATGGTTTCGGCATCTTCGATGCCTTCGGCGACGGCAACGGCGCCGAGACGGTGTGCCAGATCGATCGTCGATTTGACGACTTCGAGGTTCCGCTGCGAATCGCGCATGGTCATCACGAATCGCTTGTCGATCTTGATTTCGTCGGCCTCGATTTCGGTCAGATATTCGAGGTTTGACTGGCCGGTGCCATAATCATCGATCGACAGGCGGATGCCGGTGCGGCGAAGCTGCGCGAGCGTTTGGCGCGCCTGGCGGCTGTTTTCGATCTGTGCGGTTTCGGTGATTTCGATTGTCAGCGTTTCGGGCGGCAGATGGTGTGCGGTGAGCATAACGCGGATCGTGCCGACGAGGTCGTTGTGGTCGAGCAGGCTCGCCGAAAGGTTAACCGACATGTTGATATGTATGCCGCGTTCGCGCAGCTGCGCCGCCGAACGGATCGCCTGATCCATCACGAACAGGGTGAGGCGATAGATGTCCTGACTCTTTTCGGCCTGGACGATGAATTCGTCGGGCGGAATCGGTCCGCGCGTCGGGTGCGTCCAGCGCGCGAGCGCCTCGACCCCGACGAGCTTGTTCGTCGCGATCTCATATTGCGGCTGAAAGGCGACCCATATGTCGCCGCCGGTCAGCGCGTCCTCGAGCTGCGAGTGGAAGGAGAGCTGCCAGCCCGCGTCTTCTTTCTGGCGCGAGGTATATTTGGTCCACAGCGAGCGCGTGCGGATCGCGCGTTCGGCGGCGACCAGCGCCGCGGCGAGCCGCTGCGCATTCGAGCCCTCGAATTCGTCGTTGACCCCGAAGGCAATCGCGACGTCAACGCGGAGTTCGCCGATCGTCAGCGGCGCGTTGAACAATGCGGCGAGACCTGCAAGCTGACCCTCGATCTGGCTGTGCTGATAATAAGGCACCAGCCAGGCGAAGGTGCCGTCGAGGTCGTGGTGGAGCGTTGTGCCCTGCGAAGCGAGCTGGAGGCGGCGCGTGACTTGTTCGACGAGCTTGCCGATGCCGTCACCGGGAATGAAGGCGGCGAGATCCTCGAAATTGACGACCTTGGCCGCGACGACCGTCGCACTTCCAAAGGCGGATTGCGAGCGCAGGGCTTCAAAATTCGGCAGACCCGATACCGGGTTCTCGCGCTGGGCCGAGCGACGACGGCTTGTTCGAGAGACGTTCGCGCTGATGGCCGCGGCGAGGAACAATGCGGCACCAACCGAGCTGCTGACCAGAATCGTCGTCAGATAGATTTTGCTTACGATCACGGCTACGACGAGCGCCGCCGCGACAAGATTGAAGCGGCGGGCGCGGCGAAATCCGGTCGCGCCGATAAGAATAACCGCAGCGACGATGAGTTGCGGAAGCCAGCCAATGTCGGTGGGCATGCCGCGTTTCAGCGTTTCGGCGCCGATCACATGCACGTACGCGCCCGGCACACGATCGTGACCGGGGAGGTAATGGCTGTCCTGAAACTCCGCGGCGGTGGGAGCGAAGATCACGTCACGGCCGGCGAGTTCGCGCGATACCTTGCCCGACAAAACGTCGCTGGCGCTATATTCGGTGATCGAATTCGTCTTGTAGGAATAGTCGAGCGCATAGACGCTGGCTTCGGCGGATCGCCGGTTAGCGAGCAACGACGAGAAGCTGGAAATCGCACGCCCATTGACGTCAAGCGTGATCGGTATTCGCCAGACCTGCCAAAGTTCATATTCCCAACCGATGCAGGCGATTTGCGCGGCGGTGCCGAAGGAGGGGCTGGGAAAGCGGGCAAGTTCGGAATTTCCGCTGCGTGCCGATTTCGCCGCGACGGCGAGGACGGCACGATTACCCATCCGCTGCACGGCCTTCGTCAAAAACGGAAAATCGGCATCCTTTTCGCGACGATCATAGGTAAAGTCGATAAACAGGCGTTTGGCGCCGGCGCGGTCGATCGCGTCAACCAGTTGCGCATGGCGGGTCATCGAAAAATCGCGGCCCGCGACCTCGGCGAGCGTCCGGTCGTCAAGGGCAACCACGACAATGTCGTCCGGCACAGGCCGCCACGCGACACGACCGATCGCGGCCTCGATCACACGATCGATTGGCTCGCTGACAGCGGTCAACCCCACCACCACGCTGAGCAGCAGCGACAGGCCGATAGAGCGCCAGCTGATGATCAGACTTTTAACCTGGATGGGCACGCACGTCTCCAGCAATTGCCGGTCGCGTCTAGTCCCAGATGGTTATCATCGCGTTAATTATGAATGGAATCCTGCGCCGCCGGGCAGGGCGTCAGGCACAGGATTCCATATGTTTCAGGCGATTGCCGGCAGCGGTTCGAGCGCCGCGTCGCCCGCGAGCGCCGAAGCGGCGAGGCCGGTCGCGGCGGGGACGATCTGTTCGAGGTAGAAACGCGTCGAGACGATCTTCGCCTCGAGGAAGGCGCGGTCGCCATTGCCCTCGTCGAGCGCCGAGCGTGCGGCCCTGTTCTGGATCGCCATCAGCCATCCACATGTGGCTGTCGCGAGCATGGTGAGATAGGGATAGCTGCCCGCGAGCCGGTCGCCGGTGTTCGCCCCGACCATCCAGTCGGTGACCGCGCGGCACGCGTCGATGAGCTGCTGCAGTTCGGGGAAATCGGCGGCTCCGTGCGCGATATCGTCGATCAGGCCGCGGACGAGATCGCCGCCCGCCATGCCAAGCTTGCGCCCGACGAGGTCGGCGGCCTGGATGCCGTTGGTGCCTTCGTAGATCGGCGCGATGCGCGCGTCGCGATAATGCTGCGCGGCGCCGGTTTCCTCGATGAAGCCCATGCCACCGTGCACCTGCACGCCGAGGCTCGCGACCTCGCAGCCGATGTCGGTGGCGTGCGCCTTGACCAGCGGGATGAGGATATCGGCGCGCATTGCGGCGGCCTCGTCGCCCAATTTGCCGAAATCGATCTGCGCCGCGGCGTAGTAGGTGAGCGCGCGCGCGGCCTCGGTCTGCGCGCGCATCCGCCACAGCATGCGGCGCACGTCGGGGTGCTGGTCGATGGTGACGGGATTGCGGTCGGGCGAGCCCGCGAGCGCCGACTGGATGCGCTCGGCGGCGAAGAGCTGCGCCTGCTGCGTCGCGCGCTCGCCGATCTGGATGCCCTGGCAGCCGATCATCAGGCGCGCATTGTTCATCATCACGAACATCGCGCGCATGCCGCCCATTTCGTCGCCGACGATCTCGCCAAGGCAATCCTCGTCCTCGCCATAGACCATGACGGCGGTCGGCGAGCCGTGGATGCCGAGCTTGTGCTCGATCGAGGCGCAATGGACGCCGTTCGAAATCGTCGGATTGCCCGCCTCGTCGAGACGATATTTGGGGACGAGGAAGAGCGAGATGCCGCGCGTTCCCTCGGGCGCGCCCGGGGTGCGCGCGAGGACGAGGTGGACGATATTGTCGGTGAGATCATGCTCGCCGAATGTGATGAAGATCTTTTGGCCCGTGATCCTGTAGAGGCCGGCATGTTCGCCCTCCGTGATCTTTTCGGCGGTCGAGCGGAGAGCGCCGACATCGCTGCCCGCGGCGGGCTCGGTCAGGTTCATCGTGCCGTTCCACTCGCCGGTAATCAGCTTCGGCAGCCAGGTCTGGCGCTGTTCCTCGGTGCCATAGGCCATCAGCGCGTGGATCGCGCCGGGGGTCAGGATGCTGCAGAGCGAGAAACCCATGTTCGCGCTGCCGAGCGCCTCGATCACGACGGTCGCAAGCGTGAAGGGCAGGTCCTGTCCGCCATATTCGCCGGGGCCGTCGATGCTGCCCCAGCCCGCCTCGACGAACTGTTTGTAGGCGTCCTTGAAGCCCGGGGGCATGGTGACCTTGCCATTGTCCCACTTGGGATTGACTGTGTCGCCGACGCGGTTGAGCGGCGCGTAGACGTCGGCGGCGAACTCGCCGATGCCGGTGACGATCGCCTCGACCATGTCGGGGGTGGCGGCGGCGAATTTGTCGTGTGCCGCCATCGCGTCGATGCGCGCGATATGATTGAGGACGAAAAGCTGTTCGGTGGTGGGCGGCGTGTAAGACATGAAGAGCCGACTTTCCTGGTGAATATCGTTGCGCGGGCGCTATAGCGCGGCATGGCTGATGGTCAAACGCGCATGACGACCGATATCCGCCCTTTCGGGCCGGAGGCAATGGCGCGCGCCGGGGGGCTGATCGGGGAGGGGCAGCTGGTCGCGGTGCCGACCGAGACGGTCTATGGCCTCGCCGCCGACGCTCGCAACGCCGAGGCAGTCGCGCGGATTTATGCTGCAAAGGGGCGGCCCGATTTTAACCCGTTGATCGTGCATGTGCCGGACTTGGCGGCGGCCGAGGCGCTGGGCGTGTTCGATGCGGTCGAGCGGGCGCTGGCGAAAGCCTTCTGGCCGGGGCCGTTGACGATCGTGGTGCCGCGCACCGCCGATTGCCCGGTCGCGAGCATTGCGACCGCGGGGCTCGACACGATTGCGCTGCGCGTGCCGGGGCATCGCGCGATGCAGGCGTTGCTGGCGGAGACAGGCGCACCGCTCGCGGCGCCGAGCGCAAACGCCAGCGGGCGGGTCAGCCCGACGAAGGCCGAACATGTGCTGGCGAGCCTCGACGGACGGATCGCGCTGGTGATCGACGACGGGCCGACGACGGCGGGCGTGGAATCGACGATCGCTCGGGTAAAGGATGGCGCTGTCGAAATGCTGCGGCCGGGGCCGGTGACGGCGGATATGCTGGCGGAAGCGAGCGGCTTGCCGGTGACCGGGGTTTCGGGTTCCGAGATCGTCGCGCCGGGGATGCTGGCGAGCCATTATGCGCCGGGCAAGCCGGTGCGGCTGGGAGCGACCGCGTTTGAAGATGATGAGTATGGGATCGGGTTCGGCGTGGTCCCGGGCGACTATGATTTGAGCGTGGCGGGCGATCTGACCGAAGCTGCGGCGCGCTTGTTCGATGCGCTGCATGCGGGCGCGGCGAGTGCGAAAGGCAAGATCGCTGTGGCGGAGATCCCGTTCGAGGGGCTCGGCGCGGCGATCAACGACCGACTGGCGCGGGCGGCGGTCTAAAAACGCAAACGCAATTTCCGTTCGCATCGAGCGAAGTCGAGATGCCCCTCGATCTTACGCCACGCCGATGGGTGTCTCGACTTCGCTCGACACGAGCGGAGATAGGAGGACTTGTTGGTTAGGCGGCGGCCGGCTCGATCGGGTCACCGTGCGGGACCTTGCGCGCGACGATCAGGCAGGCGGCGACGATCAGTAGCGCGCCGGCGAAGGTCGGCAGGGTGACCGCCTCGTCATAGAAATACCAGCCGAACAGCATTGCCCAGAGGAAGCCTGTATATTCGGTCGTCGCGAGGATCTGCGTCTCGGCGCGGGCGTAGGCCCAGCTTAGCAGCAGCAGCGAGGTCGTCGCGAGCACCGCAGCGCCGAGGATGTTCGGCGCCTGCCCCGCATCGGGCACCGCGAGGAACCATGGGGCGCCGAGCGCGAGGATCGCGGCGACGAAGAAATTCTGGAAAAAGGCGATCTCCATCGGCTCGGCCATCTTCGCCTGCCGCCGCGCGAGGATGAGGTTGTAGGCGTAGAAGACTGCCGAGAGGAAAACCGCGCCGACCGCGAGCAGCGCCTCGTCGCTATAGTCGCTGCCGCCGAGTTTGCCCGCGACGATGACGATCACCCCCGCGAGCCCGAGCAGCGAGGCGGCGATCGAACGCGGTCCGATTTTCTCGCCGAGGAAGATTGCAGCCATGTAGAGCGCCATCAGCGGCGCGACGAAGGCGAGCGCGATCGCCTCGGCCATCGGCAGCCGCGCGAGCGCCCAGAAGAAACTGAGCGCCATTCCCGCGACGAACAGCGAGCGCCAAGCGTGGATCTGCATCGTCGCCTTGTCCGGCCATTTGGGGCGGGTGGCGAAATAGAGAAGGCCGCTCACCAGCGTGCCCGTGCCGGTGCGCCAGAGCACGGCGTTATAAGCGCCGATGTCGATCGACAGCCCCTTCATCAGCACGTCCATCGCCGAAAAGGTGGCGATCCCTGCGCAGGCGATCAGGAAGGGGATGACGGGTGAGGGCGAATCGGGGCGCATGGCCCGCCTCTAGCGGAGGGGTTCGGACTTGCACAATGGAACGAAGGCGCGCAGCATCGCGGCGGGTTGCTGGATGGAGTGGGGTCCATGACGAAACCGAGCAAGTTCGCGCATGTCGTCTATATGACGCGGCGCTATGACGAGATGATCGAATGGTACCAAAGGGTGTTCGAGGCCGAGGTCGTGCACCAGGACCCGGCGCTCGCCTTTCTGACCTATGACGACGAGCATCACCGCTTCGCTTTCGCCAACCTCGAACTGCTGAAGCCCGGCGGCGATGGCGGACGAGGCGATGTCGGGGTCAATCATGTCGCCTATACATTTGCGAGCGCGGGCGACCTGCTTGCGACGTACAAGAGGCTGAAGGCCGCGGGCATCACGCCCTATTGGCCGATCCATCACGGTATCGCGCTGTCGATGTATTATCAGGACCCCGACGGTAACCGGATGGAGTTCCAGGTCGACCATGGCAGCGTCGCCGACGGGGTCGCCTATATGAAGAGCGAGCTGTTCGGCAGTAATCCGATCGGGGTCGAATATGACCCCGACGAACTGCTCGCCCGCTATGAGGCGGGGGCGAGCGAGGCTGAATTGATGGCCATACCTGTTGGGCCGCCGGCGGGGATTCCCGCCGCGCACGGAATGGTTTGAGATTAGCGAAACGTCGCCTGTCCGGCGCCGTCGATATTGAGCTTCTGGCCTGAGCAATAGCTGTTTGCGTCGCTCACGAACCACACGACCGCCGCGGCGACGTCGGCGGGGACCGCGACGCGGCCGAAGGGCATTTTGGTGTCGAGGTGGTGGATATCCTCGTTGCCCGTGATCGCGCGCGAGAGCTTTTCGCCCATGTCGCTGACGGTGAGTGCGGGGGCGACGATGTTGACGCGGACGCCGTGGCGCAATTCTTCCTTGGCGAGGGTGAGGGCGAGGGCCTCGCCCGCGGCCTTCGCCATCGTGTAGGGGGCGCCGTTCGGTGAGTTCACATAGGTCGCAATGCTGGAAATGACGATGATGTCGCTGCGCTTGTGGGTGCGGAGCTGCGGCAGCGCGAGGCGGCTGAGGCGATGCGGCCCGGCGGCGTGGACGGCGAAGAGCTTGTCGACTTCTTCGGGCGTTGTGTCGGCGACCGAGAGCCCGCGGCTGGCGATGCCGGCGTTGTTGATCAGGATCGACATCGGGCCGAAATCGGCTTCGATACTGGCGACCATCGCGGCGCAAGCGGCCTCGTCGGTGACCGAGGCCTGATAGGCCTTTGCCTTGCGGCCGAGCGCTTCGATCGCGGCGACGGTTTCGGCGGCCGCTTCTTCGCCGCGCGTGTAATTCACCGCGACGTCGGCACCGGCCTCGGCGAGCCCGATCGCGATGCCGCGGCCGATGCCGCGCGACGCGCCGGTGACGAGCGCGACGCGCCCCGCAAGGTTCATGTCGGCCATGTCTCTCTCTCCCTAATCCATCAGTTCGTTATAGATGTCGTCGTCGCGGCGGCTCGCGGCGTTGCGCCATTTGGGCGCCGCCTTGCGGTTGAGGACGCGGCCCTCGGCATCGAGGATCGCGACGGTGGGGGTGCCCTTGATCCGGAAGTCGAAGCGTTCGGGGACGTCGGGGTTGCGGCCGAGGCCGCGGATATGGGGCATGCCGATATCGGCGTAGACAATCTCGTAGCGGTCGCGCACCGGGGCGAAGCGGTCGGTCCCGAGCAGGTTGGCGAGCCAAGCGCTGTCATGGCAGCCGTTGGTGCCCATGACGAGGAGGACGCGCTTGCCCGCGGTGCGGGCTGCGGCGAGCGCGGCGTCGATCTGCGCGATCGGGTCGGCGTCGGGATTGAAGGCGTCGGTTTTGTAGGGATCGGCGACGCCGGGAATCGTGCGCGTTTCGCTGGCCGTGGCGGGCGCGATGGCGAGCAGTGCTGCGGCGAGGGCAAGGGCGACTAGGCGGTTCATGCACCGACGATAGGTTTTGCATGACGTTTCCGTCAACGTAAGATAGCCTTCTGCCATGAGCTGGAACAAAGAAGTGGGCGAGCTCGGTCAGCGCCGGGCGATGGCCGAGAAGATGGGCGGGGAAGAAAAGGTCGCGCGCCAGCATGGGCGCGGCAAGATGGACGCGCGGGCGCGGCTCGCGGGGATCGTCGACGCAGGCAGTTTTCGCGAGATCGGCAAGATTGCGGGGCGCGGGCGTTATGGCGCTGACGGCGAGCTGGAAGATCTGGCCGCCAGCAACTTCATCTTTGGGCGCGCGAATATCGACGGTCGGCCGGTGGTCGCCAGCGCCGACGATTTCACCGTGCGGGGCGGCGCGGCCGATGCGGCGCTGCACCGGAAGTTCGTCCAGTGCGAGGCGATGGCGCATGAATATCGCCTGCCGCTGATCCGCATGATCGACGGCACCGGCGGCGGCGGTTCGGTCAAGACGCTGGAGGATATGGGGTACACCTATATCCCGCACGTTCCTGGTTGGGACGAGATCATCGCAAACCTCGACACGGTGCCGGTGGTGGCGCTGGCGCTCGGGCCGACGGCGGGGCTCGGCGCGGCGCGGGTCGTCGCGAGCCATTACAGCGTGATGGTGCGCGGGCTGTCGCAGCTGTTCGCGGCGGGGCCGGCGGTCGCGGCGGCGATCGGCGATACGCTCGATCGTGAGGAACTGGGCGGGGTCGATGTGCATACCCGCAACGGCGTCGTCGATGACGAGGTGGCGAGCGAGGCGGAGGCCTTTGCGGCGGCGCGGCGCTTCCTCTCCTATCTGCCGTCGTCGATCCACGATCGGGCCTTGCGCACCGAATGCGACGATCCTGTGGGTCGCCGCGACGAGACTTTGCTGTCGGTGGTGCCGCGCGAGGCGAAGCAGGTCTATTCGATGCGGCGCATCGCGAACGCGGTGTTCGATCAGGGCAGTTTCTTCGAGATGGGTGCGCGCTGGGGGCGGGCGGTGATCACGGCCTTTGCGCGGCTTGACGGCTATCCGGTCGCGGTGCTCGCGAGCGATCCGTCCTATCTCGGCGGATCGTGGGACGCGAAGACGAGCGAGAAGGCCGAGCGCTTCGTGAAGATGGCCGACCAGTTCCGGCTGCCGATCGTCCATCTTGTCGACAATCCGGGCTTCATGATCGGCGGCGAGGCCGAGCGGACGGGAACGATCCGGTACGGCGTGCAGGCGATGAACGCGATCTACCGCGCGACGGTGCCGCTGGCGTCGGTTGTCGTGCGGCGCGCGTACGGGATCGCGGGCAGCGCGATGTCGAATGCCGAGCGGTTCCAGTATCGTTTCGCCTGGCCGTCGGGCGACTGGGGCAGCCTGCCGATCGAGGGCGGGGTCGAGGTCGCGTACAAGAGCGAGCTGGAGGCTGCGGAGGACCCCGTCGCGCATCTGGAGGCGATCCGCGAAAGGCTGAACCGCGTGCGCTCGCCGTTTCGGACGGCGGAGAAATTCGGGGTCGAGGACATCATCGACCCGCGCGACACGCGGCCGCTGCTTTGCGAGTTTGCCGATCTGGCGTGGCGGGTGCTGAACAGTCGTTCGTAGAAAAGGGCTCGTCATTGCGAGCGAAGCGAAGCAATCCAGAGCGGTTTTGCACACTCTGGATTGCCGCGGGCCTCCGGCCCTCGCAATGACGGTGGGGGATATGGAATGACCGGCGTGCGCCATTACGGCATGGACTGGCTGCGGATCGCGGCGTTCGGGCTGCTGATCCTCTATCATATCGGCATGTATTTCGTGCCGTGGGATTGGCATGTGAAGATCGCGCAGCCGATCGATTGGGTGCAGGTGCCGATGCTCGCGACGAACAGCTGGCGGCTGCCGCTGCTGTTCCTCGTGTCGGGTTATGCGAGTGCGGCGCTGTTTGCGAAGCTCGGCGGCAGCGGGGCGTTCGTGCGGTCGCGCAGCGCACGGCTGCTGATCCCGCTGCTCTTCGGTGTCCTGATCGTTATCCCGCCGCAGCCGTGGATCGAGCTGGTGACGCAGCATGGTTATGCGAAGAGCCTCGGCGCCTTCTGGACCAGCGATTATTTCCGCTTCGGGACGCTCGATGGCATCGTCCTGCCGACGTGGCAGCATCTGTGGTTCGTCGTGTATCTGTGGGTCTATACGCTGCTCGCCGCGGCGGTGCTCGCATGGGTGCCGGCGGCCACGCGCGCGAAGGTCGCCGACGGTGCTGCACGCTGGCTCGGCGGCTGGGGGTTGCTGGTGCTGCCGCTGGCATGGTGGCTGCTGTTGCTTGCGCTGTTTCCGGGTCACGAGGAAACGCACGCGCTGTTCGACGACGGGCCGTCGCATCTCCATTATCTGATGCCCTTCTTTGTCGGCTGGCTGTTGCGCGTGCGGCCCGAGCTGTTCGCCGCCGTCGCGCGCTGGTGGCGAATTTCGCTGGGCGTCGCGGTCGTGGCTTTCGCGGTGGTGGCGGGGATCATGTATCTGTGGCTGAGCGGGGCGCGGCCGCCTGAGTGGGGGCAATTACCGTTCGACATCGCGCATCAGGTGCAGGGCTGGGCGACGATCGTCGCGCTGGTCGGGATCGCCGACTTCTATTGGAACCGCGACCACCCGCAGCGCGCGATGCTCGCCGAGGCGGTGTTTCCCTTTTACATCATCCACCAGACGATCATCGTCATCGTCGGCTGGTATCTGCTGCGCGGCGAGGTCGCGGCGCTGCCGTCGTTCCTGATCCTCGTTGCGGCGACGGTGACCGGATGCTGGCTTTTCTACTGGATCGGGCGCAACATCGACTGGTTGCGGCCGCTGATCGGATTGCAGCGAAAATAGGGGGGAAAGCATGGGCGCTTTGAAAGGCATTTTGGCGATCGTCGGGGTTGCTGCGATCCTCGTTGGTGGGCTTTGGGCGCTGCAGGGGCTCGACATCATACGCTGGCCGGCGAGCAGCTTCATGCTTGGCGACACGACATGGACGCGCAACGGTGTCGTGCTCGTGGTCGTTGGCGTGGTGCTGGTCTGGTTTGCACGCAAGCGCTGAGCGCGTCTCGATTACAAATGTAGTTGATCTGTATTGCTGATGTGATACACTTCTTTCCGGCCGGGGTTGGATTGGAGATGAGGATGATTCGTTCTTCGCGTATTTTGCCCGCGCTGTTGTTCGCCGCGGGGGCAGTCGCATTGCCCATTCTCGTGCCGCCGCCGGTGTCGGCCGAAGGCGAGGCCAGTGTCAGCGCCAACCAGATCGCCGAAACCTACGCCGCGCTGCTCGAGCGCGACTATGTCTATCCCGAGACCGGCAAGCGTTATGCCGCGGCGATCCGCGCGGGCATCGCCGCGGGCCGCTATGCGTCGCTGACCGGCGAAGCGCTGGGGCAGGCGATCGACAAGGATGTGAATGCGGTGTCGCCCGACGGGCATTTGCGTCTGCGCACCCCAGAAGGGCCCGCCGCTGCGGCAGCCCCCGCGCCGGGCGCCGCCGCGCCGGTGCGCCGGCCGCCGAAGGTGCCGGTCGAGCAGGCGGGATGGATCGCGCCGGGGATTGCCTTCATCCGCTTTAACGTTTTTCCGCAGGATGAAGCCGTGACGGCGACAGCGGCGAAGTTCATGGCCGATCATGCCGATGCCAAGGCGATCATTTTCGATATCCGCACGCATAATGGCGGCGGGCTCGACCAGATGGACGTCATCTTTCCCTGGTTGTTCGCCAAACCGACGCGGCTGGTGACGATGGCGACGCGCGCCTCGGTCGATGCGCGCGGCGGGTCGCCGATCGACGGGCTGGCCTCGATGCGAGTGGTGAAAGGCGATGCCGGCATGGTGGCGCGCGAGCATTGGGCGACGCCTAACGCCGACACGCGGCTGCGCGATGCGAAGGTCTATGTGCTGACGTCGGGCGCGAGCGCGTCGGCGGCCGAGCATTTCTCGCTCGCAATGAAACACACGGGGCGCGGCACATTGGTCGGCGCGCCAACCGCGGGGGCCAATCATTTCGGCACCGGCGAGGATCTGGGCGGCGGATACGGCGCCTTCATCCCGGTCGGGCGGACTTATGATCCTGATACGGGCAAGGACTGGGAAGGCGACGGCGTGCAGCCCGACATCGCGGTGGCGCCCGCCGACGCGCTGGTGCGCGTGCTCACCGATCTCGGCGTCGCGCCGGCCGAAGCAAAGACGCTGTCCGACGCGCATATGCCGAGCTGGCCGATGGAGCGGCGGAAACCGCGCGGGGCGAAATAGGCCGTCGGGCCGCTATGGCCCTACTTCGTCATGCCGGACTTGATCCGGCATCCATTCTACGGCCACCCAATGGACCCCGGATCAAGTCCGGGGTGACGAGGATTTAGGAACTGGCCAGCTTCGTGAGCGCGTCGCCATCGACGCGCATCACGGTCCATTCGTCCATCAGCTTTGCGCCGAGGCTCTGGTAAAAGCCGATCGACGGGGTGTTCCAGTCGAGCACCCACCATTCGAGGCGGGCGCAGTCGCGTTCGACGCAGAGCTTCGCAAGATGCGCGAGCAGCGCCTTGCCGAGCCCCGATCCGCGCGCTTCGGGGCGGACGAAGAGGTCTTCGAGATAGATGCCGGGGCGCCCTTCGAAGGTCGAGAAATTATGGAAGAAGAGCGCGAAGCCCTGCGGGTTCCCATCCAGTTCGCCGATCACCACCTCGGCATAGGGACGCGGGCCGAAGAGGTTGGCGCCAAGCTTTGCCTCGTCGAAGCGGACTTCGTGCGCGAGTTTTTCATAGTCGGCGAGGTCGCGGATGAACTGCGCGATGAGCGGCAGGTCGGCGGGGGTGGCGGAGCGAATGGCGAGAGTCATGGCTGCGCTCTGTCGAGTCAGGCGCGTGCTGTCAAATTTCGAACGGTAGGGGACCTTCTGCCTACCTGGTCCGTTCGCATCGAGCGTAGTCGAGATGCCTATCGGGCTAGGCGTTGCGTCGATGGGTGTCTCGACTTCGCTCGACACGAACGGGCATAGGGGACAGTCTGAAATCCACCCCAAGGCCGATACGCGCGCGGCCAATAACGCCGCGGTCCAATGCCCGCTTACGCCGCCTTGCCGTGCAGCGTGTCCATGCTCACCGAACTGCCGGCGTCGATCTCGGCCGCCTTCGCCTCGACGAGCTTGACGATATGCTGGATCATGTCGGCGTCCTCGACATGATGGTCGGTGACGCCCGACAGGAAGACCATATGCTTGCCGTTGCCGCCGCCGGTGATGCCGATGTCGGTTTCGCGCGCCTCGCCGGGGCCGTTGACGACGCAGCCGAGGACCGAGAGCGACATCGGGGTCTTGATGTGTTGGAGCGCCTCCTCGAGCGCCTGCACGGTGCGGATGACGTCGAAGCCCTGCCGCGCGCAGCTGGGGCAGGAGACAACGCGGACGCCGCGCGTGCGGAGACCGAGCGATTTCAGTATCTCATAGCCGACGCGCACTTCTTCTTCGGGCTCGGCCGAGAGGCTGACGCGGATCGTGTCGCCGATGCCCGCCCAGAGCAGGTTTCCGATACCGAGCGCCGATTTGACGGTGCCGCCGATCAGTCCGCCGGCTTCGGTGATGCCGAGGTGGAGCGGGCAGTCGACCGCGTCGGCGAGCTGCGCATAAGCGGCGACCGCAAGGAAGACGTCGCTCGCCTTCACCGCGACCTTATATTCGTGGAAGTCGTGATCCTGCAGCAGCTTGATATGATCGAGCGCGCTTTCGACGAGCGCCTCGGGGCAGGGCTCGCCATATTTTTCGAGCAGGTCTTTCTCAAGGCTGCCGGCGTTGACGCCGATACGGATCGCGCAACCGTTCGCTTTGGCGGCGCGGACGACTTCGCCGACGCGTTCGGACGAGCCGATGTTGCCGGGGTTGATGCGCAGGCACGCGGCGCCGGCGTCGGCGGCTTCCAGGGCGCGTTTATAGTGAAAATGGATGTCGGCGATGATCGGAATGCGCGACGCGCGAACAATCTTGCCGAGCGCCGCTGTCGAATCGGTGTCGGGGCACGAGACGCGGATCAGGTCGGCGCCGGCCTCCTCGCAGCGGCGGATCTGGTCGATCGTCGCGACCGGATCGCTGGTCAGCGTGTTCGTCATCGTCTGGACGCTGATCGGCGCACCGCCGCCGACGGGGACATTGCCGACCATGATCTGGCGGCATTCGCGCCGCGCAATGTCGCGCCAGGGGCGCAGGCCGGGGTTGTGATCGCTCATATGTGCGTGCTCGATACGATGGGAGATATGCGCCGCTCTTTAGCCGTCTCGCCGCCCGTTGGCAAAGCCCGGCGCGCGCGCGGCGAATTGTTGCTGGAAAGACACAGTTTGACACCGATTCGTAACTTTTGAGCAATTTTCGTTTGTGCGTCGCAGCAAAATCGGCAATTTCTTAAGCGTTCGTAGTCACACGCCCGGATTGAAGAGGCGCGGACTCGTACGGCAGGCCGGGACGATCCGTTTTTTTGGTTAGGGGGATCACCCATGAAGTTTCTTACCAAAGCGTGTTTCGGCATGCTGCTCGCCGCGTCGGCCATGTCGACGCCCGCCTTCGCACAGGAAGAAGAAGCCAGCGGTCCGTTCACGCTCTCGGGCGGCATTGCGGTCACCACGGATTATCGTTTCCGCGGCATTTCGCTGTCGAACGAAAAGGTCGCCGTCCAGCCGACGCTGACCGTCAGCCATGAAAGCGGCTTTTATGCCGGCGTCTGGGGATCAACGCTTCCCGACAGCCCCGCCTATGGCAAGTTCGAGCTCGATATTTATGGCGGTTTCAACACCGAAGTCGCTTCGGGCACGACGGTCGATCTGGGCGTCACCTATTATACCTATCCCGGTAGCGAAGACGGCGGCGCGCCGACCGATTATTTCGAAGGCATCGGCAAGCTGTCGCACGACATCGGACCCGTCTCGGTCACCGGTATGGTCGCCTATGCGCCGAAGCAGAATTCGCTCGGCGACGACGACAATATCTACCTGAACCTCGGCGCCGGTTTCGGCATTCCGAACTCGCCCGTCACGCTGACCGCGGGTATCGGTTATAATGATGGTTCGCTCGGCCTCGTGTCGCCCGACGGCAAATATGTCGACTGGTCGGTGGGTGCGTCTTTCGCCGCGAGCTTCGCGACCTTCTCGGTCCAATATATCGATACCGACGTCAAAAAGTCGGGCATCAAGGCGCTCGACACGCTTTACGATCCAACCGTGGTCTTTACGCTGGGCGCATCTTTCTGATCGCCTAGCGGGTCAGCGACCACGCGCGAAGGGGACGGCTTCGGGGGAGGCCGTCCCCTTTTTCGTGCGCGAAAGGCTGGCAGTTCGTCTTATCGCTTCGCGCTTGACCGTGTCGGTGAACCGTGCAAATTCGTCGACCAGTTGAGGCAGCGAAAGTTATCCCCCATGGCTCAAAGCGTTTCGGTCCCTCCCATTCCCCCTGCGCGTAGCGAGCGAAGTCCCGGTGTTAAGCTGGTCATCGCGGTGCTGATCGCGGTTGCGTTGATGGTTCCCCTTTTGATGATTTACGGCCTACTCTGGGATCGCCAGCAGCAGGCCGAAACCGCGCAGGCCTCGATCGGGCAGGGCTGGGGCGGGCAACAGACGATCGCCGGGCCGGTGATCGTTATCCCATACCGCGCGACCGAAACGACGAGGTTGCAGGAGAATGGCAAGGATGTGACGCGGACCGTCAACACGATCCGCAACCTCTATCTGTCGCCGCAGACGAACAAGGCCGACGTCGTCATCAAGCCCGAGAAGCGCAAGAAGGCGATTTACGAGACCGTCGTTTATGAAAGCCAGATCGCGGGGAGCGCCACGTTTGTGCTGCCCGCCGATATCGCGCGGTACGGCGTGAGCCGCGACGCATTGATGCTCGACCGGGCCGAAGTGCGGCTGGGCATCAGCGACGCGCGCGGGCTGGTCGACGGGAATAGTTTGACCGTCGACGGGACCCCGCTTGCGCTCCAGCCGGGCAAGGGGCTGCTCTCGACGGGCAATTCGGGGACCTTTGCGTTTGTCGACTGGAGTGCCGCGGCGCCGATGAAGGTCGATTACAGGATCGGCGTGCGCGGGCTCGGCGATTTCAAGCTGATCCCGCGCGGCGTCGACACGCGCTGGACCGTCAAGTCGAGCTGGCCCAACCCGAGCTTCGGCGGCGATTTCCTGCCCGCGAAGCGCGAGGTGAAGGGCAGCGGCTTCACCGCGAGCTATGCGATCCCGAACCTAGCGCTGGGGCAGGCGCAGGTGCTGACGGGCGATCTGTCGCCGCCGGTCACGACCAATTATGGCCCGCGCGAAGTCTATATGGAGCCGGTGGCGGTCGAGGCCGCGGGTAGCGGCAACACGGGCGAAGCGTCGGGCGGCACCGCAAAGGCGGTCGCGATCAGCCTGATCGAACCTGTCGACCTCTACAGTCAGGTCGATCGCAGTATCAAATATGGCTTCCTGTTTATCGGCTTCACCTTCGTCGCCTTTTTGATGTTCGACATCATCGCGGGCGCGCGCGTGGCAGCCGCCGAATATCTGCTGACGGGCATCGCGCTGGTGCTGTTCTTCGTGCTGCTGCTCGCCTTTGCCGAGGTGATCGGGTTCATGCCTGCTTACATGGTCGCGTCGGCAGCGATTATCGGGCTGCTGACCTTCTACAGCGCGGCGGTATTGAAGAGCTGGAAGCGCGCGCGCTTCCTCGCGGCGATGCTGATCGGGCTTTATGCCCTGCTCTATACGCTGCTCAATCTCGAAGCCTATGCGCTGCTGATCGGTTCGGTGCTGATGTTCTTCGCCCTTGCCGGGGTGATGTACATGACGCGCAACATCGACTGGGGCGGGATCGGCAAGAAGGACGAGCCGGCGACGGCATGAGTGCTCCCCGGCGAAAGCCGGGGTTCACATCATCCGGCTAACGCCAGCGCAAATTATGGGGGCCGAGATCCGCGAGGGTCTTGGCCCCCATCAATTTCATGCCGCGTTCCATCTCGGCGCGGAGCAGGGCGATTGCGCGGGCGACGCCATCCTCGCCCGCCGCCGCGAGCGCGTAGAGATAGAGACGGCCGCCCGAGCAGGCTTTGGCACCGACCGATAGCGCTTTCAGCACATGCGTGCCGCGCGTGATGCCGCCGTCGCAGATGACTTCGAGCTTGTCGCCGACCGCGTCGACGATCTCGGCAAGCGCGTCGAAGGGCGCGATGCTGCCGTCGAGCTGGCGTCCGCCATGGTTCGACACCATGATCGCGGTCGCGCCGATGTCGGCGGCGCGTTTGGCGTCCTCGACCGCGACGATGCCCTTGAGGCAGAAGGGGCCGTCCCATTTCTTGCGGATCGCCTCGGCGCGTTTCCAGTCGAGGCTCTGGTCGAGCATCGAGGTGAAATATTCGGCGACCGATTTGGGGACGCTCGATCCTTCGGAGACATGCGTCGCGAGATTGGGCAGGCTGAACTTTTCGCGGAGGACATAGTTGAGCCCCCAGCCGGGCTTGGCGGCGTAGCTCAGCATGTTCGATGCCGTGAAACGCGGAGGCGAAGTGAAGCCCGAGCGCAGGCAGCGTTCGCGGTTGCCGCCGACAATCGTATCGACCGTGAGCGCGACGGCGTCGAACCTCGCATCGCGCGCGGCGTCGAGCATCGCCTGGTTGAGCCCCTCGTCATGATGGACGTAGAGCTGGAAGAGCTTGGGGCCGCCCGTCAGCGCGCCCGCTTCGGCGAGGCTGATCGTAGCAAGGCTCGATATCCCCGCGACGGTGCCGGCGTTTGCGGCAGCGCGGAGCACGGCGCGCTCGCCCTGCCAGTGGAAGAGGCGCTGGAGCGCGGTCGGCGAGAGGAAAAGCGGCATCGCCATCTCGCGCCCGAACAAGGTCGTTCGCATGTCGACGCTTTCGACCCCGGCAAGCACGCGCGGGATGAGGTCGCAATCGTCGAACGCCGCGCGGTTGCGGCGGCGGGTGACCTCGTCGTCGGCGGCGCCGTCGATATAGTCGAATACCGGCCAGGGTAGGCGGCGCTTTGCGAGCGCGCGGAAGTCGTCGATATTGTGGCAGTCGGTGAGTTTCATGCTTGCCCCGATCAGAAAACAGTCCGCGCCGCCACCGTTGCCTTGGTCGCGAAACTGAAGCGCGGTTCGACCGCGAGCTTCGCGTCGAGAATGTGCGCTGCGACGCGCTTGCCGACCGCGGGGCCGTTCTTGAAGCCGTGGCCCGATCCGCCGCCGACGAGCCAGACATGCTCCTGCCCCGGAAAGCGGTCGATCAGATAATCGCCGTTCGAGCTATTCTCATATTGGCAGACGCGCCCGCCGAGCAGTGGCGCATTGGCAAGGCCGGGGAAGCGGCGCTGCATATAGGCGCGCGCTTCGGCGATCCCTGCGGGCGAGAGCTGGCGTTCCATCGTGTCGGGATCGACCGTCGGACCATGGACGTCGATCGCAATCTTGAACCCCGCGCCTTCGAGGTCGGGGATGCCATAGACGATGCGGCCGTTGTTGAAATCGGCCCACACCGGCAGTTCGGGCGGTGCGAAGCGCGTGTCGCCCTGCGGTGCGCCGAAATGATAGACTTCCTGCCGCGTCGCGACGATCTTGTTCATCAATTGCTGCGGGAATAGCTCGGCGATCCACGGGCCCGCGGCATAGACGAGGTGATCGGCGGTGCCGCCGTCAGGCAGCGTGTGGCGCTTGGTCCTTTTCGAGAAGAGCGGCGCGGGCATCACGACGCGCTCGACCTCGATCTGCGCGTCGGCGATCAGCTCCTGCACCCCGCGCGCGGCGATCAGTGCGCCCGCCTCGGTTTCGAGGATGCCGGTTTCGCCCTGATAGAATTGGATTTGGCGATATTTATTCTGGAGCCAGCTGACGTCGCCATGTTCGTGCCCGACACGGTTCGCCTGCAACCACGCGAGCGACTGCGCGGTGTAGGCGTCGCCCTGCGGCGCGAACCAGAGGACGCCGGTGTTGTGGAAGATCGGGGCGCTCGCGCTGTCCGAAAGATCCTTCCAATATTTGAGCGAGTCGCGCGCCATCTCCGAATAGATGGTGTCAGAGCCATAGCCCATGCGGATGACGCGGCTCTCGCCGCCCGACGAGGCGCGGGCGTTGCCGGCGCCATAGGCGTCGAACAGCCGCACCGACTTGCCCGCGCGGAGCAGATGCCATGCGGTCCATGCGCCGAACACGCCCGCGCCGATGATCGCGACATCGACATGCTGGACTTTCGGCTTGGCGGGCTTGCGCCTCTTGGGCTTGCGCTCCTTGCGTTCGGCAGCGGTCGCTGCGGCGGCAACCGGCAGCGCGGCGAGGCCGGTGAGCAGCGCGCGACGGGTCGGCACATCAGCGGCCAACGGTCGCGCCCTCGCTCTTCTTGTAATAGCGATAGCCGCCGATCCATGTTTCGAGTGGGGTCATTTTGCGAATCTCGTCGGGGCTCGCGAGCATCGGGTCGGCGTCGATAATCAGAAAGTCGGCGCGCATCCCGGGCATCAAAGTGCCGATGCGGTCCTCGGCGAACCCTGCGAAAGCGGCGGTGCGCGTGAAGCCGTCGAGCGCGGTCTCGCGCGTCACGATCTCCTCGGGGCGCCAGCCGCCGAAGGGTTCGCCCTTGGCATCGGTGCGCGAGATGGCGGCGGCGATGCCGGGGAAGGGGTTCGCGCTTTCGACCGGAACGTCGGACCCGAAGGCGAGGCGGGCGCCCGCCTTTTCGAGACTGCGCCAGGCATAGGCGCCCTTGAGCCGATCGGGGCCGAGGCGCGCTTCGGCCATCACGCGGTCGCTCGTCTGGTGGACGGGCTGCATCGAGGCGATGACCTTGAGCGTCGCAAAACGCGGGATGTCGACGGGGTCGATGATCTGCGCATGTTCGATCCGCCAGCGGCGCTCGCCGGGGAGGTCGGCGGTGAGGTCGGTGATCGCGTCCAAAGCCTCGGCATTGGCGGCGTCGCCGATCGCGTGGATCGCGACCTGGAACTTGTCCATCGACGCGCGCACCATCTTGTTGCGGAGCTGCGCGGGGGTGAGCAGGGGCAGGCCCTTCTGTCCCGGCGCGTCGCTGTACGGCGCCTTCAACCAGGCGCCGCGCGAGCCGAGCGCGCCGTCGAGATAAAGCTTTACCCCGACCATGCGGAGACGGTCGTCATAGAGCCAGGGCGTCGGTTCGGAGCCGGCGATCAGTGCCATATTGTCGATGTCGCCGCCGTAGGAAAGGATCCGCACCGCAAGCTGTTTCTTGTCGCCGGCGCGGCGATACGCCTGCCAGTCGGCGATGCTGGTGCCCATGTCGGCGATCGCGGTGATGCCCTGTTCGAGCAGTTTTTGCTGCGCGAGATACAGCGCGCGGTCGAGGTCGCGCGCGAGCGGCTTGGGCTTGGCGCTGTCGACGAGGCTCATCGCGGCGTCGACGAAGACGCCGCTCGGCTTGCCGCCCTCCATTTCGATGCGGCCGCCTTCGGGGGCTTTGCTCGCGGCGGTGATTTTCGCGGTGGTCATCGCCGCCGTGTTCGCCCAGCCGGCGTGGCCGTCGACGCGTTCGAGCCACACGGGGCGGTTCGGCACCGCGGCATCGAGGTCGGCGGCGGTCGGGAAACGGCCGAGGCCCCATTTCTCCTGATTCCAGCCCGACCCGATGATCCACGGCATTTCGGGATTCTCGGCGGCATATTTGCGGATCGCCGCCTGCGCCTCGGCAAGGCTGTTCGTGTTCGACAGGTCGAGCAGCATCAACTGGAAGCCCAAACCCATGACATGGCCGTGCGCGTCGATCAGGCCGGGGATGAGCGTGCGGCCCTTGCCGTCTTCGCGGAAATCGGGGCGTTCGGGGCGCTTGTCCTTGCGGTCGAGAAGCTGCTTGACCTTGCCCTGCGTGTCGATGACGAGCCCGGTGAAGCGGACGAGCTTGCCATCCTTGTCGAGCGTGATGCCGTTGACATTGTCGACGAGCGTGTCGGCGTGCGCGGGCGTGGCGACGGTGAGGGCCAGCGCGGCCAGCAGGAGGCGCTTCACTTGGGGAGCCTCGTCACGAGCGAGCTGGTGTCCTTGCGGCCGCCGCCGGCCTTTTGCACGTCGGCGTAGAATTGATCGACGAGGCTGGCGACAGGCAAGGTCGCGCCGTTGACGCGCGCTTCGTCGAGCGCGAGGCCCAAATCCTTTCGCATCCAGTCGACCGCGAAGCCGAAGTCGAACTCGTCCTTCGCCATCGTGCCCCAGCGGTTGAGCATCTGCCAGCTTGCGGCGGCGCCGCCCGAGACGGCTTCGAACACCTTGTCGGTGTCGAGTTTCGACGCTTGCGCGAAACGCAGCGCTTCGGAGAGCCCCTGGACCACACCCGCGATCGCAATCTGGTTGACCATCTTGGTCGTCTGCCCCGCGCCGGGGCCGCCAATGTGGACCATGCGCGCGGCATAGGCGTCCATCACCGGCGCCGCGGCGTCGAAGGCGGCCTTGGTGCCACCGCACATGATCGAGAGTGTGCCGTTCTGCGCGCCCGCTTCGCCGCCCGAGACGGGCGCGTCGAGACAGAGGAGGCCGAGCCCCTCGGCTTCGACCGAAAGCTGGCGCGCGATGCGGGCGGAGACGGTGGTGTGATCGACGAAGAGGGCGCCCTTGCGCATCGCCTTGAATGCGCCGTCGCGGCCCAATGTGACTTGTGCGAGATCGTCGTCGTTGCCGACGCAGGTGAGGACGACATCGGCATCGCGTGCAGCCTCGGCGGGAGTCGATGCCGCCGTGCCGCCATGCTGGCGGGTCCACGCGTCGGCCTTGGCGCGCGTGCGGTTATAGACGGTGAGGGCGTGCCCCGCCTTGACGAGATGGCCCGCCATCGGTCCGCCCATGACGCCGGTGCCGATGAAAGTGACGCGCAATTTTTGTTCGCTCATGCAGGGTCCATAGCATTGTTTGCTTCGCGCGCCAGATGGGCTAGGGCGCGAGGCATCATGACAGAGCAACTCACCCTGACCTCCGCCGCCGAACTCCCGGCAATCACATTGGACGATGTGCGCGCGGCGGCGGGGCGAATTAACGGCGCGGTGGTGCGGACGCCTACCCTGCATTCGCAAACCTTGTCCGAGCTGGTCGGCGCAGAGGTGTGGCTGAAGTTCGAGAATCTGCAGTTCACCGCGGCGTATAAGGAGCGCGGTGCACTCAATGCATTGCTGTTGCTCAGCGACGAGGCGAAGGCGCGCGGCGCGATCGCGGCGTCCGCAGGCAATCATGCGCAGGGCCTCGCCTATCATGGCAAGCGCCTCGGCGTGCCGGTGACGATCGTGATGCCGAGCACGACGCCGCAGGTGAAAGTGTCGCAGACCGCGAGCCATGGCGCGACGATCGTGCTCCACGGCGAGACCTTCGACGATGCCTATGCGCACGCGCGCGTCCTCGAAAAGGAACGCGGCCTCACCTTTGTCCATCCCTTCGACCATCCGCATGTCGCGGCGGGGCAAGGGACGGTGGCGCTCGAAATGCTCGAGGATGTGCCCGAACTCGATACGCTGATCGTGCCGATCGGCGGCGGCGGGCTGCTCGCGGGCATGGGCACCGCGGCGCGCGGGATCAAGAATGACATGCGCCTCGTCGGCGTGCAGGCCGAGCTTTATCCGTCGATGTACGCCGAGCTCAACGGCGTCGACATGGCGTGCGAGGGCGACACGCTGGCCGAGGGTATCGCGGTAAAGGAGCCGGGCGGCTACACCCGCAAGCTCGTCGCCGAACTCAACGACGATATCGTGCTCGTCGCCGAACGCCATCTCGAGCGCGCGGTCAGCCTGCTGCTCCAGATCGAAAAGACGGTGGTCGAGGGCGCAGGTGCTGCGGGCCTCGCGGCGATGCTCGCGCATCCGGAAGAATTTGCCGGGCGCAAGGTCGGTCTCGTGCTGACCGGGGGCAATATCGACACGCGCCTGCTCGCCAATGTGCTGCTGCGCGACCTTGCGCGGTCGGGCCGCATCGCGCGGCTGCGCATCCGCTTGCAGGATCGCCCCGGCGCGCTGTTCAAGGTGATGAAGCTGTTCGACGAGAAGCAGGTCAACATCATCGAAATCTATCACCAGCGCATCTTCACGACGCTGCCCGCCAAGGGGCTGATCACCGACATCGAGTGCGAAGCGCGCGACCGCGAGCATCTCGACAGCCTCGTCGCGGCGCTCCGCGATGCGGGCTATATGGTGACCACCGTCGAGCTCGCATGAGGGAGTATAGGCTCGAGCTCGTTGCGACGCCCGAGAGCATCGACGAGCTGGGGCATGTCAACAATGCCGTGTGGGTCCAGTGGATCCAGCAGGTTGCGACGGGGCATTGGGACGCCGCAGCGCCGCAGAGCCATAAGGACGCCTATATCTGGGTCGTGGTGCGGCACGAGATCGACTATCTCCGCGCGCTCGGCCCCGGCGAGACGGTGACCGCGCGGACATGGGTCGCCGATAAGCCGCAGGGCGCGAAGTTCGATCGCTTCATGGAATTCACTGGTGCGGACGGCAAAGTGCATGTGCGGGCGCGGACGGTGTGGGCGCTGCTCGACAAGGCGAGCGGCCGGCCGCTGCGCGTGACCGAGGAAATTGTGGCGCCTTTTCTGGCGAGTAACTGACCCGCGGGTTCAATAGACAATCGGAGCCTTCGCTTATAATATTCGGGCAGGATATTTGAGGGAGGGCGACGCATGGCGATCTCTTCATTGCCGCAACTGGACCGGTTTTTCCTGACCGACGCGGGGCTCGAAACCGATATTTTATTCAACAAGGGCATAGACTTGCCGCTCTTTTCGTCGGCGACCCTGTTTACGTCCGACGAAGGCGTCGATGCGCTTGAAGCCTATTATCGGGGCTTCCTCGATCTCGCGCGGACGAAAGGCACCGGGCTGATCCTCGAGAGCGCGACGTGGCGCGCGAGCCCCGATTGGGCCGAGCCGCTTGGGTTTTCGCTCGCCGAGCTCGATGGGCTCAACGGCGCAGCGATCGAGCTGCTGCGCGGGTTGCGCGCCGAATATGCCGACGTGCCGATCGTGATCAGCGGCTGCCTCGGTCCGCGCGGCGACGGCTATGATCCGGGGAAGATCATGTCCGCCGACGAGGCGCAGGCCTATCACGCGCATCAGGCAGGCGTGCTGGCGGCGGCGGGGGTCGATATGCTCGCGGCGATCACCATGACCAATGTGCCCGAGGCGGTCGGCGTAACCAATGCCGCGAGGGTGCTGGGGCTGCCGGTCGCGATCAGCTTTACGGTTGAGACCGACGGGCGGCTGCCGACGGGCGATGCGCTGGGCGACGCGATCGCGGCGGTCGATGCCGCGACGGGGAGCTATCCCGCTTATTATATGGTCAACTGCGCGCATCCGACACATTTCGATGCGGTGCTGGACGACGGCGCGGCGTGGACGGCGCGGATCGGCGGGGTGCGTGCGAACGCGTCGTGCCTCAGCCATGCCGAGCTCGACGTGATGACCGAGCTCGATATCGGCGACCCCGCCGACCTGGCCGCGCGCCATCGCGCGCTGGTCGAGCGCTTCCCGCGGATCAAGGTCCTCGGCGGTTGCTGCGGCACCGACCTACGGCATGTGACGGCGATTGCGGACGCCTGCATAATCTAGCGTGGTTGCCAGCGGGGGCGGGCGGGCATAGGCGTTCGCCATGCTGATCCGTCCCGCCACACCCGACGATGCCGCCGCGATCTGGGCGATCATTGAACCCGTCATCCGCGCGGGCGAAACGCTGACGCTCGACCGCGATATGACCGAAGATGCCGCGCTCACCTACTGGTTCGGTGCCGACAAGGAGGTGTTCGTCGCCGAGGAAGATGGCGTCGTCCTCGGCACCTATTATCTGCGCGCCAACCAGACGGGCGGCGGCGCGCACGTCGCCAACGCGGGCTATGTGACGGGCGCGGCGGCAACGGGGCGCGGGGTCGCGCGGGCGATGGGGCAGCACTCGATTGCCCATGCCAAAGAGCGCGGGTTTCGCGCGATGCAGTTCAACTTCGTCGTCAGCAGCAATGTCCGCGCGGTGGGGCTGTGGCAGTCGCTGGGGTTCGAGGTCGTCGGCCGCCTGCCGGGCGCGTTCGCGCATCCGGTTGAAGGCTTCGTGGATGCGCTGGTGATGGTTCGGTCGCTCTGACTATTGCTTGATGCGTTCGCTCAGCGGCTTGTCGGCCAACGCCTTGAGCGCCCTCAATATCGCGCCGTGAACGTCGCCGACCTCCTCGAAGAGCGCGCGATAGACCTTGGTTATCTGCACGCTATAGGCGTCGATGCGGGCGAGCTGGTCGCGGCCCGCATCGGTCAGCCGGAAAATCTTGCGCCGCGCGTCGGCGGGGTCGGCGTGCTGGGTGATGAGGCCGAGGCGGAGCAGCGCGGGGCATTTCTGGATCACCAGCTGATGCGACTGGCCGAGCGCGCGCGCGAGGTCGGCGGCGGACGCTTCGCCGGCCTCAAGGAGTGCGGTGAGCAGCGAGCAGGACCGCACGGGGACCGTGATGCCGGCTTCGTCGAACAGCGGCCGCGTCTGCTCCTCGATCCGCTGGCTCAACGCTTCGCTGAGGCGGCCGAGGAAGGTGATGTCGTCGAGATCGGTGGAGATGTCAGTCGAGGCGGGCATAGGTCTGGGTCGTTCCGTCGCGGTTGATGCGTTCGAGCGCGACGATCTTGCCGCCTTTGCGCGCGATGCGGAAGCGGAAGTCGCGCACGCCTTCGATCGCGAGCAGGTCGCCGCCGAGCGGTTCGAGCGTCAGGCGGAGGCGTTCGCGCCAGGTGTAGAGCAATTTGCCGTCGACGAGGTCGATGCGGCGTCCTTCGTAGCGGCCGGTGATCGCCTTGAGCGCGGCGGTGGTCGGATGGGGGCGCGGTGCGAGCATTGGTGCGAACCAGTCCGCGTCGGCCTGTTTCGCCGGATCGGCCTTCGCGAGATCGGCGAGCGCGAGGCGGTGCGCTACGGCTAGGGCGTCGGCCGACGCGACCTGATGGTCGGGCGTAACGCCCTGTCCCTCAAAATCGCTGCGGTCGATGGGGTCGCGGATCTGGCCGATCGGCACTTGCACGAAAAAGTCGGTGCCGACGGGCTTGCGGTCGACGGGGTGTGCGCCGCCCGCGGTGCGTTCGCCGACCAAAGTAGCGCGGCCGAGCTTTTTCAGCGTGTAGGCGAACCATTCGGCGGCAGAAAAGCTGGTCGATCCGGTGAGGACATAGACGGGTTTGCCGGTCAGCCGCTTCGCGGGCAGCGCGGGAAGCACCCATTGGCCGCGCTCGACGCGGCGGCCGTCGAGGGTGTAGTAATAGTCGAACAGCTCCTGATCCTTGTCGCCCGGGAAGAGCTGGCTCGCGAGCAGCTGCGCCATCTCCAGATAGCCGCCATTATTGTAGCGCAGGTCGTAGATCACCGCGTCGCCATTCTCGATGAAGCGCATAGCGGCCGCGGCCGCGTCATAGCCGGGTTCGGGGTCGGCGAAATGCGTCAGGTCGACATAGGCGATGTTGCCGTCGAGATAGCGCAGGCCCGCAAAGCCGAAATTCTTCCGCAGCTCTTCGCGCCGTTCGGCTTCGCGTAGCGCCGCGGCGCGGGCGGGGTCCTGCTTTGCGGCATAATCGGCGACCCATTCGGGATCGACGCCGACCGCGAAATGCAGGTCGCCCGACGCGGCGATCAGGTCGTCAGTCAGCTCGCTCGCGAGGGTACGCCGGTCGGGCGCGGCGTCATATTCGCCGGCATCGAGATGACGGCGCAGCGTCGCGGCGATCGTCTTGGCCTTGTCGGGAAAGACATAATTCGCCTCAAGCGTCTGACCGAGCTGTTCGACCACGATGCGCTTGTCGGCGGCCGTGAGCGGCGCTTCGTCCGCCGCGGCGACCGGCGCCAGCCAGAGGGTCGTGACGGCGAGAAGAAGGGGCCAGCGATTGTTTTTCATCGGGTTTCCTGCCTGATATGTGATTCGTACAATATATTGCGCAATATGTTGTAAAAATCGCCCGCGCAAGAGGCCGTGATGAATTCTGACAGCGCGAAACGCGGAACCTTATCCTTTCGGAACGGGTTTTCGAGGGCGGCAGGCGGGCGTGACAGAGGAGTGAAGCGGATGGAAACGCAATTGCTGCATCGCGGCCGGTTGATCGATCATATCCAGCTGGTGGTCGCCGACTTGAAGGCGAGCCGCACCTTTTACGGCGCGCTGTTCGACGTGCTCGATGTGCCGATCGGCGGCGAGGCGGAGGATTATTTCTGGGTCGACGAATTGTTCGTATCGACCGCCGACAGCGCGGCCGCGCTTGGCAAGCTGACCGGCCGGCATCATCTGGCGTTTCAGGCGGCCGATCGTGCGGCAGTCGACGCCTTCTACAAGGCGGGGCTGGCCGCGGGCGGCCGCGACAATGGCGCGCCGGGCGAGCGGCCCTATCATCCGGGCTATTATGCCGCCTTCCTGCTCGACCCCGACGGGAATAATATCGAGGCGGTCTATCATGGCGCGCACGAACGGAGTGCGCCGTCGGTCGAGATCAGCTTCTAGGCGCCTTGCAAGGGCATCGCGGCAACGCGTTCCCGCGTTTCCCGGTCGACGAGGCGGCGGAGCGCCTTGAGCAGCGGATGCCGCGCCGTGTGCTTGGCACCATAGCCGAGGTTGAAACGGTAATCGAAGTCGGGTGCGTTTTTCCCGATCAGGTGCTGGAGCATGGTTTCGAGCTTGTCGAAACCCTTGGCAAGGACTGCCTCGGGCGACGCGGCGGTGCTATATTCGTCCCAGAGCGCGACGATCTCCTCGCCAAGATCGCGCGGAAGCGGGGCGCATAAGCTGACAAGATCGGCACGCTCTTGCCGGGCGCGACCGTCGCCGGCCACCTGCTGCGTCGCGGGCACATCGCCCGAAATCGCCTCGCCGAGGTCGTGGATGACGCAGAGCTTGAGCAGTTTGAGCCGGTCGAACTCGCCGAGCTCGCGATCGAACAGCATCGCCATCAGGCAGAGGCGCCAGCTATGTTCGGCGGTACTCTCGGCGCGGCCTTGCGCCGTGATACCGCTCCGCAGCGTATCCTTGAGCTTTTCGGCCGCCTGCAGGAAGGCAATGATGCCTTCGAGCCGCTTGGGGTCGATTGGTAAAGGCTGTTCCATCGGATGCTCCCGGCGACGAATATGGCGGAGGCATAGAAAGCCGCGCCGCGTGCCGGAACGAAAAAATTATGCGTGGCGGTCGATGGTCGTCGTCAGCCGGCCGGTGCGGCCGCCCGAAAGCGGGATGCTTTCCCAGCAGATGCGGCTCGGCGCGACCGGGATCCGATTGCTGCCGTTGCTTCCGGTGTCGAAGTGCAGCGTCTGGAACGGGCGCTCGAACCAGCCGGCATCGCCCAGCCGCTCTTCGGCGAGGATGATTTCGGGGCTCGCGAAGCGCCACAGCGACGTGCCGACATAGGATTGCGCGTCGCCGTCCCACTGCGCAGCCCGTGCCTTCGACGCCGCCAACAGGATATGGGTGGAATCGCAGATCAGGTGCACGGCCTGTGTCGATGTTTCGACGAGCCTTTTCAGCGCATGGTCGCTGTCGCTGGACGTGCGCGCGGCGATGAAGGCGGCGATCTTTTCGCGGTGCACGGCATCGGGCTCATGCGCGCCGCTTTCCCATCGCGACACGCTGCCTTGCGACACCGCGAAAAGTTCGGCGACATGGCCCTGTTTGATGCCGTTCAGGCGTCGAAAGCGGCGCAGTGCCAGACCGATGGGAAGATCGCGGGCCACGGCGCATATTAGCGCGTCGCTGGCGCGGTACAATATCGCCGTCGGCCTGGGTGGGATCAGGCGTAGCCGACCCAGCCGTGCCAGGTGAAGGCGGCATAGAATTGTTCGACGCCCGTAAAACCCGCGGCGCGTAGCACCTCGACGTCGGCCTCGGGGCTCAGCATCGCGACATGGGTGGCGACGGCCTCGCGGCCTTTGGCGACTTGATCGGGATCGCCGCCCGATGCGATCGCGTAGGACGCATAGCGGTCGAGCCAGCGGTCGCGCTCGCCCGCGCCTTGCGGGAAGCTGCCGTGTGCCGCGACGAACGGTGCGCCGGGTTTCAGCCTTTTGCGGATTTCGGCGGCGGTGCGGATGCGTTCTTCGGTCGCGAGGAAATGGAGCGTCAGGAGGCAGGTCGCGCCGTCGAAGGGGCCGGCGGGGGCGTCGTCGATATAGCCTTCGATCAGCTCGGCGCGATGCGCGTTCGGGCCCATCACATCGCCGGCCAGATCGAGCATCGGACCCGCCGGGTCGACGCCGGTGAAGCGCCAGCCCGGATGCGCTTCCGCCATCGCCTTCATCTCGCTGCCGCCGCCGGCGCCGAGGACGAGGATATGCGCGTCGTCAGGAACGCGCTCTGCGAGCAACAGCCCGGTCATCCGGTGGAGCCCGTCGAGGCCCGGGACGAAGCGGCGCGGCCCTTCGGTGTAGCGCGCGACCGCTTCGGGGTCCTTGAAGCTGTCGAGGAAATGCTGGGCGCCTTCAGCCATGGATATGCTCCTGTATGTCGGGGGAGGTGGAGCGCGCGGCCATGCGCGAGTGGAAATCGGCGGCGAGCTCGGCGAGCGTCACTTCGGAGAAGCGCGCGAGCAGCAGCGCTTCGGCATCGCGAAAGCTGGAGTCGAGTGCGGCGTTGACCGCCTGTTCGACAAGGCAGCCGGGCGCCTCGGTGCGATTGCCCATCGCCATCAGAGCGGGGCGGCCGATCGCCTCATAGACGTCGCGCATCGTGATGGCGGCGAGATCCTTCGCGATCGTCCAGCCGCCGCCATGCCCCTTTTCGCTATGGACGAAGCCCGCATCGCGCAGGCCGCCGAGGATGCGGCGGATCACGACGGGATGCGTCTGCATCGCCTTCGCGAGCTGCTCCGAGGTCATCGGGGCGCGATGCTCGGCCATATGGAGGAGGACGTGGAGCACGCCCGAGAGTCGGCTGTCGCGTTTCATGTAACTTTAAATAGTGCGTGAAACGCGATCGTCAAGGCGCGGGATTGACCGGCGTCGCCGGAGCGGTTAGCCACGGCGCCGATGACCAACGACCGATCCACCCGATTCAAGGCGTATTGGCGCTCCTTTACATAGGAGCGGCATGGCATCACCTGTGACCATCGCCGCCGTGTCCGGAAGGCGAATGGTTGTCACTACATCATCAGACCAGAAACCCCGGTTGCGGCGCGCGCTTTTGAAGAAGACGCGACATGACCGATACCTTGCTTGCCCTGTCGACCGACCATTGCCGCATCACGCCGTTGTTTGCCGACGATGCGCGCGCCTTGTCCGCGATCACCGACGAAACGGTGACGTCGCAGGTCCATTTCCTGCCGGCGCCCTTCACCGAGGCCGACGCCCGCGCGCTGATCGCGGGATCGGGCGGCGGCGATGTGTTCCATGCGGTGCGCGACGAACATGGCCTCGACCTCAACGGCGTGATCGGCGTCCATCGCCGCAGAGCCCAAGAATATGAGATCGGTTACTGGTTTGCGGCGCGGGCGCGGGGCAAGGGCATTGCGACCGAAGCGGTGCGCGCGGTCGTCGAAGCGCTCGTCTCATCACGGCCCGGCTGTTCGGTCGTCGCCGAATGTCATCCCGACAATGACCGGTCGCGCGCGCTGCTGCGCCGCGTCGGCTTTGTGCCGACGGGGCTGATGGGGCGGCGGCCCGGGCGGATGCTGCTGGCTTGGCGCGCGGCGCCCGCCTATCGCATCGATGTCTGCTGAACGGGCGCGTCGGTGCCGACCTCTTCGGTCAGCGCCTTGGCGATCGCGGCGACCGAGGTGGGCGCATAGGCGAAGCCCATATGGCCGCAGTCGACCTCGACCTGCCGGTCGCTTTCGTGCGGCTGGCCGCGCGCGCTGCTGACCGCGACGACGCCGTCATGCTTCGACCAGAGTGCAAAGGTCGGCATTTCGGGGCGCGGCGCGGGGTGGAAGTCGATCGGCGGGTTGTCGACCGGGTGCCGCGCGACGAGGTGGTAGAGGCGCCACGCGCGGTTGGCGCGGCGGCTGCCCGAAAAGGGCGAGCCGAGCGTGACGACGCGCGCGACCTTGTTCGGGTGATGCTTGGCATATTCGCGCGCATAGATGCCGCCAAGGCTCCAGCCGACGAGCGCGGGGGCATAGCCGGTGCGGTCGATGATCCATTGCACGCGCGTATCGATACGGTCGATGATGTCGGCGGTCGCGCCGCGGTTGAAGCCGAGGCCCCAAGCGTAGCAGCGGAAACCCGCGCGGCGAAGGTCGGCGCGGAGTGCCTTGGTCGCCCAGTCGCCCGACAGGAAGCCGGGGAGAACCATCACCGGCGGATGCTCGCTGTCGGGATTGGGTTCGGGCGGCATCGGGCGGATGCGGCCGCCGAGCGCGCGCACCAGCGACCCGATCTCGCGCCACAATAGCGCCAGCGGCGGCAGCGCGTCGGGATCGGGGATGCGCGCGGGCCATTCGGCGCGCCGGGTGAGGAAGCCGCGGATCATGCGGCCGCCTTTACCGTTTCGGGACGAGCTTCACCAGCTTGCCGTCTTCGCCGTCGGTGAGCAGCCAGATCGACCCGTCGTCGCGTACCTCGACCTCGCGGATGCGCTGGCCGAAGTCCCAGCGGTCGGATTTGTGCACCGTGTCGCCGTCGACGGCCATGCGGATCAGCCCTTCGCCCGAGAGCGCGCCCATCAGCAGGCTGTTCTTCCAGCCGGGATACATGTCGCCGCCATACCAGGCGAGCCCGCCGGGGGAGACCGCGGGGTTCCACCAGAGCTTGGGCGCTGCAAATTCGGGGCGCGTCGGATGGTCGGGAATATCCTTGCCGTCATAATGATCGCCGTTCGACACGATCGGATAGCCGTAGTTGGCTTTGGCTTCGACGACGTTGACCTCGTCGCCGCCCTTCGGTCCCATTTCCTGATTCCAGAGTTTGCCGGTGCCGTCGAAGGCGAGGCCCAGGATATTGCGGTGGCCGAGCGACCAGATTTGCGCGGTGACGCCGCCCTGATCCGCAAAGGGATTGTCGGCGGGGACGCTGCCGTCGGGATTGAGGCGGAGGATCTTGCCGAGATTGGCCTTCATATCCTGCGCGGGATCGAATTTCTGGCGCTCGCCCGATCCGATGAAGAGATATTTGCCGTCGGGCGAGAAGGCGAGGCGGTGCGAATAATGGCCTTGGCCGGGGACCTTCGGATCCTGTTTCCAGATGATCTGGAGCCCCTCGAGTGCGGGCGCGGCGCCCTGTTTGAGCTTCGCCTTGGCGACGACGGCGCCATAGGTCTTGTCCGGGCCGGCCTCGGCCCAGCTCAAATAAATCGTGCCGCTGGTCGCAAAGTCGGGCGCGACGATGACATCGCCGAACCCGCCCTGGCCACCATAGGCGACCGCGGGCACACCCGCGACGTCGAGTGTCGAGCCGCTTTCCTGCCAGAGTTTGAGCTTGCCCGATTTCTCGGTGATCAGCGCGGCGCGCGTGCCGGGGACGAAGGTCATCGCCCAGGGTTCGTTGAAGCTCGCGACTTCCTTGACCGTGAAGGGCGCGTCGGCGAGCGGCGTCGCGGGCTGCGCGCCCGATGCGTCGAGCTTGGCGGTGTCGGCGGGCGCGGCTTCGGTCGACGCGGGCGCGGCGGAGCAGGCGGCGACGGCAAGCGCGGCGATCAAGGCAATATGCGGCAGGTTTTTCATACGGTGGCTCGCTTTGCTGGGGAAGGACGCGCCGTTCTGACGCGCCGATGTCGCAAAGTCGAGAGGGCTTAGCGGTTCGCCGCTTCGCGCCGCGCGGTGATCGTCTCGACGCTGTCCATGATCGCGTCGACCGCCTCGCTCGCCGGCGGGGCATCGGCGCGCTTTTGCGAAAAATGGCCGCTGTTCATGATTTCCTCGAGCGCGGCGCGCGCGCGCGACACGCGGCTTTTCATCGTGCCGAGCGCGCAGTCGCAAATGCTCGCGGCTTCCTCGTACGACAGCCCGCCGGCACCGACGAGGATCAGCGCCTCGCGTTGGTCCTGCGGCAATTCCATCAGCCCGCGCTGGAGGTCGGCCATCTCGCCGCTGTCTTCTTGCGCAGCGCGGGTCGACATGGTGCGTTCGACCGCGGTCTCGTCATATTCGCCGACGAACTTGTTGCGGCGCATCTGCGAGAGGAAAGTGTTGCGGAGGATGACGAAGGTCCACGCCTTGATCGAGGTGCCGCGCTCGAAGCGCTCGCGCGACGCCCACGCCTTGACCATCGTGTCCTGCGTCAGATCGTCGGCGAGATCGGGATTGCCCGACAGGCTGCGGCCATAGGCGCGCAGATGCGGGATGACACCAGCGAGCAGCGTCTTGAATTCGCCATCCGACAGGGTGTCGGCCTGCGGCTGCGATGCAGCTGCGCTTGGTGCGGTCATTATTGCTTCGAGCTTTTCTGATCGAGCTGGGAAAGTAGGTCTAGCATATTGTCGGGCAGGCGTTCGGCGACGATGTTGCCGTAAATCATGCGCAATTTCGCGCCCACGGGTTCGGGGGCCTGGCGACCGGTGAGCGTGCGGTGCCACTGATCGCCGTTCGTGCCGGGGAAACTTCCCTGTCCCCGATGCGGCGCATCGGTGATCGGGTGCGGGGTGCCCTTGCCGTTCATCCTGTTGTTGCCTTGCGTAGCCATGGTGGAGCAACGACGAAACCCGCCGCTGGTTCCCATGCCATCGTATTTTGCGACGAACGGTGTTGCGCCAAAAGCACAGGGAGAGGCGCGCGGGGGGAGCCGCTCTTTTCGCCTGAGCGTGCTTTGGGTTCCCATAAGGGATTCAACCGGCTAAGCCCGTTGCTCATTCAGCGGCGCTTCACCGTGCCCAACCGATCAGGACCGTGTGACCAGCGACGAAACGCCCCAACCGCTCGACGATGCCAGCTTCAAGCGTGAACTCGCGGCGATGTTGCCGCACCTGCGCGCGTTCGGCCGCAGCCTGACGGGCAATGCCGACCTCGCCGACGATCTGGTGCAGGAGACGATGCTGAAGGCGTGGAAGGCGCGCGCGCAATATGTGCCGGGCCCCGCCAGCATGAAGAGCTGGGCCTTCGTCATCCTGCGCAACTGTTTCCTGTCGCAGATGCGGCGCAAGAAATTCACCGCCGAATATGACGAGATGGCGGCCGAACGGTTGCTTGTCGCGCCCGACGACCAGGACGACAGCCTCCATCTCGCCGATGTGCAGCGCGCGCTGATGCAGCTGCCCGTCGACCAGCGCGAGGCGCTGGTGCTGATCGGTGCGGGGCAGCTGTCGTACGAGGAAGGCGCGGCGATCTGTGGCTGCGCCGTCGGCACGATGAAAAGCCGCGTATCGCGCGGCCGCGCGGCGTTGCAGGCGATCCTGGACAGCGGCGAAATGCCGCGGCGCAGCGCCGACGTTATGCCGTCGAGCGAAGCCTTCCGGACGATCATGGACAATGTCGACCAGTTGACCGCGAACGGTCCCGCGGGGGATTAAGAGGTCGCCCTATGCCGCGAGTTGCGGCGTGAAGAGCAGGCTCTGGCTGATCGCGGCGCGGACGGTGTTTTCGCGGAACGGTTTGGAGATCAGGAAGGTCGGTTCGACGCGGCCGCCGGTCAGCAGCTTTTCGGGGAAGGCGGTGATGAAGATCGCCGGCACCGGCGCGATCGCCAATATGTCCTGCACCGCGTCGATCCCCGACGATCCGTCGGCGAGCTGGATGTCGGCGAGGACGAGGCCGGCATCGGTCGCTTCGAAAGCCGCAACGGCATCCTCATGCGTCGCCGCGATTCCGGCAACGCGGTGGCCGAGGTCGCGGACGATCTGTTCGAGTTCCATCGCGATCAGCGGCTCGTCCTCGATAATCAGCACCGAGGTGCGCGATTCGCGGTCGAGTTCGCCAACGGCATCGGCGAGCAAAGTTTCGACGGTCTCGCCGTCGGTGCCCGTAATCAGCCCGGCCTCTTCGACCGAAAAGCCCTCGAGCGCGGTGAGCAGCAGGATCTGGCGGCCGAGCGGGGTGATCTGGACCAGGCGCTGGTGCGCCGCGCGGACGAGCGGATGCTCGCCTTCGTCGGCGTCTTCACCCTCGTCGATATAGGCGCTTTCCCAGATACGGTGGAAATTGCGGTAGAGGTCGATCCGGGTGCCGTCACCGCTGTGGAATTCATCGGGCGCCGCGACGATCACTTCCAACGTGGTGTGCACGAAATTGTCGCCATGTTGCTGGCTGCCGGTCAGCGCGCGCGCGTAGCGGCGCAGAAAGGGAAGATGTCCGCGAATTTCTTCACCCAATGTCATTAAAATGCTCCCTCTTGAGGCCATTCATACGCGCCCCGGCGGAGGTCGGTTCCGCGGCGTTGTGACGAAAAGGCCGCGCTGCCGCTGCAACTTGTCGCTTAGCGGTGCGTAGAGTCAGCCGGGACGCGAGGAGGTTGCGGCGTAAGTAAGTGGAATATCACCACTTTCCATATGACGGAGCCGTCATGCTTTTGTAGGGACCATATTCATGGCAGAGCAGCGGCCCGGGGCGATCGGCGATGCGGGTTCAGCGGCGTCGACAGGAAGCGAGGGGCGCGAGTTGGCGGACGGGGAAGACGAGCGGGCAGTACGGGCGGAACGGCTGCGTCTCGACACATTGCGCGAATATCGGATCATGGACACGGCGCCCGAGCCGGGGTTCGACCGGGTGACGAAAATGGTCGCCGAACTGTTCGACGTGCCGATCGCGCTGGTCTCGCTGGTTGACGATTGCCGCCAATGGTTCAAATCGGCCTATGGCCTCGACACACCAGAAACGCCCCGTGAGTTGAGCTTTTGCCAATATGTCATCGCCGAGGAGCGGCCGGTGATGGTCACCGATGTTCTCGGTGATCCGCGCTTTCAGGATAACCCGCTGGTCACCGGCGACCTCCATATCCGCTTTTATGCCGGGGTACCGCTGCGCGCCTATAATGGCGCCATTCTCGGCAGCTTGTGCGTGATCGACCGTGAGGTGCGCGCAGCGCTGACCGACATCGACCTCGCCCGGCTGGAAGATTTCGCCGGGATCATCATGGCCGAGGCCGACCTGCGCCGGATCAGCGCCGAGCGCGACGAGGCGCGCCGCACGCTCGAGCGCGCGCTCGATTTTTCAGGAATAGCCTCATGGCAATATGATCCGCGCACCGACCGGCTCAGCACGCAGGGCGCCGGTGCCGAATTATGGGGCTCCGAATATCAGGCGATGCTGGCGACCGGCAACGGCTTCTTCGATCTGGTGCATCCCGACGACCGCGCGGCGCTCCGCGTGATCCTCGAGGAAGCGATCGCGCACGGCACGCCCTATGCGGCCGAATATCGCGTCCTTAACCCCGAGCGCGGTGTGCGCTGGAACGCGGTGCGCGGCGACTGGGATGTGCGGTCGGACGACGCGATGCTGACCGGGGTCAGCATCGACATCACCGAACAGAAAAGCCGGCAGGAAAATTCGAACCTGTTGATGCGCGAATTGCACCACCGGATGCGCAACCTGTTCGCGACGGTCAGCGCGATCATCTCGCTCACCCGTCACGCCGCGCGCGACGTCGACGATTATGTCGAGCGGATCAGCAGCCGATTGGACGCGCTCAACCGCGCGCAGAATGTCCTGCTCGGTGCCAATTTCATGACCGGGTCGATGCACGCGCTGATGCGCGAGGTCGAGGCAGCCTTTCCGCGCATTCGCTGGTCGGGACCCGACCTGCTCCTGCCCGAAAATGCGCTGGTCGCGATGGCCTTGGTGTTCAACGAGCTCGCGACCAATGCGGTCAAGCATGGCGCGCTGGCGGCGGACGGCGGGCGCGTGGAGGTCGATTGGACGCAGGATCCCGAGGGCAGCGAGCCCCGGACATTCCGGCTGACCTGGACCGAAACCGGGACGCAGGGGCTGGTCGGGGCGCCCGACCGCACCAGTTTCGGCACACTGCTGATGGAACGCAGCGTGCGTAACAACCTGGGCGGCTCGATCACGCGTCACTGGGAGCCGTCGGGGCTGGTGGTCGAAATCGCGCTGCCCGCCAAATGGCGCGAGGCGTAAACGCGGCGAGGCAATTTGTCGCGTAAACGCGACGGGGTGATTTGTTCTCTCTATGTTCCCATGCTAGACATGGGGCATGTCCGCCAAACCGATTCTGGAAAAGCTGGCCGTGCTGGCCGATGCCGCCAAATATGATGCGTCCTGCGCGTCGTCGGGGACGGTGAAGCGCGATTCGACCCAGAGCAAGGGTATCGGGTCGACCGAGGGGATGGGCATTTGCCACAGCTATGCCCCCGACGGGCGCTGCATCTCGCTGCTCAAGATCTTGCTGACCAATTTCTGCATCTACGACTGCCGCTTCTGCATCAACCGCGCGTCGAGCAATGTCGAGCGCGCGCGCTTCAGCCCGCAGGAAGTCGTCACGCTGACGCTCGATTTTTACAAGCGCAATTATATCGAGGGGCTGTTCCTGTCATCGGGGATCATCCGGTCCGAAGATTATACGATGGAGCAGCTCATCGAGGTCGCGCGCATCCTGCGCGAAGAGCATCGTTTCGGCGGCTATATCCATTTGAAGACGATTGCCGGCGCGGATCCGGGGCTGATCGCGCTCGCGGGGCTTTATGCCGATCGGCTGTCGACCAATGTCGAACTGCCGACCGAGGCGGGGCTGTCGAGCTTCGCGCCCGAAAAGAAGCCCGAGACGATCCGCAAGACGATGGCGTCGGTGCGCGTCGGTGCCGAGGATGCGATCGAAGCCGCGAAGAGCCGGCTGATCGGCAAGGCGATGCCGCCGCGCTTTGCCCCCGCAGGGCAATCGACGCAGATGATCGTCGGGGCCGATGCGGCACGCGACGATGATATATTGAAAACCGCGACGAACCTCTATTCGGGCTATCAACTCCGCCGTGTCTATTATTCGGCGTACAGCCCGATCCCCGATGCGAGCCGCGACCTGCCGCCGGTGCGCCCGCCGCTGATGCGCGAGCACCGGCTGTATCAGGCCGACTGGCTGCTGCGCTTCTATGGCTTCGAGCGCGCCGAGATCATGGAGGGCGCGAGCGGCGGCATGCTCGACCTCGCGATCGATCCGAAGCTCGCGTGGGCGCTCCAGCGACGCGAGGCCTTCCCGGTCGACATCAACCGCGCGCCGCGCGAACTGCTGCTGCGCGTGCCGGGGCTGGGGACGCGCGCAGTCGATCGCATCGTCGCGGCGCGGCGGCTGGGGAAGCTGCGGCTCGGCGACCTCGCGAAGCTGACGGCGTCGGTGAAGAAGGTTTTGCCGTTTATCGTCACGCCCGACTGGCGGCCGGGCAAGCTCACCGACAGCGCCGACCTCCGCGCACGCTTCGCGCCGCCGGCGGAGCAGCTGGCGCTCGCGCTGTGAGGGAGGTGGTGCTCGCCGAGCCCGGCGATTTCGCCGAATGGCGAAGCGCCGCGCGGGGGTTGCTTGCGAGTGGCGTCGCGCCCGAGGATGTGAGTTGGCGCGGGAGCGAGGAAGGCGCATCGCTATTCGGTGACGAGACGGTCGGGGCGCCCGCGGGCGCGGTGTCGTTGCCGCGCGAATTGCTCGAAATCGCCGAGCGGGTGATCTGTCATCGTGACCCCGAGGTTCCGGCGCGGCTGTACCGGATCATCTGGCGCGCGGCGCGCGACCGGCAATTGCTCGCGCGCACGACCGATGCCGAGGTCGACTGGCTCCGCAAGGCCGACAAGGCGGTCCGCCGCGACGTCCACAAGATGCACGCCTTCGTACGCTTCCGCCGGCTGGGCGAGGAAGCGGGGCGTGAGAGTTTCGCGGCGTGGTTCGAGCCGTCGCATCGCATCCTGCGGCTGACCGCGCCCTTCTTTCAGCGGCGCTTCTACGGAATGGACTGGGCGATCGTGACGCCGGACGCGCGCGCGATCTGGAAGAATGAGGCGCTGACTTACGGCCCCGGCGGGACGAAGGGCGAGGTGCCGGGCAGCGATGTCGTCGAGGATCAGTGGCGGACCTATTATGGTGCGATCTTCAACCCCGCGCGGGTGAAGATCGATGCGATGCGCGCCGAGATGCCGAAGAAATATTGGAAGAACCTGCCCGAGGCACAGGATATCGCGCCGTTGCTCGCGGGCGCCGAGGCGCGGGTGGAACGCATGCGCGAAGCGGCCGTTTCCTTGGCGAACCCCCTGACCGACAAATGGCGGACGCGCGTGCCCGACGAATTGCTCCTCGACGACGATGTGAAGACGCTGGGCGACGTCGCGCGCGCGGTCGATCGTTGCACGCGCTGCCCGCTCTATTGCAACGCGACGCAGGGCGTGGTGGGCGAGGGGCCCGAGCGAGCGCGGATCATGGTGGTCGGCGAACAGCCGGGCGATCAGGAGGATTTGCAGGGGCGGCCGTTCGTCGGACCCGCGGGGCAGGTGCTGAACGAGGCGCTGGAGGAAGCCGGGCTCGACCGGACGCGGCTGTTCCTCACCAACGCGGTCAAGCATTTCAAATTCGAACCGCGCGGCAAAAGGCGGCTGCACCAGAATCCGACGACGGGCGAGATCGATATGTGCGGTTGGTGGCTCGACAAGGAGCGGGCTTTTATCCAGCCTGACCTGATCGTGACATTGGGTGCGAGCGCGCTGCGCGGCGTGACGGGCAAGAGCGCGAGCATCAAGTCGATGCGCGGTGCAACGCATGAGCTGGAGGGAGGCGGCAAGCTGATCGCGACGATCCACCCGTCCTTCCTGTTGCGCCTGCCCGATCGCGAACGCGCCGCCGAAGAGCGGGCGATGTTTGTCGCCGACCTGATCCGTGCGCGGGAACTTGCCGCCTGATGGCGAAGGCGAAGACCTGGATCGAGCCGCAGCCGAGCGGCATCTATGTGAAGCCCGCCGACCTGTGGATCGACCCCTCGCGCCCCGTCGAGCGCGCGGCGGTGACGCACGGCCACGCCGATCATGCGCGCAGCGGCCATGGCGCGGTGTTCGCGACGCCCGAGACGCTCGCAATCATGGCGCTGCGCTATGGCGTCGATGTCGAGGCGAGCCATAATCAGGCGTATGAATATGGCGACGGCTTCGAGCGCGGCGGGGTGCGCTTTTCCTTCCATCCCGCGGGCCATGTGCTCGGCAGCGCGCAAATCCTGATGGAATATGCGGGCGAGCGGATCGTCGTCACCGGCGACTATAAGCGCCGCGCCGACCCGACCTGTACGCCCTTCGAGGTGGTGCCGTGCGATATTTTCATCACTGAGGCGACCTTTGGATTGCCTGTGTTCCGCCATCCGCCGACGGGCGAAGAGATCGCCAAGCTGATCGGCGCGGTGCGCGCCGAGCCCGACCGTTCGGTGCTCGTCGGCGCCTATGCGCTGGGCAAGGCGCAGCGCGTGATTGCCGAATTGCGCGGTGCTGGCTGGAACGCGCCGATCTATATCCACGGCGCGCTCGAACGCATGTGCCAGCTTTATGCGGCGCACGGTGTTGATCTCGGCGAACTGCGGCTGGTGTCTGAAACCGACAAGGCCGAGATGGCGGGGCAGGTCGTGCTCGCACCGCCGTCGGCGCTCAATGATCGCTGGTCGCGGCGGCTGCCCGATCCGGTGACCGCGATGGCATCGGGGTGGATGCGTGTGCGCCAGCGCGCGCGGCAGCGGATGGTCGAACTGCCGCTCGTCATCTCGGACCATGCCGATTGGGACGAGCTGACGACGACGATTTCGGAGGTGAACCCTAAAGAGAGCTGGATCACCCATGGCAGCGAGGATGGGCTGCTCCGCTGGTGCGAATTGCATCAGCGCAAAGCGCGCGCGCTGCATCTGGTGGGTCGCGATCTGGAGGAAGAGGCGTGAAGCGCTTCGCGGCCCTGATCGACCGGTTGATCTACACGCGCTCGCGCAATTCGAAGCTGGCGCTGATCGTCGATTATTTGCGACACACGCCCGATCCCGACCGTGGCTGGGCGATCGCGGCGCTGACCGAGAGTCTGGACTTTCCGGCGGTGAAGGCGGGGACGGTGCGGGCGCTGCTCGCGACCCGGGTCGATGAAGAATTGTTCCGCCTGTCGCGGCATTTCGTCGGCGATACTGCCGAGACCGCGGCGTTGCTCTGGCCCGACGCGCCGGGAAGGAAGGCCAGCCTCAGCGTGTCGGAGGCGGTCGACGCACTTGCCGCCGCGAGCCGCAGCGACGCCCCCGCCGTCGTCGCCTCGCTGCTCGACCAGCTCGACGCCGACGGGCGTTATGCGCTGCTGAAGCTCGCGCTTGGCGGCATGCGCGTCGGGGTGTCGGCGCGGCTCGCGAAACAGGCGTTTGCGCAGGCGTTCGATGTGCCCGTCGACGATGTCGAGGAACTGTGGCACGCGATCCCGCCGCCCTATGCACCGTTGTTCGCATGGGGCGAGGGCAGGGCGGAGCGGCCCGATCTCGCCGACGTCGCTTTCTTCCGCCCCTTCATGCTCGCGCATCCGCTCGAAGAGGAGAGCGTCGACCTTGCCGACTATGCCGCCGAGTGGAAATGGGACGGCATCCGCGTCCAGATTGTCCGCGGAGGCAGCGAAACGCGCATCTACAGCCGCGGCGGCGAGGAGATCAGCGGGGCGTTTCCCGAACTGATCGCGGCGTTCGATCAGGACGCGGTGATCGACGGCGAACTGCTCGTGCGCGGCGAGGTGCAGGGGGGTGAGGCGGCGAGCTTCAACGCGCTCCAGCAACGGCTCGGGCGCAAGGTCGTGTCGAAGAAAATGCTCGCCGATTATCCGGCGTTCGTCCGGGTCTATGATCTGCTCGCGGTCGACGGCAACGATCTGCGCGGTCTGCCGTGGACCGAACGGCGACGGCAGTTGGAGGCGTTCGTGCCGCGGCTCGCCGACAGTCATTTCGACCTGTCGCAGGTGATCGAGGCGACCGACTTCGACGAGCTCGCCGAGCGCCGCGCGGGTGCGCGCGATGCCGCGATCGAGGGGGTGATGCTTAAGCGCCGCGATGCGCCCTATGTCGCGGGCCGCCGCGCCGGGCTCTGGTATAAATGGAAGCGTGATCCGCTCACCGCCGACTGCGTGATGATGTACGCCCAAAGGGGCAATGGACGCCGCGCGAGCTTCTATTCGGACTATACCTTCGGCTGCTGGTCGGAGGCGGGCGAATTGCTACCCGTGGGAAAGGCCTATTCGGGCTTCACCGACGAGGAATTGAAGTGGCTCGACAAGTTCGTGCGCGACAACACGCTAAACCGCTTCGGCCCGGTGCGCGAGGTCGAGAAATCGCTCGTGCTCGAAGTCGCGTTCGATTCGATCCACAGCAGCAAGCGCCACAAGTCGGGGCTCGCGATGCGCTTTCCGCGCATTTCGCGCATCCGCCGCGACAAACCCGCCGAAGAGGCCGACCGGATTGCGACCTTGCAGGCTATGGTGACCTGAAAATTAGCCGGAAAAATTGGCGTCACGGGGTTGCAACCGATGGCTCCGATACCGAGTTAAAGGCCGCAAACCCCCTCAAAAACAAAATGGAGACTGCCATGACGATCGCCCATCCTCCCCTGCCTTACGCTCAGGACGCGCTGGAGCCGCATATTTCGGCCGACACGCTGGCGACCCATCATGGCAAGCATCACAAGGCCTATGTCGACAAGACCAACGCCGCAATCGAGGGCACCGAGCTGGCGTCGAAGCCGCTCGAGGAAATCGTCCATCACGCCGAAGGATCGGGTAACAAGGGCCTGTTCAACAACGCCGCGCAAGCGTGGAACCACGCCTTTTATTGGGAAAGCCTGAGCCCGTCGAAGACCGCGCCGAAGGATGAGCTGCTCGCCGCGATCGAACGTGATTTCGGTTCGCTCGACGAGCTCAAGAAGAAGCTCAAGGAAACCGCAGTCAATCATTTCGCGTCGGGCTGGGCGTGGCTCGTCTCGCGCGACGGCAAGCTGTCGGTTACCGACACGCATGATGCGGGCACCGAGCTGGTTGCGGGCATCAAGCCGATCCTCGTGATCGACGTGTGGGAACATGCCTATTACATCGACCGCAAAAATCTGCGCCCGGCCTATGTCGACGCGGTGGTCGACGAACTGCTCAACTGGGATTTCGCGGCCGAGAATTTCGCGCGCGATACGACCTGGACCTATCCGGCATAATGCCACGATCCTCCCCCATGTTCGGCATGGGGAGGATTTTCCTCTTTGCCGTAACGAAAATTGGCCCGCGCGGGCCTATCGGGATCGTCCGCCTTCTCCTATAGGGCCGCCATGACGATCAGCCTGTTCGAACTCTTCAAAATCGGTGTCGGTCCTTCCAGCTCGCATACTGTGGGCCCGATGGTTGCCGCGCGGCGTTTCACCGTATGGCTCGACGAGCAGGGCCTGCTCACCGGGACCGTGCATGTCGAGGCCGACCTTTATGGCTCGCTCGCGCTGACCGGGAAGGGCCACGCCGCCGACACCGCGGTGGTCGCGGGGCTCGCGGGCGAGATCCCCGCCTCGACCAGCCTCGCCGCGATCAAGGCGCATTGGGACCGGGCGGAGAGCGAGGGCTTTATCTATTTGCTCGGGCGGCAGCGGGTACGGTTTCAGCCGAAAAGCGACCTGCATTTCCAGATGCGCCAGCGCCAGCCGTTCCATAGCAATGCCTTGAGCTTCACGGCGCGCGACGGCGACGGCGAGATATTGGCAAAGCGCATGTATTTCTCGATCGGTGGCGGCTTCGTCGTCGATGAGGATGAGGCAGGGCGCAACAGCCGCGGCGCCGAGGATGAAGTCGAACTGCCCTATCCCTTCACCTCGGGCGCCGACCTGATCGCGATGGGCAAGGCGTCGGGCCTCAGCTTTGCCGAAATGATGTTCGCCAACGAAGTGCGTCACCGCCCGCCGAACGAGGTGACGGCGGGTATCGATGCGATCGCCGAGGCGATGGATGCCTCGATCGATGCGGGCTGTTCGAGCACGGGCATTCTGCCCGGAGGGCTCAAGGTCAAGCGCCGCGCGCCGCAGATCGCCGACGATATCCGGGGCCGCCACGAAACCAATCTGATCGACCCGCTCGCGATGATGGACTGGATCAACCTGTGGGCGATGGCGGTGAACGAGGAAAATGCCGCGGGCGGCAAGGTCGTCACCGCGCCGACCAACGGCGCGGCGGGGATCATCCCGGCGGTGATCCGCTTCTACCGGCGCGGTTATCGCGGCGACGCCGCGGGGGTGCGCACCTTCCTGCTCGCGGCGGGCGCGGTCGGTGCGCTTTACAAGCGCAACGCCAGCATCTCGGGCGCCGAGGTCGGCTGCCAGGGCGAGGTCGGCGTCGCCTGTTCGATGGCCGCGGCGGGGCTGACCGCCGCGCTCGGCGGCACCAACGCGCAGGTCGAGAATGCCGCCGAGATCGGCATGGAGCATAACCTCGGCCTCACCTGCGATCCCATCGGCGGGCTGGTGCAGATCCCGTGCATCGAGCGCAACGCGATGGGTGCGATCAAGGCGATCGACGCGAGCCGCATCGCGATGATCGGCGACGGCACGCATGTCGTCAGCCTCGACACGGTGATCGCGACGATGCTGCAAACCGGCCGCGACATGCGCGACAAATATAAGGAAACGTCGAAGGGCGGGCTGGCGGTTAGTGTGGTGGAGTGTTGAGGACGGCATTCTTTTCATCGTCACCCCGGACTTGATCCGGGGGCCATTCACACCAGCGTCGGAATAATGGATCCCGGATCAAGTCCGGGATGACGAAAGTCCGGAAACGATCGACGGTAATAATTTCCTTCAAAACTCAGCCGAATTCAGCCCAAATCGCTTTCCAATGCCCGCGACTTTGGGGACTAGCTCGAACCTGACCGCATTGGGATAGTTAATCACAGCGCACTTGCCGTAGTCTTCAACAACAAAAGGGCGATTATCCTGATCGCCACCAAATTCCACGTCCAGTGCCGCTCGGAATGAAGCGATGTCACCATTCCCGATCGCAGGATGATCGCCCGAAATCACGAATTGCGCCGCTATGCTACCAAATTTAATACCGCTCTTCTTTCGCTTCGCTGGCGTGTCGAATTCTTCTGACCACTTCCAAAAGAGCAGGTTGAAAGTCATTTTGGTGCCTCCGCATACTGCCGTAGCTTAGCGGCGGAATATTCAGTTTTCAGCCCATTTAATCGTTTTAGAAAACTAGGCCGTTCCACTCCGCGACAAAGCCCCCGGCAATTCCTCGCGCAGCTTGTCGATCAGCAGCCGCACCTTCGGCAGCAGGTGTCGCCGCTGCGGATAGACTGCCCAGATCGGTTCCTCTTGCGGGCGGAGCGGGTCGAGGAGCGAGACGAGCGCGCCGCTCTGCAGGTGCGGCATCACATAGAAATCGGGAAGCTGGCAGACGCCGTGGCCTGCGAGCGCGGCTTCGGTGACCGCGGTGCCGCTGTTGCAGCGCCAGCGGCCGGCGGGGCGGTGGGTGATTTCCTTGCCCTGCGCGCGGAAATGCCAGGCGGGGGCGGTGCCGAGCAGGCATTCGTGGCGCGCGAGGTCGTCGATCGATACGGGCGTCCCGGCGCGCGCGAGATAGGCGGGCGCGGCGCAGAGATAGAGGCTGCGCGAGGCGATGCGCGTCGCGACCAGTCCTGAGTCCGGCAGCGTGCCGGTGCGGATCGCGAGGTCGAAGCCCTCGGCGAGCAGATCGACGACGCGGTTGGTGAGTTCGAGCGTCACCGTCACGTCGGGAAAGGCGAAGGCATAGTCGCGCGCGATCTGTGCGACGAAGCGCTCGCCCATTGCGATCGAGCAGGTCATCCGCACCTCGCCGCGCGGCGCGCCGTCGTCGCTGACCGCCGACAGCGCGTCGTTGCGTGCGGCGATGAGGCTGCGGAACTGCTCGATCAGCGTGCGGCCCGCGGGCGTCGGGACGACGCGGCGCGTCGTGCGAACGAAAATCTGCGCGCCGATGCGGTTCTCAAGCCGGATCACCGCGCGGCTGATGTGCGAGGTCGAGGTGCCGAGCCGCGCCGCCGCCGCGACGAAGCTGCCCGCGTCGGCGATCGCGACGATCTCGTCGATGCCCTCCCATGCGCTCATTATCTCACCTCTGGGATAATATATTGCCGATTGGCCCCTTTATCGCGCTTTGGATCGGTGTACAGCGGGCGCAATCCATTTTTCCGTGAGGAGCATTCCCATGAAGACCCGCGCCGCCGTTGCGTTCGAAGCGAAAAAGCCGCTCGAAATCGTCGAACTCGACCTCGAAGGCCCGAAGGCGGGCGAGGTGCTGGTCGAGATCATGGCGACGGGCATCTGCCATACCGACGCCTATACGCTCGACGGCTTCGACAGCGAGGGCATCTTCCCGAGCGTGCTGGGGCATGAGGGCGCGGGCGTGGTGCGCGAGGTCGGCGCGGGCGTCACCAGCGTGAAGCCCGGTGACCATGTGATCCCGCTCTACACGCCGGAATGCCGCCAGTGCAAAAGCTGCCTTTCGGGCAAGACCAACCTCTGCACCGCGATCCGCGCGACGCAGGGCAAGGGGCTGATGCCCGACGGCACGACGCGGTTCAGCTACAAGGGCCAGCCGATCTTTCATTATATGGGCTGCTCGACCTTCTCGAACTTCACCGTGCTGCCCGAGATCGCGGTCGCGAAGATCCGCGAGGACGCGCCGTTCCAGTCGAGCTGCTATATCGGCTGCGGCGTGACCACCGGCGTCGGCGCGGTCATCAACACCGCGAAGGTGCAGGTCGGCGACAATGTCGTCGTCTTCGGCCTTGGCGGTATCGGGCTCAACGTGATCCAGGGCGCGCGGCTGGCGGGCGCCGACAAGATCATCGGGGTCGACATCAACCCCGACCGCGAGGAATGGGGCCGCAAGTTCGGCATGACCGACTTCCTCAATTCGAAGGGCATGAGCCGCGAGGATGTCGTCGCGACGATCGTCGCGATGACCGACGGCGGCGCCGACTACACCTTCGATGCGACGGGCAATACCGAAGTGATGCGCATCGCATTGGAGGCCTGCCACCGCGGCTGGGGCACCTCGATCATCATCGGCGTTGCCGAGGCGGGCAAGGAAATCGCGACGCGTCCGTTCCAGCTGGTCACCGGACGCAACTGGCGCGGCACAGCCTTCGGCGGCGCGAAGGGCCGCACCGACGTGCCGAAGATCGTCGACATGTATATGACCGGCAAGATCGAGATCGACCCGATGATCACCCACGTCATGGGGCTGGAAGAGATCAACAAGGGTTTCGACCTGATGCACGCGGGCGAGAGCATCCGCAGCGTCGTCGTTTTCTGACGATTTCGCCTTCCCGCCGTGCCCTTCTTCCGCCATGCGCTTTGGCGGAAGACGGGTGAGGGAGTGACGAAGTGAGCGGACCCTATGTCCTGACGTTCAGCTGCGTCGACGCGGTGGGCATCGTGGCCGCCGTGACCGGGCTGCTGGCGGAGCGCGACGGCTTCATCCTCGACAGCCAGCAATATGCCGATCTCGACTCCGGGCGCTTTTTCATGCGCGTCGAGTTTCGCGGCGCGGGCGAGCGTTTTCCCGAGGGACTGGCCGGGGTGGAAGAAGCCTTTGCGCCGATCATCACGCGCTTTGCCATGGACGCGCGGATCAGCGATCGCGCCGCCAAGCCGCGCTTCGTGATTGCGGTGTCGCAGGGCAGTCATTGCCTGAACGATCTCCTCCATCGCTGGTCGACCGGCAATCTTGCGATCGACATCGTGGGCGTGGTTTCGAACCATGAGGCGCAGCGGCGGCTTTCGGAATGGCATGGCGTGCCGTTCCATTACCTGCCGGTGAGCGACGCAAACCGCGAAGCGCAGGAGGCCGCGATCCTCGACGTCATGGCGCGCGGCGGCGCCGAATATCTGGTCCTCGCGCGCTATATGCAGGTGCTCTCGCAGGATCTGTCGGCGAAGCTGTCGGGGCGCTGCATCAATATCCACCACAGCTTCCTGCCGGGCTTCAAGGGCGCGAAACCCTATCACCGCGCGCAGGAGCGCGGCGTGAAGCTGATCGGCGCGACCGCGCATTTCGTGACGAGCGACCTCGACGAGGGGCCGATCATCGAACAGGCGGTCGAACGCGTCGACCATCGCGACAGCGTCGACGAACTGATCCGCATCGGCCGCGATACCGAGGCGCAGGTGCTGGCGCGCGCGGTGCGCTGGGTCGCCGAACAGCGCGTTTTGATCGACGGACGCAAGACGGTGGTCTTCCGTTAGTCACGGGGGCAAGATAGGTCCCGAATCGCAACCATAATCAGGAGGAGCGGAAGCCAATGTATAGTCACAATATGGTCGGTGCGAACGACATCGAGGCCGCGCGGAAATTCTATGACGCGACCTTTCAGGCGATCGGCGGCAAGCCCGCGATCCAGGACGACAAGGGCCGCCTGATCTATATGCACAATGGCGGGCTGTTCCTTGTCGGTACGCCGATCGATGGCGAGCCGGCGACGGTCGGCAACGGCTGCACGATCGGCTTCGCGATGGAAGGTCCCGAGCAGGCGAAAGCATGGCACGACGCGGGCGTTGCCAATGGCGGCACCTCGATCGAAGACCCGCCGGGCATCCGCGAAGGCGGGTTCGGTGCGATGTACCTCGCCTATCTGCGCGATCCGTCGGGCAACAAGCTCTGCGCGCTGCATCGCGTCGTCTGAGGACCGGTCATGCGCGGCGAAGCGGGATTGCTGACCGATCTGGATGCGCTCGGCATCCCCTTCGCCGCCTATGAACATGTCGCGGTGTTCACCGTCGCCGAGAGCGACGAAGTGAACGCCGCGATACCGGGGGCGCACACGAAGAACCTGTTCCTCAAGGACAATGGCGGCGCCTATTGGCTCGTCACCGTCCCGGGCGAAGCGCGCGTCGACCTGAAGGCGCTGCCCGCCGCGATCGGCAGCAAGCGCGTGAGTTTCGGCAAGGCCGACGATATGGAGCGATTGCTGGGCATCGCGCCCGGGTCGGTGACACCGCTCGCCGCGATCAATGCGGAGCCGGGCAGCATCACGGTGGTGCTCGACGACGCGCTTGCTGCGGCCGAAACGGTCAATGTCCACCCGCTGCGCAACACCGCAACGCTCGGCCTGTCGGGCACAGCGGTCCTCGACCTGCTGCGCCATTGGGGGCATGAGCCGCAAGTGGCGTCGATTCCGATCCAGCCGGCCTAACGCTCGCCGAACAGGTCGGGGTTTTTGAAGCCCTTCGCCAAATGGTCGATCCACGCGCGGACGAGCGGCGGCAGTCCGGTGCGGGTGGTGAAGACAAGATGGACGATCCCGTCCTCGCTCCGCCATTCGGGCAGAACATGGACAAGCGCGCCGCTGCGCAACTCGCCGGCGCAGGCATGGTCGGGGAGCATAGCGACGCCGAGCCCTGCGACCGCGGCGCTACGGATCGCGGAGAAATCGCCGCAACTGAGGCGCGGCGTGTGGCGGATGTCACGCGGCTCGCCAGCAGGCCCCTCGAGCCGCCACAACACCTCGCCATCCTCGCCCGAGGAACTCAGCGTCGGCACCTCGCCCAATACGTCGATCCCGCGGCCGGCGATGCGATTGGCAAGCGCGGGGCTGGCGATCAGGATGCGGCGGCTGTGCGCAAGCGTGCGCATCGTCAGCGCGGCATCGCTGTCGAGCTTGACCCGCACGCGGAGCGCGACGTCGATGCGTTCGGCGATGATGTCGACCGGGCGGTCGGCGGCGACGATCTGCACATGCCCCTTGGGATAGAGCGCGAGGAAATCGGGGAGCAGATCGGCGACGATCGATACGAGCCCGGTCGGGCACGACATGCGCACGGTGCCGCGGGGTTCGCTGAGGCTCGCCTCGACCAGCGCTTCGGCCCGCTCGGCGGCGGCCACCGCGAGCTGTGCCTGCGCGTGAAAGGCGAGGCCGATGTCGGTGACGCGAAAGCGCCGCGATGACCGTTCGATCAGGCGCGCGCCCAGCCGCTCTTCGAGCGCGGCGATGCGTCGGCTGAGTTTCGACTTGGGCAGGCGCAGCGCGCGGCCCGCGGGGGCGAAGCCTCCGTTCGTCACCACGGCATCGAAATAGCGCAGATCGTTGAAGTCCTGCATATCATCGTTCTATCTTTGGAACGATGAGTGTCAATATTGCCGGCTACAGGTCAGATCGTTGCGGATCTATCTCCTCCTCATCGGACGGCGAACGGTTGCCGCCCACGCAAAGGAGAATGACCATGACCTATGATCTCACGGGCAAAGTCGCCGTCGTCACCGGCGGGAACAGCGGCATCGGCCTCGGCATCGCGCAGGAACTCGCTGCACAGGGCGCCAAGGTTTTCGTCACCGGCCGCCGCCAGGAAGAACTCGACGCGGCCGTCAAGGCGATCGGCCACGGCGCCATTGGCGTGCAGGGCGACGTCACCAGCTTCGCCGACCTCGATCGCCTCTATGACGTCGTGCAGCAGCATGGCGCGCCGATCGACATCCTCGTCGCCAATGCCGGCGGCGGCGCATTCCAGCCGCTCGGAGAAATCACCGAGGAAGAGTTCGACCGCACCTTCGGCCTCAATGTAAAGGGCACGCTGTTCACGGTGCAAAAGGCGCTGCCGCTGCTCCGCGACGGGGCGTCGATCATCCTCACCGGCTCGACGAGCGCGATCAAGGCGCTGCCCGCGTTCAGCGTCTATGGCGCGACGAAGGCGGCGATCCGCAACTTCGCCCGCCACTGGATCCTCGACCTCAAGGATCGCAAGATCCGCGTCAATGTGATCGCGCCGGGCGCGACCGAGACCCCGGGACTCAAAGGCCTGACCTCGACCGAAGAGGAATGGAAAGGCCTTGAGGGCGGTCTCGCCGCCGGCGTCCCGCTCGGCCGCCTCGCCGATCCGCGCGAAATCGGCAAGGTCGCGGTGTTCCTCGCCTCGGATGCGTCGAGCTACGTCAACGGCGCCGAACTGTTCGTCGACGGCGGCTTCGCCCAGATCTGATCGACCCAAAATGTCGCCCGGCCCCGTCGTCCGCAAGGACGGCGGGGTTGCGCCATTGGCTTGCGCGCGGCACAAACGCGGCATGCCTATCGAAACCCTCTCCACCGTTCGCAGCCGTGGCGGCACGCAAGGCGTGTACAAGCATGCGAGCACCGTTACCGGCACCGACATGACCTTTGCGGTGTTCGTTCCCGACCATGCGCCGGGCGCCAAGCTTCCGGTGCTCTGGTATCTGTCGGGGCTGACCTGCACCCACGCCAATGTGATGGAGAAGGGCGAATATCGCGCCGCTTGCGCCGAACATGGCGTGATCTTCATCGCGCCCGACACCAGCCCGCGCGGGGAGGGGGTGCCCGATGATCCCGAAGCGGCGTGGGATTTCGGGCTGGGCGCGGGCTTCTATGTCGATGCGACCGAGGAGCCCTGGGCCAAGAATTACCGGATGCGCTCGTACATCGAGGATGAGCTGCCCTCGTTGATCCTGCGCAATTTCGCGAGCGCCGACCTGACGCGGCAGGCGATCACCGGCCATTCGATGGGCGGGCACGGCGCGCTGACCATTGGCCTTCGCAATCAGGACCGTTTCCGCTCGGTGTCGGCCTTTTCGCCGATCGTCGCGCCGCTGCAATGTCCGTGGGGCGAAAAGGCGCTCGGAAATTATCTCGGCGACAACCGCGAGAATTGGCGCGCCTATGACGCCTGCACGCTGCTTTCGATGGGGCTTCGTGTGCCCGACCTGCTCGTCGATCAGGGCGACGCCGATAATTTCCTGGCCGAGCAGCTCAAGACCCACTTGCTGGTCGAGGCGTGCGAAGCGGCGGGACAGAAAGCCGAAATCCGCATGCAGCCGGGGTATGACCACAGCTATTATTTCATCTCGACCTTTTTGGCCGAGCATGTCGCGTGGCATGCGGAGCGGTTGAAGGCGTAGTTACTCCCCTCCCTTTAGGGAGGGGTTGGGGGAGGGCGTATAACGGCACTAACCCTCCCCGCTGCGACTAGCGAGCAAGCTCGCAAGTCTCGCTGCCCTCCCGCGGGCGGGAGGGGTTTAGTTGTGCTCCGGAATCAACAACGTCGATCCCGTCGTCCGCCCGGCCTGCAAATCGGCATGCGCCCGCGCGGCATCCTGTAGCCCGTAGCGCTGGCCAACCGTGATCTGGACCGCGCCGCTCTCGATCATCTCGAACACGCGCGCCGCGCCCGCGGCGCGTTCGCCGGGGTGGAGATAATAGTCGAACAAGGTCGGACGCGTCACGAACTGCGAGCCGTGCTGCGCGAGGACGCCAAGGTTGACCCCTGTGACTGGGCCGCCGGCATTGCCATAGCTGACGATCAGCCCGCGCCGTGCGGTGGCTTTGAGCGACACCTCCCATGTCGCCATGCCGATGCCGTCGAAAGTGACCGGCACGCCCTGACCATCGGTGATTTCGCGGACATGCGCGGCGACATCGTCGCTCTTGTACATCAGCACATGGTTGGCGCCGGCTTCGCGCGCGGCATGCGCCTTGGCTTCGGTGCTGACGGTCCCGATCACGGTCGCGCCGATCGCCTTCAGCCACTGGACGAGGATCAGCCCGACCCCGCCCGCGGCGGCATGGACGAGCACGGTCGATCCTGCCTCGACCTTCGCGCAGCGCTCGACAAGCATCTCGACCGTGCACGCCTTGAGCAGCGCGGCGGCGGCGGTTTCGTCCTCGATATCGGCGGGGAGTTTGAACAGGGAGGCCGCGCCGACCAGCCGCGCGCTCGCATAGGCATTGCGTTCGGGGCCAAAGGTCGCGGCGCGATCGCCGGGC